>NZ_ARZY01000001.1 GCF_000568405.1 Catenovulum agarivorans DS-2
TAAAATATCCCTATTTTATGAAGTTTTGTTCAAAACATGCCCATCCACCTTATTCATAATGTTATTGCTGCACGACTTTTTTATGTGCACAAATCATACAACGACAACATTCTGAAGAGATGGTTGTGATTGATTTTCGCAAAACTTCACTCGGTAGGGATACCGTGTGGGAGCGTGTCATGGATGACTTTAAAGCGCTTTTGCGAAAAACAATGATAACCAGCTCGACTATATTGCACTTTTTGACAGTGCTTTGTTCAGCAAATGAATTTCTATAAATCATGCTTCAAATGGGCGTGTTGCACCCATTTATAGCGCTAATTTACCACTGCAAAACCGGCTGGAAATTTCGACCAACTTTAGTTTTGAACAAATACTAGTTACCAGAACTGTAGTATTTTTTCTCAACTCTTGCGGTAATTTGACACAGTAGCTCGTAAGCGATAGTTGATGAATACTCGGCTACATGTTCAATTGGTAAATTATCACCCCATAACTCAACCGTATCGCCAATTTTTTCTTGTGGGTTTTCGCCTAAATCGACTGTGATCATATCCATAGATACTCGACCAACAATGGGAACAACTCGGCCGTTTATCCAAACGGGTGTGCCATTTTTCGCATGCCGTGGATAGCCATCACCATAACCAATTGCGACAACGCCGATGTGTGTATGCTTATGGCTTTGCCAAGTGGCGCCATAACCGACAGATGTTCTAGCTGGGATAGCTTTAATTGAGATCAACTTGCTGGTTAGTTGCATTACTGGCAATAAATTATGATGTTTGCCCACTTTATTAGGTATTGGGGATACACCGTAAAGCATTATACCGGGTCTGATATAGTCATAGTGGCAGTCAGGCAAGGTTAAGCTGCCAGCTGAGTTTGCCATAGAAAAGGTGAGTTCAAGGCCAAAGTTATTCGCCGTTTTAATGGCCTGTTTTTTACAAAATTCAAAGTTTTGAATTTGTTGGATGATGGATGGGTGATTGAATTCATCGGCACAGGCAAAATGACTCAATAGACAAAGTTGTTTGTTGATTTGAGGCATTTGCGCTATTTGTTCAATGATAGCTGGGATTTCGTTAACGGCAAAACCTAAGCGTGTCATGCCCGTGTCTACTTTCAACCATAGCGTCAGCTTTTTACCACTGGCGTGTTGTTTGATTATATCTAACTGCCATTGTTGGTGGATGCAAATAATCAACTGCTTTTGCTCAGCGTCAATTAATTCTTGTGCTGAAAAAATGCCTTCAAGTAAAACGATAGGTTGGCTGATATGAGCTTGTCGAAGTTGTAAAGCTTCTTCAATACGTGCAACACCTAAACAGTCCGCATTTTTAAACGCGGTAGCCGTTTCTACCAACCCATGCCCATAACCATTTGCCTTGCATACCGCGATAACTTTGGAATTTGCTGCCGCTTGTTGAGCGATCTTTAAATTATGAGCTAGCGCCGCCAGCTTAATATGTGCAACTGCAGTGGTCATTTCAGGAATACTTTTACTTCTTAATTGGCGGCTATTATGCAGTTTTATTGTTAAAAACTAAAGATAAACAGACCCCACTGAAATATTACTGTCTATAAATTGTCACTTTGCATTCAACAATTGGTCATTAACTATCCTTAACTTGTCTGACCTGTCATTACTCCAAAATACGGCAAATAAATAAGGACAGGTATGAAACTGCGCAATTTAACCCTAGGTTTGGCTGCAATGGGAATGTTTTCGACTTCTCTGCTGGCACAACCAATCTTTTTTGAAGATTTTACCATCGGCTTAGATGGCCAATTTACAACTTATAGTTCTGCAAGTGATAAAAACTGGTTTAACGATACATTTAATGGTACCAGTTCTGCTGCAATGAACGGCTATGGTGGCAATGAAGACAGCAATGATTGGTTGCTTTCTCCACAAATTGATCTTTCAACGACTGGAATCAACACAGCTACTTTGTCGTTTGTTTCACGTGTTCGTTTTGATGGCACTAATATTTCAGTCAAAGTGTCGACTGATTATCAAGCGGATATGAAACCAGAAGATGCGAATTGGACTGAACTTAGTGCGACTTTACCTCAGGACGGTCAGGGCTCAGGTGGTTCGGATTTTGTTGCTTCTGGTGATATCGACTTAGCCGCTTATATTGGTCAAACCGTAACATTGGCATTTCATTATCAAACAAGTGCAGATGCTGATAGCGACAATGGTGCTTGGTACATCGACGATGTCTTGGTGGATGTAACAGGAGATAACCTTGCTTTACCTATGGTCGCAGCAATGACTGCCGCTAAAACAGAATTAAAATTAGCGGCGGATGCAGAGTTTAAAGCGACAGCCTATAGCGGCACTGAACCTTATACCTATGAGTGGGATTTTGGTGACGGAGCCACAGCAACGGGTGAAACCGCAACTCATCAATATAATCAAGGCGGTGATTTTAACGTTTCTGTTGTAATTACAGATGCAGACTCGCAGCAAATTACTTTAACTAAAGAGGTGTTTGTTGAAGCGCCAAACCCTTACATTGTTAAAGCTAAACAGGCTGACGAGCATTTGCGAGTGGCTGCGTTTAACGCCAGTATGGAAGCTGAAAACTATGCAGCTACTGACATTGAGTTAAATGGTGCGCAAATATTAGCGGATGAATTGGCCGCTGGTGATAACCAACAAATTAAAAACATTGCACAAATTATTCAACTGGTTAGGCCTGATGTCGTTTTGATTAACGAGTTTGATTATATCGCAGATGAAAATAGTGGTGTTGATATGTTTATCAGCCAATATTTAAATGTTGCTCAATCAGACAATGCACAATCAATTGACTACCCATATTACTTTGTTGCTCCTTCAAACACAGGCATAGATTCTGGTTTTGACTTAAACAACGACGGCAACTTGGCAACAGCAGACGATGCATTTGGTTATGGTCGTTTTGAAGGTCAATACGGTATGGTGCTACTTTCGCGCTATCCAATTGTGCAAGACAAAGTAAGAACTTTCCAAAAATTCTTATGGAAAGACATGCCAAATAACCTAATGCCAGTCGATCCGGCAACTGGTGAAGATTGGTACAGCCAAGATGAAACCAATGTATTTCGTTTATCATCAAAATCGCACTGGGACGTACCAGTAGAAGTGAATGGCGAATTGGTGCATATCTTAGCAAGCCATCCAACGCCTCCAGTATTTGACGGGGATGAAGACAGAAATGGTCGTCGCAATCATGACGAAATTCGTTTCTGGGCAGATTATGTTCAAGGCGCAGATTATATCTACGACGACATGGGACAAACTGGTGGTTTAACTGGCGATGCGCGGTTTGTTATTGCTGGTGATTTAAATGCTTCAGTTGAAGGTGATGCATATCCTGGAACAATTGACCAATTATTACTAAACGATGCTGTCTATGCTGAATTTGCACCTGCTTCAAATGGTGGTACAGCGAACGATAGCACCAATCCACTCGCACCTTACCACACTGCTTCTTGGAAAATGCGTGCTGACTACGTATTGCCTTCGCGAGCAGGTTTACAAGTTCAGCAAGGCTCGGTTTTTTGGCCAACTGAAGACCAAGATTTATATCCACTTATTGAAGATAGAGCAGCCTCGTCAGACCACAGATTAGTGTGGGTAGATGTTGCTGTTGTTAATGACGCTGGATATGAAGATGAAGAAGAAAATGACGACGATGACGACTTCGAAATCGATGGTGGCGCGGCAAATAACCTGTTTTGGTTGTTGCTGATTGTGGTCGCTGCATTCCGACGTTTACAACAATAATTTATTTTGCACGGAGAACTACTAATGAAAACACAAAACCTTTTTAAAATGAGCTTGTTAGCTGCTGCAACAGCTTCTGTATTATCTGGCTGTTCAATTGAAATTGGTTCAGACGACGATGATGAGCCAGCGCCATCTCAACCTGAAGTAACTGAGTTATCTTTTGCTGAGATTTCAGTACCTTTATCACTTGATGCACAGCAACAAGTGCGAGCTTCTGGTGAAGTTGTGGTAAATGGCCAAATTCAATCAATTGGCTATCGCAAAATTATGGCAACAGCTTATGAAGATCAAGTAACAGGTGAAAAATTTGGTTTGTCTAAAGACTATATGGATGACCCAATCACTTTTGAAGATGGCAGTGACTACATTTGTAACGGTACTAATGCAGGTGTTGGTTCAGGTTTAGACTTCAACAGTATTTTGCAAAAAAATGACAAGCTGTACATGGTCTCTCAATTTGAATGTCAAGCTGGCTCTATTTATGTTCAAGAGTTAGCACAAGATGAATATGGTCATTTATCTCCAGTTGAAGGCACATTGCAGCACGTTAGCCAAAAAAATGAGTTTGGCGGTTGGGTACATTGTGCTGGTCAAACTACGCCTTGGCAGTCGCACTTAGGCTCTGAAGAGTATGAGCCAAGTGGTGATTTAACTGTGGGAGATGATGGTAAAACGGGTAATTTCTACTACGACGCAGTTGCGCCTTACTGGAAAGGTGATTTAACTATGTCGAACCCTTACTACTATGGCTGGACACCTGAAGTTGAAATTAATGATAAAAGCGAAGCTGAGTATACTAAACACTACTCTATGGGTCGTTTTGCGCACGAGTTAGCTTACGTAATGCCAGATAACCGCACGGTTTATTTATCGGATGATGGTACAAACGGCGGCTTCTACATGTTTATTGCAGACCAGGAAAAAGATTTGTCAGCTGGCACTTTATACGCGGCTAAATGGGTACAAAAGTCCAAAGAAAACTATGGCACAGCAGATTTAGAGTGGGTTAACTTAGGCCATGCAAGCAACGCGGAAATTCGTGCAGAAGTTGCGAAAAAACCACACCTAAGTGACATATTTGATTTTGTAGACCCTGATGAAAACGACCAATGTGCAACTGGTTATACTTCAATCAGCACTTCGGCATATCATGAGTGTGTTAAGTTAAAAGATATTAATCAAGATTCAGTGGTCGATGCTGCAGATGAAAAAATTGCATCACGCTTAGAAACACGCCGTTTTGCTGCATACAAAGGGGCAACGACAGAGTTTCGTAAAGAAGAAGGTATTACTTACAACGCAAAAGATGGCAAATTATATCTAGCGATGTCAGAAGTGAGCCGTGGTATGGAAGATGGCAGCTCTCGTGAAACGGGTGGTTACAACCACATTCGTGTAGACGCTAACGCTTGTGGTGTTGTTTATGAGTTAGATGTTATGCCTGACAGTAACATTGGCTCTGATTATATTGCTAAAAACATGCGTGGTTTAGTCGCGGGTGTACCGTTTGCTTATGCTGATGGCGACGTATACGCAGGCAATAGCTGTGATGTTAACTCAATTGCTTCACCAGATAACGTAAGTTATTTAGAAGATTCAAATACCTTGATTATTGGTGAAGATACCAGCAAACATGTTAATAACATGATTTGGTCTTATGATTTAGATTCAGGCAAATTAACCCGTATCTACACAGCTCCGTTAGATGCAGAAACAACTTCACCATTCTGGTACAAAGACATCAATGGTTTTGGTTACTTAACCGCTGTTGCTCAGCATCCAGAAGGGCGTGAAAGTGATATGGAATCTGAAATCGGTTATGTAGGCCCATTCCGTTTTAACGTTGAAATGGATAAATAGTTTTAAGGCCCTCTTTACAGTCAGGCTGGCTTTTACGGCCTGACTGTTTTACCCCACTCAAAAATGCCTTTTCATAAATACGTAAATTTACTCAGTTAAATTGCCTAAAAAAGCATAATTGAATAATTGGATTTTATAATGAGCAAGCAACAGACTTTTGTATTACTGATCCTTGCCTGTTTGGCTGGCTGCTCAGGCCAACAATCAGAACTAGAGCAAGCGCTTAGCAAACAAACCTTTACTCGAACCAACGTGATGTACAACGAGGCGGCTTACGTACCAGCCCAATGTTATACCAAGACACAAGATGAGCAGGGCAACAGCTATAACTCTTGTTATGCGTGTCATGCAAACGGTAAACGACCGAATTATATTAACGGCACTGACTTACAGTTAGAATACGGTTTTACTGCAGAATATTTGCAAACTAATCGTTGGAAAAACGTTTTTCGAGACTTTTCAGCACACACCCAATCATTGACGGATGAGGCTATTTTATCTTATGTCCGTGAATCTAATTATTTCTCTGAAGATGGCGAAATTGTCTTAGCCAAGAAACTTAAATCACCTCCGAAAAAGTGGGATGCAAACAACAATGGTAAGTGGGATGGTTTTATCCCAGATGTCATGTTTAATTTTGACCAAAATGGTTTTGATAGAACCAGCAATGGAGAATACACAGGCTGGCGTGTGTTTGCTTATGCGCCTTTCCCTGGCGCATTTATGCCAACCAATGGCGCGACCGATGACGTGATGATTCGCCTGCCAAGTGCGTTTCAACAAAATGCGCAAGGCAACTTTGATATTCACGTTTACCAGCTGAATTTAGCCATTGTTGAAGCGCTCATTCAAGAAAAAGATATTAGTATTCCAGTGACCGACGAACAAAAATATCAAGTGGATTTAGATAAAAATGGCGAGTTGTCTATTGCTCAGCAAGTCACTTATAAGTGGGCACCAAAACAAGATGTGTACATGTATTATGTTGGTAAAGCAGGTTTGTTACAGCAGCAGGATAAAGTTAAAGCGGCTGCTGGCCTGTTTCCTGTTGGTAGCGAGTTTTTGCATACGGTGCGTTATCTAGATTTAAATGAGCAACAACAAGTGCAAATGTCGGCACGTATTAAAGAAGTGCGTTATAGCAAGAAGGTTAGTTGGAACACGTATGCGCAACTACAAAATGCTGCATTAAGTGAGATAAAAGAAAAACACGACTTTCCTGATCGTTTGCGTACCTTTAAAGGGGATAGCGAAACAGGCTTATACACAGGGTTAGGGTGGAAGTATCAAGCCTTTATTGAGGATAAACAAGGTGATTTGCGTCCACAAACTTATGAAGAAACAGTATTTTGCATGGGTTGCCATTCAGGTATCAGTGCCACAACCGATTTAAACTTCTCATTCGCACGTAAGTTGAACAACCAAGAATTTAAAAATGGCTGGTATCACTGGAACGAAAAATCAATTGCAGGTACGGCTGAGCCGCAGATGGCCGATGGTAGACCAGAGTTTGCGACCTATCTAAAAAATAACCCTTGGGGTGATGAATTTAGAACAAACCAAGAGGTTTATAACAAGTTCTTTGACAACAAAAGCCAAACAAAATCTGAGATGTTTGATGCACTACAGCATGATTTGTCTGTTTTGATGCTTCCTAGCCCACAAAGAGCCGTTGCGTTGAATAAGGCTTATCATGCGATAGTACAAGAGCAGAGTTATATTTGGGGGAGAACACCTCTATTGGCGCCAACCAATAATGTCCATCAGTTTGTTGAAAGTGGTACGCCGACCGGCCTTGAAGTCATTGTTAAGTAACCTGAGCTCAGTTAAGCAGCAGGTTACTTTGTAATTTCACTGCCGTTAAAAGCTGCGACTAAACCTTATTTGCCGCGGCTTTTCAGCGCCAGTTGTTGTGACTTTGACAGTGCGCAAATTCGAAATTTCGCTTGGCATCAGGGTAACCGACCGGAAAAGTGACATTGCGTAGCCTGGCCCTTCATTGGTTATTTCGCCAGTAGGTAAATAGAAATGTTGCTGCGCAGCTGAGTTTAGCAAAGCAGCATCCGCTATTTGCCAATGACCCTGTTGCCAAATTTCAGCCCAAGCATGGCCAAACGCTTGAACTTTATCTGTTTCTTCTACTATTACAATGCCGATCATTACTCTGGCTGGCAAGTCGAGTGACCGAGCGAGTGCTGTGGTTAGTACGGCATATTCAGTACAGTCACCACTGCGTTGATTTGCAACTTTTGACGCAAAGTTAAACCCATGAATATATGTTGGTTTGTCGATATAGTTGGCTACATAACTCGTGAGCTGATGCAATTCTATTGGTTGAGTGTGTTTAGAGTTAAAACCAGCTACAAATGCTTGGGTACTTTTTTCTGAAATATCGATGACAAAACTATCTGCTTTGTGTCGAGGGAGAAATTCGCCAGCTGAGTTAGTCCACTGACTAACAAACATTTCTAATCTACCATCAGCTATTTGGCTAAGTTGAATATGGGCGTGTTCTTCAAATTGCTCAATCACCTTTTGACTATTGTTGGCATGCCACTCGAAGGCTATTTTATTGGCAAGTGGCAATGTTTGTCCGTCAGCTAAAGTTGTTTTGACCGATGAAATAGATGGTATGCTTTGCGCGTATGCTGTATTGCAATACACACTAATGCATATTGCAAATACGGCTGTTGTTAGTTTGGTGATCATTTTAGAGTCGGTTCACCTTTGTGATAGATAGGCGTTAAATCTAACTTGAAAGCACCCTGCGCCATGACTCCGCGTTTTATGGTCCCATCTTTATTCACCAATAAATCCATAGATATCGGACCCATATCTACCTTTAAGTTGGCTTTTTTATCATCACTTATTTTATTAAGTGAAACCTCTAAAGCTGTGGTAGGGTCGGCTTCATTTACCCACATTTTGTAACTGCTGGTTTTGCCTTCTGAATTCATTAAGTTGTGAGACTCAAGGTAAGTGCCATAATCTGATAGGAGTTGGCCATTGTATGCTAGCGCAACATTAACCGCTTTGCCCTGAAGCTCCCCAGCGACTTGCCATTTTTCTTCTTGGTATTGAATTGATAAATTTGAAGCTAGCTGGCTGTTTTCAACAGAATATTCAACTTGGTTTATTAACGAACCATCTGTTTGACTCCATGCTTGAGAGCTAGAATCTGAACGTGAAACATTGTTTGCATCAACAGGAACAATTAACGAACTTTTCGCTTCTATATAGACATCTCCATCTTGATCTAGGCTATATCTTTCGGAGCCAAAGCCCATTGGAATGCCGTTTAGCGACATCTTGAACACAGTCTCAAAAAAGTGCGGCTCTGCTTTGTTTTGAGTAAAGCTTTGTACAAATGATTCAAAGACCTTATAGAAGGTTTGACGATAGCCAATTTGGTTGTGCAAGCAAATTTGCAAAGAATCGTCAGTTTCTGCAGATAAACCTTTTAGAATGCCAAGGACTTTCTGCTCACCTTCACCTGACAGGTATAAGCTGTCAAATGAAATATATGGCGTGTTGTCGACCATGCCGACATCGACTGCATAGTTGAATTTACCTGAAAGCTTCTTATTGTTTAATTGTTCTATACCCGCAAAGCTGCTGTCCATTATTGAATGTAGTGAGTTTGCGGGGCCATCGTATTCACTAAACACATAACATTCAATTGGGGTATCTGTACCTATATCAATTGTGTAATAAAACCAATTATTTTCTTCTTGGTCGGCAAGCTTGAGTTGGCCAATCACTTGGCTGTTAACATTAAATTTCTTTAATTCAAGCTGGCTTCTACTGGTGACTTGCTTTTCTTCTGTTATTGCTTTTTGTACCCATGCTGGTAACTCTTTAACATTGACTAAATCGATGGCACTGGCGGGTAGGCTGACTAGCAAGCTTAATGCTAGGGTATTCACTAATTTCATTATTATTTTTTCCTTATATTTTCTACAGAATGATGTCTAAAAGCTGCAGTGCTTGAGCAGAGGTTTGGATTGTAACAAAAAATCATCAACTGGATACACTTATGCGATTTTAGACTTAGCTGGTTTTAATGAGACTAGCAGTATCCCACCTAATATCATCAAAGAGGCTATGATAAAGTGTATTGTCAGCAGTTCGCCTGCAAATACGATCCCTCCAAAGGCGGCTAATACAGGCACCAATAATTGTAAAACAGCGGCTGAGGAAGATGTCAGATACTTAAGTGCTGCATACCATATTGCATATCCAACCGCGGAAGTGATTGCCCCTGAAGCTATCGCCAGTAGCAAGCCGTTGATGCTGATATCTACAAATTGAGGATTGACTTGATAGCTGATGAATCCGGCTATACAAATAAACGGTAATGTATATAAAAAGTTTATGTAAGTGTCCTTAAGCGGATTGCTCGCGCCTTTGCCCAATAAGGTATAGGCAGCCCAAGCCAGGCCGGATATAGTCATTAATATAAAACCACTAAACGATGGGCTAGAGAGGCTGGGGGCGACGAGGTAGATAAATCCTAAAACCGCGAATAAAAAACCTAACATTGCCAATTTACTCAGTGATTCACCTGAATATAACGCAAATGCCAGCATGCTGATCTGCACTGCACCAAACAAAATCAGCGCGCCAGTGCCAGTGTCTAAGTTAATATAAGCAAAAGAAAAACTCAGCGCATAAACAAACAAACTGATAGCAGGCAGCCAGCTGGACCAGCTAAATTTTCGGTTTGTTAAGGATTGATTATTTTGTTTGCTAATTGTCACCAACAGCCACAAAACAAGGATACCCGACAAAAGGCGAATTAATGCAAAGCTGGTGGCGTCTATAGTTTGATTAGCTAATGCAAGACGACATAAAACTGAGTTGCCAGCAAAGGCAGATAAAGCCAAAGTTGTTAAACAAAAAGATTTCAAATTGCAGCCTAGAATTTTTGATTGAATGAATTATTTCAATTAGACCGGCTTACTGCAAATAAAAATCCCGACACAACTTGAGCTGTGCCGGGATTTTAGATCTCAATACAGGCAAACGTATTGGATACGGCTTAGATACCTAAAGCTTGGCCACCGCCAATTTGTACAGTTTCAGCAGTGATGAACGAAGCATCTTCACTTACTAAGAAAGAAATTACAGATGCAACTTCTTCAGGTTGGCCTAAACGACCTAATAAGATGCTGTCTTTCCAAGAAGCGAAAACTTCTGGTTTAGTTGCTTTAATTTGTGCGTGGAAAGGTGTGTCGATAGTACCTGGAGATACAGCGTTTACGCGAATACCTTGAGGAGATAACTCTTTCGCTAATGCACGAGTAAAGCAGTTAACTGCCGCTTTAGAAGTACCATAAATACCAGCACCTGGGCCGCCTGCATTCCAAGCAGCGTTAGAGGTGTAGTTGATGATTGACGCATTTTCAGACTTTTTCAAGTATGGAATTGCAGCACGAGAAACGAAGAAAGTGCTGTCAAAGTTTAATGCCATAACAAAACGGAAGAATTCAGTTGTCATTTCTTCAATTGAAGAACGACCACCTAAACCACCAGCGTTGTTTACAACAACGTCTAATTTACCGTATTTGTCGCCAATCGCTTTAACGTTAGTTGTGACTGCTTCGTCGCTAGTCACGTCGAAACCATAATATTCAGCTTCGATACCTAATTCTTTTAATTCAGCAACACGCGCTGCACCTTGATCATCTTCAATACCGTTTAATACAACAGTGTAACCATCTTTACCAAGACGCTTAGCTACTTCAAAACCAATACCACCGGTTGCACCGGTTACTAAAGCTATTTTTTTAGACATATTAATTACTCTCTATGTTTGAGTGGTCGACCTATCAAGTGCCGAACGCTTGTGCAATGAGACTCAACTATTGTTGTAAGTCAATTTGTTCTTACAAAGTGTAATGCTGTAAAACGGTTTTGTCTACCATTTTAGTTAAATGAATCTAAAATTATCTTACCGTTATTGTTTTTATTCAGTTTTTTGGCCTGATAAACGCAGACGGAAAGGTGATTTTTTGTATGACAGTTTTGTAATATGGGGTGGTTGTTTCCTATTTGAACTATTTTTGAAGTAATTTTTTTAAATTGGACGTTTAGACGTCTAGACGTAAATAATTTGACAATTTAGCGATTTCCAGCAACAATTTGTCACTAATTAATGTTGTTCAGGAGCAAGTGACATGCCGATCAAAATTCCAGATCTGTTACCCGCGCTTAAGGTGTTAACTGAAGAAAACATCTTTGTTATGTCGGATAGCCGGGCTATGAGTCAAGATATTCGCCCGTTGGAGATTGCGATCCTGAATTTAATGCCAAATAAAATAGAAACTGAAGTTCAGTTAATGCGCTTGTTGGCGAATACACCACTGCAAGTGAATATTGATTTGCTGCGTATTGATATGCATGTGTCTAAGAACACCCCAGAATCACATATGTCAAACTTCTATCATTTGTTTGATGATGTGAAAAATAGCAAAAATTATGATGGTTTAATTGTAACTGGTGCGCCACTGGGTTTGATTGAATACACAGACGTCAAGTACTGGGACAAGATGACAGAAATCATGGACTGGGCGAAAAAACACGTGCAATCAACCATTTATTTATGTTGGGCAGCACATGCGGCGCTTTATCATCAACATGGGTTAGACAGAGGTTTGCGCGAGCAGAAATTGTCGGGCGTATATAAACACAAAACAATTGACCCGCTTGAGCCGTTAACCCAAGGTTTTGATGATTTCTTTTTAATGCCACATTCACGTTACGCTGAAGTGCCTTTAGCCGAGTTAGAAGCACATCCTGATTTGAATGTACTTGCGACTTGTGAAGAGGGCGGTGCATTTTTAATTGCCAGTAAAGACAGACGAAGTGTGTTTATTACTGGCCATGCAGAGTATAATGCGACCACTTTAGCGGATGAATATTGGCGTGATGTAAACAATGGTTTAGATCCTGCTGTTCCAGAAAATTATTTTCCGGATGATAATCCAGATAACTTGCCAGCAAATATGTGGCGTAGCCATGGTAACTTGCTGTACTGTAATTGGTTAAACCATTATGTGTACCAAGCGACTCCATTCGATTTGTCGCAATTATCTGTGTAATAGCACAATTTAATTAAACAACAGCGCTGACAATTAAGTTGCAGCGCTTTTGTCGTATTTATGGCTTGGTAACGCCTTGCCTAAAAAGTATTTAGAAGGTTTTTCAATGATAAAACAAAGTGAAGTCGAACAAACAATTCAAACTTTACTCAAACAGCGAATTTTAGTGCTAGACGGCGGTATGGGTACTATGATCCAAAACCGTAAACTCACGGAAGAAGAGTATCGGGGTGAGCGTTTTGCCGATTGGCCAAGTGATTTAAAGGGCAATAATGATTTATTGTCGTTGACTCAACCTGAGATGATCAAAGAAATCCATGGTGAGTATTTGGCCGCTGGTGCTGACATTATTGAAACCAATACTTTTAATGCAACAACGCACTCTATGGCTGACTATGATATGCAGTCATTAGCACGCGAAATTAATGTTGAATCAGCCAGACTTGCACGTGAAATTGCAGATGAATATACAGCTCAAAACCCGGATAAACCAAGATTTGTTGCCGGTGTACTAGGCCCAACAAGTAAAACTGCTTCTATCTCGCCAGACGTGAATGATCCAGGTTTTCGTAATATTTCGTTCGACCAATTAGTCGAAGCATATGTTGAATCAACTGAAGCGTTAATGGAAGGCGGCGCAGACTTCATTTTAATTGAAACCATCTTCGATACGCTTAATGCAAAAGCGGCTGGTTTTGCAGTATTGCGAGCGTTTGAAAACAAAGGGTATCGTTTACCTATTATGATTTCAGGCACGATCACCGATGCATCAGGTCGTACTTTATCTGGTCAAACAACCGAAGGCTTTTACAACTCACTGCGTCACCTAAACCCAATGTCGATTGGTTTGAACTGTGCGTTAGGGCCAGCAGAGTTACGCCAATACGTAGAAGAATTAGCTCGAGTATCTGATTTTGCTGTGTCTGTGCATCCAAATGCCGGTTTACCAAATGCGTTTGGTGAGTACGACTTAGAGCCAGAAGATATGGCTGTGCATATTAAAGAGTGGGCTGAATCAGGCTTCTTTAATATTGTTGGTGGTTGTTGTGGTACTAGACCAGACCATATTGCAGCTATGGCTGAAGCCGTTGCTAGCATAGCTCCGCGAGAAATTAAACCGCGTGAAATTGCCTGTCGTTTATCTGGCTTAGAACCTTTGACCATAGATAGTCAATCTCTATTCGTGAATGTGGGTGAGCGTACCAATGTAACAGGTTCGGCTAGATTTAAACGTTTAATCAAAGAAGATAAATTTGATGAAGCGTTAGAAGTTGCCCGCCAGCAAGTTGAAAACGGTGCGCAAATAATCGACATTAACATGGACGAAGGCATGTTAGATTCGCAAGCCGCTATGGTGCGCTTTTTGAACCTAATTGCTTCAGAGCCGGATATCGCTCGTGTACCAATTATGATTGACTCATCTAAATGGGAAATTTTAGAAGCGGGTTTAAAATGTATTCAAGGTAAAGGCATAGTTAACTCTATCAGCTTAAAAGAAGGTGAAGAGAACTTTATCAAACAAGCGCAGCTTATTCGTGATTATGGCGCAGCTGTTATTGTGATGGCGTTTGACGAAGTGGGTCAGGCGGATACTCGTGAGCGTAAATATGAAATTTGTAAACGCTCGTATGATGTATTAGTTGATAAAGTAGGTTTCCCACCAGAAGATATTATTTTCGACCCGAATATTTTTGCCGTTGCCACCGGTATTGACGAGCATAACAACTATGCTGTTGATTTTATTGAAGCCTGTAAAGACATTAAAGAGAATTTACCACACGCAATGATATCAGGTGGTGTGTCGAACGTTTCATTCTCGTTCCGTGGTAATGATCCTGTGCGTGAAGCTATTCATGCTGTGTTCTTGTACTACGCAATTAAAAATGGTTTGACCATGGGTATTGTAAATGCTGGTCAATTAGCCATTTATGATGAAATTCCGAAAGAGTTAAAAGATGCAGTAGAAGATGTGGTTTTAAACCGCAACGACAATGCCACTGAAGCTCTATTAGAGCTTGCAGAAAAATACCGCGGCAGTGGTGAAAAAGCCGCTGATCCTGCCGCGCAAGAGTGGCGCTCTTGGCCAGTAGGTAAGCGCTTAGAATACTCTTTGGTTAAAGGCATTACTGACTTTATTGAAGAGGATACCGAAGCTGCCCGCCAAGAAGCCGAACGACCGTTACATGTAATTGAAGGTCCTTTAATGGATGGCATGAACGTAGTAGGTGACTTATTTGGCGAAGGCAAAATGTTCTTACCTCAGGTGGTTAAATCAGCGCGTGTAATGAAACGTGCGGTTGCTTATTTAGAGCCTTATATAGAGGAAGAAAAAGCCGAAGGTCAAACAAACGGTAAAATTTTGTTAGCGACGGTTAAAGGTGACGTTCACGATATAGGTAAAAACATTGTCGGTGTTGTGTTGCAGTGTAACAACTACGAAATCGTTGACTTAGGCGTTATGGTGCCTGCGGATAAAATTTTACAAACTGCAATTGATGAAAAATGTGACATTATCGGTTTGTCTGGTTTGATTACGCCATCGTTAGATGAAATGGTGCATGTTGCCAAAGAAATGCAGCGTCGTGGTTTTGAAATTCCATTATTAATTGGTGGAGCAACAACTTCAAAAGCACATACTGCAGTGAAAATTGAACAACAATATGAAAACCCTGTTGTGTATGTTCCTAATGCATCACGCAGTGTGTCTGTTGCATCAAGTTTATTAAGTGATGAGTTACGTCCAAACTTTGTCGCGCGTTTACAAGAAGAATACGTGCGTGTACGTGAACAACACGCAAACCGTGGCCCACGCAGCGAATTAGTCAGTTTTGATGAAGCGCGTCAAAACCCATTCCCACTTAGTTTCGACAACTACACGCCAGTTAAACCTAAACAATTAGGTGTAACTGAGTTGCAAGTTGTGTCAGTTGCTGAGCTTAGAAAATACATCGATTGGACGCCATTCTTTTTAACTTGGCAGTTAACTGGCAAATATCCACTTATCTTAAAACACGAAGTGGTGGGTGAAGAAGCAACTAAGTTATTTAATGATGCTAATGCGATTTTAGACATTATAGAGAAAGAGCAAAAAATTACTGCTAAAGGTGTATTTGGTTTATTTGCAGCTGCGCGTGAAGACGATGATTTAGTGGTGTATACAGATGACAGTCGCAGTGAAGAGTTAACTCGTTTGCATCATTTACGTCAGCAATCGAAGAAAAAACAAGGCAACTATAACCGTTGTTTAAGTGATTATGTGGCAGGCAAAGATACAGGTATTAATGATTATATCGGTGCATTTGCGCTGACTGCTGGCTTTGGGGCAGATGAGTGGGCTGAAACCTTCTTAGCAGATCACGACGATTACAATAGCATTATGGTTAAAGCCGTTGCTGACCGTTTAGCTGAAGCATTTGCCGAGTATTTACACGAGCGTATCCGTAAAGACTATTGGGGATATGCAGCGGATGAAAACTTATCTAACGAAGAACTAATTCGCGAAAAATATCAAGGTATTCGCCCAGCACCCGGTTATGCTGCTTGCCCAGAACATACAGAGAAAAAACGTTTATGGGATTTATTAGACGTTGAAAACCGCATTGGTATGTCATTAACCGAAAGTTGCGCCATGTGGCCAGGCGCATCAGTAAGTGGTTGGTATTTTGCCCACCCAGACTGCAAATATTTTGCAGTTGGTAAAATCCAAAAAGACCAAGTTGAAAGTTATGCCGAGCGCACAGGTATGACAGTGACAGAAGCTGAAAAATGGTTAATGCCAAACTTGGATTATGATCCAGATGCATAAGTAGCACCTTAAATGAAATTCAAATAGGCTGTGTAAATCACAGCCTTTGAACTCTAAAATAAGGATAGGATATGAACTCGAAGGTAGAGCAGTATATTAAGGTTCATTCAAAAAGTTATACATTAGGCTTCTTGCTAACATTGTTTTTGGGGCCATTAGGTTTATTTTATTGTAGTTGGATTGCAGGCTTGATTTTACTGGCTATAGCTGTAGTTACAGCATCGACTATTATCGTTCCAATCGTATGTTGGGTATTGTCTATGAGCATCAGTTTTATTGCTGTTGGAAAGCACAATGATAAAATCAAAGCGACAGCGGAATTGTCTTTAGTTAGTGACAGTAATTAGGCTTTAACACGTTGTGAATTTGTTTTATAAAGAGGTCTAGATGAACAAAAAAATTGAAAAGTATGGTGTAAAGGCGGTAACTAGGCCACATATCGCAGCAACCAAGCAACTTGACTTGTCGGGTGCCGAAGGGCAACAAATTGTCAAATCAGAAACAAAGCTAGTTTTGCGTACTCACAAAAAGACTTTCGATAAGCTGGCTCATATGTAATGGATATTATCTGTTTCCCTTTTGCTCGAGTGAATCAAATATGAAGATTCTACGTATGGCTGTGACTCTAAAACTTAGTGCATGCGTGCAATATCAGTTTGGGCTGATTGCATAAATTTCACATATTAAATAAAAATGTAGGAGGTACTTAGTAAAAATTTAAAGGCTTTTAAGACAGGAAATGGAATGTATTAATTAAAGAGTTTATAAAATGAAAATAGGATTTAAAACTGTATTACCTCTAGCATACTTATCACTAGCTATCCAAACCAATAGTTCGTTGGCAAGTGCTGACAATCCCTCATATCTATTTATTGATAATGTTTCACCCAACCTAGCCGTAGTTCGAGTTGATGGCATTGATAAAGAGATTAAGCCTAATTCAGGCCTTTTGTTCAGTTGTTATGTTGAGCAGTTGGTTGAAGTTATCCACGATGAGAAGTTGCAATACGTATTGTGTGGTGAGGAGGTGGTATTACGATGAAATATTTATACTGCTTAGCGTTTGTATTTTCAATAGTCGCATGTAGTAGCGAAAATTCTGATGGTTCAGATAAGTCTACGTATAGTTCGTGCAGTATTACTGATTCTGATGCATTGTTTGCATCTGATCGGGCTAAAGATGTTGCTCAATGTTGGGATGGAGCCAATATAGAAGAAAAACATTTAGCTATGGATTGGTGTAAGAAAAAAGTCACAGGTTATATGGGTGATGAATATTTGATAGGGCATTCTGTAACATATCAGGTCGCATCGACTAATTGCCCCAAATAATAAAAGTCCTTAATAATATCAATTATAGTGGAACTTTTTTGAGTAAGGCTATTTAACGGATTTTGCAATCTAAAATAGCCTTATTCACAATTAAATGAGGTTAATGTCTATGTCGCTATCAATTAAAAAAGTTATTGCTAAGCCTGACCACCTATTAGTCATTGATTTTGAAAATGGTGAGCAGGGAACATTAGATATGAAACCTTATCTAAATTTTGGTGTATTTAAAAAATTGCAAGATCAAAATGAATTTGAGCAAGTTAGAGTGGCGTTCGACACAATAGAGTGGCCTTCAGGCGCAGACCTAGATCCAGAATTTGTGTATAACAAGGCTACACGAGTTGTTCAAGTTGCAACTTAACCCAATTTAGTGCACAAATTTCTTCGAATTTATCCAAGTTTTCACAAAAGCAACTGTTGCTGCCAACTAAAACCAAGCATAACCCCCAAAAACAAAGCCCTTTCAATGAGCTAGATTCAGTTGCTATTAAGTGGCAAAAAACTTGCTTAAATTCTTTTCTGGTGTTTTAGGTAACCTTAATTCAGGTTCGTGAAATGAGGAGTCGAGCGTGACGATAGACATTCTATGGGTGTTGTTTTGTGCTGTATTGGTTTTAGTCATGCAGGGGGGCTTCTTATTTTTAGAATCTGGCTTAACGCGTAAAAAGAACGCGATAAACGTTGCACTGAAAAATGCCACCGATTTCGCGCTGACTTTTTTACTTTGGTGGGCAGTCAGTTATGGCATTATGTTTGGTCAAAGTTACCTAGGCTGGATAGGCAGTCAAAACTTTCTTTTCTCAGTTGAAAATAGCAAACCCACTGAAGCCACGTTCTTTATCTTTCAAGCGATGTTTTGTGCCACAGCTGCCACCATAGTGTCTGGTGCCATTGCTGAACGAACTAAATACTTAGCCTATAAAATAATCACTGCAATTGTTGTTGTTATTATCTATCCTGTATTTGGCCACTGGGCTTGGTTCTCATCAGACAATCAAGCTGGGCGTATACTCGAAACTGGCTTTGTTGATTTTGCTGGCTCAACGGTGGTACATAGTATTGGGGGCTGGGTTGCACTTGCGGCTGTGATTATTATCGGCCCCAGAATTGGCCGATTCGACGGTAATAAAATTAATTCTATTCCATATAGTAATTTACCATCCGCAATGCTAGGTGTTGTGCTATTTATTGTCGGATGGGTAGGTTTTAATGCTGGTAGTACTTTAGCTTTTTCTTCCAATATCCCGTTAATTATTGTTAATACCTTATTGTCTGCCGCTGCTGGTGGTATGGCTGCATTTGCTTTAAATCGAATTTGGCCAACACCTTACCTTGAGGATAGTGTGGTGATGCTCAACGGCATTCTAGCTGGTTTAGTTGCAATTACTGCATCTTGTCATGCTGTTGGGCAATTAGATGCGTTTGTTATTGGCATTGGTGGTGCCATTGTAATGTTATTGGCTTGTACTCTTTTAGGTAAACTGAAATTGGACGATGCGATATCTGCCATTCCAGTGCATTTATTTGCAGGCATTTGGGGCACGTTAGCGGTTGCTTTTTTTGCCGATTTAGATGTTTTAGCAACAGGTTTGACCCGAACTGAACAGTTTTATGCACAATTAAATGGTGTGGTTGTTTGTGGTTTATGGGCGTTTTGTTGTAGCTATATTTTGCTGCGTATCGTTAACTACTTTTTCCCACTGCGGGTGAGTGCAGATGATGAACACAATGGCTTAAATATAACTGAGCACAATGCCCGCACTGACCTGCATGACTTTTTAGTTAATTTAGATAAGCAAGAGCATGATTTGTCCTTACGCATTCCGGTAGAACCTTATACTGAAGTTGGCCTAATTGCTGAGCGTTATAATAAATTAATGGATGTCATTGAAGATACAACCGCTAAAACCGAAAGCATAGTTAAAGATATTCATGCTGGAGTGGTTACACTAGACTCAGAGCAAAAAATTACTGGCATCAACCCGGCAGCAGAGCGGATATTTTCAATTTCTGAAGCCTATGCTTTGGGTAAAAGCATTCAGCAGATATTTAAAATTAATAAAGTATTTCAAATAGAACAAGGCGCGGAAGTTGATTTATTAGCAGCAAGGGAAAATTTGTTTAGTAAATCGTGCAATTTACGTTTACAAGGCCATTGTATTAACGACGATAAAATACGGTATTTGGATATTATTATTACTCAAAGTAGCCACTCTACCGTAGAGTTAACCTGCTTAATTAATGATATGACTGAATATAAAGCGATTGAAGCAGCTTTGTATACTGAAAAAGAGCAGATGCACGCGACCTTAGAGTCGATTGGTGATGGGGTGATCACAACTTCGAAAAATGCCACCATAGTTTATATGAATCCAGTTGCTGAGACGCTGACTGGTTGGACGTTAGCACGTGCTAAACACAAAAAGATTAGTCATGTTATGGCTGTTGTTGATTCACCAGAACATAGGCCAGCAGATCAGATTGTTAAAAAATCCATCGAAAATAAACAAACTTATGTGACGCACAAATCTCGCTTATTATTTTGTCGAGATGGAACCGTACGGGCGATTCGTCATACCGTGTCGCCTGTATATGATCATGAAAAAAATGTCACAGGAACAGTGGTGGTATTCCAAGATGTAACTCAAGCGCAAATTGTTCAACGACAATTGAGTCATCAAGCTAAACATGATGGATTAACTGGGCTAATCAATCGTAGTGAATTTGATCGTACATTAACCGCTTTGGTTGAGCAGAGCATACAATCGGATGAGCAACACGTTTTAATTTATATCGATTTAGATAAATTTAAAATAGTGAATGATTTATGTGGTCATCAGGCTGGCGATGAGTTACTGCGACAAGTCTCGAGTGTGATGAAAAAATTAATCCGCTCTAACGACATTCTAGCTCGGTTAGGTGGTGATGAATTTGCTGCAATCCTGTTTAATTGTGACATAGAGCGTGGGCAAAAAATTGCGGAAACCATTCGTGATCAAGTTGAATCATTTAGATTTAGTTGGGATGGAAAAGAGTTTAGTGTCACAACCAGTATTGGTGTGATACCTGTTGATCAATACTCAAACAGTGTTTCGGATGTTTTACATTTGGCTGATGCTGCGTGTTATGCCTCTAAAGATATGGGGCGCAATCATGTGTATGTGTATCAACCAGACGATACTGAATTAAAAGCGCGCCAGCAGCAGGTCGAATGGGTTGGGCGAATTAAACATGCGTTAGAACAGGATTTATTTGAACTGTATTTTCAACAAATTTGTTCGACAACGGCTAATGACAAAACGCTTAAATTTGAAATCTTAATTCGGATGAATTGGCAAGGGGAGGTCATTCCACCTGGAGCATTTATACCAACAGCCGAACGATACAATTTAATTTATGCGATAGACAGATGGGTTATCCAACAGACTTTTAAATGGTTGGATGAAAATAGGTTTAGGTTACCAGCGGATGTGAGCTGCTCAATTAACCTGTCGGGTGATTCTATTAACAAAGGAGATTTACAGGAATATATTCTTGAAATGCTCGATAGATATAAAGTTGATGGCAATCAGGTAGTGTTTGAGATCACCGAAACGGTCGCTATCGCCAACCTAAATAAGGCGTCAGCAATTATCAATCAATTAAAAAAATGTGGTGTGCGTTTCGCGCTAGACGATTTTGGCAGTGGGTTGTCGTCATTTGGCTATTTAAAAAGCTTACCGATTGATTACATAAAGATTGATGGTGCTTTTGTCAAAGACATTGAAAGCAATACATTTGACCAAGCTATGGTTGATGCAATCAATAAAATTGCCCACACAATGGATCTAAAAACAGTTGTCGAATACGTTTCAACGAATGAAATTTATCAAACGCTACAGCGTTTGCAGGTTGATTATGTGCAGGGGTATTACCTGCACAAACCAAATAATATTTCTAAGCTAATAGAAGAAATTGCACTGGTTAAGTTGGTGAGTTAACTCGCAATTACGACTTGTACTTAACAGAACATCCATAGGGTGGTGTCAGTTTATTGCTAATTGTTTGTCCAGACATTAATGCAGATAAACCTTGCTCCACATAATTCACTGCCTTTTTAATGTCGGCAGGATTAGCTGATTTTATGCTATCGATGCCGCCGGCATATCTGAGCTTGCCTTGCTTGTCTATAATGTACATATGCGGTGTGGTTTTGGCGCCATATAACTTACCTACGTTGCCTGATGGGTCAAATAGCACATGAGTTGGTGCAGCATTGCGCGACTGCGTAAGTTCAATCGCTTGGTTGCTGCTAACATGGCCTTGTTTGCCTGGCGCAGAAGAAATAATCGATAACCATACAACCCCGTCATCAGTATATTTTTTCTGCAAGCTTTGCATATTACCGCTGTTGTAATGCTTTTCGACATATGGGCATTGGTGATTAGTCCATTCTAATACAACATATTTGCCTTGGTAGTCTGACAAAGAGACAGTTTGGCCTTGTTCATTGGTTAAGCTAAAGTTTGGTGCAATAGCATCAATGTGTATTTCGGCCCGGGCAAAACAGCTAATAAATGCCAGTGCCGCTAAGCTTAAATATTGTTTAACTTTCATGGTTTAGCTCCTTTTTGGCGAGGTTAATTGCCTCAATTAGCATAGCGGGAGTTAATAACTGAGGCAAAACTTGTTCAGAATGGTTGCCTGCGTAGACCACATATAGTGGTACACCTGCTCTTTGGTATTGCTGTAAAAAACTCAAAATTTGGCTATTTTTATTGGTCCAATCACCGACCATGTAGTGTACACTGTCATCAGCCAATGCGGTTTGCACTTGGCTTGAATTAAATGCGACTTGCTCATTAACCTTACACGTGATGCACCAGTCTGCAGTCATATTTACCAGTACAACCTGGTTGTTAGCTTTTAGTTCTGCTAGCTTGTTAGCGTCGTATTTTAAGTAGCTCTGGGTATGCTGCGTTTTTTGTTCAATGGCCACTTGGGTTTTACTAAAATAAAATGGTGCCACAATACAGGCGATAATTGCTAAACCACATAGCACTTTTAATCCGCCTTTACTGTGTTGTGCCAACCAACAGAACAGCGCGAATAATAGCAGTGCGGATAATAAAATCAGTTGTGCGCTGCTATTGGTTTGATTGAGGTAGATCCAAACTAACCAAATAACTGTGGCCAACATTGGGAAAGCTAAAAATTGTCGAAAGCTTTCCATCCACGCACCTGGTTTTGGCAGTAACTTTGCCACTTTTGGTAAACAGAAAATGACCGTTAGTGGTAGGGCAAATCCCAGCGCTAGGCTAGTAAATATTAGCATTGTTTGCAACGGTGGACTGACCATAGCAACGCCAATAGATGCGGCCATAAATGGAGCTGTACAGGGAGAGGCAACTAACACGGCTAAAACGCCAGTGGCGAACTGGCTAGCAAAGCCGTGACTTGAAACCCAAGATTGTCCCAAATTAGTTAATCCGTTGGATATTTTAATTTGGTCTAACAGCATCAGCGCAATTGCCAAAAACAAGAAAGCCATTAAAGCGACAAACCAAGGGCTTTGCATTTGAAAACCCCATCCTAAACTTTCTCCACCTTGGCGAAATATAACAATGGCTAACGCAAATAAATTAAAGCTAATTAACACACCCAATAAATAGGCAAATTTAGTCAGTGTTGGTAAATTTTGCTGTTGTAAGCTTAAAGCTTTGATGGAGAGCACGGGTAATACGCACGGCATTAAATTTAAAATAATACCGCCTGCTAACGCCATCAGTAAGATTAATGCAAGATGGGGCGATTCTGTACCCACAGCGGCAGTCGTTAAGCCAGTATTATACTGAGCGGTCAAGTAGTAGGCTGACTCTCCATCAGACAATAAGAATTCAATCGGTTGTTTGTCATCAATAAAATAATCAGATCGCAAAACTGTAAAGCTAGTTTGAGTTGGTGTACTCGCGACTATTTGTTGCGGTTTGTTGTGTTGAATAATACTGCTTTTTAGTGGTAGAAGTTGCCATTTTTCGCTGGTGGGTGGGTTAGCTGAAACTACAATGTGTTTGTCGGTAATTTCGTAGCGTCCAGATAGTTTTTGCGCTTGAGGGTGTCGTTGGCGTGTTTGAGCGAATAAAGGTTTAAATGCGCTCGGCTGTTGTTGATTAGAAATTTCAAACGTTTTGGTTAATGTCGCCCAGCCTGGTACACAATCTTCTTGGCAAACCAACCAAGATAAATCTACTTTAATTTCTATTTGTTGACCAAGCTGATATTGTGCTGATGATGTAAAAGTTAGCGGCAACATCAGTAAATTTTGACCTTCGTAACCATAATTAACTAAGTGGGCTACGTTAATTTGTTGTGGTATCGGCCAAATAATCTCACCAACTGATAAGCCTGAAGGCAATTGCCATTGCATGCTTGGCGCTTCACCTGAATCACCAGGATTTCGCCAATAGGTGTGCCAGTGTGGTTCTGGCTTCAACAAAATGCCTATCCAATTGGTTTGTGTTGGGTTTAACTGTGTATATTCACTCACAAGTTGAACTTGAATATGTGGACCAGTTGCTGAGCTCTGCTCTGCATAGAGTAATTCCGCATAAATGCTGGTCAGCCACAACATTATACTAATGAGATACTTGATTATTGGATGCATAGTGATTCCCTAAAAACATACCTTATCCAAACTCACATCTTTAGCTTGTTGAGTATAGTTTATTATTGACTGGCTACTTTGCCCTTTCAAATCACTTTACATTGCCTTTACAGTGAGCAAATCAATTTGCGTTAATTTAAAACAATGTCATCAAGCTGCCATGATTTAGTCAAATACTTAGGTTAAGTGTTTCTAATATTTTGGCAGGATATGTTCAGTCGGATAACTTCTACTTTTTACTCACGCATCTACAGAATCCTTCATTTTAGAGCCCGTCGCGTTGCTGCTAAGCAAGTAAAAGTAAAGCTTGAACGATTTGAGCCTGTTCATCAGGTTGAAGCAGAGTATTTGTCATTTTCAATTGATATTTCGGTGTTGGTTGGTGGTTTTTGGTGGGAAGGCAGTAACGGCGTTAAACGCGGGTTAGGCACGCTAAGAGTGCCACCAATAGAATTGCACAGCAAAAAACTAGGTAGATTAGTGCAAGCGTTAGGGCCCGCTTATTTGCGCATAGGTGGCTCTGAAGCAGATAAAATTCATTACTTTGAACAACCAGAGCATGAACCTGATGCTATTGTGTTAACTCGAACAATGTGGGACAACCTGCATAAATTTGTTCAACGTAATCAGCTTAAATTGGTTTTTACTTTTAAATATGGTTTGTTTGAACGTAGTTTGCACGGTAGTTGGCAAGGTTCTGAAGTACAAAAATTATTAGAGTATTCCAAGCAGCACAACTATCAAATTGATGTGTGTGAGCTCGGCAATGAACTCAATGCATATTGGGCTTTTCATGGATTAAGTGCCCAACCAGGAGGTAAAAATTTAGCGCAAGATTATGCAACTTTTGCTCGAACGGTAAAAAGCTACTTGCCGTATACTAAAGTGATGGGGCCGGGCAGTGCCTATTGGCCTAAACTTGGTGAGTCGCTTGCACCCATGTTTAATTTAACGAAAAAGTTTTTGGGTTATCTGACGTTCGAGTTAGACATTGTCAGCTGGCATTATTATCCGTTTCAAAGCAAACGCTCACCTGTTCGGACACGCACTGCGACTTTACGCAATATGCTGTCGCCAACTTCTTATGATTATTTTGCCAAGTACACAGAAAAACTTAATTTTTGGCGACAACTCCATCAGCCGAATGCGCAATTTTGGACAGGGGAAACAGGCTCCGCGCAGTGTGGGGGACAACCTGAGCTATCTGATAGGTTTATATCGTGTTTCTGGTGGGCCGAGCAGTTAGGGAATGGGGCTGTTTCTGGACATAAAGTGATGATACGCCAAAGTTTAATTGGTGGGGATTATGGGTTGATTAACCGCTTAACATTAAAACCTCGGCCTGACTATTGGTTGAGCTGGGTTTGGGGGCAACTGATGGGCACTCAAGTTTATCGGGTATCGTCAAACCACCCTAGAGTGAGAGCTTATTGTCACGCGAAAGCAAACAGCGCTGAAAAAACCTTAATGCTGATTAATATGGGTAATTTTGAAGTTAATGTAGAGCCAGATAACTTTCGCTCGATAGGGACCGGGTTTGTCTTAACCGCAAAATCGATTGATGCGAAAAAAATCATGATAAATGGGGTTAAACCTAAATTTAATAAAGGTAAGGTCACTCTGGACGACTTTCCACAACAGCATTTTAATGGCCGTTTACCAGCTTTTAGTATTAGTTTTTGGATTTGTTAATTTAAATCAATCGGGCTGTGTTTTATTGCTTTTAAAAGGTAAAAGCTGTGACTATGCTTAATATAAGCTTTTGAAAAAGCATTTCATTGTCATTGAAAAGGGGCGCTTATTATGGATACCGCAAAGATTGACTTAACGCGTTATGACATTACCCAAGTTAAAGAAATTATTTATAACCCGAGTTACGATTGTTTATATGCAGAGGAGCTGGCGGACAACTTAGCGGGCTATGAGCGAGGTATGCTAACTGAGCTTGGTGCTGTTGCGGTAGACACAGGGATTTTTACTGGTCGTTCTCCAAAAGATAAATATATCGTTGAAGATGATATAACGCGAGATACCCTGTGGTGGAATACGCAAGGGCAAAATGACAATAAAGCAATGTCACAGCAAACTTGGGTAGAACTTAAAAAGTTAGTTGGGCAAGAGTTAACAGGTAAAAAGCTATATGTCGTTGATGCTTTTTGTGGTGCAAACGAAAATACACGCTTAAAAGTGCGATTTGTTATGGAAGTCGCTTGGCAAGCGCATTTTGTCACCAATATGTTTATTCGGCCAAGTGCAGAAGAACTAGTGGATTTTCAGCCCGATTTTGTGGTGTTAAATGCTGCTAAAACAGTTAACCCAAATTGGCAACAACAAGGGTTAAACTCAGAAAGCTTTGTCGCATTCAATTTGACTGAACATGTGCAACTTATTGGCGGTACTTGGTACGGTGGTGAAATGAAAAAAGGCATGTTTTCGGTTATGAACTATTTATTGCCGCAACAGAATATTGCCAGTATGCACAGTAGCGCCAATGTTGGTAAAAATGGTGACGTAGCGATATTTTTTGGTTTATCGGGTACAGGTAAAACAACACTTTCAACCGACCCACACCGTAAGCTAATTGGCGATGATGAGCATGGGTGGGATGACCATGGTGTATTTAATTATGAAGGTGGTTGCTACGCAAAAACACAAAATCTCGACCCGCAAGCCGAACCTGATATTTACAATGCCATCAAGCGCGATGCTTTGTTGGAAAATGTTATGGTGAAAGCGGATGGTAGCATTGACTTTGACGATAGCAGTAAAACCCAAAATGGCAGAGTTTCTTACCCAATCTATCATATAGAAAATATCGTAAAGCCGATATCAAGAGCAGGGCATGCGCAAAAAGTCATATTTTTAACCGCAGATGCTTTTGGCGTTTTACCGCCAGTCGCCAAACTAACACCAGAACAAACCGAATACTATTTCTTGTCTGGCTTTACTGCAAAACTTGCAGGTACTGAGCGGGGCATCAAAGAACCCGTACCGACATTCTCTGCTTGTTTTGGTGCTGCGTTTTTATTGCTCCATCCAACTCAATATGCCAAAGCATTAACCTACCGTATGCAACAGGCTGGCGCGACAGCTTATCTGGTTAATACAGGGTGGAATGGTGCGGGTAAACGTATATCTATTAAAGATACTCGCGCGATTATTGATGCCATTTTGTCAGGTGAAGTTGACCAAGCACCATGTCAAACATTGCCGATATTTGATTTGCAGGTGCCGAGTAGTTTAACTCGAGTTGCTGATAACATCTTAGACCCAAGAACCAGCCACTACGAACTGGCTAATTGGCAACAACAGGCGCAGTCTTTAGCCAATATGTTTGTAGAAAACTTTCAACAGTATTGCGACACCGAACATGGTCAAAGCATAGTAGCCGCAGGACCTAAACGATAACGTAGCAGTTTAAATGGGGTTGGATAGTTAAGTTGCTTTGGGATAGATGTACTCTTATTGCTTGAGCCGTGTATAATGGCGCAATTTTATTATTGCGCTAAATTCCCAACTATGAAAATTGCTTTAGGTATTGAATATAACGGTGCTGCTTATTCTGGCTGGCAACGGCAAAATCATGTAATTACTGTTCAGCAAACTTTAGAAGAAGCGCTTAGTTCAGTAGCCGATAGCGAGATTATTGTAACCTGTGCAGGTCGAACTGACGCGGGTGTCCATGCAACAGGTCAAGTCGTTCATTTTGAAACCGATGTGGTTCGCAAGTTGAGTGCTTGGACCCTAGGTGCAAATGTTAAAATGGCCAATGATGTTTCAGTGAAATGGGCAACCGAAGTGGTTCCTGAGTTTGATGCTCGATATTCGGCTACTGCCCGTCGATACCGTTATATCATTTTAAACCAACGGCTGCGCAGTGCCATTTTACCAGAAGGTACCACCTTGGTATATGAACCGCTAGATGCTGAAAAAATGCATATAGCAGCGCAAGCATTGGTTGGCGAACGAGACTTTACCTCGTTTAGAGCATCGCATTGCCAATCAAACACACCTTATCGAAATGTACATTCAGTGTCAGTAACTCGATATGGGCAATATATTGTTATTGATATTCAAGCGAATGCATTTTTGCATCATATGGTGCGCAATATCGCAGGATCTTTAATTGAAATTGGCAAAGGTGTTCAGCCTGTTAGCTGGATCGAAGATTTATTGCAGATTAAAGACCGTACATTAGCAGCAGCAACGGCTAAACCGAATGGATTGTATTTGGTAAAAGTCTTTTACCCTGAGCATTTTGCAATTCCACAGGCTGCTCTTGGGCCATTATTTTTACCGGATTAGCAATATCAGGGTAAAGGCATCATGTTTTAGTTAAAAAATACCTTGGTTTGTGCTTTAATGTGCGGCAATTGGATGGTCTGAATTATTTTCAGACTGGGTATAAAATTTTTAGAATTAGAAATCCAGAGAATATCAATGAGTTGGATAGAAAAAATATTACCGAAAACGAATTCGACAAAAAAAGGCAATGTACCTGAAGGATTATGGGTTAAATGTAATGCCTGTAGCGCTGTGTTATATCGTACTGATTTAGAGCAGCAACAAAATGTATGCCCGAAATGTAATCATCATATGCGCATTGGCGCACGCCGTCGTTTGGAATCATTTTTGGATGCAGAAAACCGAGTTGAGATTGGCGGTGAGTTAGAGCCGCAAGATGTTCTAAAATTTAAAGATTCCAAAAAATATAAAGACCGCATTTCAGCAGCACAAAAGTCTACTAACGAAAAAGATGCGTTGGTGGCAATGCGTGGCACAGTAAAAGGTGTGCCAGTTATTGCGGTTGCATTCGAATTCGCATTTATGGGCGGTTCAATGGGCTCCGTTGTTGGTGCTCGATTTGTTAAAGCAGCTGAAGAATGTATTAAACAAGGTTTACCATTAGTTTGTTTTTCAGCATCTGGTGGTGCACGTATGCAAGAAGCTTTAATGTCTTTAATGCAAATGGCTAAAACCAGTGCTGCATTAGCGAGAATGAGCGAAAAAGGCCTTCCGTATATTTCAGTTTTAACAGACCCAACTATGGGTGGTGTATCAGCAAGTTTTGCTATGTTAGGTGATATCCATATAGCAGAACCAAAAGCATTGATAGGTTTTGCTGGCCCTCGAGTTATCGAACAAACGGTTCGTGAAAAATTGCCTGAAGGTTTCCAACGCAGTGAATTCTTGTTGGAGAAAGGTGCAATTGACATGATCGTTGATCGTCGTGATATGCGCGATTCAATTGCGCGCCAAATTGCTAAAATGATGAAATTACCAGCTATCGAACAGGTTTAAGCCTAAATGGCCGCAACTGCCTGTTTAACCAGTTTAGATGATTGGCTCGACTATTTGGGCCAAATCCATCCAAAAGAAATTGATATGGGGTTGGAACGCGTAGAGCGCGTGTTCAACCGCCTCAATTTACCTTTGCACCATTCTCGCGTTATTTTAGTTGGCGGAACCAATGGTAAAGGTACAACCACAGCGTTAACGCAAAAGCTGTTGACGGCTCAAGGGTTTTCTGTGGGATGTTACAATTCGCCTCACATCCATGACTATAAAGAGCGTGTCACCATTGATGGCCAATGGTTTACTGAAAGCCAACACTGCCAAGCATTTAAGCAAATCGAACAAGTTAGAGCTGATATTGAACTGACTTATTTTGAATTTGGCACACTTGCGGCGTTATGTTTGTTGGCTCAGGCTGCACCTGACTTTATTTTGCTGGAAGTCGGTTTGGGTGGACGTTTGGATGCAACCAATATTGTTTCACCTGAATTATCAGTCATTACCACTGTTGCGCTCGATCATAAAGATTGGTTGGGCGATACACGCGAACAAATTGGCTTTGAAAAAGCTGGAATATTTAGAGCGAATGGTAAAGCAGTTTGCGGTGACTTAGCTCCGCCTGACAGTGTTAGACAGCAAGCTGACAAACTTGATTTGGATATACTTTGGCATCAACAAGACTTTTCATTTCAGTTAGAGCAGGCTAACAGTGTAAATGGAACAACTTGGCGCTGGTATTCGTCGGTAAGTAATACACAATTTAGCGAATTACCTATACCAAATATGCCGCTACAAAATGCTAGTACATGTTTAGCAATGCTAGAACAGCTTGGTGTATCGATAGAGTTGGATATTTTGAAACGGGTATTAACCGACTTTCAAATTAGCGGACGTTGGCAGCAAATTAATACTAAACCACAGGTTATTATTGATGTGGCACACAACGAAGAAGCTATTTTGCAACTGGTTGATAATGTTCAGCGCTTAAAGCAGACCACCAAAGGACAGCTTTATGCTGTTGTTGGCATGCTAAAAGATAAAGATTATCAAACCTGCCTCTCTATTGTTGAGCCTATCTTCAATGGTTTTTATTTAGCTGATATAAACCAAGCTCGTGGGGCTAATGCACAAGAGCTTGCCAGCTGTTTGCCAAGCAGTAAAGTTGTTTCGAACAACTGCAACATTCGTGCTGCTTATCAAGATGCGTTAGCAAAGGCGCAAGCCGAAGATGTTATTATTGCCTTTGGTTCTTTTTGGGTTATCACAGATTTATTAGAGACTTAATATGGCAACTACGTTTCAGAATAGACTTGTGGGTAGCATAGTTTTTGTCGCGTTAATTGTGATATTTTTACCTGATTTACTTGACGGTAAAAAAACTGACTATGGCGACCAGTTTCAAACGATACCCGCCAAACCTGTCGCTCAGCCTATTCCGGATAAAATGCCTTTTCCCGAAACAGACGTTGTTGATTCGTTAGCTGAATTTGAACAAAAAGAAGTGGATGAGCAAGCAGTAGATGAAATTTATTTGGGTGAAAAAACTGCGCAGCAAGCTGAACAAACCCAAGCACCATCGGAACAAACAGAGACGGTTACAGCTCAAGTTTCACCTGAACAACAGGTTACTCAGGCAAAAGCCAAACCAAAAACACAATCAGATAAAACGACTAAAACTGCCAAAAATGAAGTGCCTAGTCATGCTTGGGTGATTCAATTGGGCAGCTTTCGACACAAAAATAATGTGCAAAACTTGCGAGAAAAACTACAGCAAGAAGGGTACGTTAGTTTTACTCGACCGATTAAAACTCAATCTGGTGAGCTGACTAAAGTATATGTCGGTCCAGAGCTTGATAAAGATACACTGGAACGCATGCTTCCAGGATTAAAAAGGTTAACAAATCTAAATGGCAAAATTTCTCAGTACCAAACTACAGAATAATGTTGGTAATTGGGTGGTGGGATCTGCTAGAATTCGCCGGCAATTTTCCTCATGAATATCGATATGGTTTGGTTTGACTACGCAATACTTGCTGTTATCTCGATTTCCACGCTTATAAGTTTAGTGCGCGGATTTGTGCGAGAGGCATTATCACTGGTCGTATGGGCGGGTGCTTTTTTTGTCGCTAGTCAGTTCTATTTAGATTTTGCGACCTTTTTAACCAACATTGAAGATGAGATGTTCCGCAATGCTGCGGCAATCGCAATTCTATTTTTAACAACCATTATTGTTGGTTCTATAGTTAATTACCTAATTTCTCAATTAGTGCAAAAAACCGGTATGTCAGGTACTGATAGGTTACTTGGCTTGGTGTTTGGTGCACTAAGAGGTGTGCTGATTGTTTCAGCTATACTATTCTTTATGGATGCATTTACCCCAGTAGCGAAGTCTGAGTGGTGGGTGCAATCAGTTTTAATTCCAGAATTTAAGATAGTGATAGAGTGGTTTTTTGAATATATTCAAACCACTTCGAGCTTTCTAAAAAATGTTCAACCTGTATAAGAGGTAAAGTCCATGTGTGGTGTCGTTGGCATTGTAGCTCATTCCCCAGTTAATCAATCTTTATACGATGCGTTAACCGTATTACAGCATCGTGGCCAAGATGCTGCAGGGATCATGACCATTAATAATGGCGTGTTTAAATTGAGAAAAGCGAATGGCTTAGTTCGTGACGTTTTTGAACAAAAGCACATGGAGCGTTTAGCAGGTAACTGGGGGATAGGCCATGTGCGTTACCCAACTGCTGGTTCATCAACTTCCGCTGAAGCTCAGCCGTTTTATACTAACTCTCCTTATGGTATTGCATTTGTTCACAACGGCAATTTAACCAATGCGGAGGACCTGAAAAAGAATTTGGTTAGCGAAGCGCGTCGCCATGTAAATACTTCGTCTGATTCTGAATTACTAATGAATCAATTTGCCCACGAGTTGTGCGAAAGTGGTGGTGACTGGAATTTAAAACCAGAAGATATTTTTGCTGCAGTAACCGCATTGCATACTAAAGCGCGTGGTGCATACGCAGTAGTCGCTTCTATTATCGGTTTTGGTATCGTTGCATTTCGTGACGTATATGGCATTCGCCCATTAGTACTGGGTAAACGCGAAACTGAACAAGGCACTGAGTATATGGTTGCTTCAGAAAGTGTGGCGGTTGATGCGGTCGGCTTTGAATTTGTCCGAGATGTTGCGCCAGGCGAGGCTGTGTATATTACTCAAGACGGTGAATTATTCAGCCAACAATGTGCGACTAACTCTGAGTTGGTACCATGTTTATTTGAATATGTTTATTTTGCTCGTCCAGACTCTACGTTAGATGATATCTCAGTGTATGCTAGCCGCGTAAGAATGGGTCAAAAGTTGGGCGAAAAGATTAAACGTGATTGGTCGGAATTAGATATAGATGTTGTCATCCCAATCCCTGAGACCAGCTGTGATATTGCGTTGGAAATTGCCAATACGTTAAATCTGCCTTACCGCCAAGGTTTTGTGAAAAACCGTTATATTGGACGGACATTTATTATGCCGGGGCAGCAACAGCGTCGTCGTTCGGTTCGTCGTAAGCTGAACGCTATTTCGCAAGAGTTTAAGGGTAAGAATGTATTATTGGTGGACGACTCGGTTGTTCGAGGCACAACCTCTGAGCAAATAATCGAAATGGCACGTGAAGCAGGTGCTAAAAAAGTTTATTTCGCATCGGCCGCTCCGGAAATTCGCTTCCCGAACGTATATGGTATTGATATGCCAAGTGCAAATGAGTTAATTGCTTATGGCCGTGATGTTCAAGAAATTTGTGATTTAATTAAAGCTGATGGGTTAATTTTCCAAGATTTACCAGATTTGATTGCTGCAGTAGGTGAAGGCAATCCAAGTGTTGAGCGTTTTGAAACCTCAGTATTTGACGGCAACTATGTTACCAATGATGTTAGCCAAGACTATTTAGATCACTTAGATGAACTACGTCGAGATTCGGCAAAAGATGCAAGTAGTCAAAATCAAAGCTCGAGTTTAGATATTCATAACTTTAGCTAACAGCGCATGCGCATGTTAATTTGTGCATAGTGGTTATGTGAAAGGTCAGCTTTGCTGGCCTTTTTCGTTTTATATTTCCCATCAATGTTTTTATAGTGACAAGGACCCAAGATGCTATTTGACCAGTTGATATTGTTTGTCATTAGTTTAATTGCTAACACATTATCGTCACTTGCTGGCGGTGGCGCTGGTTTACTGCAATTGCCAGCTATTATCTTTTTGGGTTTACCTTTTTCGGTCGCTTTGGCTACGCATAAAGTCGCCTCGGTTGCTTTGGGGGTGGGGGCTTCGATTAAACATTTAAAACATGGGCAATTTTTACCGGCTCTAGTGCTTATTATGATTGTTGGAGCGTTACCTGGTGTTATTTTAGGCGCAAACGTTATTGTTAATATACCGCCTGTTATTTCACTGTGGGCATTAGGCGCACTAACCATTGCTTTGGGTGTCTATTCTATTTTTAAACCTCAGCTGGGCCAATCAGACGAGCTTAAGAACTTAAATATGCGCGGATATGTTATAGGTTCGATTGGTTTGTTTGTGATTGGCTTTTTAAATGGTTCACTGACCTCGGGCACTGGTTTGTTTGTAACCATGTGGTTGATTCATTGGTTTGGGATGGGCTATGGACGTGCTGTTTCTTACACCTTGGTAATGGTTGGCATTTTATGGAATGGTACTGGGGCGATAACGTTAGGGATGATTTCTCAAATTCAGTGGGATTGGTTACCAGCATTGATTTTAGGCTCGTTGTTAGGTGGTTATTTAGGTGCGTACTTGGTTATCGCTAAGGGCAATAGTTTGGTTAAACGTTGCTTTGAAACTTTGACTATATTGTCTGGATTGTCGTTGTGGTTTAAGGCTATTTGGTAAGCTTATTACTGCGAGCTGGTTACGATGTATGAAAAGATTGAACAATAATTTTCTGAAAACGCTATAAACCGTTTTCAGAAAATTAGCCAGTGACTATGCGGGTTTTAGTGACGTGCAGCTTTAATTTTGTTGTTAAAGATATGGTTAACCATATCAATTTCGACCCCTTCTTGAACTGAGTCTACCAACTGGTCGATCACATCAATTTTATATGGGCCGCCAATCAACATCTTTTTAATTTGCAATAAATCACGACGGCAGGCAATAGGCGCATATTTAAATGCGGTGTCTATATCTGTTACTTGACTAAATGATTCTGCCTTTTCTAATACACACTTGGTGTATTTTTCTTTGTGTTGCATAAAAACTGATGAGTCAGTTAATTGCTGTGACGGTGGTAATGTTTTTTCGTTGGCTTGTGCTACGTTGGCAAGAACAGCCAAACTTAATCCCACTAAGCTTGCTTTAAAAAAGCGGGTCTTCATGTTGTTCTCCTAACAGGTACATGATCTATTAAGTAGATTCTATCAGATGTAATTATGAAAAGAGTAATCTTTTGCGGCTTAAGCTATTTTGCGCGACAATAGTCACATAATTTTTGTTTTGTTGTTGGAGTTTGCAGTATGCTCAATTGGGCCGAAATTATTGATTTAGTGGTGTTGATCCCATTTTTGGCTGTGTGGATAGGGTATGTTATTTTCGCCCGAAGAGCAGCTAAGTGCCGTGAGTCATTGTCTAGTGTGTTAATTATTTTACGTATTGATTGGATGCGTCATTTATTGGAGCGTGATAATCGAATTCTAGATGCGGCGTTGATGGGCAATATTGAAAAGAATATGAGCTTTTTTGCATCAACAACTCTACTTATTATTGCTGGTTCATTGACTGCATTAACCAATGCTAAATCCATTCATGAATTAACCAGTTTAATCCCTTGGGTATGGCCGCATACCATTACTATGGTGCAAATTAAGGTCGTGACCATCATTTGTATTTTAATTTATGCATTTTTTAAGTTTACTTGGGCGCTTCGCCAGTATGGATTTGCGTCTGTAATGATAGGTGCTGCGCCAAACTCTGATGATGAACGGGCTACTCCAGAAATGAAAAAAGTTTTTTCGGTCAACGCGGGTAAACTTATCGACCAAGCAGGCCACAATTTTAATAATGGTATGCGGGCATACTACTTTGCGTTGGCTGTTGTTGGCTGGTTTATCCACCCGTTATTGTTTCTAGCATTTGCGTTGATCGTAGTACGTATTTTGTATCAACGAGAGTTTAAATCTCGCTCGTTAAAAACCTTAGTTGATGGTCTATCTATGAGCCAATACTATTTGGATAATGAGGTACTAAACTTCAAAAAAGATTAGCCCTTTTGTTTGATTGAATAAAGAGGTGAATCAACACCTCTTTATTTATCCAACCCAAATTTGCTTGCAGTTTACAAACTCTCTAATGCCATGAGGGCCAAGCTCTCTGCCGATACCAGAGCTTTTTATACCGCCACTTGGTAATCGTGGATCGGTCTTAACTATGCCATTTACCGCAACTTGTCCTGCTTGCAGTTCTTGCATAAACCTCTGTTGATGCTCAAGGTTTTTAGTCCAAATAGCCGCCCCTAAACCATACACTGTTTGGTTGGCAAGGTTGAGTGCGGTGTTGATATCTTTGGCTTTAGTCACACACATTACTGGACCAAATGTTTCTTCGTTAAAAACTGTCATTGAAGGGGTGACGTCTGTAAGCAGGGTGACAGGGTAGTAGTAGCCTTTTTGATTATCAGGGATTGTTCCACCTAGTAGGCAGTTTGCTCCTTGTTCAATGCTTTCTTTGACCTGTCTATGGAGGTTTTGTTGGATGTCTTTACGAGCCAATGGCCCAACTTGTGTTGCATTGTCTAGTGGATCACCAACTTTAAGTCGTTCTAACCTATCTTTTAATAAAGTTATGAATTGGTCATAAATTGATTCTTCAACAATAATGCGTTTTGCAGCGATACAAGACTGTCCAGCGTTAATAATGCGTGATAAACAAGCAATATCAGCGGCTTTTTCCAACTCTGCATCTGCTAAAACAACGCACGGATCAGAGCCGCCCAATTCTAGGACATAAGGAATCAGCACAGAGCCTGCATCTGCAGCAACTTTCGCTCCAGTTGCACTTGAGCCAGTAAAGGAAACACCTGCGATACGGCGGTCTTTGATAATATTGGTTATCTCTGCATTATCAATGGGGAGATTGGTGACAATGTTATCTGGTGCCATCGCACTTTTAAACGCATGCATAATTGCATTGGCACAACCTTGAACACTCGGATCATGTTTCATAATGCATGTGTTGCCAGCCATCAAAGAAGGCGCTAAGAAGCGAAATGCTAGCCAAATTGGCGCATTCCATGGCAGTATGCCCAAGATGCAGCCGAGCGGCTGGTAACATACATAACTTTCGATAGCATCCGACTCAATATCTTCTGATTGCAAATAAGTTTTGGCATTATCAGCATAATGCTCTGCACACCAAGCTGCTTTCTCTACTTCGCCTAAACCTTCTTTAAGCGGTTTGCCCATTTCTACTGCCATTAAATGCGCTAAATTTTCTTTGTCATTGCGTAATGCGGCGGCGACAGCTTTTAATGTTTGTGCGCGTTGTTCATAGCTGGTGTTTTTCCAACTCGTAAACTGGCGATTTGCAGCATTTAAAGCATTGTCAATTTCCGCTTTGTTGAAGGTTGCGTAACTGTTTACGCACTCTTCATTATGGGGATTTGTACTGACTAACATAAATTTCTCCTTACACGGATTTGCTTGTGGAGGCTGCAGATTTAATCGGTTTAACGTTTTGAACCGAATCCGACGTTGAGTCTTTGACTTTGGCAGGGGCTGATTTTTTTACCGTAAAGTCCAGCGGAAAGTCGAAAAACGACTCGCAGCCATTTTCTGTAATCGCAATGGTGTCGGATATGCCACAGGTTTTATTACCATCTACTCCCCACATCCACGGGATCACATGAAAAGTCATACCTTCTTTTAATACTGTCGATTCTCCTTGTTTAAGGCTAATAATATAACCTTCATCCCAGCTAGGTGGGAAAGCAATACCAATTGAATATCCAGAGCGAGTAATTAGCCGCGCGCCGACGTCATTTGCAGTAATGATATTGCGGATTAAATTGTCGACGTCTGATACCGTCATTCCTGGTTGAATGTAATCGTGCATTGCGGTTAATGCTGACTTCATGCATTCTTGTGCTTTGTACATGCTGTCGGTTAATTCTCCTAGCACAACTGTGCGCATCATGGCGGTGTGATAACGGCGATAGCAACCACCAACTTCAAGAAATACATGTTCACCATTTTGCACTTTGCGACCTTCCCAGGTGGCGTGGCCAATCATACTGCGTGGGCCAGAAGTGACGTAGGGCATGACGGCAGGTGGTTCGCCGCCCGCTTTGAACATAGCAGCGCTAATAGCTGCGCCGATTTCATTTTCAGTCACCCCCGCTTGGCATGCTTCAATCCCCGCTTTCATACCAGCTTGAGTGGCTCTAGCTGCGTTGCGCATTACTTCTAGCTCGACTTCAGATTTGCATACTCGCCCTTGTTCAACAATGCCAAAACAATCCAGTAATTTGCCATCTGTCAGAGTTGTATGAATAAAATCTTGTTGATAGGCAGGGAAAAAGTAGCTGTTCCTTTCATAGCCTATGCGCTTGTTTGCTAGATTAAATTCGCGCAGTGCATCAACTAACATTTGAATTGCATCTCCGGTATCAGGGTAAGGCCGGGTCACCTCAACCCAAGAGCGAGCAATTACATTCGATTCTTCCATGGCACGTGTAATCATAAAAGGTTCTTGATCCAGCGGTACCACTACAGCTTGAAAAAACGAATAGCCGGTCGTTTGATAATCGGTTAAGTACATGATGTTTTCGGGGTCAGTAATGACCACCGCATCTAAGTGGCGTTCAGTAATTCTAGCGCGCAGCTCATTAATACGGCGTTCATACTCACTGAAAGGGAAGGTCATATCATCTCGATTTAGCATAATTTTGTCCTTATGAGTGAGCTTGACAACAAGCGACTAAGATATCTAAACCCTTATGTAAGTTTTCAGGTTCAATGGTCAGTGGAGGTATCACTTTAATTACGCGCCCACCACTGCCACAAGCAGAAACCAATAGTCCTTGCTCAAAGGCCGCTGCGACAACCTCTTTGGCAATTGCGCCATCGGCTAAATCTACACCCCAAATCATGCCTTTGCCGCGTAATTGTCTGTTCAAGCGTTCTTCACATATTGGCGCGAGTTTTTCTTGGATAATTTTTTCGTTAGCTTGTACCTGTTCCATCAAGCTGTTGTCTTTAAAATAGTTGAGTGCGACTTTACCAGCGACAAAACTCAGACATTGACCACGAAATGTGCCCGTATGCTCGCCTGGGCTCCAATGTTTGTCATATTCAGGCTTGACTAAGTTCATTGCCAGTGGGGTACCAAACCCACCAATACCTTTAGCCAGACAAATGATGTCAGGATCGAGCTCTAAGTCATCAAAGCTAAAGTAGCTGCCAGTTCTACCACAACCGACTTGAATGTCGTCGATAATAAATAATGCACCAAAGTCTTTAGCTAATTTTTGCAACTCCTGTAACCAAATTTTTTGTGCAACGTTGACACCGCCTTCTGCTTGTATCACTTCTACAATAAATGCCGCTGGTGGTTTTATACCACTTGAACCATCTTGGTATTGCGCTCTAAGTTCGGCTAAATCTACACAGCTAACGCCATTTTGTGGTGGTGAAAAACTATAATGATTGACATGATTTAATGGCACCCCGGCAGCACCGCGAAAATACTCATTTGCGGTGCAGGCGAGTGCGCCTAAAGTCATACCATGAAAACCATGGCTAAACGCGACGACGTCTTGTCTTTGGGTGACCCGTCTTGCAAGTTTTAATGCGGTTTCTACTGCATTGGTTCCAGTTGGACCCATAAATTGGAGTTTGTGAGGCATTTTTCTCGGTTCGAGAATGGTTTGGCAAAATGCTTGGATAAATTCACGTTTAGCCGTGGTATGCATATCTAAGCTATGTGTGACGCCATCTTGATTAAGGTAGTCAATAATAGCTTGTTTCATTTTGCTATTATTGTGGCCGAAATTTAATACACCAGCGCCTGCAAAAAAATCGATGTAGGTTTTACCTTGTTCATCAGTTTGAATTGCATTCTGTGCAGTTTTAAACACAGTGTCATAGACGCGGCAATAAGCTCTAATATCAGATTCTCTTTCGGTAAAAATACTCATACAAGTACTCCTTAAGGTTGTGAAGGGGCCATAAGTGAACGACTCACTTACAGCAACTTTTGCTAGCCGACGCTGACTAGATTCAGGGAATTGCTACACCAGTTAGGCGTGCAAAAAGACGGCAAACTAATGGGATTAGCTTGTCGTTAAAATCGTAATTAGGATTATGTAACGGTGCGGCAGGACCATTGTTTTCATTGCCGCCAATCAATGCAAAAGCACCCGGAATATGCTGCAAATAATAACTAAAGTCTTCAGAGGCCATCGCAGGCAGATTCATCTCGGGATTTAGTTTATCCTTGCCAAACTCACTTGCCCACGCCTCTCGCACTGTTTGTGCAGGTTTAGCATGGTTTACAGTTGCTTGATAGCGCGGTGAGACTACAACCTCAGCGCTTGTTTGATACGCTTGGGCTGTTAGTTGGCTGATTGACTTTATTTGCTCAACTAAGTGCGCACGGCTGCGCTCGTTGGCTATTCTAAAGCTACCTTGTAGGCTCACTGAATTTGGGGTGACTGTCGCGGCATTTGTATCTGATTGAATGCCTGTTACTGCTAATACTAACGGATTTTGTGGGGTATTCAGACGGCTGACGATTTGTTGGATCGCTAATGTAATTGCACTTGCCGCCAAGATAGGATCTCGGCAATTCTCAGGTTGGCTTGCATGCCCACCTAAACCTTTTACAGTTATATTGAAAGTGCCGTTACCACACATGACTACTGAATCAGGGCAGGCCATTTGGCCGAATGACATGGTTGGCCAGTTATGCCACCCATAAATAACATCAATGCCTTTTAGCGCCCCTGCTTCAATCATTTTTTTTGCGCCATGGCCGCCTTCTTCGGCTGGTTGAAAAATCAAGGAAACAGGTTGGGGGAGTTGAGCTTCATTTTGCTTAAGCCACTTTGCAGCCGCTAACAAAGTTGCTGTGTGTCCATCATGGCCGCATGCGTGCATCGTGCCACTCTTAGTTGATTTCCAATCACATTGGTTATCTTCATGAATAGGTAAGGCGTCTATATCTGCACGCAGTGCAATATGTGGTGTTTGGTTGAACGCGTTTTGACCAAGACGGCCAATAGTACCAGTTTCGGCACATGCTTCCCAAGGAATATCGAGTTCATCAAGTTGCTGACGGATGTAGTCTGCGGTATTAAATTCTTGCCAAGATAACTCAGGATGAGCGTGCAAAAATTTACGAGATTCTACGGCATTTTCAAATAGCTTAGTCGTGCAGTTTGTCATAAGACTCCTTGCTTAAGTTTAGTGCAGCGTTACACCTCGTTTAGGATAGTTGAGCTCAATTCTAAGTTCAGTGTAGGAGTTATAACTCTATGTAGCAAACAACCTTCTATAATAAAATTGTATATATGTATTCAGGTTAGGCTTAACAGCTTAGCTTGGTAGGTCTAATCAGCTGGTTAAATTTAGCCTTGATAAATAAGGACTCAGCACCAACCAGCGGAGCAAAGTTGTAATGTTTGAGGAGCAAATTGGCCAGCAATTGAGTGGGCTCGCAATCTAACGAGCCCAGAAGAGAAGTCGGTTATAGTAGTTCGTTTTTCAACCAAGCAATGGTTTGAACGTAGCGTTCGGGTAACAAAGGTTGCATTTGGTCTAATGCAGTTTCAATGTTCTTTTTACCTGTTTTGCTAAAATTGATGTGGCCTACTTTGCGGCCTGCTCGAACGGATTTTTGATACCAGAATAACTCAGAGCCTTCTACTGCTAACCACTGTGCATCTAACTCACAACCAATTAAATTGATCATAAAGTTGGTATTGCGCACACTAGGTTGGATCATAGGTAGGCCAGTAACACAACGTACATGGCTTTCAAATTGACTGATATTGCAACCAGCTTGGGTCCAGTGGCCACTATTGTGTACTCTAGGCGCGATTTCATTAATTAAAATTTGATCGCCGACTCTAAAACATTCCATCGCCATTACACCAACATACTCTACGGCTTCCATTAAAGTGGTTAGCATTTTTTCGGCTATGGCTTGGTATTTATCTAAGCGAGGCAATGGTGCAACTGTAGCTGTTAATATACCATCTTGATGGAGGTTTAACGCCAATGGATAAAAGTAGCATTGGCCATTTTTATCTCGCATACCAACCAAAGAAATTTCTTCGTCAAAATTAATCGCTTGTTCAGCAATTGCATTGTTGTGCCAATCGTCTGGAATTGTCGAACTTTCAGCTTGTTTTAACCAATGTTGACCTCGGCCATCATAACCACCTGTGCGGCGTTTAAGTAAAACCCTGTCACCTAACTTAGCGTGAAGCTGGTTTTCTGTGGTGTTTTCTTCAACCAGTTGCCAAGGGGCAGATGCTAAATTTAACGAATCTAATAAAGATTTTTGTTTAAAACGGTCTGCAATCGTGGCAAAAAAGTTTTGGTTGGCGAAATTCTTATGTGCAGCTAACACATTGGTCACTGGCGTTTCTGGCCATTGCTCACGTTCAGCTGTTACTACATCATTTTCACCTAAAACTGGCGGAATATCTGCATCAATATCAACAGGGGTTACCTTTACACCTAATGGGTACGCTGCGTGTTGCAACATGTTTCCTAGTTGTCCAGCACCAAGTACCCACACAGTTTGATCAAAATAAGCTGTCATTTTGCTAACTCTTATCAATTCTAAATTTGTTCACGAGGATCAGGATTAGCTAATACTGTTTCCGTTTGCTCGTTTCTAAATGCTTCAATGCGCAATGCTAAATCTTGATTGGTTGTTGCCAAAATTTGCGCCGCAAATAAACCCGCATTGTATGCACCAGCATCGCCAATCGCTAAGGTACCCACTGCAACACCTTTAGGCATTTGTACAATTGAGTATAAACTATCAACACCGCTCAATGCTCTGCTTTGCACTGGAACACCTAAAACTGGTAAACGAGTTTTAGAAGCAACCATGCCTGGTAAGTGAGCTGCACCGCCAGCGCCAGCGATAATCACTTCAAAGCCGTTTTCGACAGCACTTGCTGAAAAATTCATTAATTTGTCGGGTGTTCTGTGAGCAGAAACAACTTCAACAACATAAGGTACTTGAAGTGAGTCTAAGACATCGGCTGCGTTTTTCATGGTTGGCCAGTCACTTTTCGAACCCATGATAATGGCTACTTTTGCTTTCACTAAAAACTCCTAATAACCTAAAGTGGTTATATTAAAACCGTTTTATTTCATTTAATTAGCAATTAATTGCTAAATACAATAAACAAAGTCACCGCAGTAATTGCAGTGATTTAAAATTCATATTAACTTGGGAGCCGTTTGTACTTTGTAACCGCTAGGGTTTGCGGCAAGTAGATTGGCAAGCGACTATAATAACACGTGTTAGCCCCAACAAGCTAATAAAACCTGTGTAAGAGTCACCTAGATTGGCTGGACGAGTAATTTTAACTTAATTAAGCCAATGCAGGTCAATAATTCGTTTCGAGGTAAAATGAAACTTTCTGATTTAGGAACACAATTAACTCAAGATTCAGCCATTGTCAGTTTGATGGCTGATTTAGGCGAAGCTTTAAATGTAAATCCAGATATTCTGTTTTTGGGGGGCGGCAACCCAGCACAAATAGATGCATTTGAGCAAGTGATGGCAGAACATTTAGCCCAGATCAGTCAGTCCGCTGACGAGCTGCATAAATTACTCGGTATTTATCAGTCACCTCGTGGCTCCGAAAAGCTTATCGATGCCTTGGTTGAATACTTTCAAACTGAAATGGGTTGGCCTGTCAGTGCTGACAATATTGCGTTGTCCAATGGCAGTCAATCGGCATTTTTTATTTTGATTAACATGTTGGCGGGTAAAGCGGGTGATATAAATAAGCACTTGCTATTTCCACTTGTACCTGAGTATTTAGGGTATAGCGATCAAGCGCTAGCAGAAAACTACTTTAAAGCATGTAAGCCCATCATTGAAAAGCAAGGAGACGATTTATTTAAGTACCATATCGACTTTGAAAACTTGCATATCACAGAAGATACTGCGGCATTGTGTGTTTCGCGCCCAACAAACCCAACGGGCAATGTGGTTAGTGACCAAGCGTTAGAACAGTTAACTTGTTTGGCAAAAAATCACAACATTCCTTTGATCATTGATTGTGCGTATGGCGCACCCTTTCCAAATATTGTCTATCAAGATGTCACCTGTAAATGGGACGATAACCGGCTGTATGTTTTTAGCTTGTCTAAACTCGGTTTGCCAGCCTGTCGTACAGGCATTGTAGTTGGGCATCCTGAACTAATCGAGCAGTTTGTTAAGGTCAATACGATAATGAGCTTGGCCAATGGCAACTTAGGGCCAGAATTGATGTCGCGCTTGTTGGTCAACAAGCAGCTTAATCAATTGTGCAATGAACATATTTTGCCTTTTTATCAGCATAAACGAAATCATATGCTTAAGTGCATTCGGCAATATTTGCCCAAAGGGTATTATCGAATTCATCAACCAGAAGGTGCTTTCTTTTTATGGTTGTGGTTCGAAAACTTGCCAATCAACTCGAGCGAGTTATATCAATTATTAAAAGAAAAAGGTGTATTAGTGATGGATGGCGAACCGTTCTTTTTTGCGATCAAAGAGGACTGGGCGCACAAACATCAATGTATTCGACTATCCTATTGTCAGAGCGACGAGGTGATAACTGAAGCAATTAAAATACTCGCGAGTACGTTAGAAGAACTAGCTTTAAAATAATTTTCAAAATACTTGTTTCTTATAAAATTAATGTAATGATACGCACGCTTTTATAGCTTACCTAAGTGATGGGTGATAGGTTGGCTAAAACACTGTCTATATTAAACAAAAAGGACATAATGATGCGCATAGCCATTTTATCTAGAAATTCCAATTTATATTCAACACGCAGATTAAAAGAAGCGGGTGAGGCTCGTGGTCATGAAGTCGAAGTGATTGATACGTTGCACTGTTATATGGACATTACAAGCTCCAAACCGACAGTTAAGTACAACGGTCAGACATTGCCTGAATTTGATGCGGTTATCCCTAGAATTGGTGCTTCAATTACTTTTTATGGGGCATCGGTTGTGCGTCAGTTTGAAATGATGGGGACTTTTTCAATAAACGAGTCCGTCGCGATTAGTCGCTCGCGCGACAAACTCAGAAGTTTGCAATTATTGTCGCGCAAAGGTGTTGGTTTACCCAAAACTGGCTTTGCTCATCATCCTGACAATATTCCCGACTTGATAGCCGGTGTAGGCGGTGCGCCAGTGGTTATTAAATTATTGGAAGGTACCCAAGGGATAGGGGTTGTTTTGGCGGATACAACTAAAGCTGCTGAAAGTATTATTGAAGCTTTTATGGGATTAAAAGCGAATATATTGGTACAAGAATTTATCAAAGAAGCTGGTGGTGCTGACATTCGTTGTTTAGTGGTTGGTGGCAAAGTGGTTGCTGCGATGAAACGCCAAGCCGCTGATGGCGAATTTAGATCAAATTTACACAGAGGTGGTAGTGCGGAAGTCGTACGCCTAAGTCGCGAAGAAAGAGAAACCGCAGTAAATGCAGCGAAAGTGATGGGGTTAAATATGTGTGGCGTCGATATTCTAAGAGCAAACAGAGGACCTGTGGTGATGGAGGTTAATTCGTCACCTGGTTTGGAAGGTATCGAAACTGCCACAGGAAAAGACGTTGCTGATATGATAGTTCAGTTTATTGAAAAAAATGCTAAGAAGCATGCAACACGAACCAAAGGCAAAGGTTAAACCACTGGGATAATTAAATGAGTAGTTTTGGATTTTTATTCACAATTGTTGTTATTACTGGATATTGGTTGGTTAAACACGCTGCTGGCCGACTAGTTGACCGTATTGCAACAGAAAAGAAAATCGATGAAAAGCGTGTCTATTATGTCCGTACCGTAATTAACTTAGGGTTAATTGTGGTCACATTCATTTTGGTGAGCTTGTCATTAGGCATAGATTATAGTCATTTAACCATCTTCTTCTCTTCGGCATTTGCGGTTATTGGGGTAGCATTTTTTGCTCAGTGGTCGATTTTAAGTAATGTAACGGCTAGTATCATAGTATACTTTTTCTTCCCGTATAAAGTTGGTGATAAAGTGAAAATAGTTGATGGCGAAAACAGTATTGAAGGTAAGATTAAAGAAATAACCTTATTTCACGTTATTTTGCTCGGTTCTGGCAATCAAATATCGACTTACCCAAATAGTTTGGTATTTCAAAAAGCGGTTATTATTCAGCCTGAGGAAAGGGGATGAGCCAAGATAAATTGTTAATTGGTGCTTTAGAGATAGCCAATTTACCCGAGTTGGGGATTAGCGATTTAAAAATTAGAGTCGATACCGGTGCACAAACATCTTCATTGCATGTCGACAATATTCGCACGGTAAAGAAAAATGGCAAACCTTGGGTTAAATTTGATATTCATCCAAATTTATACAATGTTGACGAAGTTATTAGGACGGAAGCTAAATTAAAAGATGTTCGCTGGATTAAAAGTTCCAATGGTAGTCGCCAGCAAAGGTATGTGATTGAAACCTTGTTTCAGATTGGCCAACGAGAATGGCCAATCCAAATTACTTTAACTGACCGCTCCGATATGACTTATTTGATGTTATTTGGCAGAGAAGGGATGGGATCACACGTGTTAGTAGACCCATCTCAAACCTTTATCTGCGGAGAGAATAATTAACCAAAGACTAAACTAAAAGCCAACATAAAAATAAATGGGATAATACAAATATTTGTTATTGTGCTGGTTTTTAGTTGTGTTCTAACAGATAGGCCATAAAACAGTAACACAATAGACCACAAGCTAAATAAGTCGAAACTGGCTGCGAAAGAATAAAATTTATCTTCAGGGGTTAAACCTAAAATTTGATTAATTGAGGTAATTTGTAAGTCCATGAGCGGTGTTTGACTGCTATCAGTAACCAATACCACTATGCTTGAAAGTAGCAGTTGAAAAACGGCTGGAATTTGTACCCACCAATAAAACCCAAACCAATCTTTAAAACCATCAGTGTTTTGCTCATCTAATTTGGTGATAACGTTTAGATAGACACTGGTAATTAAACCATAAAATACCAGCATTAAAACGCTACCAATTGAAGCCGAAAGGCGAATCGTTTCTTCGGTTAGCCGTTGGCTGAGCTGCTGTTTTTCTGCTGGTGTGGCCTGGCCCAACGAGGTATTTACCGTGTAGTCGACCAACCAGGGCATATCCACCTGATTAAAATACAAGGCGTAAAACAGCTGCATGGTAAGTATTATCAGGATAAACGCGGGCCAACTGGAAAGGTTTTGTGAAGCAATTTGGGTAAATGCGTATTTTGGCCGAGTGACCATATCTTGCAATAAGCTTAGCTGCAGTTTCATGTTGAATTTATTTGTTTTTATGTAAAACATGAGTTTAACATAGCTCAAAATGAATTCTTAGGGTCTGTTGACCTTTCGCGTTCATTTAAATTTGTACTTGGAAGAATAATAGACCCTAGGAAGTGTTATGTTACGACTATGCAATATCAATAAACGGTTTGCCCTGAAAGACGCCAAACAAAGCAATGCATTGTGTGCGTCTGATTCAAGAGTTTCAGGGCGGTTCTTTTACGCTCTCAAAGACATTAATATGCATTGTCAAAGTGGTCAAGTTGTTGCACTTTTAGGTGCCAATGGCGCCGGAAAAACGACTTTATTGCGGATATTATCCACAGCACTTAAGGCTGACAGTGGCGAAATTTACATACATGAACAATCGGTTGAAGAAAATTTGGCTCAATATCGTAAATCGATAGGCTTTTTGTCTGGTAGTACAGGTTTATATGCTCGGTTAACTGGCTTTGAAAACCTGAAATATTTTGCTCAACTATATGGTTTACAAACTGCAGATATAGAGCCGCGTATAGATTTTTTAGTTAAACAACTGGCTATGACGTCTTTTATTCACCGTAGGTTCGACGACTACTCAACTGGGATGAAACAAAAAGTGGCGATCGCCAGAGCTGTATTGCATCAACCTAAATGGGTGATTTTAGATGAGCCGACAACGGGCCTAGATATTAAAGCGCGTGAAGTGATTTTAAGTTTTATTGAAAAATTAAAACAACAAGGCGTTGGGGTGATATTTTCAACTCATGATTTGTCTGAAGTCGAGCGTTTATGTGAGCAGGTTTTTGTTATTGACCAAGGACAAGTGCAGTTTTCCGGTGAGTTACAGCAACTGGTTGCGCAAGGCAACGGAAATTTATATCAATCTGTATTAAGTTATATGGAGCAGTCAGCATGATTTCAGTGATATATAAAAAGGAAATGTTAGAGCTGATACGCGACAAAAAAACCTTAGTATTTATGATTCTACTGCCCTTGTTGATTTTTCCAGCCTTGTTTGGCGCTTTAGCTGTTTTTGCTTCTCACTCGATTCAAAAAGAGCAAACAAGGACACTTACCTACATAGTCACTGGTGCAAATGCGCTCAATCCAGTGTTGAATAAACTAGCTGAACAAACTGACTTTAAGCGTTACCAGGGTTCGTTGCCACAAGATATTCAAGGATTAATCCGCCAACAAAAAATAGATTTCTGGTTGGATGTGTCACCACAATATTTACAAGAAATGGCGGGAAATCAGCAAAGCCAATGGAAATTGTATTTTAACAATGCCAGTGGGGTGAATTCAGCGGTACACAGAGTTGAGCGTATTATACGAGATATTAATACCGAGCTGACTGAAGAGAAGTTACTTGCCCTGGGAATTGACGCTGACAGCGTTTCAGGCGTGCTGACACCGATAAAATTAGTCAATAAAGATATTGCTAAAGCGAAAGAAAGTTTGGGGTCTAAGTTGGGCGGATTGGTGGCTTATATTTTACTACCGTTATGCCTATTAGGCGCAATATACCCGGCTGTTGATATTGCCGCAGGTGAAAAAGAACGAGGCACGCTAGAGTCTTTGTTGATAACCCCTTCAACGCGTTTAGATTTGGTTATGGGGAAATTTTTAACTGTATTTTCTGCGTCTTTTATTTCGGCTTTCAGTGCTATTTTTAGTTTAGCCTTTTGGAGTTTTATATTCGCACAAGGTTTTGCCATTGAAATTATTGCCAAAGTGGTCGGTACCTTGGGGATATTCGACTTATTGTTGGCTTTGTTGATGATGTTGCCGTTAGTTATGAGTGTATCAGCTTTGGTTTTATGTATTTCAATTTACGCGAAAAACTTTAAGGAAGCGCAGAATTTTATGGCGCCGCTGAGTTTTTTAATTTTTGTACCCTTGATTGCAGCTATGATGCCGGGTATTGAACTGAACTGGCAATGGGCGTTTGTACCTATCAGTAACGTTGCTTTGGCTATTAAAGAAATATTGAAAGGGCAAGGTGATAGTATGTTGTTGCTAACCGTGTGGTCAAGCCAGCTGATTGCTGCGATAGCATTGCTGGCTTTTGCCACTTATTGGTTTAAGCGTGAAGCTGTGTTATTTAGAACTTAAATGCCTGTTACGTCAACGTGTAAAACAAGCTGCTGCTCTGGCTGTAGGTAATTGCGGCGGCTTATTTTATTCCAATTTTCAATATCAGAAATGGTGACTCTAAATTTTTGCGCAATACGCGCTAGCGAATCACCGCTTCTGACTTTGTATTTCACTTTGCGAGTTGTTGGCACGTCACCGTATTTTCCCATGTAAGCATCTGGTTGTTGAATGGTTAGGGTTTGACCTGGGTAAATAGGATCGCTCGGTGACATATTATTCCACTTAGCTAAATCTCTAATATTTACTTTGTGTGCTTTACCAATATCCCAAAATGTATCGCCGCGTTTAACCGTATATTGGATGCTACTTTGATTGTCTTGCATGGTCGCATCTGTGATTGAACTGGTGGTGTCATCTGCCGGATACACGGTCGAGCGAGCTGCAGAGGTTGGGATCATTAGATAATCGCCTTTGCGAATATGATGTCCTTTAATTTTGTTGGCTGTGCGTATCGTTTCAATTGTAGTTTGGTGGCGCTGTGCAATTGTACTTAAGGTGTCACCTGATTGAATTTGATAGCGGCGCCAGCTAATTAATTCGGCTGACGGTTTATTCGCCATATTAGCTTTAAATGCTTCAGCTTTGTCGATTGGTAATAAAAATTTGTGTGGGCCATCTGGCGAAGTCGCCCAGCGGCTATAACCTGGATTGTATGCGGTAAAGTCATTTACATTCATTTCGGCTAATTCAGCGGCAATAGCTAGGTCAATTTGCGATTCAACCTCAACTACGTCTACAACTTGAACATTTGCAATGCTATAGATATCAATCCCATATTTATACGGGCGTTTAACTATATCGGCTAATGCCAAAAGTTTGGGGACGTAGGCGTCTGTTTCACGAGGAAGTTCTAACGACCAGTAGTCAATATTTTCACCAGAACGGTAATTTTTTTGTATTGCGCGCGCAACACGCCCTTCACCTGAGTTGTAGGCGGCAAGTGCATGTAACCAATTACCATCAAATTGCTGGTGCAGCTTTTCCAAATAATCTAGCGCTGCTTTAGTTGAGGCTACAATGTCTCTGCGCCCGTCGTACCACCAATTTTGTGCTAAGCCAAATCGTTTAGCGGTTGTGGGCATAAACTGCCATAAACCAGAAGCGGCAGACGGAGAGTAGGCATATGGGTCAAATGCGCTTTCAACAATTGGTAACAACGCCAGTTCCATAGGTAACTCACGTTTTTCAATTTCTTCGACAATATAATATAAAAATGGCTCAGCGCGTTTCGCTACTCGGTTAAGGTATTCAGGATGGTTAACGTACCAAGCTCGTTGAATCTGCAAGCGGCGATTTTCTGCTACTGGTAAACTAAGTTGGCTTTGAATTCTTTTCCAAACATCACCATAAACAACTTCATTTGCCTCAACGCCCTGATTAAGCGCAACAACTTGGCTAATGTCAGCATAAACTTCAGTGGAGTCATCAATTGCTGCAATAAACTGACTGGTATCATTAGTAGATTCAGTTTGGTTGGTTACAGTAAATGACTGTTTTAAATCAGGAATTGACTGGCAGCCAGTTAATGTCAATAGGGCTGCCCATAAAGTGGTGCGTTTGTACATAAATTAACCTGTGTAATATTGCTGTCAGAATGTTACTGATTCATGTTCGTTAACGCAATGATTAAAAGGTATCTTTTAGTTTTCGCAGTGCAGCAAATGCGCTAACTGGTTGCGAAACCTGCTGTCGGACAAGATCGCTCAGTCTTTGTTGCATATTGGGGTCGTCAGCTTTTAAGAAAGGGTTTAAAGCTTTTTCTCGACCAATAGTTGTAGGTAGACTGGGCAGACCCTGTTGGCGCCACTGGTTCACTTGTGTTTGGTATTCGACTAGTGCTTGATTGTTTGGCTCGAGCGAACGTGCAAACGCAATGTTGCTTTGTGTATATTCGTGTGTGCAATACACTTTGGTTTCGTCAGGTAGCAGTTTGAGTTTGTTTAAACTTAGGTTGAACATCTCAGGTGTACCTTCAAACATACGGCCACAGCCAATGCTAAACAATGTATCGCCGCAAAATACTGAATCTGAATTGATATAAGCTATATGGTCGAGTGTATGGCCAGGAATTTCAATAATATTAAATTTAATACCAAGTTGTTGAAAACTGACCGTGTCGCCTTCAGATAGCTTTTCATCAATTAACTCAAATGGGCTGTTGTTTGGTCCATAAACCGGAATGTCGGGATACTGTTGTTTTAACTCGGCAACACCATTAGTATGGTCCCAGTGATGGTGGGTTATTAAAATAGCGACTAAACTTTTACCATCAATAGCTTGCTGGACAACTTCAGCGTCTCCTGGGTCAACAACAATACTGAATTCATGGTTGTGAATGTGCCAAATATAGTTGTCGCTCAGGGCTTTAATTGGTTCTACTATTAACATATTGCTTAACTCAAAATTTATTTAGGATATAGTTATTTTGATGAAACCAGCGTTACAAGATTTGTTACTGGATTTACCCACTAGTTGGAATGATATTCCTCAGGGCGGTTTTGTCAAAAAACAAGTAGAGCGGCACTTAAATCAGTGGTGGCCAACTGTATTTGGTTATCATCTACTAAAAGTGGGGAGTTTAAGTGGCGAAATTGACAGTGCAGCGTGCCCGATTAAACATCAAGTTAACGTCGCAACACAAGGTGAAAGGCAAGGGGTGTTAGCGGACATCCATCACCTGCCATTTAAAGAAAATTCTGTAGATGCTGTATTATTGTCGCAAACGTTAGATTACACCCACGACCCTCATCAGATTTTGCGCGAAGCGCATCGTGTTTTAGTCGCCAACGGCTATTTATTTATTACTGGTTTTAATCCTGTTAGTTTGGCTGGGTTATTTAAAATTTTGCCTGGTAAAAAACATAGTGCACTTAAACAAGCTCGGTTCTTTAGTACACATCGAATCGGCGATTGGCTCAACTTACTTGGGTGTGAAGTGGTCAATGATCAAAGGTTTATTTATGGCGCTTTAGGTCACCAACCGCGGCATTTTCACAACCGTTGGTTGCCAGCGATCACTCACCAATATTTACAAAGGTTTGGCGCGGTTTATTTGTTGGTTGCGCGAAAACGTGAGTTGCCACTTACACCAATTAAGCCTAAATGGAAAGTTAAACCTAATTTGGCGCCTGTTGGCAATGTACGAATTCGCTCAGGCATTGAAGCTAAAAAAACAACTTGAGTTATCAAGCTTGATAGCCAGTATCGTCTAACAAATTATCACTTTGAGCGGCACTTCTCGCTAATTCATCACATAATTCGTTTTCCGTATGGCCGGAGTGCCCTTTTACCCAATGCCATTCAATGTGATGTTTTTCGCAAGCTGTGTCTAACCGTTTCCACAAATCTACATTTTTAACCGGCTTTTTGTCTGACGTTTTCCAACCTTTTTTCTTCCAGTTTTTAATCCACTGGTTGATACCATTTTTAACATATTGGCTGTCGGTCGTTAGACAAACGTCGCAAGTCTCTTTTAATGCCTCTAAACCAGCAATGGCTGCTAATAGTTCCATGCGGTTATTGGTTGTAAGTTTAAATCCTTGGCTTAGATGTTTTTCATGTTTGCCATACTTTAGTACAGCACCAAAACCACCTGGTCCAGGATTACCCAAGCATGAGCCATCAGTAAATAGTTGAATTTTTTTCATAATATAGAGTTTAGATAGGCTGATATATTGCAGTGGATTATACCCAAACTAATTGAAATTGCATTTGGGGTATAGTTCTCTATCAGTTAATATTAAAAGTAGATTTCAAGAGATAGGTATTTTAGGTAACAAAATGGCACGTCAAATCGTTTTAGATACGGAAACTACGGGTATGAATATGGCTGGAGGCCCTGTTTATATAGGGCACCGCATAATCGAAATTGGTTGCGTTGAAGTGGTTAACCGTCGGCTGACTGGTAACCATTTTCACGTTTATATTAAACCAGACAGATTAGTTGATCCTGAAGCGATAGAAGTTCATGGCATAACAGATGAGTTTTTGGCAGATAAACCGTCCTTTGAGCAGGTTGTAGATGAATTTTTGCAATTTATCGACGGCGCAGACTTAGTGATCCATAACGCGCCGTTTGACGTTGGCTTTATGGACTATGAATTTGAAAAATGTGGCAAAAACGTCAAGACAGCGGATATCTGTAAAATTACCGATACTTTGGTAATGGCTAAAGAAATATTTCCAGGTAAGCGGAATAACTTAGATGTATTGTGTGATAGATACGGTATTGATAATTCACACCGAACTTTGCATGGCGCTTTGCTTGATGCTGAGATTTTAGCCGATGTATATTTGTTGATGACAGGCGGCCAAACAGCGTTAAATTTATCATCAGACGCAAATGACTCTGGACCTTCAAACCAAATTATCCGATTACCTGCCGATAGAAAAAGATTAAAGGTTGTTGCAGCATCAGCCGATGAAATAACAGCACATGAAGAAAGGCTTGATATAGTTGAAAAAAGTGCTGGATCTGTGATCTGGCGAGGATAGGGGTATAACATTGAAGCGACATAACTGGATTATCGCATTAGTAACACTGTTGTTTACGTGTGGCGCCAATAGCAATGAACAGGCTATGGTTTCTATTGATATTCCAACACCGGGTAATGTCGCGCTTGATGCGGTGAAAAATTTAAATTTGCCGCAGCACTTAAGTGGTATCAAGCTAATCGATAATAGATTTAGAATAGATGCCCACACAAAAGAAATAGTCATGGTGCTGTTTCGCGCAAAGGGTTCGCCGCCTGTTATTCTGATACGTCCGGATGGTTCAAAAATTTATGCGCCTATGATTACCCCTGAGCAGGGGCAATGGTTTGATGATGCCAATTTTGACATGATCCGCTTAAAAGATCCTATGGTTGGGCCTTGGCAAGCAGTCGGCAAAATAGAATCTGGCAGTAAAATTATGGTGTTGTCTGATGTTAAGCTCAAAGCGGAGCCTTTGCCTGAAATTCTGTTTGCTGGAGAAACAATTAAGCTGACTGCGCATTTATTAAATGGTGGAGAGCCGATTGACTATGCTGATTTTAGTGATGTTGTTAAATTAGATGTTACTTTTACCAGTACCAACAATTCTAACTTTGACAATTTTGGCGCAGATGCGGAAAAAATCGCAACGTTTAAAGACGATGGCCAGGGGTTTGATGAGCGAAGAAAAGACGGCACGTTTACTGGTGAGTTTAAACTCAATATTACCCCTGGAGAGTGGCAACCTAGTTTATTTATTGACTTAGCTTTATTTAATCGGGAACTATTGCTCGATCCTATTATTGTGGAGCCTGTCCCGTTTGAGTTGTCGGCGGATAAAGCAATTGAACCCACTCAAAAACATATCTTTAATATTGCAGCTGCAAGTGAGTTGATTGATTTTTCTACCTTTGCATTTAGCGGCGAAATTTTTTACCCCAATGGCGAAGCTGAGAAGTTTGCTATGACAGAAACAACTGAAGGCAAACAAAGCTTTCCGCTATTTAATTACGCGGACGGTGTTTATAAAATTAAGGTGTTTGCTTATGGTAAAAATGTCAACGGCCGCGACATGATGATAGATGTACCTGAGTTTACCTTTAACGTGGCGCCGTTACCTGTTGAGATTGACGAGTCTGCGTTAATACCGATGGAACAAGCAGCTGAAACTGTACCAGAGCAACAAGAGGAAGTTCAAGCACCTGAAGGGGTCTCGGCAACTATGTTAATTTTGCTGGTTGTATTAGGGAACCTGGCTGTGTTGCTGATTGCTTTTCTACTTTATTGGTTTGTATTTCGTAAAAAACAGCCTAGCGCTGCCGCTAAAACAAAAAGAAAATTTAGTTTTAATTGGAAGTTTTGGCAACGTGATAAAAAAGCTGCCAAAGAGATGGAATTGCCTGATCAGCAAGCGGTGGACAAAATATCAACAGAAGCTGATGATATAATAGACTTAACCTTACCAGATGAAACTTAATTTAGTTTTTTTATAAAAAAGCTGTTGACTCATGGGCATCGAGTCCTTATTATTGCGCCCGCTTCTGACGCAGGGCAACCTGGGTTAGCGGATTAAATCTTTGAAAGATAAGATAATGCGGAGTGGTAGTTCAGTTGGTTAGAATACCGGCCTGTCACGCCGGGGGTCGCGGGTTCGAGTCCCGTCCACTCCGCCAACGCTTTCTTTGACTGATTTATTGATAATACTGCGGAGTGGTAGTTCAGTTGGTTAGAATACCGGCCTGTCACGCCGGGGGTCGCGGGTTCGAGTCCCGTCCACTCCGCCATCTTCATAATGCTTGTTAATTTGCGAAGTTTCATAAATTCATACCACTGCGGAGTGGTAGTTCAGTTGGTTAGAATACCGGCCTGTCACGCCGGGGGTCGCGGGTTCGAGTCCCGTCCACTCCGCCACTTCATATGTTTTACTCCCACTTTAAATCTATTTCCAATTTACGCTCATATATTGCTATTTAAATTTTGCTATTATCTGCAACGCTAAACTATCCACCTCCTTGTGGAATTCAACAATTTATCTTGCGGTGCTCACACCTGATTTGCGTAAATACCAATACCTCTGCGCCATTTGGGCAACACGGGCTTGGTGGGCAGGGTGATTAATTAGATTGTTCTTTTCATACGGATCTGCTGATAAATCGAACAATGCAATATTGTCAAAATGCGTGAGTTTATTGTCTGTATCTATAATTAACTTCCAATTTTTATTGCGATAAATGAGATGATTTTGTGTACCAGATTGCAGTAGTAACTCAGTTCTTGCGTTACGGCTTTCACCTGTCAGCACAGGCAATAGATTCCAAGAGTCTTGTGCTTGTGTCGCTTGCAGTTGCGTGCCAGTTACCTCGGCAACGGTAGCAATAATATCTGTACCATTGATCAAAGCATCACTGCTGCTACCTGCTTTAATTTTACCTGGCCATACGGCAATAAAAGGTACTCTATGGCCTCCTTCGAAAGACAAGTTTTTATGTCCGCGCCAAGGACCATTTGAAAAATGTCCCGCTTTTTGTGCTTTCGGGCTTGGTAAACCGCCATTGTCAGAGGTGAAGATAATTAGCGTATTATCGTATTGATTGGTTGCTTTCAATGCATTGACGATACGTTTAACTTCGATATCCAACACTTTAATCATATCTAAGTGTTTACTCGGTGTTGTGTTGGCTATCTTGACTCCGTCGATTTCTGCTTCAGGCATGTGTGGTATGTGGACAGCAGGGCTCCAGTAGGTCAACAAAAATGGTGATTTACCGGCATTTTGTTGGATAAAATTGACTGCTTTGTCTGCTAGCAACATATTCATTTTTTCACCATTCCAACCTGTATCGCCCATGCCCGGGCCTTTGTCGGAAATGTACACTGGATCTGCGACATTTGTTTGGTCAATAAAATCTAACTTAGAGGATTGGCTAAGTGGATACCATTTGTCATTTTCAAAAGCGACATACAAAGGCCCTTGAACGCCAGTTGGTAAGGTAAAGTTGTAGTCAAATCCAAAACTGCTTGGTGGCGTTTTTTTCCATTGACGAAAGTCTGCGGCGGTGGAGCGACGATCACGCTCAAGACCACGATAGGTCTTGTCACTATTTTTTAAGTGGAATTCACCACCTAGGTGCCATTTACCTATGAATCCTGTAGTGTATCCTGCTTGTTTGGCAATGCGACCAAATGTTGCATCCTGCTCTGTTACTGCTGTAGGCATATAAGCATTCCACACGCCCCAAGGCGCGTAGGCTCTGTAGTTATTTTTACCTGTCATTACAGCATAACGTGTTGGTGCACATAGCGCCGTTGGCGAATGGGCATCAGTAAATGACATACCTTGACTCGCCAAATCATCGATATTAGGTGACTCAACCAGAACATCTAAGTTGTACCAACTTCGGCGGAAATGACTAATATCAGCTAAACCCAAATCATCCGCCATGATTATCACGACATTGGGCGGTGTTTGCGCAAATATACTCAGTGGGCTGAGTATGAATAGCAAAATGAATAATTTAAATTTTATAGGCATATTTATCTCATTTGTTTGTTAAGTATGAAAATGATTGTTAGTATATGAATTTTCGTGCTTGATGTATATAAATTGACGGTCTAATTTGGAAGCGAACATGAGCCGCATTTACTTTTTGTTATTTACCCTGTTGTTATGTTATTCAAAAGCCTTATTGGCTAACCAACCTAACATCATTTTTATTTTGAGTGATGACCAGTCATTTAATACGTTGGCCAATCTTGGTAACAACGAGATTGTCACGCCTAACTTAGATAAATTAGCTAGACGCGGTGTTACTTTCGCGAATGCGCATAATATGGGTGGATGGAATGGTGCAGTGTGTTTGGCATCTCGAGCTATGCTCAATTCTGGCCGCAGTTTGTGGCAGGCTTATAAACTTGAAGGGAAAAACGCCTTTCAGCAGCGGCTGTCGACAAGTTGGGCCAAGATTATGCGCGATAATGGATATCAAACATATATGACTGGAAAATGGCACGTGCATTTGGACGCAAAAGTGGTATTTGATCACAGCAAGCATATACGCCAAGGCATGCCAGCTGATAACTGGAATTTCCATCAGATGGTCAATAATTTTGCCAAATTGCAGCAAGGTGAGTTGATGCACTATGCTGAGTTTATGCCCGTTGGTTACAATAGACCACTACAAGGCGTTACGGATCGGTGGTCTCCGACCGATACGCGCCACCAAGGTTATTACGCTGGCGGTCAACATTGGAGTGAAATTGTCGCTCAAGACGCAATCGAGTTTATCCAACATAGCAACAGCAGTAATAAGCCGGTGTTTATGTATTTGGCTTTTAATGCGCCGCATGATCCAAGACAAGCCCCACAGCCATTTCAAGACTTGTATCCATTTGATGAGCTATCCCTGCCAGCAAACTGGGCTAAAGGTTACCCATATGCATATGAAATTGGTAATGGCCCGAGCTTACGAGATTCAGCATTAGCACCATTTCCTCGTACAGCGCATGCTATCCGTACCCACAAAAAAGAGTATTATGCGCTAATTTCTCATATGGATGCGCAAATTGGCAAAATACTAGATGCACTAGAAGCGAATGAACAACTTGACAATACTTATATTATTTTCACCTCTGATCATGGTTTGTCTGTGGGTGAGCGTGGTTTGTTTGGTAAACAAAACATGTATGAAGAGAGTATTAAAGCACCGTTTATTGTGGTTGGGCCAAATATTCCACAAGGGCAAATAAACCAGCAAAACATATATATTCAAGATGCAATGGCGACTACTCTTGAGCTTGCTCAGATAACAAAACCTCAGCATGTCTTTTTTAATTCAGTGATGCCATTAATCCAAGATACTAAGCTTCCAAGTTTTTATCCATCAATCTATGGTGCTTATGTAGATAGCCAACGTATGATAAAAGCTGATGGCTACAAGTTAATCATTTATCCAAAGGCGCAGGTGGCAAGACTTTATTATTTGCCAGATGATCCGCTCGAGCAATACGATTTATTCAAACAACCCGCTTACCAAAAAATCGTAAAAAAACTTATGAATCAACTTGTACGAATGCAAGGGCAATTAGGTGACGAGTTAAATTTAACTGTTAGTTTTTAGCGCAATGCTTGCAAAATTCACATGGTCGTTGCCTAATACAGCTTTAACAACCTAAAAGGTAACTGGCAATTTATGGCAAGTATATGGGTAGATGCGGACGCTTGTCCTGTGGTGATTAAAGAGGTTTTATTTAGAGCGGCTAATCGCACACAGACAATGACAACCCTAGTTGCGAATCAATTTATTAAAATCCCACCGTCTAAGTTTATTAAAACCATACAAGTAGAAAAAGGCTTTGATATCGCCGACAACGAGATTGTTAGACGTGCTCAAGCTGGCGATTTGGTCATTACTTCAGACATTCCTCTTGCTGACGAAGTGATCAGTAAAGAAGCTTTGGCATTAAGCCCACGAGGGGAGATGTTTACTAAAGAAAATATTAAGTCTAGGTTAAATATTCGCGATTTTATGGATACACTGCGCTCAAGCGGTATTCAAACAGGTGGTCCTGCAGCATTAAGCCAAGCAGACCGCCAACAATTCGCCAATTGTTTAGATAGATGGTTAGCTACAAATCAAAACTAACGCCGAGCATGATTAAGGTTTGCTGGTAGCTGTAGGTAGATGAATTTGAATTATTGTCGGTCCAGTTTAAGTCAAAAAATATTCGCCAGTTTGGGTTGATTGTATATTCTGTTCGTTGCGATAGATTTATTCGTTTGTCTTGTCTGTTCAACGTCGAACCATCGGAAAATTGGTGTGGGTCATGATAAGCTGAAACCTTGTACAGGGCACTAAAACTCAATAACCAATCGTTTAACTGGATGTTTTTGTCGAATTTAACACTGCTGCGATTGGCTGAATAAGAAGTAAAGCTTTCTTCGTCTACTAAATCATTTTTATCATCAATTGTGTAGTTGAGTGTTAATTTGAGCCGGTTGTTATAATCTCCAAATTGCCAAATTATTTTATTCTGCCACGCAAAACCTGCGAGGTGTTGATATTGATTGTCGGCTGCATTGGCTTTTTTATACTGGCTTTCTAACGTCAAACTTTGTTGAGAGGGGAGCGGCAGGTGATAGCCAACGGCGAGCCGCAGATTATTTAAGTAGTCCGAACCGGATAAAGATAACATCTCTGCATTAGCGTTTATGTAAAAGTAATCATTGCTATTTGCACGATTAATTCCGTCAAGTATGAAGTGTTTACTAGCCCCCAAGCCGAGCACTGAAAAATCATAAGCTGAATGCTTCGCATATTTGTTGTTTAAATAGACCGCATTGACTGACCAATAGCGGCGAATGTCTGTTTCGCCAATGTATGCGGCTGATATTAAACTTTCGATTAATGTATCGTTTTTATTATTTCTAGTGTCTGAGCTAATAGCGACTGCGTTATTATCGTGGCCGTAGCCGACTTGTGCAGATACAAACCAATTAGATAAATTACTAGGGACTGGCGAATCTGTTAATTCAAACTCAGCGAATTCAAGTTGATCTAACTGTTGGCCTGCAATATGTTGAATGTGTGGGTCGTTACCGAGCAATACTATTTCTTCAAACAAAATTATCGCTTGTTCGACTTGGCCTAATTTTTTATGTGTCACTGCGATATTGTATTTTAATAAATCGCTGTCGCCGTTTTGTTCGACAATTTTTTGAAAACTCTGCTGCGCTTGCTGCCAAAGTGACAACTTGAATTGGCACACTGCTATATTATACAAGGTGCTGACCAGTGGTTCTTGTTGGTAAGCTTGCTGGTAAAAGGTTAGCGCAACTGAGTAGTTTTGTTGTTCAAACGCTTGATGTGCTTGATTTAACTGCTTTGGATGAGCACTTATCTGGTTGGCATGGCTGGTTGTTAGGCACACAATAGTGAGCAATATTGCGATAACATATTTCATATTGTTTCCAGTATTAGGCTGAGGAAAAAAGCCTGGCTAGGGTCTTATCAATTCAACCAAAGCCAGGCTTACACCTCAAACTGCTTTATTGTTGTAGTTGTTCTCTGCGCTCTTCACGTTTTTCTTTGCGTTCTTTACGCTTTTCACGGATTCGTTCTTTAAGCTTTTCTCTGACCTCTTGTTTCTTGGCTTGCAATTGCTCTTTTAAATCGTCGTTATTGTTAATGTATTCACGTATCGCTTCGCGGTTGGCTTGTCGTTTTTGCTTAATTTCAGCTAATTTAGCAGCCAAACCATCTTTATCACCTGCGTCTTTTAATGCTTTTAACGTCTCGCGATCGGCTTGTCGCTCTGCTTTGTGTGTTTCAATTTCTGCTTCAGTCAATGCGCCAGAGTCCAACATGTGTTCTACCACTAAGTTGCGCCCTGGAATTTGCAGTCTGTGCCCAGTACGTACCTGCTCTTTGGTTATTTCCATTGTTACATCGTCAAGCGATTGTGCATTGGCACCGAAGCAAGTTGCAACTAGTAGCGCTGATAAACTAAATTTAATCATTGAGATTTTCATAAAAATTACCCTAAATTGTTAAAGTCATTCGCAGTAGGATTGGTTAGATTAAACACAGAATCCGCTGCACCTAGTTGAGGTGAAACCAGTTTTACTTCTAGCTCAAAGTCCTTTTGTGTATTGTTATTATTAATATTGGCGATAAATTGAATGGTTTGGTTAAGGTCAACGCCCTCTGGCACTTCAATTGGTAACTGCAGCACGTTTGCACCTTTTTTAAGAGCAACTGGCCAATTTAGTTGGGCTAATCCTTCGTAGCCGACCAATTCAACTTCATCAGGTATTTGTAGCTGTAAATCAGCATCTGGCATGTCTTCTGGTACATAAATAACCAATGACACTTGGGTTGTGAAAGCTTCTATATTGATGTTTTGTGCAATAGGTGTTTCGACGACAGAGTTTACTTGCTGTTGATTAAATAAAAATACTGACAAAAACAACACAGATGCCGCGGCAAACCCTTTAATAAAACTATTATTGCTGCTGGCTGCTTTGTTTGTGTTGAGCTTATTTAACATTTGCTGTTTTTTATCAGCTGAGAGTTCTGGTGTTTGTAAGCCAGCCAACTTAGTTAAATAAGCTTGGTGTTGCTCAAGCATGTGTTGGCATTCTGGGCAATTGGTTAAATGTGCGTCAACTTTTTGCTGCTCTAGGCTGGTTAAATTGCCTTGGCAAACGTCGTTGATGTTTTGATGGATAAATTCGCAGTTCATAATTAAGTTCTCACACATTAGTTACATACAATGACGTGATTGGATATCAGATGGTTGCAAATTAAATAAAATTTTTAATTTAGCTCTTGCGCGGTGCAAATCAGACTTAAGTGTACCGACAGGTTTTTGCATGATTTCGGCAAGTTCCACCAGCGTATAACCATTGATGTCATGCATGGTAACGAGAGCTCGCTGGTTGGAATTCAACTGTGATAAACCTGCCAAAACTTGTTGGTGGGTTAACAACAACTCGTGCTCTGGGGTTGCTTGGGTCAGGGGGATCTGTTGTTCGTCGTCTAGGCTATCAATCAGTGGGCGTGACTTTTGTTGGCGATACTGGTCGACAAACTTGTTGTAGAGGCAGCGCATTATCCAAGCTTTGGTTTTTTCTGCTTGCTGTAACTTTGTTAGGTTTTTGAACAGTTCAGCCAATACCTCTTGTACTAGATCTTCTGCGTCTTCTGTATTACCTGTGTATTGATAAGCGACTTTAAACATCAGGTTTAAATATGGCTCAACAATTTGTTCGAAACTTTGTTGTTTGTTGTTGCCAAACAGCAGTGACACAACCTTGTTCATATTCGCGACGCTACATTTTTTTATTCATTATATAGGTATAACGAAGCGCAGCTAAAAAGGTTGCAAATTATTTGAATTATTTTTTGGGAAGAGAGCAAGTAGATAAAAAAAGCCCCACTGGCATCCTACTAGTGGGGCTAACACATGGGCTAGATTACTCTAACAACAAGGAACTCTTTTCAATTAAATATATTGATTGATGATGTTTTCGAACAATTCTTGTTTGCCTGAAATTTGTTCAGGTTCACCTACAGCTGCACCAATTTCCGCTAGCTGTTCTAAAGTAAGTTTGCCATCAACAAAGTCTTTACCTTGACCTGACTCGAAAGTCTCGTAACGTTTGTTACGTAATTCAGTGTATTTAGACTTAGTTAATATTTCGTCAGCGATAATGAGTGAACGTGCAAATGTGTCCATACCACCAATGTGACCTAAGAAGATATCTTCCATATCTGTTGATTCACGACGAGTTTTAGCATCAAAGTTAACGCCGCCACCTTGTAAACCACCAGCTTCTAAATAAACCAACATTGCTTCAACTGTTTCGTTGATGTTGTTCGGGAATTGGTCTGTATCCCAGCTGTTTTGGTAGTCACCACGGTTTGCATCGATAGAGCCTAACATGTTGTTATCGGCTGCAACTTGCAATTCGTGTTGGAAAGTGTGGCTTGCAAGTGTTGCATGGTTAACTTCAATGTTTACTTTAAAGTCGTCTGTGCTTAGACCGTATTTTTGTAAGAAACCGGCTACAGTTGCTGTATCAAAGTCGTATTGATGCTTAGTCGGTTCCATTGGCTTAGGCTCAATGAAGAAAGTACCATTCCAACCTTGGCTGCGCATGTAGTCTTTAGCCATATGTAACCAACGAGCGAAGTTTTCTTGTTCGCGTTCCATCTTAGTATTCAATAAAGTGATGTAACCTTCACGGCCACCCCAGAATACGTAGTTTTCGCCGTTTAGCTTCATTGTTGCGTCCATCGCAATCTTGAGCTGAGCACCAGCACGCGCTAACGTTGGGAAGTGAGGGTTAGTGCCTGCACCATTCATATAACGTGGGTTAGAGAATAGGTTTGATGTACCCCAAAGCAATTTAACGCCTGATGCTTTTTGCTTCTCTAACGCGATATCTGTTATAAATTGAATTTTTTCTTCAAATTCACCGACTGATGAATTCTCTTCGTCGATTAAATCAGTATCGTGGAAGCAGTAGTAAGGCAAACCCATCTTAGTAAAGAATTCAAACGCTGCATCCATTTTATCTGCTGCACGTTGCTTAGCAGAATTTGCATCGTTCCATGCAAAACGTTGTGGACCCGGGCCAAATGGGTCATGACCTTGACCACAGAAAGTGTGCCAGTAACAGCCAGAAAAACGTAACCATTCTTTCATGGTTTTGCCTGCAACTACGCGGTTTTCGTCGTACCATTTAAATGCAAATGGGTTGTCTGAATCTCGGCCTTCAAATTCAATTTTGCCCACTGTAGGGAAAAATTCTTTATCACCTAAAATAATACTCATGGCTATTACCTCACTAATTGGGATCTAACTTAAATAGATTTCTGTAAAAATTTCTTCCAGTTTTGATAGGCATTGGCATATGCATCTACTTTACTGGCTTCAGGTTCGTATTGAGCGCACAACTCTAAACCTTTAAACATTTCGTCGCGGTTGCTGTAGTAACCTAGACCGAATCCTGCACCGCGCGCTGCACCTTCTGCACCGTCGGTTTCATATAGTTCAACTGTTGTTTGGCAGCTATTTACAAAAGCTTCAACAAAAATTGGACTCAAAAACATATTGCCTTTACCCGCGCGGATAACATTGCTGCTTACACCCATGTCTTTTAAAACATCAAAACCATATTTAAGCGCAAACACTATGCCTTCTTGTGTGGCGCGTACCATGTGGCCGAGTTGATGACGGTTAAAATCTAAATTTTGAATATGGCCACCAACATTTTTATTCTGTAATACACGCTCAGCACCATTCCCAAATGGCAACATGCTTAAACCATCTGAGCCTATAGCTACGTCTTTGGCTAGGTCGTTTAAAAGTGGGTAACTGACTTCTTGCCCTTGTACTGAAACAATTGAGCGCAACCAGCTAAATAAGCGGCCTGTGCCATTTACGCACAACAATACGCCGTTTGCGTTGTTGTCTGGTGTGCTTGATACGTGTTGGAAAGTGTTAACGCGTGAAGCTGAGTCATAGACGTTTTTATCTGTCACCGCGTAAATAACGCCTGATGTGCCAGCGGTTGCCGCGACTTCACCTGCTTGCATTACGTTTAATGACAACGCATTGTTTGGTTGGTCGCCACCACGGTAAGTTACTTTTATGCCTGCTCGTAATCCTAATTCAGCTGCAGCTTGTTGGCTTACACTGCCTTGGTCGCCAAAAGAAGGCACTATGGTTGGAATTAAATTTTGTTCAAATCCATAGTGGTTAATAATGTCGGTAGCAACACTATTGTTTTCGAAATCCCACAAAATACCTTCACTTAGGCCGGAAGATGTTGTGGTAATATCGCCGGTTAGTTTCATCGCGATGTAGTCACCCGGCAACATTATTTTGTCAATTTCTTGATAAACTTCGGGTTGGTTGTCCTTTACCCACTTTAATTTAGACGCGGTAAAGTTACCCGGTGAATTTAAAAATTGTTTTAAGCACTTCTCTTGGCCTAATTGGTTGAATGCTTGTTCACCAATTTCAACTGCGCGGCTGTCACACCAAATAATAGCAGGTCGCACAATTTGCTGATTTTTATCAACACAAACTAGGCCATGCATCTGATAAGAAATACCGATTGCTTCAATTTTTGTTGGGTCGACTTGTTCTAACGAAAACAGCTCTTGGCAGGCTTGTTTAATGCAGTCCCACCAAGTCTCTGGTGCTTGTTCAGCAAACCCTGCTTGTGGTGCTGAAATTGTTAGTTCAGTTTTTGGGTAGTGTGTGGAAGCAATGCTTTTACCTGTTGCTGCATCTAAAATAGATGCCTTGGTTGACGAACTACCGATGTCTAAACCTAAAAAGTACATAACCACTTAACCTATTTAAATTCTGCGCGACAGTGCGCGGTCGTTTAACTTGGAATTAAGTTTATGGTTAGCGAAAAAAACCAACAAGTAGCAAAATTCGTTGTTTTAGTATGAAATTTTGTTTTAACGGTTTGGTTAGCTATTTTTGTTAGTTTGGCGGGGTAGGGCGCTCAGGATTAACCTCAAAAGGCGCAAAAATGCATGCGAGGAGTCAGCACAACCTAGAGTTTGTGAAAAAAAATCGAAGTTTTAACAGTATGTTTTAATTGAACGGCTGGTTGAAACTTATGCCAACCAGCACTGTAGCGAACTGGATTAATGCTCTTCAACACCTAACAGTTCATGATACTCTTCTTCGATATCGTGCAAGGCTTTTAATTGAGGTTTAATGTTTTCGATATTGCCTTGTGACAGGGCCAATTTAATCGCTTGAATTTCGCCAAGCAGTTTTTCCATACCTTCATCGTAGTTTGCCTGATCTTCAGCTTTCACTTTTTGCTGTTTTGCAAACAATACATGTTCTTCTAATTGAGCAATTAACTGTTGTTTATCGGCAACAGTTTCAGCTTGTTTTAAACTTTTGTAGGTGTCTCCCATTGACTCCATAGCTTCATGAATTGGGTTAGGTTTGCTACAAGCCATTAAGAATGCAGACGTCAATACCGCGGTTATTAGTAATTTTTTATTCATTTTTGACTTCCTTAAAATTATTCGGTCAACAGACCTTAGCGCAACTTTAGACGCTATCGCCGTTTGGTGCAATACGTAGCGAATTATTAGTTGCAAAATGTAAACGTTTTATGCGTTAATTGCTGGCGCTTTGTACACAAAATAACTAGATTAAAAACGAATTATGAAAATTTTTTTAAACACATGGAAAAAAACGGCAATAGCAGCTTCTGCTGCAATATGTTTACACGCACCCGCGCAGGCGGCTGACTACTTTATTTTAGGTGCAGATTCTGAAACAGAGTCTGGTGTATATCAACTAACTATTGAATCTTACACTAATAAGGCATACCAATTAGAACGGCTTATAGCAACGCAGGACCCATCCTATATTGCTATGAGTTCTGACTATCAATCCCTATTTGCAGTAAACGAAGAAGCAAATTCGGGTGTATTTGCTTTTAATTATACTAATGGCCACTGGACAAAGGCTGGGCAAATTGAAGGCTTGGGAGATTATCCTTGTTATGTCAGTTGGAATGGTATTCGTAATCAATTGGCGGTTGCGACGTATGTTTCACCTAACTATTCTGTGATTGACTATACAGACAACCAATTAAGTTTATCTGGGCAAGTTATTCATAGTGGTGCTGGGCCGCATAAGCGCCAAGAAGCACCTCATCCACATTGGATGGGCTGGTCACCAGAAGGGCAATTTTTATATGGTGTGGACTTAGGCACAGATCAAATATTACAGTTTAGCCAGCAAAATGGTCAGTGGAATGCAAAAGTTGCCGCTAGTTTACAAGCGGGAGATGGCCCTCGTCATTTGGCTTTTCACCCAACTAAAAATTATGCTTATGTGTTAAATGAGTTATCCAATACTTTGGTCGCTTATGAGCAATCAGTTGTTGATGGTTCGCTAACGCAAATTCAGCGCGTGAATACGTTGTCGACTGATAAAAAGTCGCAAGCTGCTGCCATTCGTTTATCTGCGGACGGTAAGTTTATTTACTTAACTAACCGTGGTGAAAATTCAATCGCAGTATTTAAGGTGTTAAATTCTGGCGAAGTTCAGCTGGTGCAGCACATTAGCACTAATGGTAATTGGCCACGTGATTTTAACTTTAGCTATAAACAAGATTATTTGCTTGTTGCCAATCGTAAAAGTGACAATTTAGCTGTTTATAGCCGTGATAAAGACACTGGCAAGTTAACTGATTTGGCTTTTGATATTAAAGCTGACAATGTTAAGTTTGTTCAAGGCGTACCGGCGGGATATTAATTGTATTGATTACTAAAAAGCGCGGTATAAACCGCGCTTTATCAAAGGTTGTTGAGTGTAAAATGACAGAAAACTATTTGTTTTCTAACAGCCCATCCGTTGATTTTTTATTACCAATTGGAATGGTTTTTGGTTTAAGTGCTTCAGGCACTTCACGATATAAATCGATATGCAACAAACCATTATCCATATCTGCACCACTTACTTTGATGTGGTCGCTCAATTGGAATTTTCTTTCAAAATTGCGCTCAGAAATTCCTTTGTAGATAAAGCGCTTTTCATCATCTTTTTGTTGTTGCTCTGCGTTGTTTTCTTTACGCCCAGTCACAGTTAGCGTGTTATTTTCTAAATTAATCTCAAGTTCATCATCTGCAAAGCCCGCTACTGCTAGCGTAATACGGTATTTATCTTCTGCAGTTAGTTCAATATTGTATGGTGGATAACCTGCTGATTTATCAGAGCGTGCAGCAGAGTCCATTAAGTTAGCTAGATGGTCAAAACCAATAAATGAACGGTATAATGGAGTAAAGTCTAAAGTTTTCATAATCATATCCTCGCTATTAAGCAATATGGTAAAGTTTGATTTTTAGCTCACTTCCTCACTATTGAGCGAAGTGAAGTTTGGTTAGACCCGTTACCGGCGTCTAATATAGATATAGGGTGGTTATTTTGCCTTTCAAGGCTTTTTTATGAAATTTTTTGATTCACACTGTCATTTGGATTTATTGGGCGTTACAAAGCCGCTAGCAGACGTATTTGAGTTGGCTTATAAAAACCGCGTGCATTCAATGCTGATTCCAGCAACAACCCAAGAAAGCTGGAAGAGAATTGACGACCTAATTGATCATCAACTAGCAAATAAAAGCGCAAAAACACAACCGCTCAAGTTGTATAAAGCGTATGGATTTCACCCGTACTTTTTAGCGCAACATCAACTTTCAACAGTGGTCGACAATTTAGTGTATCAACTGCAACAAGCTGACAAAGCTTGTGTAGCAGTTGGAGAGGTTGGTTTAGATTATGCTAGTCAAGTTTGTTCAAATCAGCAGGTCAAACAGCGTCAGCGCCATTTATTTTGTCAGCAAATAGAGATTGCCAATCAATTTAAAAAACCACTGATTATCCATCACAGAAAAAGCATTGATGATATTTGTAAATATCTTAAGCAGCATCATTTTCACTACGGGGGAGTTGTGCATGCGTTTTCAGGTAGTGTGCAACAAGCTAAAAATTTAATCGACTTAGGGTTTTATTTAGGCATAGGCGGCACTATTACCTACAGTAGAGCAAATAAAACCAAACAAGCGATTCAGGCGGTCGGCGCTGCGCGTTTATTGTTAGAAACGGATAGTCCTGATATGCCTATTTGTGGCAAACAGGGGCAGGTTAATGAACCGGGGTTTATCCCACAAATATTTTATGTGCTGCATAATTTGCTCAAACATCAAAGCGAATACAGGCAAGCGGATCGGCTTGCGCAGCAGCTTTGGCAAAACACGCACCAGTGTTTTTCGCTTTGAGGTGTGTTAATCAGACTAATTTGCCCGAATAATGCCGTCAATTGCAAATCGGCTACTGATGGCTTTTCTGGCAGAGGTGGCTTGGTTTCTGTCGTTAAAACCAACGGCATATACAATATTCAGATTATCTTTTTTGACAACCTCAGCTTGATAACCAGCTGATTCCAATTTGCTTGCTAATTGTTTGGCATTGCTTGGGTTAGCAAATGCGCCTAGCTGCAATTTGAAATTATTTTGTGACGGCCGTTGTTGGACATTAGTTTCAATTTTTTTACTAAGGACTTTAGGTTCTTGTTCAGCTACACCTTGTGCGGCTCGTTCGGCCATTCTTTGTTCAACTAAGGTTGATGAAGTAGTCGGTGCAACAACAGGTTGCACCGGGTCTGATGCCTGCACAGAGTTTATGGTTATTTTATCTGCCTGCTGCGCTTGCCTATTGGTTGCAGGGGCGGTTTTGTTGCTCACCAATGGTTTTGGTTTGGAAATTTCACCGCGTACCACTTTATTGGATTTGTCGGCAAAGCTGAGCCGATAGGTTAACCCTAACTGTAAGTTAGATATGTCACCAAAATAGTTTAGTCCGTCAATACGGTTTAGCCCCATATTGAGGCTTAATACATCACTGACTGCCCAGTTCATTTGAACTGCATAGGTAAGCGCTGTATCTCCTGGCTCCAACCATGTTTGCTGACTATCTGATATCTGTTGATTTGCAATTGCCGCACCCAATCTAAACGCAACAGAGAGTTTCTGATTTAACGGAACTCGATATTGATATCCTACTAAATATGCGGGCAATGAATTTTTTTGTTCAACATCGTTGTCATCAATGAATTCGATATTATCAATATTCAAATAGTCTAGATAAACGCCGCCCCAACTTTTGCTCTCGTAGCTTACGCCAACTAGGGCGCCAGCTGATGGTTTATCGGTTCGAGCTTGGATATACGCAGCGGTTAAGTTTATTTCATCTGCGCACACAGCTAAGGTTGGGATTGTAGTCAAACTTGCCATTAAAACGGCGGTTAGGCGATTCCGTTGCATAGTTAGGTGTTATTTTGTTTAGAATTTTCTAAGTGTATGCTTTTTTTATTATTAGTCAAAGTTGCTGTAAATTTGGCCAGGTTAAACATAAATGGTGCTAAGTAGAGGTTGAGTAAATTATGTGGTTTAGCTTGTTTGCTCTGTATGCCAAAAGTCAGTTTGAATGGCCGTTTTTTACTGGTAACGATCAAGCTTGCAAAAAGTTTATCCCAAATAGCCAGTGCGGTGCCAAAGTTACAGTCGTAATATTGTTTTTGTTTAGCATGATGGAGTTGATGTTGTGCAGGGCTGATTAATATATGCTCAAGTTTGCCCCAAGACCACCATACGTGGGAATGCCTGAGGTTTGCCCCAAAAATATTAAAAACAAATACAAATACATTGGCGCCAAGAATATCTAGCATGGTTAAAAAAGGCCCGTAAAGACACATACAAATGCCGAGTGCAAGAGCTTGTGTTAACGTCATTCGGATTGCATATAATAAATTTTCAATTGGATGACTACGGTAAATCGTCAGTGGGGTTAAAACTTCAGCGCTATGGTGCACTTGATGAAAACGCCACAACAGTGGAATTTTGTGCATGAGCCAATGCAACAAGAAACGCGAAAAGTCATCTAACAAAAATAGCACCAGAGTAAATACCCATAATGCAGATTGACTGCCCACAACGGGGCGAGACGACAACGCAAAAGTTTGGTTGATAAATAAATAAATTTCTATCGCCAGTGGTGCTGCGGCAAATAAAAACGGTGATATTAACAGTACCTTTATAAACTTATTGATAAACATGAGTTGGTAGTCAGCCAGCGCACTTGGATGCAACCAAATTGTTTTGTTAAACAAATATTGGTAGAGGCCTTTTTTTTGCCTTGTGTTGTGGTTAAGGGCATAAACACAGATGGCAATGGCGCAGGAGCTGGCTAAATATACAACAAATACACGTTTATTGGCGTCAGTAATATTTGACGCCAATTCAAGTAAATTTGTTTGCAACCAATCTAACATGTTAAACCTATATTTATAGGCTTATTTTGTAACCCACTACAAACATGCGTGGTTTACCTGGGCGCGCGCCATTGGGGCGGCTACTAATCACATTGACTTCGTCTGTCAAGTTATCCACTTTTAGGTAGACTGATTGATCAGACGAAATAAAATAGCTTGCCGACAAATCAAATATGGTTTGAGCATCAATTAAATGATCAGACAAATTGACCCCGCTTCCTGCGGCTTCTTGCATTTCACCGGTATATTTGGCCTGAAGGTTAACCGCCCAGTCGTTAGCAGATAAACCAGTTGTTAAGGTTAAGCTGTGATCTGGCTGATAAGGCATGCTATCACCTTTGCTTACTTCACCCCACTGTGGGTAATCAGAGACAAAACTTTGTTGGAACTCAGATTGAATGTAACTATAGGTTAGACTCCACGGCATATCTAAACTAGGGGTTAAATTGACCCTAGATGCTATATGCGCTTCAATGCCTAATACATTAACATCACCACCGTTAAAGTCAGCGTCTAACTGGCAGTTAGATGACTGTGAAAACGAACAGCTTTCTTTTAGATTACTATAGTCGTTGAAGAAGCCAACAATTTCACCATTGATTTGGTTGTTGTTGAATCTAAACCCAACTTCGTAATTGATGCTTTTTTCAGCTTCAACATTTTCATCATTTTGCTGTGGGCTGCTCGGTACATATCCTTGATGAACACCCGCAAATACACCATAGTCTTCATCCAACTTATAAAAAGCGCTGATACTCGGTAACCAAATGCGACTGTCTTTTTTTAGATAATCGAGCTCATTTTTGCCATTGGTGTATTTGGAATCGATAAATTCACCCCGTACACCTGCTGTTAACGTGAGCGCATCTATGCTAATTGTGTCTTGAATATAGACAGAAACAGCATCAGATTTTTCTTGGTTTACTGTGGTAAAGGTTTTATCGTTTAGGTTGCTTACTTGACCACCAACTGCCATCGAATAAGTTTCTTCGAAATGGTCGCGGTTGATGTAGTCTTGGTGTAAACGAATACCTGCATCTAGCTTATGCTCAAGACCAATAAAGCTAAAACTAAAGCCTAGGTCTGATTGAATACCTTGCGAGCGATAACTTCTGTCATTGGTGCCTAAGACAAATTGTCCGTCACCAGAGCCCGCTAATATTTGGTAATAGCTTTGATTCTCTTCAGATATTGGGTTAATAAGTACATCTAACAAAGACGGCGTGTTGGTGCCAAAACCAGAAACTTTTGCCCAATCACGACTAAAGTTATGTTGATAGATACGAGTGGTGATATCAAAAGCATCTTGTTCGTAATAGTGGGTCAACTGAATGGTATCGTGATCCCAATTCATTTGGTCGTTTTGCGATGCTGCGTAACGTCGAAATGGGTTTACCGCTAAATCTTGTTGTGTCAGGCCTAAGTATGTTTCATTCGATTTTTCAGTGGCATACGCGAGTTTTAGCTCAACAAAATTCTTCATTTTGCCTTGGCTAAAGTCGTAATTAAATTTAATCATAACATCTGATTTTTCAAAGCCTGTTGTTTGCTCGGAAAAGTCTATGTTTTTAAAACCATCTGCGCGGGTGTACAAACCTTCAATTAAATAACCAAAATGATTATTGGTATTGCCGTGATACGCGTGTATTTTGCCGTATTGGTCAGAGCCATAGGCAATATCTAACGCAGTTGACTGCACATCAGGCACTTCGCGCGTGACTAAATTAAGTGCACCAGCAACTGTATTTGGGCCATATTTTATTGCTGCAGGGCCTTTAAACACCTCAACAGCTGTCATACGGCTGACCATTGGAAAATAGTAAGCTGAAGGTGCAGAGTAGGGCGCAGGGGAGATGAGCACACCATCTTCCATTAACGATATCTTTTTACTGCGCTCAGGTGTTGCGCCACGAAAACCTATATTGGGGCGTAAACCATAACCATCTTCTTCACGAATATTGACCCCAGGTACAGTTGCTAAAATTTTATTGATATCGTCAAATTCAAATTTTTCTAACTCAGCTTCAGACACTAGGCTAGTCGCACCACCTTGGGTGCGCAGTTTATCGTGCGCGCCCAAAATTTGAATGCGCTCGTGAAAGCGACTGTCGTTGCTGTTTTGTTGTGTTTGCTCAGCGGATTCTGCCGCATATACTGGCACGTTCAACCCAACTAAACTGGTTGTTACGGCCAAAGTAACTTTTGAAATTTTGCTCATTGTTATCTTATCCAAAACCTTAATAAACCATAGTTAATCGTTGTCGCCAGCTGAAGTGTCAGGTAAGTCGACTGCTAGGCTAGTGATAAAGTGGGTTTTAAGCTGATCTGTTGCCACTTTGATTTGTGAGTGCAAAGTTGCATAATGGGCGTAGTCTTGATTTTGGCTATTAATTGCAGTTGCAAAATCGCTGTCAATTGTTGCTAAGGTTGCTTGTGCATCTGTGACAGCCTTAATTATCACGTTAGCGGTTTCTTCATCACCAACTGCTTTTAAGAAGTCATCAAAACCAAGTGCATCTTCATCATCGCCGGCTAACGAGTCTGTTGCGCCAGTAAATAATTGCTGGAAGGTCGCTAGGTTTTGTTCGATTGCTTGGTTACTTAATTTTGCGTATTTGGCTTCTACTTGTTCGGCTCTATCCGTTGATGGGCATGTGCTTGGACCCACTGAAAGCGGGCAGCCTAATTTAAAATCTTTAAGTTGGTAATCTAAGTAAAAAAGTGCTTGACCCAGAGTGTTTATCGCGGTTTTAGCGTCACCTTGTTTTATCTCATTTAGATAGGCTGATTCGCCTTGTTGCCAACTATTTTGCCAAGCGGTGACATTGTCATTCAGCTCCATTTGCACCGCTTGCAAATAGTTACACTGGCGTTCCAGCTTAGTCTGTTCGGGTAGGTCGTTCCAACCAACTAGTGAGCCTGATTCTACGCGGCAACTATGTTCAGTCCCTGATTTAAATAATAAATATTCCTGAGCGAATAATCCCTTTCGTTCCTTTAGTCTTTGACTTAACTGGTAAGGCTGGCCATTTACTGTACCTGTGTGATAAAAGGCCACTTCTTGATCGACGCCACATGCTGCCGTGCTAGGCCAAGCATAAATTTTATCTCGTAAGGCAAAAAACTCTTTTGCAAGTGGTTCTAACTGGACCGCTTCAATATTTTGCCAAGCCAAAAATGTATTAGAGAAAGCTTGTTGCGCAACTTGTTTAGCTTGGTCAATTTGACTGTTTTGAGTCACTGCTGTGCAGTAATTGTTGATGGCGGTGGTTTGCTGTTTAAATGCTATAGTAAAAGCCTGATGCTTTGGCAAAACAACATTGTCGACTAAGTGATTAATCAACTCGGATTCAGTGAATTTAGCACTTAGGCCATACTCAGGGCCTGCTTCGCTGGTAGTTTGTTCTCCACAGCTAACCATTGATAAACTGATAGCAGCAATGGCGATGGCGCTTAAAGTATTTCGCAATTTCATGCAGCTTTTCTCTCATTAAAATAGTTATGATTTATATACGACAAAAAGGTTAGGTGTAAAACACCTAACCTTTTTATTATTGTTAACGCAACACAGCATGTATGTTTGTTGCTAACTAGCTTAGTTTCTTACCATTGAGCAGCTACTGTTGCGTCAAACGCATATGCAGTTTGTAGCTTAGTACGAGCTGTTTCTAAACCAGTGATATAGTTAGCTTTACCAGCGAGGCTAACATCTGGTTTGTCACCAACTAAGTCATTTACGATAGTAAAATCAGCATCAGATAGAGGACTTGCAGGATTAAATTGTAAGCCTAATAAGAAGCCTTTTAATTCCGACCAATGTTTAGCCAAATCTGCTGTTGGAGTTTCGTCTGAAATACCATTTAAATCAGTAACCGTATCATTAATATAATGAATAACAGTTGCAGCGATTGACTTTTCCCAAGCTAAAACGGCTTGATCGCGGTGATCTTTTAACTCATCCATTTGTGCTTCAGTGAGCGCAGAGCCGGCATTGGCGTTAATCAATGCTCGACCTTTCAAGAAACCTTCCATTGCATCTTTGGTTAAGTCAGTTGTTGCTAAGCTACCTAAATCTCGTTTAGCTGCATTGGTTGAGTTCCCAAAGTTAAACTCGCTGTTTAGGTCGATTTTACCATCGCCATTAGTGTCATAATAGCCGCTGCTCCAGCCATCGCGTCCACCTTTAGCTGCAATTTCTTCGTCAGTGTATGCTAAGTAGTCACGTGCCGCACCAAAGTAACCAAAACCTTCATCCCATTGGTGTTCTAGGTTTGTATAGGTTTTATTTTCAACAATTGCTGTGTTGTCGGCTTTCAAGCCTTTACCATCAACATCGTCACCTAAATAATCGTCAGCACCTTGTTGGAATGCCACTGCACCTAATAAAAACTTTTGGATTAATTGTTTTAAATCTTGGCCATCTGCGGTTACATAAACACTACTTACTGTACCAGCTGCAAATGCTTCGGCATTTTCCGCAAGCTTGTCTAACAAACGCAATAACAAACCTTCAGGGGTATTTTCAAAAGAGCCGCCCATAAATGCTGCAGAGAATCCTTCAAATTTGTCACCAGCTTTCCAATCTTTGTGGTCGGTTACTGAATCGTTGCCTGCAATTTTAGCTTGCAAGTTCTTACCAGTAGAAATAGCGTTGATATTTGCTTGTTCGCTGTTATCAACCAAAGTGATATCTTTTGCAAGAATTGCTGCAACATCTACACCAGCAGGTGCTTTAGCTGGATCATAAAAATAAGCATGTAACTTGGCTAAAATCTCAGCTTTTGTGGCAATATCACCATTGTTGATTTCTGTTGCTAGTGTAGAAGAAATGTAGTTGTTTAATTCTGCAATTATCGCATGACGCGCAACTTGGCCACTATAACTTACAGTGCTTTGGCCGTTACCATCGTAGAAGCCGTAATAATCTAGCTCGTCGGTTACTTTAATTACAAGCGTTTCTTCTTTTTCTGACTCACCGTCAGAAACAATTACTGGCAAGGTGATTTCAGGCGTTGCAACGCCTTTTGGCTCAAAGTCTAGGCTTTGGTCTGCCGCCAATTTTAATGTAACACCATCAATCTCAAAACGTGCATCAGCGCCGCTGGCTAGTGCGAAAGTGACTGAGTCGCCTTGATCGTCGGTAGCTGAAAGAGTGCCGATAGTTGCACCCGCTTGGTTTTCAGCAACTGTATTGCTAGATAAAGTTATGCTGTATGGTGCTGTATTGGTTTCATTATCGTCTGAACCGCCACATGCCGTAAGCGATAATGCCAAAGCTGAGAATACGACCGAGTGTTTGAAGTTAAACATATAAAGAATGTTCCTTTAAATCTTATTGGCTATGAAAATGATAGTAATTTTTATTTATGTTGGATTATACAGAAAAGTAGATGCGAATCAATATCATTTAATTAATGAAATAAATTTTATTTAACTTTAATACAGCGGTCATAAATAGCCTCTAGAAAGCAAGTTTTTATCCAGAATTCAGGTTAAATAGAGCACAGAGGATAAGTTGCTGCGGTAGATTAGGACAGGTACATCGCTTGCCTGTCCTATAGTATGGAGGGGGCTAGTGAATATTTACCACTGGAATAAGCAATGCTTCTTTTTTTGCGATCTTTTTACCATGCTGTTTCATTAGGAAGATAACGACTGAAACGAACAAGGCGCAGCCGACTAACCACATAGTGCTAAAGTAAGGGTGGTGAGCAAATGTCGCAACTTGATAGATAGTTGACGCAGTGATGTAGGCTAAACCAGTTGACCAAAGTGCGATAAAACTCATCCATTTTAAGCCTGCTTCTCGGTACATTGCCCCCATAACCGCTACGCAAGGGGTGTACAGCAGAACAAAAACTAGATATGAAAATGCGGCTGCAGTACTGCCAAATAACAATGCCATCGCCTGAAATGTACTTATTTGTACACCTTGTGCATCAGCTGCACTGGTGAGGTCTTGTTCGGTTACCACTCCCAAGCCGAGTGGATCGAAGATATTATTGTACATGTCAACCAAGTTCGCTGGTATTGTTTGCCAAGCTTCAATAAAACGTGCAGACAAACTAAATTTATTATCCGCTTCATCTGATGCTGCTACACTTGCATTTGTTGAAATATCTATTTGACCATATAGTGCATCTAAGGTGCCGACGACTGCTTCTTTGGCAAAAATCCCAGTAAAAATACCCACTGTGGCTGGCCAGTTTTGTTGTTGTACGCCGATAGGTTCAAATACTGGTGTGATGGTACGACTAATTTGACTTAACACTGATTTTTCTGAATCTTGGTTGCCAAAAGTACCGTCTGTACCCCAAGAATTTAAAAAACTTAGGAGTGTGACCACAACGACTATGGTTTTACCCGCACGCGTGATAAAACCATGCAATTTGTCCCAAGTTTTTATTAAGACATTTTTCATCGATGGCATATGGTAAGCAGGTAGCTCCATAATGAATGGGGTCAGCGTCGGCTTAAACAAAGTGCGTTTGAGTAGCATGCCAGTTAATATTGCCATAACAATGCCCAGTAGGTATAACAAAAATACAATGTTGTGGCCGCTGTTGGCGAAAAAGGCTGCAGCAAATAATGCATACACTGACAAACGTGCGCCACAAGACATAAAAGGTGACATTGCAATAGTCAATAATCTATCTTTGTGGGTGTCTAGTGTTCTACTTGCCATCACTGAAGGCACATTACATCCAAAGCCGACAATTAACGGTACAAAAGATTTACCGGGCAGGCCTACCGCACGCATAAACCTGTCCATTACAAAAGCCGCTCGTGCCATGTAGCCAGAGTCTTCAATAAAGGATAAGAAAAAGTACAACCCAGCAATCACTGGGATAAAGGTTGCAACTAATTGAACGCCACCACCTATACCATCACTTAATAGGGTGACTAACCAAGCGGGCAATCCGAGTGATTGATAAAATAGCGCGGCGCCTTCAACAAATACAGCTGCAAAGCTAATATCAAAAAAGTCGATAAATGCGCCGCCGATATTTATGGCAAAGATGAACATGCAATACATCACTAGCAAAAATATCGGAATTCCTAACCAACGGTTAAGCACGACATCGTCAATATAATCGGTCAGTGTGCGTTGACCATTTTGTTGTTGCTGACAGACTTGCTCAACCCAAGATTGAATGACTTGGTACCTTTGATTCGCTTTAATAGTTTGATATGCATCATCAAATTGATTGAGTAGCGCTTGTGCATCTGTTTGGTCTGATACCCATTGATTTAGTACGTCAAGCCTTTGCTGACTATTTGCATTGACCAGCTGGGTTAATTGTTCTGCTGTAAATTGCTTAAGAGCAGGCGCGCTATCGCACAATGTTTTAATTGTTGGGGGGTGGCTAAGTTCAGATGGTGCAACAACCAAGGATTGTTTGTTTGATAGGCTTTTACTTATTTGACCCTTAAGTTCGTCGATACCTTGGCGTTTTGTTGCAGAAATTGTTACCACCGGCAAACCCAGTAATTTTGACAGTAGCTGGCTATCTATGTGAATACCTTGTTTTATCGCGACATCTTGCATATTGAGTACAACTATCACGTTGGCACCCATTTCGACTAACTGTGTGGTTAGGTACAAGCTGCGTTCAAGTCTAGTGGCGTCAACAATGTTGAGAACTAAGTCGCCTTGGTTATTTTCGAGATAATCTCTGGCAATTTTTTCATCGAGTGATAATTCATGATCGTCGTTATCTAACGAATAGGTACCGGGTAAATCTGTCACTTCAACTGACTGATTATTGTTCAGTTCGGTAATGCCTGTTTTCTTTTCAACAGTAACGCCAGCCCAGTTACCTACTTTTTGCTTTGAGCCAGTCAATAAATTAAATAGCGTAGTTTTACCACAGTTTGGGTTACCGATTACGGATACTGAATTTGCTTGTGCTGTTTGCATATATTTATTTGATCTCTACTTCTATCGTTTCCGCCTCAGCTTTACGTAAACTCAAGCTAAAACCTCTAACTTCGATTTCCATTGGGTCTCCTAATGGTGCTAGGCGCTTTACTTTTATATTGGCACCCGGTGTCATTCCCAAAGACAGTAGCTTTTTTCTGAATCCAGCTTCGCTAGGTGATATCGACACTACAGTCGCATTTTGTCCTACCGGAATGTTGTTTAATGTCATCGTTACCATCAACCTATTTGAATTTACATACTCGCAGTATATTGCAAATGATTGTGATTATCATCTGATAACTTAGATTAAAGTTAATTGAGATTTTTCCGATAAAAAACTGTTCAAGTTCGCGGACTTAATCTAAAGTTAAGTTTAATATTGTAACTACACCATGCATTTGCTTGTTTTATAAACAATATTTAGCAATCGGCTTGAGTGGCTTTAGATGGTTTAAAATTGCAATATAAATAAGAATTTGATAAAAAATTTAATAAAAATCATTTGTTTAATGTAATAAAGGGTCGGATATGCTGAGTTGGATGAAACCTGCAATACCTGCTGGCAAAACTTTGGTTGACCAGTCTGAACTAGTCGAATTAGAAAAAAAAGCGGCCTTGCTGGATAGCTTGTTGGAAAGTGACGCCTATGACGTAGCAGAGCAGATTAGAGCAAACGCGACTAACGTCAATTATTCTAACCAAGAAGGTTTAGAAATGATTGAGCGCAGTTTTGATATGGTTAAACACTTTATCGAACAGTCGATGGAAATAGAAAATATTGCTAAAAACTCACACGAGGCAGCAGCTGAAACATCTAATACTAGTGAAGAATGCATTGCTGAGCTGGCAAATTTAGTCAATAACATACGAAGTTCAGCGCAGTACATTTCTGAATTCACTCAGTTATTATCAAACCTTGAAGAAAATAGTAAAAATATTGACCACTTGGTTGAATCGATTAAAGGCATTGCTGAGCAAACCAATTTACTTGCCTTGAATGCTGCAATTGAAGCTGCAAGGGCTGGTGAGCATGGTCGAGGTTTTGCGGTTGTTGCTGATGAAGTTCGTTCACTGGCGAATACAGCAAATCACTCAGCCGACCAAATTCAAACTGAAATGCGCAAAATAATGGATATTTCTGGTTCGATTATTACTAAACAAAAAGAAGTTGAAGAGTTAATCGACAACAGTGTCACCATTGCTGATACCACCAGTGACCAGTTAAATTCTTTGGTGCAAGTGGCAAAAAGTAGTGCTGAATCTATGGCAAACATGATTGAGCAAATAAAAGTTCAGTTGGAAAATTCTGAAGCAATTCAAGAAACAATGCAGCAATTAGTTAGCCAAACTCATGGCGCAATTGAGGGGGCTAATGCTAGTTCGACTTTAAGCACTGAGTTGCTGCAAAATTTAGAAAGTATTCGCCGATATTAAGGTGGGATAGGGCTTTGTTTGCAAAGCCCTATTGATAAGCGACTTAACCTACATGTTAAATAAGTTGTATAAGTTAATTTGGCCAGATTGCCCAAAATGTAGGAAATGGCGCTTAATGTTTGTTTGGGGGGCGTGCATGCTGTGGTACGTGTTAGATGTTTATCTGCCCCAACTAACAGGGTAATAATTTTATGGCTGAGTTTGATACTGTTTACATAAAGTCATCAGCAAAACAGCACGGCTATAGCCTAGCTTTGTATAGCGGCATAGGTTTTGTTCTTTCTTTACTGCTTTTTATTCAATTTTCCCACCTAGCAGAGCTACCGTTATTGTTTTTAATGATGTGCTCGGTCGTTGCTTTTGTTGTGGCTCTGTTTAAATTACAAGAGCCAGACTTAAGTTTTATGTTGAACAATCAGGGCATTCTTTATCATCACAAGCGCGGGTTTATGTTAGTGGAGTGGTCTAACATTCGGCGTATCGGTATTCCTACTGTCCAGCATGGTCTAGAACAAAAAGAACTTGCTTACATCGGTGTTAACCTTATTGATTCTGAAAAAATATTGAGTGCAGTCAGCCTGCGACTTATCTCCCATTTATTAATGGAGCAAAGGGCCATTTTACATAAGTACTTGTTGGTCGATTGTCCAACTGGTACGTGTCCAAGTGAAATTACTTTAAATACTGACCCTTACAAGTCTAGCTCTGGTCAAGTATATAAAGGATTGAGAGGAATGTTTGCTCATCGCATGGATTGGTTAAAAAAGTTAAGTGGATATGACTTATTAATCCCTGAAACAGCATTTGATCGTAGCTCGGACGAGTTTGCAAAATTGTTAAGGCAGTATAAATCTGAAGCGGAAAAATTTGAGAATAGTTGATATTTATGTTTAATTGATGCTAATGAAAAGAATAGAAGTTTGGGTTGCAGAATTAAATGTCGCAGTTTCAATTTAAAATTAACGACAATAATCAAGTAGTCGCGACAACAGAAATTGACTCAAATTGCACTGCCATCAAAGAGAGTGTAATTAAAGAGCATTTTACCAAGAGTGAACATTGCGATTGTTATATGCTCGACGATTTGGTCGCCGAATATGCGGCTTTGTATAATCAAAAGCTTATTCCTCCTCCCTCTGAACCTATCCAATTTGAAGCCCCAATTGCTGAAAAACGCGATGCGAAAGTAAACGTAGTTGTTTCAGCTGATGCGATGTCAGCCAAAATTGAAATTACTGGCCCCTATGGTGGCAAGGCGCTTACCAGTAATCAAGTTATGCGTATTATCACTAAAAACGGTGTGACTATGGGGGTGAATAAAGCTGAAGTTGAAAAAATATCGCTGGCAGCTGAACAAAGCAAGCCAGGACAACTACTGAGTGCAGACATAGCTAAAGGTCAGCAACCTGTAAAGGGGGATGACAGTTGGTTTGAACCGCTGACAAAAAACGCGCGAGATAGAATCTTACAACCGCAAGAGGTGAATGAAACCGGCAAGGTTGATATGCGTGATCTAGGGGAGTTGATTTCAGTTAAACCTGGTGATGCGCTTGTTCGACGACATTTACCAACCCATGGAAAACCTGGGTTTACAGTCAAAGGAGATGCACTGTCAGCGGTGCCGGGTCAATTGATAGATTTTGATATTGGTGATGGCACTCAACTGGCCAGTCATGATGAAAATTTGCTGGTGGCCCAAGCTGCTGGCTTGCCTTATGTTACTGCTAAAGGGGCTAGAGTTGATGATGTACTGGAACTCAAAGGCGTTGATGTTTCAACAGGACACATAGATTTTGACGGCGGTGTGATTGTTAATGGTGATGTTGCTGAAGGCATGCGTTTAAAAGCTAAAGGCAATGTGACAATCAATGGGTTTGTTGAAAATGCACTGATTGAAGTTGACGGTGATGTAACTGTTTTAAACGGTATTATTGGTCGTAAAGTAGATACTGAGCATGTTGATGACAACACTGAGTTTGCATGTGTTATTAAAGCAACAGGCGTTGTGTGCAGTAAGTATATTCAATATGCGAAAGTGATTAGCAGCAAGGAAGTGTTTTTTTCAAGCCAGCTATCAAATGTATATGTTAAAGCTCGAGCTGTTGTTGGTGGAACCGAGCAGACACCTTTAGGCAAAATTATTAGTGGTTATTTTGATGTGCAAGACTTTTTATCTTGTGCGTCGATTGGCGCGCCAGCATCGACTGCATTGCATGTCCATTTATATTCTAATTTTCAATCTGATGTCACAAAGAAACAAGCAGTATTTAGTCGTTTAAAAGTTAAAGCGCACGAACTAGAGCTGTTACGAGCAAATTGGTTAAAGTTAAAAGAGCAGGGAATAGGTGAAGATAAAAATGCTCAGATTGCAGCCAAATACAAAGAACGAGAGTTAAAAGTTAAGAAACTCAAAAAAGCATATTTATTATTAGAGAAAAAAATTCAGCAACAGTTTAAACAAGTTTACGTGTATGCGAGTCGGACCATGTTTAGTCATATTCACATTCACTGTGGCGAGTTGAATAAACTAACCACAGGTGAACATACAAACAGCCGAATCAAAGTTGTTGAGCGCAAATTTGTTCGAGTTTAGCGAAACAAGCGCCATTTTGTTGAATCTGCCGAGCGCGCGGGGGCACAGTTTTCTCTGACATAGTGTTCCACAACATCTGTGACCACTAAAGTTCGCTGAAGTGGGCAAAAGAATGCGTGCACATCACGCTCAAAGTCGCTGTCTATTGCTGTGCTCATCTTGTACAGCGTACCAACTGTGGTTTCTTCCACCCTAAATGGTAGTTTTACAACAAAATCTCTTTCAAGCCACCAAATTAAGTGCATGTTCTCTTCTGCCGCCATTTCGCGCATGCGTTGGCGCAAGGTATCACCTTGGACAAATCGACGGTTTTTCATTTTGCCAACCCAAGCGCCACTGACTGAGCGAGTGGAAACGCCAATTTTCTGCAGTTCTTGAGTTAATGTGCTGTCGGGCTTTTTTAAATCAATGACATATTGTTCGTCACCACCAGCCATGGCCTTGTCATATTTTTCTTTTAGCTCGGAATAAAAATTACCAAAACCTTCCATAGCTTTTTTACCTGCCTCTTTGCTGCCAGTTACAGCCTCATTTTGAGATGCAGAGCTAATCGTCTCTCTTGTAACTATTGGGCTGTCATACATTATGATGTATGCGCCTAAAATTATGAGGACAATGGCTGCGCTTGCATGCCTAATCCAAAACCACATAACAAGAATTCCGTTGAAATAAGTTCTCCAAGTGCCGACAGGTTATAAAAATGTTGGGTAAATTTCAATCATTTATATGGTAAACCAATTGACGGATAACGATTATTTAGGAGAGCGAGCATAAACAGACGGGTCTTGTTTGTCTGGTCTGGTTTTGAAACGTCGATGCAACCACATATATTGTTCAGGTGCTTGGCGAATACCTTGTTCAATCATTGCGTTAATGCGTGCTGCATCTGCTTCGTCGTCACCGCTGGGGTAATTGTCTAAAACTGGACTAATGGTGATTTTGTAACCTTGTGCATTTGGCAATCTTTGAGGATGGACAATTACCACTGCACATTTTGACTGCCCAGCAAAAAGGGTTGTGCCTGTGGTGGTGCAAGCTTGCTGTTCTGCAAAAAAAGGAACAAAAGCGCTGCGGCGACGGCCATAATCTTGGTCTGGCAAATAAATGCATGCTTCGTTATCGGCTAGTGCTTTGAGTAAACCTTTGACATTTTTAGCTCCGATTAGATATTTATTGTCTCGTGCTCGGCCATGGTACTGGAAGTACTCCATCAATGGATTATTGTGCGGACGATAAAAAGCAACATTTGGGTGTTTTTGCCCTAGTACTCGGCCACAAATTTCTAAACACATCATGTGATAAGCGATGAGTAAAACACCTTTTCCTTGTTTTTTCGCTTCTTCGATATGCTCAATTCCTTCGTAATGACACAGTGGCTTGAGCCGCCATTTAGGCCAAAACCAACCCATACTAGATTCAAAAAATGCAATACCAACTGAATCGAAGTTGCGTTTAAGCATATTGTTTTTGGCCGATTCAGACAGCTCAGGAAAACAAATATCAATGTTTGTTTTAGCGATATGTCGTCGGCGTTTGGCTATGTAATAAAGCAGCCGCCCGATAACAACACCTAAACCAAGCTGCAGCCGATAAGGCAGCCAACTAACGATATATAAAATGGTGATACCTAGCCAAGTCAACCAATACTTTGGTAAGAAAAATCGCCAACTAAATTGTGGTTCTTGCAAAACAAATATCCTAATAAGCACACTGCGAGGGCATTTTATGTAGATAACTAACCGACTGCAAGCGATAAAGGCAAATGTCACACAGCGTCGTATTCAGCTTATTTACTCACCACTTGGCTGGTAATCACCCCGTCTGCCACTGTGTGTTCTAAAGTGTCACCAACGGCAACTTGGGTGACAGACGTTATCGCTTTACCCTGATGTTGAGTTATTGAAAAACCTCGACTTAAGGTATTCAATGGGCTGAGTGAGTGCAGTCGTAGCGTAAGATTTTGTAGTTGGTCAGATTTTGAATAAAGCGACTTTTCCAACGATGTGTCTAAATTTTGCGCTAGGAATGTTAGTTGCTGCTGTTGCTGATTTAATAAAAACTTAGGGTTGTGCTCGGCTAATTTCTGCTGCAATCGTGCAAGCCTATTGGTGTTATTTTGTAGGTTCAAGTTTACCTGTTGCACTAATCTAAGCTCTGCTTCGTCTAACCATTGTTGCTTAATTTGAATCTGGTTTTGTGGACTTAAGTGCGTTAATTGCTGTTTGGCTGAATTTAGTCTAGTCACTAAAGCCATATATTGCTTGTCGAACGCTTGTTCTAGTTTATGTTGTAAGTGAGGCAATTGCGTTTGAATATCCAAGCTAGTCTGGCTTACTAACTCAGCTGCGGCTGATGGTGTTGCGGCTCTGATATCCGAAACAAAATCACAGATGGTAAAGTCGGTTTCATGGCCGACTGCACTAATGATGCAAGTATTCGCTTGATGAATAGTGTAAGCAAGCGTTTCATTATTGAATGCCCATAAATCTTCGATTGAGCCACCGCCACGCCCAACAATAATAGCGTCATATTTATCATCTTGGCAGGCCCAAAACAATTTTTGGCAGATATCCATTGCTGCTTGCTCGCCTTGAACTAAGCAAGGGTATATGTCGACCTCAATGTGTGGTGCGCGTCGTTGTAATATACTGAGAATGTCGTGAATAGCCGCACCTTTTGCTGAGGTGACAATCGCCAGTCTTTCAATGTTTTTGGGCAGAGCTTGTTTGTAATCAGCTGCAAATAAACCTTCTTCTGTTAATTTTTTCTTGAGCGCTTCAAACTCTAGTTGCAATTTACCTAAACCTGCCGGTTGCATTGACTCGACAATCAGCTGGAATTCACCACGAGGTTGATACAGGCTAGCGTTAGCTCTAACCAATACTTGCGAGCCATTTTCAACGGCAAAGGAGAGGCGATTGTTTGCGCTGCGAAACATTGCACACCGAACTTGAGCTCTGTTGTCTTTTAGCGAAAAATACCAATGTCCGGAGCTGGCTTTAACTAGATTAGAGATTTCGCCTTCTAACCAAATGTAGCTAAAATTTTGTTCTATTAGATATTTTATTTGCCCATTTAATTGGCTGACAGAAAGTACATTTGCGGATGATGTCATATGGCTTCAATCAAGCTTTTAATAACAGATTAGTCGGTAATGGTAAGATGATTTGTGCTGCATAGGCAAATTTAATCGAAAATAAATAAAATATCGGTTTACCTAACCCTTCAAAGTCGTTAAAATTCTGCCGCAACTATATATACCCCATAACCTTTTGGTGAGAAGTTGCAATGCTAAGAATCGCTAAAGAAGCTTTAACGTTTGATGACGTTCTCCTTGTACCCGGTCATTCGACCGTGTTGCCGCATACTGCGGATTTAACGACCCAACTAACTAAAAAAATTCGCCTAAATATTCCGATGTTATCTGCCGCTATGGATACAGTAACAGATGCGCGTTTGGCTATTGCGTTAGCGCAAGAAGGCGGGTTAGGTTTTATTCATAAAAACATGACAATTGAAGAGCAAGCTGCTCAAGTACGTCAGGTTAAAAAGTTTGAATCTGGTATCGTATCTGATCCGATCACAGTTTCGCCAGAAATGACCATTCAAGAAGTAATTGCATTATCTGAGCAAGTTAAATTTTCTGGTTTTCCAGTTGTTGATGCCGACAAAAACCTTGTTGGTATTTGTACTGCGCGAGATATTCGCTTTGAAACCAATTTACAATTGCCCGTCACCTCAATCATGACACCTAAAGATAAGTTAGTGACTATCAAAGAAGGTGAAAAATCAGAGGTGATTTTAGACTTAATGCATCGCCACCGTATTGAGAAAGTATTGGTCGTTGATGATGCATTTAAACTTGCTGGCATGATTACTGTAAAAGATTATTACAAAGCAGAAAATAAACCAAATGCATGTAAAGACGAATTAGGTCGTTTACGTGTTGGTGCCGCTGTTGGTGTTGGTGCAGGTACAGATGAGCGTGTAAAAGCCTTAGTTGAGGCTGGCGCTGACGTGATATTAGTTGATACTTCTCATGGCCATTCACAAGGTGTTATTGACCGTGTTAAATGGGTACGTGAACAATTCCCAAATGTTCAATTAATAGCTGGTAATGTAGCAACAGCAGAGGGTGCTATCGCATTAGCCGATGCAGGTGTTGATGCGGTTAAAGTTGGTATTGGCCCTGGCTCAATTTGTACTACACGTATTGTAACTGGTTGTGGTGTACCACAAATCACTGCAGTTGCTGATGCCGCAGGCGCATTGGCTGAACGCGGTATTCCAGTTATCGCCGATGGTGGTATTCGTTTCTCGGGTGACGTCGCAAAAGCATTAGTTGCTGGTGCGAGCTGTGTAATGGTTGGTTCAATGTTTGCGGGTACTGAAGAAGCGCCTGGTGAAGTTGAATTATTCCAAGGCCGTTATTACAAATCATATCGCGGTATGGGTTCGTTAGGTGCGATGAGCCAAAAAGAAGGTTCAAGTGACCGTTATTTCCAAAAGTCTAACGAAGCAGACAAATTGGTACCAGAAGGTATTGAAGGCCGAATTGCTTACAAAGGACCATTGTCTAATATTATCCATCAACAAATGGGCGGCTTGCGCTCAGCTATGGGTCTTACTGGCTGTGGCACAATTGAAGCTTTAAATACCAAGGCTATGTTTGTAAAAATTACTTCTGCTGGTATGGGTGAATCACATGTTCATGATGTGCAAATTACCAAAGAAGCTCCGAATTACCGCTTAGGTTAAAAGTTAATCGCTAATTAATTCTAGGGCTAGCCTTTGACAAAAGGCTGGCCTTCTTCATTTATAAGACTGGATATTACCAATGAGTAAAAATATTCATGACAGCCGAATTCTTATCTTAGATTTTGGTTCGCAGTACACTCAATTAATTGCTCGCCGAATTCGTGAAATAGGCGTTTATTGTGAACTTTGGGCATGGGACGTTACCGCAGAACAAATTAAAGAATTTAATCCAAACGCGATTATTCTTGCTGGTGGCCCTGAATCTGTTACCGAAGAAAATTCGCCTCGTGCACCTGAATATGTTTTTGAGGCGGGAGTTCCTGTGTTGGGGATCTGCTACGGCATGCAAACCATGTCACACCAACTTGGTGGTTCGGTTGAAGTTTCTATGGAGCGTGAATTTGGTTACGCGCAAGTAGAAGTCGTTTCAGAATCTGCATTGGTTAAAAATATAGAAGACTCTATCGCAGCTGACGGTAATGCGTTGCTAGATGTATGGATGTCACACGGCGATAAAGTAAGTGCAATTCCTGCTGATTTTAAAGTAGTGGCACAAACTGAAAATTGCCCGTTTGCAATTATGTCGAACGAAGAAAAACGTTTTTACGGTGTTCAGTTCCATCCTGAAGTAACTCATACTAAACAAGGTATGCGTTTGTTAGAAAACTTCGTTTGTAATATTGCTGGTTGTGAAAAGCTTTGGACTTCTGCTTCTATCATTGAAGACGCTATCGCTAAAATGAAAGCACAAGTAGGGGATGACGAAGTTATTTTAGGCCTTTCTGGTGGTGTCGATTCATCAGTCGTTGCTATGCTGTTACACCGAGCGATTGGCGATAAGTTAACTTGTGTATTTGTTGATAACGGTTTATTGCGATTAAACGAAGGTCAGCAAGTTATGGAAATGTTTGGTGATCACTTTGGTTTAAACATCATTAAAGTTGACGCTGAAGATCGTTTCTTAGAGCGCTTAGCCGGTGAAGATGACCCTGAGAAAAAACGTAAAATTATTGGTAACGTTTTTGTTGATGTTTTTGAAGAAGAATCGAAAAAACTAGCCAATGCTAAATGGTTAGCTCAAGGTACGATTTACCCTGATGTAATTGAATCAGCAGCATCTAAAACTGGTAAAGCACATGTGATTAAATCACACCATAATGTAGGTGGTTTACCAGATTACATGAAACTTGGTTTGGTTGAGCCATTACGCGAATTATTTAAAGATGAAGTGCGTAAAATCGGCTTAGAATTAGGTTTGCCGTACGACATGTTATATCGTCATCCATTCCCAGGCCCAGGTTTAGGTGTACGCATTTTAGGTGAAGTGAAGAAAGAATACGCTGATCTATTGCGTCGTGCCGATGCTATCTTTATCGAAGAGTTACGTGCAGATGGCTTGTACGACAAAGTGTCGCAAGCATTTACTGTATTCTTACCTGTACGCTCTGTTGGTGTTATGGGCGACGGCCGTAAATACGACTGGGTTGTCAGTTTACGTGCAGTAGAAACCATAGACTTTATGACAGCTCACTGGGCACACTTGCCGTATGATTTCTTAGGTAAGGTTTCTAACCGCATTATTAACGAAATTGATGGTATCTCACGGGTTGTTTACGATATCTCTGGTAAGCCGCCAGCGACAATTGAGTGGGAATAAGTTTTCCACTTAACTTTAAAAAATTCGAAAGCCGCTGATTTCAGCGGCTTTTTGTTATTAACTGAGTTAACGAAGCAAATATTACCTTAAAAACTCTTGCCGAGTACTTGGGTTGGTTTTAAATAATCCACCTAACGCTGTGGTTTGTGTCAGTGAATTTGCATCCATAACCCCGCGCGCTTTCACACAAAAGTGGGTTGCTTTAATCGATACCGCAACGTCGTCTGTTTCCAACAAAGTTTGTAACGCAATTAAAATTTGTTGGGTTAACCTTTCTTGCACTTGTGGACGCTGAGCAAAAAAGCGCACAATGCGGTTTATTTTTGATAAACCAATCACTTTATCTTGTGGAATGTATGCAACTCTTGCATAACCGTCTATGGTAATAAAATGATGTTCGCAGGTGCTGCTGACGCTAATTTGATCTACCGTGATCATTTCGTCTACACCCATTTTATTTTCTATATCTGTTATTTTAGGAAAGTTGTCGTAATTTAACCCACCAAAAATCTCATCGACATACATTTTGGCAATGCGCTTGGGCGTTTCTGATAATGAATCGTCGGTTAAGTCTAGGCCAAGTAATTGCATCACATTGCTCATGTGCTCTGCAATTTTAACTTTTTTTTCTTCAGGTAAAAGTGATGTGTCGACCTGGGGGGTTTCAAGGTTTCTAGCAATTAAAGCTTGTTTGACTTTTAAAGCTGCTTCACTAGCCATTGGTTACTCCGTTTGCTGCTATGTCGTTTTACAGGGTATACGGGTAAAACGACATGTTAGTTTTGCAGCACGCTAATTTATTTGTCGTCATCCGGCAAGGTAACGTTTAGCTCTAGTACCGACAAATCATCTTCATTTTGTTCAAGTTGAACTGAAATCGCACTAGAGTCGATATTCATGTAATACTTTCGTATTACTTCAAGTATATCTTTTTCCATTGCGCTCAGCGTTTCAGAAGTATCATCGGCTCTGCGTCGTTGCGCTACAATAATCTGTAAACGCTCCTTAGCTTGGTTTGCCGCGGTTGTTTTCTTTGGGCGAAAATAACTTAGTAATGACATAGTCCATTAACCTCCGAATAAGCGTTTAAAGATGCCTTTTTTCTCTTCCTCAATAAAACGATATTCTACTTCATTACCTAACAATCGCTCTATCGTGTCCACATAAGCTTGGCCCGCATCGCTTTGTTCATCCAAAATAACCGGTTCACCAACGTTAGAAGCACGCAATACTGCTTGTGATTCAGGGATGACACCAATTAGTTTAACCGCAAGGATTTCGCTCACGTCTTCAACACTTAACATATCGCCACGTTCAGCTCGACCAGGATTGTAGCGAGTTAACAACAAGTGTTCTTTTACTGGGTCTTTACCTTGCTCTGCTCGGCGTGATTTAGAGGCTAAAATACCTAAAATACGGTCAGAATCTCGAACAGACGAAACCTCAGGGTTTGTTACAACAATGGCTTCGTCAGCAAAGTATAACGCCATTAAAGCACCTTGCTCTATACCAGCAGGGCTGTCACAAATAATATAGTCGAAGGTTTCGGATAATTCATTTAAAACGCGTTCAACACCTTCACGGGTAAGTGCGTCTTTATCACGTGTTTGCGAAGCCGGTAAGATATACAAACCATCTACTCGTTTATCTTTAATCAAGGTTTGATTTAAGTTTGAGTCGCCATTTATTACATTTACAAAATCGTAAACTACACGGCGTTCCACGCCCATGATTAAATCCAAATTACGCAAACCGATATCAAAATCGATAATAACTGTTTTAAAACCTTTTAGGGCTAAACCCGTGCCTAATGCAGCGCTTGACGTGGTTTTGCCTACACCGCCTTTACCAGAGGTCACAACAATAATACGAGCCATTTAATTACTCCCTCACTAAATCTCTAAACTTGAAACGGTAATTTTATCACCGTCTAAATAAATACATGCGGACTGTTTCCAACACACTTTTTGTAGTTGTTCGCTCGTCCAATAATTGCCGTTTATGCTAATTAATTCTGCTTCAACTTTATGCGCAAATATACGCGCTTCGTTGTTACCTTTAGCGCCCGCAACCGCTCTACCACGCAGTGCACCATATACATGGACATTGCCATCTGCGACAACTTCTGCACCATTGCTGACTGCGCCGATTACAACTAAGTCAGTGTCTTTGGCATAGATTTGCTGGCCGGAACGCAAATTCTGTTTAACCACCATTGCTGGTTTATAGGTAGGTACTTCAACTTCTACAGGTACTTCAACTCGTTCGTAGCGAACTTGAGTTTGAACCTGTCCATTGTTGTCGGTGGTAACTGGTTGAGCTTTTGCTGCGTTTAGGGTGGCTAAACCAGCGGTTTTCGCAGCTGCTTTTTGCTCATCGGTTGCACCAGAAATACCAACAACAACCAAATTTAAATGTTCGAATGTTTGTTTTAGTTGTTGAAAGTCGACCGCTTCACCATTTAATTTTTCTATGTTTACCACTATTGGCGCCATCATAAAAAATTGTGGTGCTTGGGAAATTTTACTTTCCAATGCCTGCGCGGCGGCTGTTAAATCATTATTTTGCAGATGCAAAACTGACAGGGTGAAACCACTGCCTTTAAGTTCAATATTGGTATCTGACATTGTTGGTATTGTTATTTTATTTGCTCTGTGAAAGTTAGCGGGCACATGAGATTGTGCTATATAAACTTGCTCAACATGGTATAGTGCACCCCTTATGAACGCAAGCTTTTATCACGTTTATCCCCAAGTAACTTGGGTTTAAAGCTTGTACAATCTGGTCTTTTCTATTCAGCTAGGGTGAATCATTGTGCTCTGTTACATATATCGAAGTTCAAAAAAAGAAGATACCTACTTATATTTAGCAAAAAAGGATGATTTTGCGCAAGTTCCTGAACCCCTAATGCAATCTTTCGGTCAGGCGCATTTTGTGATTATATTGGATTTGTCGAAGAAGAAACGTTTGGCGCTTGCAGATATTGATAAGGTCAAACAAGAGTTATCCGACAAGGGGTTTTATTTGCAATTACCGCCACCGAAAGAGAACCTGTTGGATGAACTGAAAGCTTATGTGAAAAAGGATCTAAACAATGAAAAAAATTCTGACTAAATTTGGTTTAACTAAACTAATAGCATCAGCGGTTTTACTTGCAGTTTCACCTGTTTCAATTGCTGCAGAGTATGATCCAGTCGCTGACGAAAAAAAGTTTAATCAATTTGTGACTGATTTAAGGGCTGAGGCACTAAAAAAAGGCTATTCAGCAGAGTTAGTCAATAAAGCGTTTTCAGATGTTAAGTTTAAGCCAAAAGTCATTAAAGCAGATCGCAACCAACCTGAGTTTGTTGAAACATTAGAAACCTATTTACCTAAGCGTGTGCCAGAATGGAAGGTTGAGCGCGCTCGGGCTAAATACAAAGAACATCAAGCTTTGCTCGAGCAGATTGGCCAAGAGTATGGCGTACAGCCTAGGTTTATTGTCGCCTTGTGGGGGCTTGAAAGTAATTTTGGTAAGATTCAAGGCAACTATCCAGTGGTGTCTTCATTGGTTACGTTAAGCTACGATGGCCGCAGAGGTGCATTTTTTAAACGGCAACTATGGGATGCTTTAGATATCGTTCATACGGGGCAAGCGCCTTTTGAAAAACTTAAAGGTTCATGGGCAGGGGCTATGGGGCAAGCTCAGTTTATTCCTAGCTCATTTAAAGCTTATGCTGTTGATTACGACAAAGATGGTATTAAAGATATCTGGTCTAATCCTGCGGATGTGTTTGCCAGCGCGGCCAATTATTTAAAAAGTGAAGGCTGGAATGACAATTTAACTTGGGGTCGCCAAGTAAAAGTGCCAGCAGATTTCGATTTTAGTTTAGCCATACCCAAAAGTACTAATGGGCGCTCGCATTGGTTAAAAAAATGGAAAGAAACTGAGGTCGACTTAGCAACTTGGCAGGCAAGGGGCGTGCGCAGAATGGATGGCAGTGATTTGCCCAAGGTTAATATTAAAGCCGCTATGTTGATCCCTGATGGTGAAAAAGGTCGAGTTTATTTAGCCTATGATAACTACAAAGTGCTGATGCACTGGAATCGTTCGTATTATTTTGTTACGACGGTAGGTTATTTGGCAGATAGAATCGGTTATCCGGCGATTAAATAAGGCTAGTTAACATGACATATCAGCACTTAGATATAGATGGTAAACCCATTGATTTGCCTGTAGGTAAAGTGGTTTGTTTGGGCGGCAACTATGCAGATCATATTGAAGAGATGTCGTCTTTGGTAACGGAAGAGGCGGTGATTTTTATGAAACCTACAACCGCACTCGTGCCATTGACGCCGTCGTTTTCGATACCAACAGAGCAAGGTGATTGCCATAACGAAACTGAAGTCGCGGTACTGATAAAATCATCTCTAACCCAAGCAGATGAACACCACTGTTTATCTGCAATTTGGGGACTAGCCATAGCGCAAGATTTAACCTTGCGAACAGTGCAAAAGCGTTTGAAAAGCCAAGGTAGACCTTGGGAGCGCGCGAAAGCGTTTGACGGATCATGTCCTATATCTGGCTTTGTGCCTGTGTCAGCCATTGCGAATCTGCAAGATATTGATTTTTCACTGGCGGTAAATGGTCGTGCTCGCCAACAATCAAATACCAAGTTGATGGAACACAGTATTGCAATGGCATTGGCAGAAATTAGTCAGCAATTTACCCTGTTACCAGGTGATATTGTGTTAACGGGTACGCCTGCTGGTGTCGCTAATCTTAATGTAAATGACCAACTAAATTTGAAGTTTGACCGATATGAATTCGAAACCCGCATTTTGGGAAGTTAAAAAGCTCGAAGAAATGACTCGAGCTGAATGGGAACAGATTTGCGATGGCTGTGGTAAGTGCTGCCTGCATAAGTTTATCGCCGATGACTCGGTTGAGTCTTTAACAACCACAGATTATATAGACGATGGTGAGCAGTTGGAATATACCAATGTGGTTTGCCAGTATTTAAACGATAAAACTTGTTCTTGTACTGTCTATTCTGAACGGCGCAGGTTAGTGCCTGATTGTGTTGAACTTACCCCAGAAAACTTATCTGATATTTTTTATATGCCACCTAGTTGCAGTTATCGTCGTTTGCAAGAAGGGCGAGGGCTGGCATCTTGGCATCCTTTGTTAAATAAAGGCAAAAAATCTAAGATGCATCAGGCGGGTATAACTGTTCGAGGCAAAGTGTTAAAAGATAATCAAGTGGATATCGATTTTTTCGAGGATTACATCGTTAAATGGCCTTTGAAGGATATTGACTAGGGCAGTAAAAAAATTCAAAAAACGCTTTTCATTTAGGCTAAATGTGTTTTAATTCGCGCCAGACGAGCTGGCGTAAGTTTCCTTTCTAAGACGTACCCAAGCAGAGCGGTCAGGTAGGCAAAGTTGTCCCAATTTAATTGGTGAATAGCCTGTTTATTCTTATGTCCGTACTCTGCACATACCTTGATATTAATGTGTATTCGCGGACACATAACCGTGAGATATACGTATGAAATTTAAATTCCCTATCATTATTTTTGACGAAGATTTTCGAGCCGAAAACATTTCTGGTTCAGGTATTCGAGAACTTGCTGAAGCTATTGAAAATGCTGGCATGGATATTGTCGGATTAACAAGTTACGCTGCGCAAGGCTCAATTGCACAACTATCAAGCAGAGCCAGTGCATTTATCTATTCAATTGATGACGACGAACTTCTAGATGAAGATGAAATGGCTAATCCACAGGCATTGGCAAGCATGCGCCTTTTTATTGCAGAGGTTAGACGCCGTAACCCAGATATTCCAGTATTTTTGTATGGTGAAACCCGTACATCGCGACATATTCCAAGCGATATATTGCGTGAATTGCATGGCTTTATTCATATGTTTGAAGACACACCAGAATTTGTTGCGAAATATATTATTCGTGAAGCGAAAAAGTATTTGCAAGCGTTAGCTCCGCCTTTTTTTAAAGAGTTGGTGCGATATGCTGAGGATGGATCCTATTCATGGCATTGCCCGGGGCACTCTGGTGGGGTGGCTTTTTTAAAGAGCCCGGTAGGACAAATGTTTCATCAATTTTTTGGTGAAAATATGTTGCGTGCCGACGTATGTAATTCGGTCGATGAGTTGGGGCAATTATTGGATCATACTGGCCCTATTGCGGCCAGCGAAGAAAATGCGGCGCGCATTTTTAACTGTGATCACCTATTTTTTGTCACGAATGGTACATCGACTTCAAACAAGATAGTGTGGCACTCAACTGTTGCACCCGGTGATATTGTTGTTGTTGATCGTAACTGCCATAAATCAATTTTACATTCGATCATCATGACAGGCGCGATACCCGTGTTTTTAATGCCAACGCGCAATCATTACGGCATAATTGGGCCAATTCCCAAGTGTGAATTTAGCGCTGAAGCGATCAAAGCTAAGATCGCAAAAAATAAATTTGCGGCCAATGCTAAAAGTAAAACACCACGCATTTTAACTATTACTCAAAGCACGTATGACGGCGTGTTATACAATGTTGAGCAAATCAAACATGAACTAGATAACTATATCGACACGTTACATTTTGACGAAGCTTGGTTACCGCATGCGACATTTCATGAATATTACCAAGATATGCATGCGATTAGCCAAACCGGTGAGCGAGCGGACAATACGGTAATATTTGCAACACAGTCGACCCATAAATTATTAGCAGGGTTGTCGCAAGCGTCGCAAATCTTGGTACAAAATGCGAGTTTACGTCAGTTGGATACGCATAGGTTCAACGAATCGTATTTAATGCATTCGTCAACCAGCCCACAGTATTCGATTATTGCATCTTGTGATGTTGCCGCGGCTATGATGGAACAGCCTGGCGGCCGTACTTTAGTTGAAGAATCAATCAACGAAGCAATTGAATTTAGGCGTGCTATGCGCAAAGTAGACCATGAATATGGTGAACATGATTGGTGGTTTAAAGTTTGGGGGCCCGATAGCCTGCCTGAAGAAGGGATTGGTAGTCAAGATAACTGGATTATTCGTCAGCAGGACAGCTGGCACGGGTTTGCTGACATATCTGAAGATTTTAATATGTTAGATCCGATAAAAGCTACGCTGGTCACGCCTGGACTAGATATTCATGGTGAGTTCTCGAAATTAGGCATTCCCGCTGTGATTGTGACTAAGTATTTATCCGAGCATGGCATAGTGGTTGAAAAAACTGGGCTGTATTCATTTTTTATCATGTTTACCATAGGTATTACTAAAGGCCGATGGAATTCGCTGGTTACAGAGTTGCAGCAGTTTAAAGATGATTATGATGCAAATATACCTTTGCACCGAGTGATGCCACAATTTGTCGGCAAATGCCCACAATATGCGCGAGTTGGCCTGGCTGACTTATGTCGGCAAATACACGATATGTATCGTCGTTACGATGTTGCTCGAATAACCACGGATATGTATTTGTCGGATATTGAAACTGCAATGTTGCCAGCAGATGCCTGGGCAAAAATGGCCCATAGAGAAGTAGAGCGGGTGAGTATTGATGAGCTAGCGGGCAGAATTACCGCAATGCTGGTAACACCTTATCCTCCAGGGATCCCACTAATGGTCCCAGGTGAGCGCTTTAATGCAACCATAATAAAATATTTGCAGTTTGCGCGAGATTTTAATAATGAGTTTGCAGGTTTCGAAACCGATGTACATGGTTTGATAAAGCAACAAGTTGATGGTGCTTTAAAGTATTATGTCGACGTTGTAGTTGAATAACTAACTGGTTATTCAGAGTTTGGGTTAACTATAAAAAATGGCAGCCTACTAGGCTCTACTAGGCTGCCATTTTAGAATACAAGCTTGGCAAGATTAACCCGATCATTACCATTTCTTTTTCGGTTGAAAAAGCATGTCCAAGTCGTCTTTTTCTTCTGCTTGTTTTTTTATTCTGTCGCGAGCGTTAGAGTTTTTGAGCTCTTCGTTGATTTCGGCTAAGGTTTTTTCTAGTTCAGCTTTACGTTGGTTAATATAATCGTCTCTGACTGGCTGCGATGTAATGGTTGACAAGGCTTTTTCAAAATATTGGCGAGCTGAACCAAGCATTTGTCCTTGACGGGCAGATTGGCCACGATTCATTAAACTTTCAACATTTATTCTTAACTGCAGCCTGTCAAGGCGCTTGTCTTCATTCATAAATAAATGAGTATCAACTTTGCCTTTACTATGTTCTGCTCGCAGGGCTGAACGCAATTTTTTGATACTTTGCAAAAGGGCAATGGTTGCTCTTTCGTCATCTGGTAATGCAAAGCTGTCTTCCGACTGAACCTTTTCGTTCGGATCCATACTTTGCACACGGCCTTGAGCATCCCTAACACGTTGTTTTAGCTCGTTGGATTCAGGCATGAGCTCATACATGTTTTTTACTGCATCTAAAACACGCTGGTGCAATACCAAAACAAGTTGATTACTAACAGGTATATTGCCTATGTTCATTAACAGAGATTCAGTATCTTCAATGACAGCTTTATATTTTGCTATTTCGTTACGTTTTTCAGCTTCCACCTTTTCTTTGTGCTGCTGAACTGCATTTATAACTATGGCTAACACTACAAGAGCGACGACAAGCGCTATTACAATAGAAAAAATCATCTCAAATCCTGATTGAATAGGGTTATTATTGTTAAATTTTTAACCTTCTGATAGTACAAGAATAATCGTTATTAGTCGACTTGCAAATAGTAGAAGACAAAATTGTTTATGGAAGTATCAGTTTGAACACGCTCCCATTGTATTTGCCGCCATTTTTTAGCTCAATTCGACCTGTATTTTTATTGTTGGTATGTGCGCTGGCAATCATTCTTGCAAAAAATAAGCCCAGACCAGTGCGACCAGTAGATAAATTTAGCTCTTGCATTGGCATATCGATAAGTTGCAACATTTCAGGTGGGTAACCATTGCCGTTATCTTCAATACAAATCTCTAGTTGATCATTGTAAATAGCCGCAGAAATTTTGATTAAGTTTTTGCTATAACGCATTGCGTTGATAAAAATATCGTTGAGTAAATTACCAATTAAATCGAGATCGAAAAACCAACACAAGTCGTCATCAACCTCTAGTTCTATGGTTAAGCCTTTCTTTTCAATGTATAGCTCATTTTTGGCTAACATTTCTTCGACCAAATCAGCCACAAAATTTTCTTCTATGGTCAGCGGGAGCTGGTGTTTTTCAGCTCGGTACAAAGATAAAAGTTGTAAAAGGTTAGTGTTTAGTCGAGAGGCTTCGTAGTGCAGGCTCGCTAATTCAGTTGCTTGCTCGGGATCATGCTGAGCGCAGTTTTGACCCAAATGCTCTATTGATTGAATCAGCATACATAAAGAGTTTTTCATATCGTGTACCGCGGATGCCAACACGGTCGAGAAGTCTATTTGTGGATCTCTGTCCATTTTATGCCTCTTAATTTTGTGGCTTGTGCTGTGTCAATGATTAAAATAGTCGATTGCTCAAAAACTAGCAAAGGCTGTCAATCATTTTTGGCTTTATATGGAATTTACGCTAAAAGTGGTAATTAATCATCGAATTTTATTTTTACCCAGTATAAACTTAAGAAAAAGTAATAAAACCCTAACAAACTATTCTAAATCAGAATAAAGCGTCTCAATTAGCGGTGGAACCATGAAACTTCAACAATTGCGTTATATTGTCGAGGTTGTGAATCACAACTTAAATGTATCTGCGACAGCGGAGAGTTTATATACCTCACAGCCCGGAATTAGTAAGCAGGTAAGGATGTTGGAAGACGAGCTCGGTGTGCAAATCTTCGGCCGTAGCGGCAAGCATTTAACCCATGTTACTTCTGCAGGTCGTGAGATAGTACAAATTTCACGCGAGATATTGTCTAAAGTTGAGAGCATTAAATCGGTTTCTCGCGAACATACTTTGCCCGATCAAGGCAAACTTAATATCGCGACAACACATACCCAAGCCAGATATGCATTGCCACCTGTAATTAAAGGTTTTATGCAAAAATACCCAAAAGTTTCGTTGCACATGTTGCAGGGTACACCCTCGCAGATCAGTGATGCCGCGGCTAAAGGTGAAGCAGATTTTGCCATTGCGACTGAAGCATTGCATTTGTATAACGACTTAATAATGTTGCCTTGTTACCACTGGAATAGAAGTGTCGTAGTGACGCGTGACCATCCCTTAGCGAGAAAAAAACACATTACTCTTGAAGACGTCGCACAGCATTCCATTGTGACTTATGTATTTGGCTTTACAGGTCGGTCTGAATTAGATAGTGCGTTTAGCAAAGCGGGTTTAGAGCCAAAGATTGTTTTTACCGCGACAGATGCAGACGTTATCAAAACGTATGTACGTATGGGCGTTGGCGTTGGTGTGATTGCGACCATGGCAGTAGACACCAAAAACGATTTAGACTTAGTCTCAATTGACGCTTCTCATTTGTTTAAACCAAGTACAACCAAAATTGGTTTTAGGAAAGGCACCTTTTTACGACACTACATGTATGACTTTATCGAGAGATTTGCACCTCATTTAACGCGTGATATTGTCGACAAAGCGATAGCGCTCAAAAATGCGGAAGATATTGACGCTATGTTTAAAGACTTTAAGTTGCCGGTTAAATAAGCCAGCGTTTAAATTGATCTAAAATCGCAGCTGTAGCACCCCATATTAATCGTTGTTGATGGCTAAACGACAGCACTTTATGTTTGCGGCCTGCCATTAGATATACTTGTTGGTTAATTTCCTTCGATAAAAACTCGTCAACGCTTATGGTTAAGACATGCGCAACCTCTGCTGCGTTGGCTTTAACCGCAACGTATTGTGGAATGTAGCCGATAAAAGGACTAATTCGATAACCTGACGGTGTTTCAATACATTCCATAGTTGTTACCGGTTTTATCTGTTGGCGCGGGATTGCTAGCTCTTCTTCTGTTTCGCGTACAGCGGTAGCGAATAAAGACTCTCCTTCATCCTGACGGCCTCCAGGTAGGCAAACTTGATTGGCATGGTGTTTCAATTGGCTGCTGCGTTGGGTTAACAAAAAATACGGTTTTTGTGCTTTAACCAACAATAAAAGAACTGCAGCATCTTTGGCTTTAGCTTGGCGTAGATATCCTCTGGTTCTTAGGCTAGGTCTAGGCCTGAGCAGCAGCCGAGATAAAATTTGGTTGAAATAAGCGTCGTCTTGCATTGATTGTAACCAACTTACGCCTGCTGCAATTGTTCGCTAAGAACTGGTAGAATTTTTGAAACTTTGTCAAAAGTTTCTTTGTATTCATGCGCACATTTTGAGTCGTAAACAAGACCCCCGCCAGCCCAGCAGTGGATTTGCTGCGAGTCTGCAACTAAAGTTCTAATGGCGATATTAGTATCCATATTGCCACGCCAGTCAATAAAACCGATTGCGCCACAATAAATTGTGCGCCTGTGTGGTTCTAACTCTTCAATAATTTCCATTGCTCTTACTTTAGGGGCACCTGTAATACTGCCGCCAGGAAAACAAGCTTTTAGCAAATCAAAGGCATTTTTACCTTGGTTTAACTCACCTGTAACTGTACTCACCAAATGATGAACAGCAGGAAAGCTCTCGACATCAAATAATTTAGGAACTTTAACTGTACCAGCTGCGCAAACTTTACTGATGTCATTGCGTAACAAGTCTACAATCATCAGGTTTTCAGCTCGGTCTTTGGCTGAACCCTTAAGCTTATCTATTTGTTGTTGATCTTGCTGAACAGATTGACCACGTGCTAATGTGCCTTTAATTGGTTTGGTTTCTACTCGCTGGCCTTGTACCTGCAAAAATCGCTCGGGCGATATCGATAAAACACTGTGGTGTCCTTGTTGAATAAACGCGGAAAATGGTGCTTTATTTTTTGCTCTTAAATTTAAGTATGCTTGCCAAGTACAACCCGAATATTCAGCGCTAAATCTTTGCGCTAGGTTTATTTGATAACAATCACCTGATCGTAAGTAATGTTTTACTTGATTAAATTTGTCTTGGTAGGCGGTTTTACTCATATTTGACTGCCATTCAGTCAACAAGCAAAAACGATTGTCCTTGGTTGTGGCTTGTTGGTAGCGGTTTAGCCAATTCTCAATGCGCTTTAATTCAGGTTGATAGTCGAGTGCGTACCACTGTTTGTTTTGGTTGTCTTTGATGAGCGCAAAATCAAATATGCCAATGTACATATCTGGCAATTGTATGTCTGCCAACGCTATTTCTGGTAGCTTTTCGATACTGCGACCTAAGTCGTAAGAGAACCAACCTACGGTACCACCAGCAAATGGCAAATGGCTAAGATCATTGGACGCTAGTTTATCGATTGGCATTAATTCTTTGTGCAAGCGTCTAGCCGCTCTAAAAGGGTCTTCTGAACTCTCAGAAAGATAGCCACCATTTAGTAATTTTATTTGGGTTTTACCCATTTGGTAGCGTAAAGTTGCCAATGGTTGACAGAGTAATATATCGTAGCGACTGTTTTGATGCTGAGCGTTTGCAGAGTCCAAAAACATCGCACCATTTTCATGGGCTACGACCGAAAAAATACTAGCTGCGTCGATATTTGGCGACAGCTCAAGTTGTGTACAATATGGGCTGGTGTTCATTTAAACAATTGCATGTGCCAATGGCGAGAAATGGACAACAAGGTTATCATATTGCACGCTTATTGGAAAATAGATATCAAGCCACCGAGGAAATACCATGACAGTCATAAAGCAACAAGACTTTATTGAAAGCATTGCTGATGCTTTACAGTTTATCTCCTATTATCATCCGTTAGATTATATTCAAGCCGTTGAAGCTGCTTACAAGAAAGAAATTAACCCCGCAGCTAAAGATGCTATGGCGCAAATTCTAATCAACTCGCGCATGTCAGCTGAAGGCCACAGACCTATTTGCCAAGACACAGGTATAGTGACCTGTTTTGTTAAAATTGGTATGCAAGTGCAGTGGGACAAACATGATTTGACTGTGCAACAGATGGTTGATGAAGGTACACGACGAGCTTATTTGAACCCAGATAATCCATTGCGTGCATCAATTGTTGCAGATCCTGCTGGAGCAAGAAAAAACACCAAAGATAATGCACCTGCTGTTGTTCATATTGATATGGTTGCGGGTGACAAAATTGAAGTGATGATCGCTGCGAAAGGCGGTGGCTCTGAAAATAAATCGAAGATGGTGATGTTAAACCCAAGCGATTCAATTGTGGACTGGGTATTAAAAACATTACCAACTATGGGCGCGGGTTGGTGTCCACCAGGTATGTTAGGCATAGGTATTGGTGGTACTGCAGAAAAAGCGGCGGTTCTTGCCAAAGAAAGTTTAATGGAATCGGTTGATATTCAAGAGCTATTAGAGCGTGGCGCACAAAATGCGGAAGAAGAGTTACGTTTAGAGCTGTATAAAAAAGTCAACGACCTAGGCATAGGAGCACAAGGTTTAGGTGGTTTAACAACTGTTGTTGATATTAAAGTTAAAACCGCACCTACTCATGCTGCGTCGAAACCTGTGGTGATGATCCCTAACTGCGCAGCAACACGTCATGCACATTTTTATTTAGATGGTTCAGGCCCAGCTGATCTAACCCCGCCTAAATTGGAAGATTGGCCTGAGGTTACTTGGGAAATTGGTGATAATGTTCGCCGAGTAAATGTAGACCAAATCACTAAAGAAGAAACGCAAAGCTGGAAAGCGGGTGATACTGTATTGTTATCGGGTAAAATTTTAACCGGTCGTGATGCAGCACATAAGCGTATTCAAGAGTATTTGGCACGTGGTGAAGCTTTGCCGAACGGTGTTGATTTTAACGGTCGTTTTATTTACTACGTTGGTCCAGTTGATGCGGTCGGTAATGAAGTTGTCGGCCCTGCAGGCCCAACAACTGCAACTCGTATGGATAAATTTACTGATATGATGTTAGCAGAAGCCGGTTTGATGGGCATGATTGGTAAAGCTGAGCGAGGTCCTGCTGCCGTTGAATCGATCAAAAAGCATAAAGCCGTTTATTTAATGGCGGTGGGTGGTGCTGCATATTTAGTTGCTAAAGCTATTAAAAAGTCAAAAGTCGTGGCTTTTGATGATTTAGGTATGGAAGCCATCTACGAATTTGAAGTAGAAGATATGCCAGTCACGGTAGCAGTTGATTCTGATGGCAACAATGTTCACGAAACAGGCCCTGCAATTTGGAGCGCTAAAATTGCTGAGTTAGATGAAAAACTAAATTAATTGGCCGATTGAGCGGTAGGGCATAAGCACTACCGCTGCTTTAGTAAGGATTGCACGTTAAAGTTATAATGCACCAAGCTAGGATTAAAACACTTACTTAACTTTTTAAAATCGTTTTTATTCCATCCATTGCCCGTTACAAGCTCGCTCACTTGCGTTAAATTATCCTGTGTCAACGGGTGTAACCGAGTCGTAATTGTCGAGCCAGTTTCATCGACGAAGTCTAAGCCATTTAAATAATCTAGCGCTAATACTAACGCCCATGCACCTTCTAAAAAGTGCCCACCGTAACTAACGGATATCTGTTTTGTCTTTATTGCTTCAATCGCTTGAGGTGTCCAATCAAACGAGCCGATGGTGATGTTATTTTGCTGCTCGGTTGGTAACTCTTGAATCGCTTCGGCACTGCCTACTCCAATCGACGCAGCAGCTGTCCAAATAATATTGGTTTCTTTAACGCGTGAGAGTATTTTCTGGGTAACAGAGTAGCCATTAACAGCGCTCCAATCTACATGAATTGTTGGTAATAATGATATTGCATGTTGCTGACTATAATTAGTTAAACCTTTGATGCGATTCTCACTGACCATAGATTGTGCTTGGCCAGCAATCACAGCAATGGTGTTATTGCTTGTATCATCACGGATAAGGTACTGGGCAAGTTGATAACCTGCATTGGTGTCGTCGGGACTGATATGGGCTAACCAGTAGGTAAATTTTTCTCTAGGTTGACCAGTTTGTAATATGGTTGCAGTTGGCAGGCTGGTATTCACACTGATAAATGGAATTTGTTTTTGTTCAAAAAAACGCAATATACTCACCTCGCCATGCAAATAAAAATAACCTATAACAAGGTCTGGTTTGGGAGATTGTGCCAACTTTTGCTGGATGGCGTTGACAAAAACATATCTGTTTCGGGTGTTTTTTGGTAATGAAATAACCTGGTAGTTTAGTTGTAAATCTTGTGCTGCAGCCGTTGATGCAAGGGTAAATTGTTTCCAAAAGCCGACGTCTGTGCTATCGGGCACAAAGTGGATGATGTTAAAGTCAGTTTGGCATTGTGACGCGATGTTTGCCCATACACTGTGCACGCACAACAGGCTAGATGCTAAAGTTAGATGTTTAATATAAGTTTTCACAGGCACGTGCATTTATTGGCTAGACTCATCTTAGTATAGCGAATAATTGCCGTTGGCAACCAATTCATCAATGTGTTAAATTCACTGTAAATATTTACAGTTTATTGTTGGCTTATGTTTGATCCTGCTTGGTTGTTTCCTGCTATTTTTGTTTTAAGTGCTATTTCTACTTTATTATTGATTATTTTGTGTATTGCGCGTTTTGTCAGTAAAGATAAAAATAAATTATTGCAGGCGCAAATGCATGAATTTAATGACTTGCGGATGTCATTAATGAATCAAGTGCACGAATCATTCGCTAACCTTGAATCTAGGCAATCACAGCAATACCAGCAATTACTTAATCTGATTCATACCGCCGATAAGGCTGACTCACAACATAGAATTGAGTTGTTGGATAAACTGGCTCGACAGCATCATGAGCATAGACAAGAATTGACCAAGGCAATCAATAGCCATAGCGAAACTGTTGCAAAGCGGCTTAACGAATTATCCAATATAACCGAAAGTCGCTTAGACAAAATGTCTCAAAAAATGAATGATAAACTTGCTGAGGGCTTTGAAAATACAGTTAAAACCTTCTCTGATATTTTACAACGATTGGCACTTATTGATGAGGCGCAGAAAAAAATTACTGAACTTTCAGGCAATGTTGTTAGTTTGCAAAGTGTTTTAACCGACAAGCGCAGTCGTGGTGCGTTTGGTGAGGTGCAGTTATATTCATTAATTGAAAATGTGCTAGCGCCTAACCAGTTTATAAAACAGTCTAAACTGTCAAACGGAAAAATTGCCGATTGCCAATTGTTATTGCCAAAACCAACAGGCAATATCGTCATTGATGCAAAATTCCCACTGGAGTCGTTTAAAAATTTGTTGCAGCCTGAAATTTCAGAGATTGAAAAACGAGCTTTTGAGCGCCAGTTTAAACAAGATATTAAAAAGCACATTCAAGACATTGCCAGCAAATATATTCTGCCACCTGAAACCGCAGAAAGTGCGATTTTATTTTTACCTGCAGAGGCTATTTTTGCTGAAATTCATGCGTACCATTCGGATATTGTTGATTTTGCGTGGCAGCAAAAAGTTTGGTTAACGTCACCAAGCACATTGATGGCTGTGTTGACAACTGCAAAAGCTGTATTAAAAGATGAAGCGACGCGTAGCCAAATTCATACGATTCAAAAGCACTTAATTCATTTAGCTGAAGATTTTAATCGTTTTCAAGGGCGTTTTGATATGCTTGCTCGGCATATCGATCAAGCAGCAGATGATGTTAGAAAAATTCATATATCAGCAGACAAAATTTCAACTCGGTTTAAATCGATTGAGCAAGTGAATATTGATGAGGGGGAAGATAAGTCCGCAAAACTTTCATAAAAAAAGGCCAGTAACCTGGCCGGGTGAGAGGTGCAAATGCACGAAACTGGATGTTTAAGCTGCTCGTTTAGTTGATTTCGATTTCGCCTGACTGTCAGCTTTAACTAATAGGGTATTACAGTTATTTTGTGCGCCGAGTGCTGTTAAAGCTTGATATTGCAAACTACTGCATTCTTCTACCCAGCCTACAACAGTGCTGCATTTACCCGCTTTAACTGCCTTTATAATGGTTTCAATTGCTTTACTTTTGTTTTGATGGATAACCAACATTTTATTTAGTTGCACGCCCATTTCTTCTAGTGCCTGCCTTGAAGGCATATTTTGAGGTGCAACAACGCACAACCAACGTTTAGTTTCTTGAATTCTAGCGACTTTTTGCCAAAAACGTTTTGTAACAGTTTCAGCTTGGTTATCGCTGGTCGCGCACAATTGAATCGGTTGGTTGGGTTTAATCGCAATAAATGTTTTCATAGCAGCACCTGATTGTTTATCCAGTAAAGTGTATGGATATACAGTATACTGATGTTTTATACAGGTCAACTGCTGGTTAAGTAAACAGGTATAATTAATTTTTATATACTTATTGTGATTGTTTCTATGTGCGGATTTTGTTGGCTTAACGGGAAGGCTGGTTAGTTAGCAGATACAAAAAAGGCGAGTTAAACTCGCCTAATTAATTGAGTCAGTACTACTGGATATTTACAGTGGGTTAAATACGTATTGCTCTAACTGAGCGTCTGCAACTTCACTGCCACCACGCTCTTGGCGGATGCGTACTAATAGGTAACCGAGTTTTGGAGCTAACCAAAATTCAGTCACTCTGTCGCTGCTATCATCTCTGATTCGCTGCAGTTTAACAGTTTCAATTTTACCTGCTGGAACTTCAAGCAGTTCTTCAGCTACGACTTTAAAGTGGTACAATTTATCTCTTTTTTTATGGTTAACTAGATAATATTGCATCTCTTGCTTGCCAGCAGCTAAATCTAATTTTAGTTGTAGTTGATAACTGACTTCGTCATACCATTGAATATCTTTAGCAACGTCAATCGGTCTGTCTGCTTCAACATCTAACACTTGGCCATTAGTAAATTCCAGTGTTGTGCTTTTGTCACTGCCAGTTCCTTCACGTTTAAATAAGTAGCGTAAAGGTTTAACTTTTTGGTTTTGTTCAATAATTAGCTCTGACGTTTCACGTCTATGGTCGCTTAAAATTAACAAAGATAAATCTGAAAAATATGAGAAGGTAAAGCGGTTTTCACCAATTTGTGACAGCTGGCGCTTAGCGCTACCCAAATTTAAGCGTCCTTTTGACACCTTATATTTAGCCGTAAAAGGTGTTAAGACTTGGGTTTCAACAGCTTTAGCAGGTGCATTAAAAGCTAATGAACTTGCCATGATACACAAAAATGATAAACCACTAATTCTCTTCAACATATCTTATCCCGGTTGCCGGTAAAACTTTGTTATCTAGCCAAGCTTGGCCATTTTTCATGGTTAACTTGCCTTTACAAAACCAATCTACCACTAAGGGGTAAATAATGTGTTCTTTCACATGTATACGTTGCGCCAAGCTGTCAGCTGTATCAGTTTGAGCCACATCTATACTAGCTTGACACACAACAGGACCACCATCGAGCTCTTCGGTAACAAAGTGAACACTTACGCCGTGTTCTTTGTCGCCAGCATCTAATGCTCGTTGGTGGGTATTCAATCCTTGGTACTTAGGCAGCAAAGATGGGTGAATGTTCAACATTTTACCAACAAATTTTTGCACGAAGCCTGCAGTTAAAATACGCATAAAGCCAGCGAGCACAACCAGATCAGGTTGATAGCTGTCAATGAGCTTAGCTAATTCTGTATCATAGTCTTCACGACTAGCAAAAGATTTGTGGTTTAACGTGTGGGTGGGAATAGAAGCGTTTTCTGCTCTAACAAGTCCATAGGCATCGGCTTTGTTAGAGACAACAGCGCTAATGCGGCCATCAATTTGGCCGCTTTGGCAAGCGTCAATAATTGCTTGCAGATTAGAACCGCTTCCAGATATCAATACAACAATATTTTTTGACACTGTTATTCCATCTCTACCTGTTCTTCACCATCAGCCGCTTCACTAACATGGCCGATAATCCAAGCTTTTTCGCCCGATTGACGTAAGCTTACCAATGCCGCTTCAGCGTCATCTTCATGAACAGAAATGATCAAACCAACGCCACAGTTAAAGGTGCGTAACATTTCGTGAGTTTCAACATTACCAGCTTGCTGTAGCCATTTAAATACTTCAGGCCACTGCCAGCTGCTGCTGTCGATAACCGCTTTGCTGTTTTCTGGTAATACTCGTGGAATATTTTCCCAGAAACCACCGCCTGTGATATGTGAAATGGCGCTAACTTTAACGGTTTCTAATAATTTTAATACCGACTGAACATAAATTCTGGTCGGCTCCATTAAGTGGTCTTTTAACGGTTTACCCGCAAGTGGGGCTTCTAAATCAGCTTGTGAAACTTCCAAAATTTTACGGATTAATGAATAACCGTTTGAATGTGGGCCTGAGGAGGCTAGGGCGATTAATTTATTGCCCGGTTGCACGCGTGTACCGTCAATAACTTCACTTTCTTCTACAACACCAACACAGAAGCCAGCAATGTCGTAATCTTCTGATTCATACATGCCAGGCATTTCTGCTGTTTCACCACCAATTAGTGAGCAGTTAGACAGTTTACAGCCTTCGCCTATACCAGAAACGACAGATGCGGCCACATCTATGTCTAATTTACCTGTAGCGTAGTAGTCTAAGAAAAATAGTGGCTCAGCACCTTGTACAATCAAGTCATTGACGCACATAGCAACTAAGTCAATCCCTACGGTGTCGTGATAATTTAAGTCGATTGCTAGTCTTAATTTGGTACCAACACCATCTGTACCTGAAACTAAAAGTGGCTTTTTATATTTTTCAGGCATTCTGCATAGTGCACCAAATCCACCAATATTACCCATAACTTCTGGGCGACGAGTTGCCTTGGTTACACCTTTAATTCGGTTGACTAATTCATTACCAGCATCGATATCAACGCCAGCATCTTTATAACTTAAAGAGGTTTTTTGATCGGCCACAGTGGCTCCTAGAGACTAAACAATAGAACTTAATGGCAATATTGTACCAAGTATGGATGACTAATATAAAGCTTTGCTCAAATTTATTTTTGCTATTTTTCATCTAATTGATTGCGCGACTTGGTTGGGCTGAGTGTAAACGTTATACTTACGCGCGATTTTATTACAGGCAGGCAAACATACATGACAATTGAAAGCAAAATTCAGAATATTAACGCGGTTCATTTATCCGATACCAAAAGTTACTATGGTGATAAACACGACGCACTCCCATTGTTGGTAATAGATTCAGCTTTGTGTAAAGCGACAATTTGTTTGCAAGGCGCACACTTGATTGAATTTTCTGCCAAAGGCAGAGCGCCATTGTTATGGGTTAGCCCCAAAGTCGCTTACAAGCAAGGTAAGGCAATTAGAGGGGGTGTGCCGATTTGTTTCCCTTGGTTTGGTGAAAACCAACTGGATAAATCACAACCTAGCCATGGCTTTGTTCGCAATAGAAGTTGGCATTTGGAGCGGGCGCAGCAATTTACTGATGGGCGCATAGCCTTAACTTTTTCTACTCAATCGGATGCTGACACGCTGGGCCTTTTCCCGTTTGCATTTGCTACTGAATTTCAAGTGATTTTGGGGCAAAAGATAGAGTTGAAGCTTGCAACACAAAATCATTCCGACCAAGTAATGCCAATCAGCTTTGCGTTACACAGTTATCACCCTGTATCTGCATTGGCAGAAGCAAAAGTACAAGGGTTAGATTTGACCACTTATCTAGATAACACCTGCCAATACCAGGCTCATATCCAACAAGGTGACGTGGTATTTAATGGCGAAGTGGATCGTATCTATCTTAATGTTGCCAGTGAGCAAATTATACAAACACAAACGCCAATAGCGCTTAAGAGTGATAGTTGTAGAAGTGCAATTGTTTGGAACCCTGCTGCAGAAAAAGCGGCGTCTATGGGGGATTTAGGTGAAGAAAATTATCCAAGTTTTGTTTGTGTTGAAAGAGGAAATGCGTTTTCTGATAGCTGGTATTTAGCGCCAGGCGAAATTAAACAAGCAGAGTTAGTGATCGATTATGCTTGATAAAATTGAAGCTTTGTTGCTCGACCACGACGGCACTTTAGTTAATTCTGAACCCGCTCAGTTTGAGATTTGGCAGGAAATTTTAGCTGAATATCAAGTTGAATATACCTTCGAGGATTTTATTCCTCGAATTGGTATCCCAGGCAATTTGACTGCTGAGCATTTGGTTGAGCGTTATCAATTACCTGTTGCCGCCGCAGAACTAGCTCAAATAAAAGAGCAGCAGACTGATAGCTATCTGCAGCAAAAGGCGTTTCCATTGATGCCAGGTATAAGCGATATTATTGATTGGGCAAAAGTCCAACAGATTAAACTCGCTGTGGTCTCTGGTGCAGAGCGCCCCAGTGTTATGCGCAGTCTGCAGCATCATAGTTTGTTGAGCAAAGTAGATTGCATTGTCGCGGGAGGAGATACAAGTAAAAATAAACCCGATCCAATGCCATACCTAGCTGCGCTTGAGCATTTACAGGTGTCGGCGCGTTGTGCGGTTGCATTAGAAGATTCAGCTGGTGGTATTGAATCCGCCACGGGGGCAAACGTTACCTGTGTGGCGATCCAACATAGTTTTACGCCAATCGCTAAACTGACAAAAGCGAATAAAATATTTGCCTCACATTCAGATATTTTGGCTTGGTTGAAATCAGTTTAGACTAAATCGAATTATTAATTTGTTTTGTTTGGCCCCGTACTTTGCCGCACTATTAGCTCGACCGGCAGCACGGTTTCGTTGTCTGCTGGTGCCTTGTTTAACAATTGATGCAGTTGCAGCATCGCGATACGTCCGAGCTCGGCAACAGGTTGGCGAACTGTTGTTAAAGCTGGTGTCATATAGGTTGCATATCGAATATCATTAAAGCCAACCAATGAAACATCTGCTGGAATATTATAGCCATTTTCTTTTAAAACTTTACTGGCACCGATTGCCATGTCGTCGCAGAAACAGAAAATAGCGGTTGGGCGGTCTTTTAACAGCAATAACTTTTCGGTTTCATTCATGCCAGATTCTAAGTGATAGTCACCTTCGCATACAAGCTGTTCATCGTAAGCAATACCTGCGCTAAATAAAGTATCTTTATAACCTCGTAGCCGTTCTTGTGTACTGTTTGTTTGTAGCGGACCAGTAATGATTGCAATACGTTTATGGCCTAAGTCAATCAGATGCTGTGTGGCTTGGCATGCACCAGAATAATTGTCGACTAATACCTTGGGCAGTTCTTGATGTTCAGTTGCTTCACTGGCATTAATTAACGGCGGCAGTTGTTCTAGCACATTTTTATTCGGGTCAAGATTAAATGGCAATTCATGAGAAAACAAAATAATACCGTCAGCTTGACCATACTCGGCCATTTCTGCATATTGCTTGGCTCGCTCTTTGTCGTTTTGTGTATCTCCGAGTAATACCGAGTATCCGAGTTTTTGCGCTTGTTGTTCGATGGCGCATATTATGCCTGAATTAAAGGGGTCGGTTACATCTGGGATAATTGCCACCACATTACCACTTCTGTGGGTTCTTAAGCTTGCGCCTAACTTGTTTGGTTTGTAACCAGATTCATCAATTGCTTTTTGTACTTTATTGCGGGTTTGTTCTGAAACGATTTCTGGATTACGTAATGTTCTAGAAACTGTTGCGATTGACACACCTGCAAGTGCGGCAATTTGTTTGATACCCATTCTGGCCATGAAAATTTTTCCTAAATGTCGTCAATTACAGTTATTTTACAGAAAACGTTTTCTAAATTGAATAGCTAACGCGAACTCTGAGTTAGAAGTTAGCTAAGATAAATTATTGTAAAAAGGATTACATACGTATTCAGCTTGAGCATTTTTTAAAGATGCCTAAACTAATCGACATTACACGAGTTCAGGTGGTCTAACACTATGAGTTTGCTGTAATAGCTTGAGTTTGTTTTTATGCTTTATGGGAAGCCGACAGGTTAAAGTGTTCAAGCAAACAGAGTATAAGCTCCCATGTTATAGCCTTATGTTGCTAACGCCCTATTGCCAGTTTTGACGGTTCTGTAATAGGGCGCTTTTTCTCCTTTGTATACTTGGTTATTTTACACAAGCGCTTAACTGCACTGTTGTTGCGAGTTGGGTGATATCGCGGTAATTTTGCCATCAACAGATAAATACACAGTTACCATTTGTGTTTTTTTCAGTGCGTTTAAAAAGTCTGATTGCTGTTGCTGATTGAGTTTGCTTGCATAAAACTTTTGCATAGGCGGAGCAGGTTGGCAAAAATGTAAAACCAGTTGTTCGCCTGAATAACGTATTTGTCCTGCAACAGCATAAACGACAGAATCTGGTTTATTTAAATACTGTGCTTGGTAGTTTAATAAATGTTGGTTAAAACTTGCGGTTAGTGTGCGTTGTTGTTGGTTAATAGATTGAATAAATTCCGATAACTTGATCACTTCTTTAGCTACAACCGTCTGATCGAGTTGTGCTGTTTCTATAGGAGTGAGCTGAACTAGGTTATTAAACTGGTTGTCTTGAGAATGGTTAAATTGATTGCTCCACTGAGTCATTTCGACTGTTAATAGGAGTCGTGTTCTACTTTGGCAGTTGGAACGCGAACGAGTAGTTCCATTAATACAAAAAGTGCAACGCTAATGAACGCCCCTAACGAAAAAATGCTAAAAAATTTGCTTAAACGGTGAGAGTAGGTGTGATTGGGTTGAATCGATGAAAATGTCATTGTATTCATAAGCTGTCCTCTTTAATTCACTCAGTATCAGTAAAGAAAACGCACTAAAGAGCAAAAAGGGGTTAAAAAACTAAAAAAAATCTTTAAACATCACTATTTACTATTCAATCACTTATTAATACAAGCTATGATATATCCAACTTTGTATGAGATTTGGTTCACATCTTAGTTAAATTTGACACATCGCACTTCGAAAGTCAGGTTAGGATATCATGGCAACGAAGCGCAAAATAATTTGACTGTATACATATTTATGTCGTTTTAGGATGGTGTAATTGGGTCACTATCTTTCATAAACAACACCCGTTTTAATAAAATGGTTAAGGATATTCACTATGAAAAAATCATTTAAACTAGCAACTTTAACAGCAGCAATGCTTTGTTCTGCACATGCAATGGCAAATGAACCAGTTTATGTAACTGGCGGTGCCAACATGTTTTTCTTTGATACAGATGTGCACAACGTTGACAATGGTGCTATTGGTCCATGGTTAGGTTTGGGTTACCAAATCGACAAAGAGTGGGCTGTTGAAGTTAATTACAACATGGCAAGCACTGAAACTGACACAGCGTCTGCCGTGGATACAGATGTAAGCTTATTATCTGTAAATGGTGTATATCGTTATGCACCAGTTGGCGAAAATAGCTTGTTGGCTAAAGCTGGTTTAGGCCAATACAAATTAGACGCTGGCAGCTTAGGCGACGAAAGCAAAGTTGCGATTCGCGCAGGTGCTGGGTATGAGTATTTCATTCAGCCTCAATTATCAGCTACTTTCTTTTGGGATTTGTTAGTTTCATTTGACTCAACTTTGATTGAATCTATGCCAAGCATCGGTCTTAAATATCAATTCGGTCAGGCGAGCAGCAAGTCGACAAAATCAGCAGCTAAAACGACTGCTCCTAAAGCACCAGTAAAACCAGTTGTTGTTGATACCGATGCTGATGGTGTAGCTGATTCAGCTGATTTATGCGCAAATACACCAACTGGCGTACGCGTAAACAGCCAAGGTTGTCCATTTGACCGTGATGCTGATGGTGTATACGATTATTTAGACGAATGTCCAATGACGCCTGAAGGTGCAAAAGTGACTGACAATGGTTGTCGTGAGCAATTAGTTGAAACTGTTTCTATTCAGTTATATGTTTCATTCCCGAACAACAGTAGTGTTGTGCCTGCTGAATATCATGATGAAATCAAAAAAGTAGCTGACTTTATGCGTCAGTACCCAGATTCAACTGTAACTTTAGTTGGTCACACTGATTCTTCTGGTTCTGCTGCTTACAACCAAATGTTGTCTGAAAAGCGTGCTGCACGTGTTGCCGCTTATTTAGTGAATAACTTTGGTTTAGAGTCTGAGCGTGTGTTATCTCGTGGTGAAGGTGAAACTAACCCAATCGCGGATAACTCTACTGCACAAGGCCGTGAGAAAAACCGTCGTGTAACAGCAGAAATTTCAGCTACTGCAACAAAATAATTTGCTTAATTAGTTCAAATTATTAAAAGCCGGCCCTTGTGCCGGCTTTTTGCGTTTATAAACTCCCTATTTGTCCCCCAAGCATATTGCGCTTAAGTGGATCACTAAATTGCACTATTTGTGGTAAAAGTAATACCAAAATAATGCATCTTCTGATTTTTTTATGCTCATTCTTTGCCTAGTTTTTTGTAACTAACTGTAATTTAAGGCTATTAAAAAGTTGGTTGGCTTTTTGCTTTAGTGTGTTTGATTAAATAATTTGTTCGGCATTGCAGCCCGCTATTGACTGATGTGTAAGCGTCAGTCAATAGCGGGTTTTTTTATGCACAAATTTTATCGACTTTGAGTTTGGGGCTAGACGATATGAGTGAACCTATAATTGTAATTGGCACAGGACCTGTTGGCTTAAGATTTGTCGCTGAATTGCGCAAGCACCAGCCTTCTGTCGAAATTAAGTTATTTGGTAATGAACCATGGACGCCATACAACAGAGTTAAGTTGTCTTCATTGCTGGCTAAGGATGCAAATTGGGATGAATTGAAGAGCATTGAATGGCAAAAAATCACTCAAGATAAAAACGTTCGCACTTATCTTAATTGCCCAATAGATTTAATTGATCCTGCAAATCAAACTGTATTAGACGCAAATGGCGAGCAGCATAGTTACAGTGAATTAATTATGGCTGTAGGCTCTCGTCCCTATATTCCTAACATTTCAGGCCGCCAGTTGTCTGGTGTGTATTCTTTTCGAGATATGAATGATGTGCAAGCTTTGCTCGCTCGAACCGTTCGAGCTCGCCATGTTTGTGTATTGGGGGGTGGGTTACTTGGCTTGGAAACTGCAAAAGCGCTTCGAAAATTTCACACGCAAATCACGGTTGTTCAGCGTGCAGGGCATTTAATGAATAACCAGTTGGATGACGTTGCAGGTTTAATGTTGCAGCAAAGTGTCGAGCAAATGAACATTAATGTTGAGTGCGGGGAAGGGGTTATTGAGCTTCTCGGCGAACAACGTGTTGAAGCAATTAAACTGCAAGATGGGCGAATTATTGCGTGTGACACTGTGGTATTTGCCGCGGGCATAGTTCCTAACAAAGAGCTGGCGTTTAAATCAGGCATTCACGTTGGTCGCGCGATTAAAGTCGACCATCACTTAAGGACAAATCAAAAACATATTTATGCAATAGGTGAATGTGCTGAATATCAAAATACTACTTATGGCTTGGTCGCGCCTGGCTTTGAGCAAGCTGCGGTATTGGCTGCATTTTTATCTGGGCAAGCAGCCGCTTATTTAGGAAGCACAACAGCCACCGAATTAAAAGTGGTAGGTGAACAAGTATTTTCAATCGGGGAAGTGGAAAAACCGCGCCGCCCTAGAGCTGACGAGTGGGTTTTCCAACAAGGCAATCTATATCGAAAAGTAATTATTGAAAGTGGCAAAATTATTGGTGCTCAGGCGATAGGTGCATGGTCGGAAGCTCGAAGGGTGCAGGAACATGTGGTCGCAGGTCGATCAATATGGCCTTGGCATTTATGGAAGTTTCGACAATCTGGTGAATTATTCAGTGATGCTGATTCAGGTGTGCTTGATTGGCCAAATGAAGCATTAGTTTGCCAATGTATGGCAGTGCCTAAGTCAACCATTGTCAATTGTGTAAATGCTCGAACAAGTTGCACGCAAGCTCAGGTAATTTCCGAAACGGGCGCAGGTACGGTTTGTGGCTCATGTAAACCACTTATTGCTGAGCTTTGTGGTAGTCAAACTACCCAAGCCTCTGAATATTGGCAAGCTCTGCTAAATACTTCTGTTGTTTCACTTATTTTGTCGTTTTTATTGTTGCTGATGCCAGCTATAGCAGTTGCTGATTCAGTGCAAACCTTTTCGTTTGAGGTCTTGTGGACTGACCCTCTTTACAAACAAATTTCTGGTTTCACCTTGCTGGCTTTGTCTATTTTGCTTGCGATTGTATCGCTGAGAAAGCGGGTAAAACAATTCACTTGGTTAAGTTTTCCAACTTGGCGGGTTGTTCATTCATCACTGGCAATTGTTGCCTTGTTTGCGTTGTTACTGCATAGCGGATTGAGCTTTGGGGTTAACTTAAATCAAGCATTGATGATTAGTTTTGTTGCGACGGCCATTTTGGGCATTGTGTTGGCAAGTGTTATTTCATTGGAGCACAAGTTATCAATCTCGCAAGCAAAAATGCTGAGGAAGGCGAGCTTGTGGGGGCATATTCTTGCGGTGTGGCCGCTGCCAGTGTTGTTAAGTTTTCATATTGTCTCTGTTTATTATTTTTAGTGGGTAAGTATTTTGAAGACGATTTCTTGGATAATTTGGATTGTTTCTAGTTTAGCGTTAGCAGCGTACTTGCTGTTTGAACTTGTCTGGTCGCAAGATAAGTCGAGCTTTCTGATTGGCGAAGCAACCCATGGACATCATCAAATTGAATTAGCTTGTGCCACTTGTCACACGTCGCCATTTGGTGGTGGTGAAGTAATTCAAGATGCTTGTGTTGGATGTCACGGACAAGAACTGGCTAGCGCTGAAGACTCCCACCCAAAAGCTAAATTTACAGATCCCCGAAATGCTGACCGTCTGGCCGTGCTAGATGCAACAGAATGTGTAACTTGCCACTTAGAGCACCAAAATGAACAAACGCGTGCGATGGGGGTGACCTTAGCGGACGATTTTTGCTGGCATTGCCATCAAGACGTTGCTGCTGAGCGTCCCAGCCATGAAGGTATGGAGTTTGATACTTGTGCAAGTGCCGGCTGCCACAATTATCACGACAATAAAGCCTTGTATGAAAACTTTTTAGTCAAACATGCTAACGAAGCGGACGTGTTTATGTCGGCAAAACGACCGTTACGCGAAGCGGTTACACAATATTTAGCGAATAATCCAAACACTAAAGCATTAACAGTAGCGGATATTGAGCTTGTTGAACAGGCCCCTGGCGAGGTCTATCAGCATTGGCAAGCCAGCACGCACGCAACTGTTGGCATCGCATGCAACGATTGTCATCAATCTGCCGACGGAATATGGCAGCAACAACCTAAAATTCAACTATGTCAAAACTGCCACCAACAAGAGTGGGAGAATTTTACCCAGAGTCATCATGGTATGCGTTTGTCAGATAAATTAACCCAAACGCTTTCGCCAATGACGCCAGCCCAGGGACGGTTAGCATTTCAACCCTCTAGCTTAGCTGCAGAGATGACCTGTTCTACTTGCCATGGTCCACATGAATTGAATGTTGAAAAAGCGGCCAGTGAATCGTGTTTAAGTTGTCATGCTGACGAACATAGTTTGGCTTTTGAGCAAAGTCCACATGGGCAGCTTTGGCAACAGGAGCTGGCAGGCGAAATAAATAAAGGTGAAGGCGTTAGTTGTGCGACATGCCACATGCCAGTTGTAGAGCAGGGTAAACAACATCAAGTTATGCATAACGTAAATCATAACCTACGTCCAAACGAAAAAATGCTCCGCACTGTGTGTATGAATTGCCATGGTTTAGCTTTTTCAATTGATGCACTAGCAGATAAAGATTTGATTAAAAATAACTTTTTACACGCACCATCTGTGCATATTGAAAGCATAGATATGGCGTTAGAAAGACTGAAATAAATTAACCAAGCCAACGAGGAAACCACTATGAAAAACACCTTAAAAATGACCCTAGCTGCATCAAGCATTGCAATTTTAACTGCTTGTGGCGGTGATAAAGAAGCAGGTATTTCACCACAACAATTTACTGATGCATTGCACTTAGTTATGGATTCAGACCGAGCTGTTTATACCAAAAAGGTTGTCGGTCGATTAACTAAGGAAGAAAAAGTGATTAAAGCTTCAGAGCACTTTATGGATGATAAAGCGCTGCCATTGCCAGCACAGATGTTCCGTTTTGGCGCTGAAACAGTTGCAGAAAAGACAGATGAATTTACTTATTCATTGCAGTCTCTTTGGCCAATAAATAGCCAGAATGCGCCCGTTACAGCGGTTGAGAAGGAAGGCTTACAGTTTATAGTGGATAACCCAGGCAAGAATTTTTATAAGGAAGAAACGCTTGGTGGTAAAAACTATTTTACTGCTATTTATCCGGATGTAGCGGTCGCACCAGTTTGTGCTTCATGTCATAACGATCACAAAGATTCACCAAAAACAGACTTTAAGGTTGGTGATGTAATGGGTGGTGTGGTTATTCGCGTCCCACTGGGTTAAGTATTTCAAGCTCACTTTTGCTGAGTATAGGAGTAAGTATATGAAAATAAGTGCTTATCCATCTATTGCTGTGGTTGCCATATTGTTATCCGCTTGCTCTGAATCTCCTGAGCAAGTTGCATTGGAACAAGGCAAAGCAATTTGGGAAGGTACCTGTGCTGTTTGCCATGCACAGGGGTTGGCTGGCTCACCACCTATTGGTAACAAAAAAATGTGGGCCAAGCGAATTGAAAAAGGATTACCTGTTTTATTTGAGCATGCCAAGAATGGATTTTCAGGAGAAACAGGTTTAATGCCACCACGTGGTGGAAATGAAGATTTGACCGACCACCAAGTTGAATTGGCCGTTAAATACATGGTGAGTCAAAGCCAATGAGGAAAAAACTATGAATGATAGATCAATAGAGTTAGTACAAAATACGTTTGCCCAAGTCGCGCCAATTGCGGATAAAGCCGCTGCGCTGTTTTACGCGCGCTTATTTGAAATTGCTCCAGAGGTCCGACCGTTATTTAAAGCGGATTTAACCGAGCAAGGTGCTAAGTTGATGCAAATGATTGGGACAGCGGTCGCAAGTTTAACAAATTTAGACGCATTAGTGCCTGTAGCGCAAGATTTGGCCAAACGTCACATTGATTATGGCGTGAAGAAAGAGCATTATGCTGTTGTTGGTGCTGCATTGATCTGGACCTTAGAACAAGGTTTGGGGGATGCATTCACTGAAGAAGTCAAACAAGCTTGGGTTGATGTATATGGTTTGTTGTCGTCGGTTATGATTGACGCAGCTTACGATTAGTTGACGAGGGATTTGGAGGCAATGGAGGGGCAAGATGCCCCTTTGCCAATTTTGCGGTTAATAACCTTGATAATCAGTACGAGCCAAGTTATCAAATCGAGAAAACTGACCTAAAAAGGCAACATCTACATGGCCAATTGGACCATTACGTTGTTTACCGATAATAATTTCTGCAATACCCTTTCGCTCCGACTCTGGGTAATATACCTCATCACGATAAATAAACATGATTAAGTCAGCATCCTGCTCAATAGAGCCCGATTCACGTAAATCTGAGTTTACAGGTCTTTTGTCAGCACGTTGTTCTAAGCTCCTGTTTAGCTGAGAAAGTGCGACAACGGGTACTTCAAGTTCTTTTGCGAGCGCTTTAAGTGAACGCGATATTTCGGCTATTTCGAGCGTACGATTTTCCGACAGCCCTGGCACTTGCATTAACTGCAAGTAATCTACCATAATCAGCCCAATACCCCCTTTGTGATCGCGCGCAACTCGACGTGCACGCGAGCGCACTTCTGTCGGTGTTAAACCCGAAGAATCATCAATGTAAATGTTATTTTTTTCAGCAAGCAGCGCCATGGTGGATGAAATACGTGCCCAATCTTCATCTTCTAATTTACCAGTACGAATACTGGTTTGATTAACTCGACTGAGTGAGGCTAACATCCTCATCATAATTTGTTCGCTAGGCATCTCAAGGCTGAAAACCAACACAGCTTTGTCAAACGACATCGCAGCATTTTCACATAGATTCATCGCAAATGTTGTTTTACCCATAGATGGACGAGCCGCTACTATGACCAAATCAGAAGGTTGTAGGCCCGACGTCATATCGTTTAAGTCGTTAAACCCAGTTGTTACGCCGGTTACGCCATCGGCACCATTTTTCATTGCATCTTCAATACGTGTGATGGTCGAGGCGAGTACGTCTTTTAACTGTTTAGGCCCTTCATTGGCATTGGCGCGAGCCTCGGCGATTTTAAACACACGGCTTTCAGCTAAATCAAGTAATTCGCTGCTACTGCGTCCTTGTGGATCGTAACCTGCTTCGGCAATTTCATTTGCGACTGCTATCATTTCGCGAATAACCGCTCGCTCGCGCACAATATCAGCATATGCGGTAATATTGGCTGCACTTGGAGTATTGTCAGCGATTTCAGCTAAATAGGCAAAACCGCCAACTTCTTCTAACAGTTTTGCTTGTTCTAACGACTCTGATAGTGTGATTAAATCTATTGGTTGATGTTGTTCAACCAATTTAGCCATATGCTCAAAAATACTTTTGTTGGCATGGTGATAAAAATCTTGAGCAACAACTCGTTCAGCAACACGGTCCCAAGCTTCATTGTCTAATAATAAACCACCTACGACCGATTGTTCTGCTTCTAATGAGTGAGGAGATGATTTTATATCTTCAACAGATTGAGCTGGCTTTTTTGCTTGCCAAGTAATATTTTGCGCCATAGTTTTCTACCTTGTGATTGAACTGGCTATTATGCCAATAAACCGATAAAGATTGAATGATAACGTTAATTAAAGTTTACAAAGCCTCAAATTGTTTTGCTTCAAAATATTTTTAAAAGTTGAACTCGGGTTAAATTGAACTATGGTTAAAAATGCGGTTTAGCATTTTTGACAACTTAACTTGAGCTTCGGAGGCCAAGATGGATTTACATAAAGCAACCAATATGGATCCAAACATATTGTTGGGTATTGTTAATGATCAACTGCGGCATGAGTGCAAAGATCTGCACAGCTTAGCAATGATGATGGACGTTGATGAATTTACCCTTGAAGATAAAATGGCACGCATAGGCTATCATTATGAAGCGGACTTGAACCAATTTAGCCCTGATCTGTAAATAAATTAAAGCTTATAACTCGCAGCTCAGTTAAAAAGCTCAATTACCAGCTGATCAAATGTTGTTTTGGCGTATATTTTGTACGTCAATCAGTATATTATTGCGCTATTGAAATTTTTTAGACTCGTTGGAATTCTATGCAATTAGTCATTGCACAAAGCAACTTTACCGTTGGCGCGATTCAAAAAAACTGCCAACAAATTTTAGCCGATATTGAAAAAGCACCGAAAGATTCAATTCTTGTATTTCCTGAGCTCGCATTAACAGGTTATCCGCCAGAAGATTTATTACTTCGCCCTGATTTGTATAAGCGACTCAATTCTGCGTTGCAGCTTATTGCTCAAGCAAGTCATCACAAGGCCATTGTAGTGGGGCATCCACATCAAGAAAATGGATTCACCTATAATGCAGCAAGCGTTTATAGTGATGGCCAGTTGCTTGCACGATACTATAAGCAAGCTTTGCCCAATTATGGGGTGTTTGACGAAATGCGCTATTTTACCGCAGGTGCAAACGCAACAACTTTCAATTATCAAGGTAAAAAGATTGGCCTGTTGATATGTGAAGATCTTTGGGATGATGCACCTATCGCTCATTATGACGCGAAGAATGTCGATTTAATCGTTTCATTAAACGCATCACCGTTTAATTTAGAAAAGCAGTTAGAGCGCGAATCATTAGTAAAGAAGCGGGCGTTAAATCATGCTGTGTCGATTGTGTATGTCAACCAAGTTTGTGGACAAGACGAACTTGTGTTTGATGGCGGGTCTTTTGCGGTTAATCGTGAAGGTGAATTAGTCTGTCGGTTACGACAGTGCCAAGAAGACTATCTAACACTCAATTATGCAAATGATTTTGCGCCATCACGCATCGAATCTGTCGCAGATAGTGAAGAAGCTGAAATATATCAAGCTCTTGTGCTCGCAACACGAGACTATGTCAATAAAAATGGCTTTAAAGGTGCGGTGTTAGGATTATCTGGTGGTATAGACTCAGCTTTAACCTTGGCGGTTGCTGTCGATGCATTGGGGCCTGAAAGAGTTCAAGCTGTGATGATGCCATTTAAGTATACAGCACAAATGAGTGTCGAAGATGCAAAAGCGCAAGCGCAGGCAATGGGTATAGAGTTTGATATCGTCTCCATTGAACCTATGTTTGATGGATTTATGCAAGCACTAGAGCCGATGTTTGCTGGAAGCGCTAAAGACACCACTGAAGAAAATCTACAAGCGCGTAGTCGCGGTGTGATACTAATGGCGTTGTCGAACAAAAAAGGTCGCATCGTTTTAACCACAGGTAATAAATCTGAAATGGCGGTTGGTTATTGCACTTTATATGGAGATATGGCGGGTGGTTTTGCTGTTATTAAAGATGTACCTAAAACAATGGTGTACAAATTGGCAAATTACCGCAATACTTTAGGAAAGGTCATACCCGAACGGGTGATTACCCGACCACCTTCGGCTGAATTAGCCCCGGATCAGGTTGACCAAGACAGTTTACCTCCATATGATGATTTAGATGCAATACTAGAAGCATATGTTGAAAATGACTTATCTATAGCAGATATCGTATCTTTAGGTTACGAGGAGGCTGTAGTTAGGAAGGTTGTTAGACTAGTGGATATAAATGAATATAAACGCCGACAATCAGCCATAGGTCCAAAAGTTACACAACGCAATTTTGGCAAAGACAGACGATATCCAATTACATCTGGCTTTGGCAGAGAGCACTAAAATTAGGGGATATAATTATGAAAAAAGTAGAAGCTATCATTAAACCTTTTAAGCTTGATGATGTACGTGAAGCTTTAGCTGAGATTGGCATTACAGGTATGACTGTTACAGAGGTTAAAGGTTTTGGCCGTCAGAAAGGCCACACTGAGCTATACCGTGGCGCTGAGTACAACGTCGATTTTTTACCTAAAGTGCGTTTAGATATTGTATTGAGTGATGATCAAGTTGAACGTTGTTTGGATACAATCGTTAAAGTTGCCCAAAGTGGCAAAATTGGTGATGGTAAGATTTTCGTTACTGACGTTGAACGCGTTATTCGCATTCGCACAGGTGAAGAAAACGAAGACGCTATCTAGTCTAGCTAGTTATGTCACATAGTCCTGAATTTTTGGCTTTAGTGAATGATGCGCGTAGCCGAATCAAAGAAATAGATATCGAAACTTATTTACAAATGGTTGCAAGCAACCAACAGCTGCTGTTGGTTGATGTGCGAGAACAAGATGAATGGCAAAAGGATCACCTTCCGAATGCTGTTTATCTTGGCCGCGGCGTGATTGAGCGAGATATTGAAACTTTATACCCAAACAAGGACCTTAAGTTGGTTTTGTACTGTGGGGGAGGCTATCGCTCCGCATTGGCGGCAGATAGCTTAAGCAAAATGGGCTATAAGAACGTTATTAACCTAGACGGTGGTTATCGTCGTTGGTGTAGTTTGAATTTACCCTTAGAAAGTTAGATATAACTTTGATTAAAATTTGTTGATATCTATCTTGCCCACGGCATGCCAAAAACAAGAGGTATCGACCACTTCAATTATCGCGTTTATCTGATTGGCAAGCTGCTTAATTTTATCTGCTTGATGTTTGTTATATCGGGCAATATAGCTAAGCTCTTGGTTAATTTCATTGATCAAGTTATTTGCACTTGGCTGGATGTTTAGCGCAAATACCTTCAGCTCATCATGACTTAAGGCTTTACGGATAAATTGATTCTGAAGCCTAGGGTTCGCGCCTGCTCGTGCTTGTTTGCGAATGTCCGTTCGACCCGAAATATAGTTAAATGCAACCTCATCTTCAATTGCTTCTTGGTTTTTCAAAAAACGGCTGATCGAGCGCAGAAACGGTGGGTTACGTTTTTCATCATATATGAGCTGAAACACCGAAATATGTTGTTGGTGAATAGGAGACTGCAGATCCGACAAGCTTACGAGCTCAGTCGTTTGATAATTTGCTGTCAGAAGCCTAGCAACATGAAATGCTTTTTTAGCTGGCGTGGTTAAACCAAAAGCTATTGCAGGATAAAAAGTCATAAAAGCGATACATAACGCTTTTTGCAAAATAACAAACTTATCATAAGTGTCGTTAATCGAAAGTAATGTTCGATTGGTTTTGATTAGTAGAGCCATAAACTGGCGAATATTATCCGCATTACCATCTTCGAATACGCGCAAATGCAAACTGTTCGCTTTGGGATTTATACCCACAACCTGATAAAAAGCGTTGTGAATGGCATTTCTTTCACCAAATTGTTCAAATTTGGCAATGGTCAAGGAAACGATTTGTGATACTTCAAAATGTTCCGCCGCATTGTTTATTGTCACGCTTAAACCGTTTTGCGATAGGTCGATTAACACACCTTCGAAACTAGTTTTGCTATCAATTTGTTTAAGCTTCACTAAGGTTTTATAGAAATAACGGCTCTCACTTCGAGCATCTTTAGGCTGTACATTAAAGTGACCAATACTATGATTTTTTATACTTGGCGCTAAATATTGACTTAAAGCTTTAACTTTTTCACCGATAAGTTTGTAGCTTTTATCTAATTCTAGGGCAGATTCCTGCTGGTTGAGCGGGTACAAACTGATTAATTGATTGACGTCGCTAAGTGGAGCTAATGCTTTGTCTGCCTCTTGTTTGTTATCAAACCAGCTAAACTTAATGTCGTCTTTCTCCTCTTGGCTGATTTGATACTTTCGCAGCATAAAGAGTCGCAGCACACCTTTTTGCCGGGCGAATGCGACAAAGCTGGCAAGTTGTTTTTCGGCGATAAGTTTGTTTAATGTGGCGGCTAAAAATTGAATCTTACCTTGTTGTTCAAACCTGACTATGGCAACTGCTTCTGAAGGTGCTTTTAAATGCGGCCACAAACGTACCAGTACCCCGTTTAGACGGTTTAGTTTGTGTTCATCGACAAAATACTTGTATAGTTGTTCGGTTTTAGGATTGGTTAATACGTACTTGAGTTGTTTAAGTTGTTGCTGGTCGGTACGAGCAAAAATGCACATCCAGTTACTACTATTAAGCAAGTGCGCTTCAAGTAGTCTCGTTTCCGCCAAGTTTTTTGCATTGCTAATATCTACTTTATATTGAGCGCGGTTTTCTAGTACATATTTGTCTAAGAATTGTGTCCATTCGTAATTGTTATCACATAACTGCACGCCGACTCTTTGGCTACCATCTTTGTCGGGTGTATTCGCCAAAAATTTAACCTGGTAGGTCGCTTTGGGTTCGCCATTAAATTTAAACTGTGCGGTCATTGACGAAAAGTCGATATTGAATATTTCGTCTTGCAACAAAGCCGCGAACGGTTTGACCCTAAGCAAGCAGCCACTTCGAGATATATTTGATGTTATCGACTCTAGCGTTTGCCCATTTTGTCTGTGTATGGTGATGGGTTTGGCGCAGTGTAACCTTTCTTCTAACCGCCGAGTTGTGCGCCCGAGTTCAGAAATTTCAACCTCAAACTCTTTTATTTTTTGTTCGAAGGCAAATTGCTTTTCGAATTTGGCGTAGATCTTTTCATCAGTGACTCTTTCGTATACACCTTCGGTATATTGGTTGTTAAATTTTTCAACTTCGAGTAGAAAAATCCTTCTGCCAATTTCATCTAAATAAAAGCGTTTTCCTTGCCACGTGAATTCTTTGACAGGGTAAGAGGAGTCTCGAGACATATCGATACTGCGATCGAATGGCTTAAATAAACGTGCAAGCTCTTGTTTGATCAAGAACTTTTTCTGTGTCGGTAGTTGCTCTGTTAATGCGTGGTAATTTTTATCAAAATTGGCTTTTTGATAATACTTGATTAACTGCTCAATAATGTTCTGAATTGCTTGGTCTATTTTTGTTTTTTTTGGCTGCATAACACACAGATATCTACATGCAATAGCAGAACATTAGCATAGCTGGACTAATCTACCAAGGACAACGCGTGAGCAACGTTCATTTTACTGGCTGAAACCGATGCCAATAGTTGTTCAGGAGAAGCGGACAGCAGTGAACCAACCAATTGTTCTGCTTGTTTGGAATTTATATTTGTGGTGCTGGTATTTTGCTGCGATTGAACATCTTTGGCAGTGTCATTCGGCTGTAGTTTAGTGGTTGTAGAAAACGGGTTCGAATTGATTGTATTGATCATATATCACCTCATAAATGGCTATTTAGCGCCAAAAAACTGGCAGTGTTGGCATTATTTGTGTCTTGGTATAGGTTATTCAAATTCTGTACCAAGGTGTATGAATGCTTAAAACAACAAGTTTGTTTCAGTGCTGTGCTAATTCTGCTAACTTATTCCTATTCGTAATTAAAAAACTATCATTTATTCTGCTAGATTTAACTTGTCGTCTATTCTGAGCATGCGATTAGCACGGCAATTTGAAAAACTATAACTTGATTGAATTGAAAGGTGTCTTTGTATGTCGATTAAAAATGTCGCTGTTGTTTGTGGTACACATGGCAATGAAATTACAGGTGTGTACTTGATGAAAAAATGGCAGAAAGCATTTGAGCAAATATCGCGAGCCAGCTTTAGCACTAAATTACTGCAAGGAAACCCAAAAGCATACGAGATTAATCGTCGTTACGTAGATAGGGATTTAAATCGACAGTTTGCGAGCAAAGATTTAGAGAACCCAGAACTATCGCATTACGAAGCTTTGCGCGCTAAAAGTATTAATCAAATTCTTGGCCCTAAAGGCAAGTCGAAAACGGATTTGGTTATCGACCTTCACACTACTACCAGTAATATGGGGCCAACCTTGTTAATGCCACAAAAAGGGCCTTTTTATTCAAGGTTAGCTGCCTACGTAAAATCGAAAATGCCAGAGGTTGTGGTGTTTTGCGATGAAGATCATAAAAAGAATGAAGAACATCACCTGCTATGCACAGTTGGTAAATATGGCGTGATTGTTGAAGTTGGGCCTGTGCCGCAATCTGTGTTACGTCACGATGTTTTTGAGCAAAGTGAGCAATTAACTCAGCATATTCTTGATTTTGTAGAATTGTTTAATACGGATGCTTTGCCTAAATTACCTAGCAGTATTGAAGCGTTTAGATTTGTTAAAAGCTTAAAACTACCGTTAGATGCTGATGGTGAACGCATTGGCATGGTTCACAAAAATATTCAAGATGGTGACTTTAAGCCTGTTAAGCCGGGTGAGCCTATTTTCCAGTTATTTGATGGTGGAACGGTTAGCTTGGACGGTGATGAAACGCTCTATACTGCATTTGTCAATGAAGCAGCTTATTATGACAATAACTTGGCAACCTCATTGATGCGCAAAATTTGCTTAGAAGTTGAATAAATTTGCCGCACCCCGCTAAAAGTCGGCTGGGGTGCTAAATTCTATATATTTGTTGCTATATGGATGGGTAAAGCCTAATCGATAAGCATGCAATCTTAGCCTAGGCGCCATATTTTTGATGCTAGCTGGCGCATAGAAATTGTCACCCAATATTGTATGGCCCCAGTGATGCATATGTACTCTAAGTTGATGAGTTCGGCCTGTTTCGGGTTTGAGTGCTACAATGCTCGACTGCTGTTTGTGAATTAAGACTTCAAAGTTAGTGACGGCAACTTTACCTGATTCAGCAACCATTTGTTTTGGAATATTCGATTTATCTGCCGTAAGAGGCCAATCGAGGCAACCTGAATCCTGTGATGGGTGACCAATAACTTCAGCTAGATATGTTTTAGCAGTTGTGCGGGCTTCAAACTGTTTTTTTAAATGACTTTCCGCTGGTTTATTTAAAGCAAACACCATAATACCAGATGTTTCGCAATCTAACCTATGCACTAATATAACCGTCGGAAACTTTATTTGTAGTCGGCTTAACGCACAGTCATGTGTTTCAATAGCACGCCCAGGGTTAGACAATAAACCACTTGGTTTGTTAATCACTAAGATATCTTTATCTTGAAAGAGAATTGTCGGCAAGCCGTGAGGCGGTTTGTAAATAAATTTTTCCATTGTTACTTCTGGTTGGTCAATTGAGCGCTAAACAAAATTTTATACAAAATTGGCACCACACCTAAGGTTAGTAGCGTGCCAATTGCTAAACCAAATGCAAGCACGCAAGCTAAACCATAAAATAGAGGGTCTTTAGTCAATATCAGTGGCATTAACCCGAGGATAGTCGTGACTGTTGTCATTAATATGGGTCGAACTCTGCTGCTACAAGCCTTGATTATGGCGCTTTCTAAAGATGTGTCATTCGTTCTAAGCTGGTCGATTTTATCAATTAAAACAATCGCGTTGTTAATAATAATTCCCGCAAGGCTATATAGGCCTAACGATACCATAAAACCAAAAGGCGCTTGCATTATGATTAGGCCGATAACTGCGCCAATAAAAGATAGCGGAATGGTCAGGATAATGATCAATGGTCGACGAAATGAGTTGAATTGGAGCACTAGTAACAAAACAACGACAGCAAGTACAATTGGCATATTGGCTGCTAGCGATTTTTGTGCTTCAGCAGACTCTTTAATGACACCATCGTACTCAATAGTATGGTTCAAAGGGAGCGTTTGTTTTAGTTGATTGAGTTTTTCATTTACATGTTGTTTGAGGTCTTCAGCTGTATGCGTAAGATGCCGAGCTTCGATTGATATCGTTTTAAACAAATCTTCTTTTTGAATGCTCGCAAAGTGGACCATAGGTTCAAATTCGGCAATTTGTAATAACGGGACATATTGTTGTTGGTTGCTCGCGTATACGCTTGCTGTTCTAAGCCTGTCTAAAGTATGTCGCTCATTATGTGTTGCTCGATAGACGATAGGAATAATAGTATCTTGCTCGCGGTACTCGCTTAAAACCACGCCATCAAAATAGCCTTGTAGTCGTTCGGCAACGTCAGTTGAAGTGACCCCAGCTTGACGGGCTTTATGTTGGTCTATTTTTACTTTTATCGCAGTGATTCTGCCTTGCCAATCATCTCTAATGTCAATGGTGCCGTCTATACCAGATAAATAAGCTTTGATCTGCTGGGCGGTATCGTAAATAACCGCTTCATCTGGGCCTTTCACCTGAATTTTAATTTCTGACGAATCTGATGGACCTAAAAACATTTTGGTGACCCTAGCGCTCACCCAAGGGAAATGTTGCGCAAAGCCTGTTCTGAGTTTTTCGATAGCTGTATCAAGCTCTTCAGCCGAATCATAGTTTATAACCATAAAGGCTTTATTTGGAGCGGGATCATTGGGGGTTAGTGACAGGACAAATCGTGGCCCACCAAAACCCACGTAAGCAGCATGGGTGGTATAATTTAATTCGGTTTTATTTTGCTGCAACCAAGTAAATACATGTTGCAATACAGTATCTGTTGCTTTTGAGCTGGCACTGGGTTCTAGTTCTAAATAAACCAGCACTTGTGCTCGGTCGGAATCGGGAAAAAACTGTTTTTTAACCCCAGACATTGCAACAATCGCAAGTGCAAACATTAACAACACCAGCATGATCACTGATTTTTTATATTGGAAACTCTTTTGTAAAGCATTTTGGTAAAATGCCAATCCTTTGGTTGTATCGGTATTGTCTACTTTTAGAAAGTGATAACACAGCAGTGGCGTGATTACGATAGCGAGCAACCAACTTGCCATCAGACTGATAAGGATAACCAGTGAGATTGAGCGGGTGTATTCACCTGCAGCATGCTGAGCTAACATCAAAGGAAGGAAAAATAATATGGTACTGACGGAAGAGCTTAACAGTGGAATCGCCAAACCTGTCGGAGATTGCGACAAAGCTTCACGCCTTGATTGGCCTTGCTCTAAACGGCGTTTAAAATCTTCAGCTATCACAATGCCATTATCAACCAATAGGCCAAGCGCAATAATCAGGGTTGCTAAGCTCATTCGTTCTAAGTTAATGCCAATAAAACTCATGACAGCTAGGGTTATTAACATCACTATTGGCACGATACTGCCGACAATTAAGCCAGTGCGCATGCCCAAAAACAGCATCACAACCACCAAAACAATTGCGAGTGTTTGTAGCACGTTAGCTGATACGCCATAGACGGTTTGTTCTACTTGTTCAGCTTGGCGGGTGACAATTGAAAGCTCGTAGCCAATGGGTAAAGTTTGTTGAATATCGTCTATCGCAGCTTCCAAGCGAGGAGAGTATTCTAAGACGTTAAATCCAGACAGCATGGATATGGCAAATACCAAAGCCGGTTGGCCATTGTGATAAACTTTGTGATGTGGAGGGTCGATATAGTCAAGTTTGACTTCGGCAATATCTTGTAAAACCACAGGTTGCTGTAGCTTGGGTATGCTAATTAAGGTGTTTTTTAACGCCTCAACTGAGTCAAAATTGCCGCTTGGTTCTATTGTAATTGTGCGCAAGCCGGTATCAATGCTGCCACCTGGCTGAATAATATTCTGCGCTTGCAGTTGTCTAGCTATATGATCGGGGGATACGCCAAATTGCGCAAGCTTTGCATTGGTGGCTTGGATATATATGCGCTGTGGTTGGATCCCGAGTATTTCAATATTCTTTGTGCCATTGACCCGATAGAGTGAATCACGAATATGCTCAGCCATCTGCTGCTGTTGCGCCATAGAGAAACCGTCAGCGGTCAAGGCTAAGGTTAAAATAGCGACATCGCCAAAATCATCATTGACGACCGATGGATGACTACCTTGTGGCAAACGTGCTTGCGTTTCGCTGACTTTATTGCGTAAATCTTGCCAGATATCGTCTAGTTGAAAGTATTTGTCAGCAATTTCAACGTGTATAATCGACAAGCCGGTTGTCGAAGTTGAGCGTATACGTTCAACTTCAGATATGGTTCGAATGGATTCTTCGAGCTTTTTGCTAATTAATGCTTCAACCCGAGTAGGGGACATGCCAGGAAATTGCGTGGCCACAATCGCTTCGCGAATGGTGATTTCTGGATCCTCGCGGGCAGGCAGTGAAAAATAGCTCACTAAACCATACAGGGTCATTAGCACCAACAGCATTAGGATAGGTTTTTGATATTTTAATGACAAGCTGCCAATATTCATAACTTACCCTATGGTTTAGTTGAAGATATTAATTTGATTTTGTAACAAAGTGACTTGTTGATCATCGTGTAAGAAATGCACGCCAGCCGTTGCAATGATTTCACCTGCAGACAACCCTTGGGTTATCAAAATTTTATTTTCAATCACGTTTTCGGTTAAAACTGCGCGCTTTTCCAACCTATTATTTTGCGCGTTAAATACAAACACAAAGTTTTCTTGGTTAGCTCCAGCTAAAACTGCTGATACAGGCACTCGAACAGCATTGCCTGTTACATTGTTGCGTTCTGATGAAAGATAGACAAACTCCACTTCAACTGACATGCCAGCACGTAAATTTGGATGTGTTTGGTTAAATTGCAAAATCACTTTAAATGAATTGGCGTTTTCCGCTCGGCTGGCTATCTCTATGACACTGGCATTAAGCGCTCGGTCTTTAGCCACTTGGCTGGTTACTGTAAAGGTTTGTCCAACATCTATATAGCGGATCATAGTTTCTGGAACAAACACCTCAATTTCAAAACCGTGCTGGCCCTCTATCTCAAAAATAGTTTGACCACTGGCCACTTGCTGAGAGGGTTCGACATATTGTTTGCTTATTTGTCCTTTGTACGGTGCCAACAATTGAGTATCTGCAAGATTTTTTTGTGCTATTTTAGCCTGTGTGGTGGCCACTTCTAAAGACGACCGGGCTGTCTGAGCCTGAGATTTAGCATTGTCAAACTGTGATTTAGATACAAGCTGCTGCTCCAGCAATTGTTGAAAGCGCAAATACTCAGCTTGGCGCTCAGAATAGTGAGCTTGTGCTTTTTTTACTTCACCTTGTGCTGCTTGTAAAGCCAATTGATAATTGCTGGTATCTAACTGAGCTAATAGTTGACCAGCTTGAACTTGGTCGCCTAATCTGACTTGAATAGCTTGTACTTTACCGCCAACTTGAAAACTTAAAGGTGCGGTTTCTGCTGGTACTATATTACCGGGCAAATTTCTAACTTGTTGAATGGGTTCAAGGGTTACCTTTTGCCAAGCAATCGAGCGGATAATGGGCGCATGTTCGCTAGGCGGTTCAGAACAAGCGGGTAAAAGGATTAGTAGCGCAAAAATCAATTGTATTGGTTTTGACATAATCACTCCGCCTGTTCTAATCGCGTATTACGATTCCTCGGTATGGCTACTACGGTTAACGTAACAGCCTAATTCAGTATAATCAGACACGCTTGGTTTTAACTCGCGAATGGCTGATTGCATGTTTTCAGACTGAAGATTTTCGGTTACGTCAATATAAAACATTTCTTCCCAAGGGCGTCCTTTAATTGGCCGTGACTCAATTTTACACATGCTGATGTTAAACTGCTTAAATATCATCAAAGCGTCTACCAAAGCGCCGGGGCGCTGGCCAACTGATAAGATTAACGATGTTTTAGCCGCACAGGTCATAGGCACTGTGACTGGCTCTCGCGCAACCACAATAAAGCGCGTTTGATTGTCTTTTTGGTTTGCAACGTCCGCTCGGATCGATTGTAAACCATAATGTTTGCCAGCTTCAGCGCTACCCAGCACTGCAACACTAGGGTCGTTTATTTTTTTGACTTCAGATAAGGCAGTTGAAGTGCTGTCTGTTACCACAATTTCGACATCGTTTAACTCGTTTAAAAAGTCACTGCATTGTGCAACAGGTTGATGATGGCCATATATGGTGGTAATTTTTGACAAGTCGCTCTCACAGGCAACAAGTAAGTTATGTTTTACTGGGATATATAGTTCGTCGATTATTTTAAGTCGTGTGGTTTGGAGTAAATCGTATACTTCATTGATACTGCCAGATGAAGTATTTTCTATTGGTAATACACCAACATCCGCGTCTTTATCTTCAACCGCAGCGAAAATGTCGTCGAAACTTTTGCAACCAACGTCGATTAAACCGCCGTTTAAACCTGTTAAATATTTTTCAACCGCAGAATGGCTATATGACCCTTTGCTACCCAAATAAGCAACTTTATAGTCGGCACTTTTTAGATTCGGGTTGTTTAATTGCATTAAATAGTCTTGTTGCAATTCAACCGAATCTTCAATAATGGTGCGGTAGACACTATGGATATAGTCGCTTTTCAAACCGAGCTTTTTGCCTTTGTTTGACAAATTTTGTAACAACAGAGTTTCGCGATAGCTGTCTCGGACCGGTTTTTGATCTTGAACTTTACTTTTTACAACCTGAATACTCAATGCTCGGCGTTGTGCCAATAAAGACAATAGCTGTTCGTCTAAGTTGGTTATATCAACTCTAATTTTATCTAAATCTATTTTTTCCATGGTTTGAACGTTCAAAACTTTTGTAAGGTCGAGAAATTGCGCTAACTATAGCGAATTCCACACATTTAATAAAATAAATATTGCCTTGACGCTGTAGAGCGATTTTAACCCCCGTCAGTTTTTATGTGCGACATAGCTTACATGGGTCAATATTGCAAAATTATGGATAGAAAATTGATTACTTTGTTGGCTTGTACTGAGTATTAATGAAAAAAATGCTTGACTAATAGTCGGTAAAAAGCGGTAATGGAGCTGTATAATTCTTATAATATTGAACAATTTTTGGTAGCTGATGATGAAAGCATTGCAAAGACACATAATCTTTGCCGCCATCGGTGGGGTGATTTTCTTTATTCTGCTTGGGCTGGCGTCACTTCACGCACTTGATAAGTGGCAGAATTCCTATCGTTTACAAATCGTCCATAGTCAGGCCAAATATGTTCAACAAGTGTTCGATAAATTACTGGTTGATACTCAGTATCAACATGGTCTGTTTTTGCGCCAGCAAGTCACAAGCTACAACCCTGCCCATTTAGAAGCTGATTTCACCTTGTGTTTTAGCCAGCCTGAGCGCACTAAGTGTGCGATTTCACCTACAAGCATGCCCGCACAGTTCGATTCTCAACAGTTAGAGAGAAAATTGATTCAAGTTGTTGACCGTTACAACACTGATAAAGTCGGTATTGTACAACTAGCCAAGCAGCAAATCGCGATTGTTGCAATGAGTTATCAAAACGAACAAGCTTTTATCCAAGGATACCTGTTACCGCATCAAGGTGCTGACGTGACTGTTGAACCGTTTCAAATAGGCGTTCATACCAATGCGTACGTCACCGCGGATTTAATTAACCCGCAAGCAAAATGGGCGATTCCAGTTGCTGTTGCACCCTTTTCATTTTACGCTCAGCCCGTTGTTTGGTTGGCAGGCTTGATATGTTTGCTTTCAGCATTAATGAGCTTTTATATTTATCTAACACATTATAAAAAATCACGTCAAAGCCTTAACCGCTTGACCGCTGAAGTTTCAAACATCAAAGCGAATGATGAATCAACTCAACAAGTTGGTAGTTATCAAGTTGAAGGGGTGGGTGAGCTAGCAGGGTCGATTAATGGCATGTTAGAAGAGCTATTTGCTGCCAAAGAGTTTAACAAAGTGACATTAAACTCTATCGGCGATGCCGTTATCACTACGGACTTAAATGGCATTGTCACTTACTGCAACTCAACAACCTTTAAGATTATAAAAGCAGCTGAAACTGATATTGTGGGTAAACATATTGCGGATGTTTTACCTTTTGTTGAGCCTGAAGATTCTAAACGCCTGCGTCACGCGTTAAGAGATTTGGTGAAAAATGCCGAGCAAATTGATGGTGCTAGTGAACGCTGTATGCATAGGATTAATCGCGAGCTTGAAGTTTTATATATAGAAAAGCACATCACGACCTTACGCAACCCTGCGAAGGAATTGGTTGGAACTGTTATGGTGTTGCGTGATATGACGCAAAGCGAGCGCCTACGTAAAAAGCTTAACTTTCAAGCTAGCTATGATGTTGTGACTAAACTGTTAAATCGACACAAATTCGAAGAAATGCTGAATGAATCTGTACATAACGCAAAAATGGAGCAACGCTCACATGTGCTGTGTTTGATTGATTTGGATAGATTTAAGTTGATTAACGATAGTGCTGGCCATGCTGCAGGTGATCAACTGCTATATGAAGTAGGTAGTATCTTTCGTTCATACTTACGCAAAACCGACGTATGTGCGCGGATTGGCGGTGACGAATATGGCATTATTTTATTTGATGCTCATTTGGAACATGGTCTAACCATATTTGAAAAAATACTCTCGCAAATTAAAGAATACCGCTTTATTTGGGGCGGAAAAATTCATTCTATCGGGGCGAGTTTCGGGATAACGCAAATAACGTCTGATACACATAATGCAGCCGAAGCAAGGCGTGAAGCTGATGCCGCTTGTTATATGGCAAAAAATATCGGCATGAACAACCTACGTGTGTTTGATGTGAATAACGAAAAATTGAATAACCATCATCAAGCGCCGCGCTGGGCTGCACGAATTAACGATGCGTTGGTGAACGACAAATTTGTATTGTTCTTTCAACGGATTAATCCAACTTGTGGTAAAAGCGAACGTGAACATATAGAAATATTGCTAAGGATGCAGGACAAAGATGGCATTTTGTTATCACCTAATATGTTTTTGCCTGCTGCCGAACGCTTTAGATTAACACCTAAGATTGACCGCTGGGTGATTAAACGAGTTTTTCGATGGATTTCTTCTCGGCCACAACTTTGGCAAAAAGTAACTTTGTCGGTTAATTTGTCAGGTGAATCACTTAACGATGAGAAGTTGTTTTCTTATATTATCGATTTACACGAAAAGATTGGTTTTCCACCAGAGACCATCTGTTTTGAAGTGACAGAAACAGCTGCTGTTGCCAATTTAGTAGTCGGTCGTGAGCTGATAACTAAACTGCAAGCTCATGGCTTTACGTTTGCTTTAGATGACTTCGGAAAGGGGTTCTCGTCTTACAGTTACCTACAAAACTTGCCGGCTGAGTACGTAAAAATCGATGGTGGTTTTGTAAAACAAATGACTGAGAATGTCAGAGATCGTGAAATTGTCCGTTCTATTCATCAAATCAGCGCAGTTATGGGTATGAAAACCATAGCAGAGTATGTAGAAGATGATTCTATCCTAGAAGCGTTACGCGAAATTGGTGTTGATTATGCGCAAGGTTTTGGCATTCAAAAGCCCGCTGAATTAGCCAGTTTTATCCCAATCGAACAAGTGCTCAATGAGGCTGAAGTAGAAACTTAAGCTGAAATTGAATCATGTTGTGTTGTCGCCTGTTCTGAATCGAATAGGCAATAACAATTCCGACCTTGGTTTTTTGCCTGATAGAGTGCAATGTCTGCATGCGTAAGTGCTTGACTCAAATCTAATTCAACTTCACTGATACCCAAGCTTACGGTCAAATCAATTGACGAACCATTCGGTAGAAAGATTTTTTCTGCGGTGATGATGTCTAAAATCCGTTGCGCGACAGCTGATGCATCATCTATATGGCAGTCCACCATCAAAATTGCGAACTCTTCGCCGCCAACTCTAGCCAATATATCATGGCTTCTGACGATAGATTGGCTAATGCGCTGAGTGATTTGAATTAACGCAGCATCGCCTGCGTCATGCCCATAAGTGTCATTTATTTTTTTGAAGTAGTCGATATCAAGCATGATCACGGCGCAATCTAGTTGTTTTCGCATCGAAAGCTTTAGTATCGCGTCACCTTTTTCAAAAAATGCGCGGCGATTATATATTTTAGTTAGCGGGTCAGTTAGAGCTTGAGCTTTTAACTCGTTGTTGGCTTTGATGAGTTTCTTTTCGGCATACTCACGTCTGCTTATTTCGCGTTTGAGTGAAGCTGATAAATAAAAGAAGCGCCAAGCTAATATTGATAGCACTAAAATAATAAATAACGAAATGATAATTGTATGAATGAGTATTCGGGTATTTTCTATTGGTTTGCGGTAAATTAAGTTATCAATTTCGCTGATATCTGGATTGTATCCAGCCATATTCAGTTGGATATAGTCGTTGGCAATTGTTTTCCATCTGTCTGGGTTCATATGCCCAAGTTGTACCAGTTCGGGCATGATAAGCTTTTTTAGTTGCTGAGCTTCAAACTGTAAATGCTGCAAGCTTTTATCGGTTGCATATTTTTCGTGAATAATTTTAACGGATTCGTCTATGTGGTTCAGAGCATATTGCCAACCTTTGAGTGAAGCATCTCTAAATCTTTCAACCACTCTTGGGTTCGCGTGTGCAAAATGTTCATGGGTAATCAGTACATCACTATAAAAGTTTACCCCATAGTCTTTGGGTTTGATTACATTGTACTCATAACCAGCTTGTTGTATTTGATAGGGCTCATTTGATTGGTAGGCATTTAATGCGGCCACATTGCCTACAATCAAATCATCGACGCTGGCGTGTGCCGTTACTAAATTTAACGCGTCGATATTAAAGCCTTCTTTGCTAAATATCGTCAGTAACTCAGCACTTTCTGGTTGGGGTAAAATCGGCAGAGGCTCATTTACGATATCTTGCGGTGTGGAAAATCCATTCTTTTTCAATGTAAGCCAAATCAGTGGCGACGATTGCATCAGCGCAGCTAATGCAACGATAGGCTTAGATTGCATTCGATGAATGGCGACTGCTGAGCTGCTAATCGCAAAATCAGCTTGGTTATTTAAAATAGCATCCACGGGCGCAGGGCTATTTGAGCTGTACGGAATAATTCTTACGTCGAGACCAAATTGCTCGTATAAGCCTTTTTCTTTAGCAATATAATATCCAGCAAACTGAAATTGATGCTTCCAGCGTAGTTGCAGTGAAATGTCTTTTAACTTGGCATTGGCTGGTAAACTAGTACAACCAAGCATAGTCAAAAAAACTGCGAACAAGATTGCTATTCGTTGTCTTTTGGTCATGCTATAACCCCCGAGCTCCTTGCTTAAGGCTAATCTATTTTTATTGGTTAGTACAACTATATTGACAAATAATCTCTAAAACTCGGGTATACTTTGCTAAGAGAAAATTATAACAAGGTTAAACACTTATTATGGAAAGCTTAAATCAATTTCTACTTTTATTAGATAGCCTATTGGGCAGTGCAGCATACTTCCCATATGTGTTGTTGTGTGTTGGTGCATTTTTCACCATTTATCTTAAGTTTCCACAACTGCGTTATTTCCGTTCTAGTTGGCAGTGTTTATTTCGTCGCAGCCAAGAAAACACACCTGGTGATACTTCTCATTTTCAAGCATTAACTACGGCACTGTCTGGCACAGTCGGGACTGGTAACATTGGTGGGGTCGGTTTGGCCATTTATTTAGGTGGGCCTGCTGCGCTTTTTTGGATGTGGATGACAGCATTTGTTGGCATGGCGACTAAATATGTTGAAGTAACACTGTCGCATAAGTATCGAGTGCAAACTGCGGACGGTAGTTTTGCGGGTGGCCCTATGTATTATATGGACCGTAAACTAAACATGCGATGGCTAGCGATTATTTTTGCTATTGCAGCGGTTGTCAGTGCGTTTGGTATTGGCGCAATGCCGCAGATAAATAATATAGCACAAGCGATGCAAGCAACTTTTGCGCTGCAACCAGCTGTGACTGGTGGAGTATTAGCTATTTTGTTGGCTTTGGTGATTATTGGTGGCATTCAACGTATTGCTAAAGTAACCGCGAAAATAGTCCCTTTTATGGCAGCTTTATATATTATTGGTGGTTTAGCTGTAGCAACTTATCAGGCGGACAATATTCTACCTAGCTTACAAGCAATCGTATCTGGGGTCTTTACCGGTAGTGCTGCTGTAGGTGGCTTTTTAGGCGCAAGTTTTGCTTTTGCGTTTAGTCGGGGTGTCAACAGAGGGTTATTTTCGAACGAAGCTGGCGCGGGCTCTTCACCAATTGCCCATGCCAGCGCTAAAACAACTCAGCCAGTTGATGAAGGTAAGGTCGCTTTATTAGAGCCTTTTATCGATACCATTATTTTATGCACAATCACGGGGTTGGTTATTTTGTCATCTAATGTATGGCATCAAAAACATCAAAATAAATTTGCCTACTCGGATACCTATGTATTGTCGCAAAAGTATGTTGAAAATGATGCAAAAGATAAACAACAATTATTTGCTTGGTTAAACCAACAAAACAGTGAGGTTGAACTTTATTCAGGCAAACTACAGGTTGAAAATGGTGTGCTGGTTAATGACAGTGTGACGTTAATTCACGCCAGATCAATTGCCGAGGCTGTTACATTTTCTAACCCAAGTGGTCAGTTATACTCAGGTGAAATAGAAGTTAAAGCAGGCAAAATAACCCCTAACCATGTTGATATCAATGGGTTATCGCTGATTCACTCAACTGCACTGACAGCCAAAGCATTTAATCAAGGATGGTTTGGTGACTGGGGGCAATATATAGTGACATTTTCGATCTTGTTATTTGCCTTCTCTACCTCCATATCATGGAGTTATTATGGTGACCGCGCTATGGTATATTTATTCGGAAATGGCTCTGTCATTTATTTTCGAATTAGTTATATACTCGGTTTTTTCGTAGCGGCGATAGCAGACACAACATTAATATGGAATTTAGCTGCAGTCGCAGTCGCATTTATGACATTACCAAATTTATTTGCAATTTTGCTGCTACACAAAGATATAAAACAAACTCAACAAAAAAGTGAACAAAAGGTGAATTGATGGCGTTAGTTCCTTGTCCCCAGTGTGGGAAACGCATTTCAGACAAAGCTCAAACATGCCAGCACTGCGAGCATGTATTGGTTGATGATCCAGAAAAGTTATCAACGCAGCGAAGAATACATAGAATTAAAAAAAGCTCCTCTCTTATAACCCATTCGTTTTTAGCTTTAATTCTGTTTATTGGCGGGCTTGCGTATTCAAGCTGGTATGCTGAATCTGGCATGGGGCATGATAAAATCGCCTCTCAAGTCGTCGCTTTAGTGGGTTTGGTGTGGTACGTTGTCACCCGAATTCGAATTATGATGTTTAAACGTGAAAAGCAAGTATGAACTTTTTAGATTTGATTGATAACATGCCAGAAACTGTCTACCAGTCACTATGTGAAGCGGTAGAAACGGGTAAGTGGCAAGATGGGCGAGTCGTTGACAGTGCCCAGCGAGAAAATATGTTGCAAGCCATTATGGCTTGGCAAGCAAAACATTTAAATTCTGACCAGCTGTTTACGGTCGGGGCTGATGGAAACGTTGTTGAAAAATCACGTTCAGAACTCAAAAAAAGCTTTGCAGAAGATACTATAGTACGGTTTAAGCATGATGATATTTAAACAATTATTCCAGCCTAAATGGCAGCACAAAGATGCACAAGTGCGTTTACAAGCAATTCAAAAGTTAGCCGACTCATCTATTTTAGAACAGGTGGCCGCGAAAGACATTGATACCGATGTAAGAAAACACGCTTTAGAAAAACTCAATACACTTGCGAGTTGGGATAAAGCGATGCGCCACGACAGTGATGTCAAACTTCAAAAATTGGCGTTAGAAAAAGTTAAGTTGATGCTGTTTAATCAAGGTGTCGACCTTAGTCAAAATGACAAAGAGCAATACCTAGCCAAGTGCAATCATATGCCTTTACTCGAGGATTATGCGCGCCGAGGCGATGATCACAATTTAAGAGTTCAAGTAATTAAACGTTTAGACAAAGCCAGTTTAAATTATGATTTAGCAATTCGAGATAACAATGAAGAAGTTGCTTTAATATGTGCCCAATCTATTGCTGATAGCAAGCAATTGGAAAAAATAGCGCAAAAAGCCAAACATTCAAAAGTTAAATCTTGGGCAAGTGAAAAACTAGCAGAACTAAAAGCCGCAGCGGAAAAACCAGCGAAAATACGTAAAGACGCGAGCTTATTATTAAGTAAGCTGTTGGCGTTAAAAGACAAAACTGATTACCTGCAAGTAAAATCTACTGGTGAAGCGTTATTGCAACAATGGCAGTTAGTTAGCACAGAATTAACCTGCTTGCCTGAAGAAGAGCAGTTAACTCTGACAAATAAATTTGCCCAAATTTCAGATAAGTTCCAATCTAGTTTGGCTCAACTTGAAGTGGAATATAACAAAGCACAACAAGCCGAAGCCGCGCTTGCTCAACAACAGCAAATTCAACAGCAAGTTCAGCAAGCAATCCAAACTATTCAAGATAAAGTTGCAAATGCAATCGCAAATGAAGGTGATGCTGAACTAGACGACATTGTTAAACTTATCAGTGATGCAAAAAGTTTGTTGAGTCAAGACCATATTGGCGGACGAGTAACTGAGCAATTATTCAATCAGTTGAATGGTATTGAGCAAAATGCGGCGCATTTGCCTGAGTTTGCAGAGCAAGTGGCCCTTGCGACTCGAGCTGTCACTCAATTAAATCAGTGGACATTGCCACAAGAAATCGGCGACTTTGACCAAGCGCAAGAGCAGTTCGACAGCTGGTTTGATGATTGGAAAAAGCTGCGAAAATCAATGTTATTCGATCTGCCAGTAGAGCTGAATGAAAGTAGTCAAACGCTGATTAACGAGTGGAAGAATGGATTAAAATCCTTTAGTAGCCAACAAAACTCTGCGATTAAACAGCTCAAAGGGCAAATGCGTGAACTCGATAGGCTGATTAAATCAGGTCGCTATAACGTTGCTTTAGGTCTGTTTAGAAAAATTTCTGAAGGTATTGACGGTCTAACTAGCAAAAGCTATAGCAAAATAGAACGAGAACATCAGCGGTTAAACGAAGAAATTAATGAATTGGAAGGTTGGAAGTCTTACATTGGTTTGCCACGTAAACGTGAACTCGTCGCAGAGATGGACGCTTTAGTTGCACAACCAATGCAAGACGTGCATGAGCGTGCCAAACAAATTAAGTTGGCAAGACACACTTGGCGGTTGTTGGGTAATACAGATTCTGAAGAAAATAGCCAGTTAAATGAAGCCTTTGATATTGTTGTTGAAAAAGCATTCGCACCATGTCGTGAGAAGTTTGCAGAGTTAGAAGCACAACGCGCAGCAAATTTAGCCGCCAGAAATCAATTGGTAGATGATGCCAAAGCGGCTAAGCAAGCTTTTGAAAATAATGGTGATTATGCTGAATTGGCCAAAGCGTTGACTCGATTGCAAAATGCCTGGAACAAAGCTGGCAGTGTTGAGCGTAGCGAATATGCCAAAGTCAGTCAGGCGTTTTTTGATATTATCCGACCACTTAGAGCCCGTATAAATACCTTCCACAATGACAATGCGCAGCAGAAAAAGTCGCTTATTGAACAGGCACAAGAATGTGCACAATCAGAAGATTTAAACCAAGCGAGCGAAAAGCTTAAAGCGCTACAGCAACAATGGAAAAATATTGGTTTTGCGGGTGCGAATACCGAGAATAAGCTCTGGGGTCAGTTCAGAGCAATTAACGATACGGTCTTCAATAAAAAACAAGCTGATTATCAAGCGGAAAAAGATAAGCAGCAAGTCGCTTTTGAATCAATCAAATCTGAGCTTGATACGATTGCTGGCGAGTTAGATGGTGCAACGCTTGAACTCTGTTATAGCAAATTAGAGCAAGTTAAAGCTGTGTCGGTAGAGCAGTGCAGCCCTGGCCAAGCTAAACGTTTGCACAAGCAAATCAATCAACTAATCGATTCATGCCAGAAGCGCATTGCCGATTTGAAGCAAAATGTTGAACAGCAAAATTTGCAAAACTGGCTGGTGAGTCTTGAGGGATATGTCAACTCAGGCACAGTGGATGAAGCTGCGCTAAATCAACTACCAAGTTTGTTGGTTAATGCGATTGAACTGGCACAAAATAGCCCAGCTACAGGTGATGCCAGCGAGCAGCGTCGAGATTTAGCGATTCGAATGGAGATCATTGCAGGCATTGAGCCGCCCGTGCAAGACGCCAATCGAAAAATGGAAATTCAGGTGCAATTGTTGTCTGAAAAGCTTAATGATGGAGAAACCCCTTCGGGCATACAGTTGTTACACGATTGGCTGAGCTTAGGGCCGGTGCAAGCACAAGACAAAGCGTTATTTGAACGTGTGACTAAAGCTTTATTAGCTATGTAACTAACCTAATAAAAGAAGCACTTGCATGCAGGTGCTTCTTTGTTCTTATGCCCATTGCTTATTGGCGCTTAATGCGGCTGAGCCCAACCTCTACCTCAATATAGTTTACTGCCCCAGTTCAGTTTACGACGCAATACGTTAAAATAATTATAGTCTTTAGGATGAAGCAATTTGAGCAAGTCAGGGTGTTTTTGAATGCGTATTTCATCACCTGGTAAAACCGGCAAAGTTACATGGCCATCACAAGTAACACCTAGCTGTGCCTGCGAGCGATTTGGTACAACTAGCTGAATTGTAGAATTTGCATCCACAACCAAAGGGCGATTCGTTAAAGAGTGTGGAAACATAGGCAATAAACATATTGCATTTAGGTTGGGCGTTAGAATGGGGCCGCCACCAGATAATGAATAAGCAGTCGAACCAGTTGGCGTTGACATGATTAAGCCGTCCGCACGCTGACTAAAGACAAATTTGTCATTAATGTAGACTTCGAACTCTATCATGTGTGCGACTTTGTCTGAGTGCAATACCGCCTCGTTTACTGCACTGTTGACGCTTTTAACTTCACCATGGCGATGCACTGTCACTTCTAATAAAAAGCGTTCTTCAATTGAAAAATTACCTTTTAATACTTGGGTTAGGGCGCTCTCAAATGCCTCTGGGTTTATGTCAGTTAAAAAACCTAAGTTGCCTCGGTTGATTCCAATCACAGCAGTATCAAAACGTGAAAGAACTCTAGCGGCACCCAACATATTGCCATCGCCGCCAATCACAATGGCTAAATCACATATTTGTCCGAGTTCTAACAGGGTTAATTGTTCAACATTGTCTAATTCAACATCATGCCCGACTTTTTGTTCAACATATACCTGACAGCCTTGCTGCTGTAAAAATTGGCATACGCCGATTAAAGTTGTTGTTGTATCAGGATGGTTGGCTTTGCCAACTAGGCCGACTTTTTTGAAAACTGACGTCATTAATTTGCTCTAAGATATTGTAAGCTTTTGTAAATTCTAACTCAGTCGTAAATATCAACAAGTACAAATATCGCCGATTTGGTAAATTGTTTAATAAATTTATTGATTAACTGGTGATTAAAGGCTTGATTCATATTTATTTGCCCTTATATTGCAAAGCAGTGTTACGGCCTTGGCCCGATCTAACAATCTGTTTTGGAGTAATAGTATGAGCAATGAACAGCAAGATGTTCAAGTAGAAGACGTAAATGAACAAAATGAAGCTGAAGTAGAGGCGCAAGCAAGTGAAGCATCAGAACAGGCTAGTGATAACAGTCAAGTTCAAGAGCTTGAAGCTCAGTTAGCAGCAGCCCAAGCAAAAATCCAAGAGCAACAAGATTCAGTTGTCAGAGCAAAAGCTGAAGTTGAAAATGTTCGCCGTCGTGCAGCGCAGGACGTAGAAAAGGCACACAAATTTGCATTAGAGAAATTTTCTAACGAGTTATTGCCAGTGGCTGATAACTTAGAGCGAGCGTTACAAGCCGCCGACAAAGAAAACGAAGCTTTGGTCCCTATGATTGAAGGTGTTGAGCTTACGTTAAAGAGCTTTGATGCAACGCTAGCTAAATTTGGTGTAGAAGTCGTTGCGCCACAACAAGGTGAAGCATTAAATCCTGAACTACACCAAGCAATGTCAATGATTCCTAACCCAGATGTAGCACCAAACGCAATTATCGATTGTTTACAAAAGGGATATACTTTAAACGGTCGTTTATTGCGACCTGCTATGGTGATTGTATCTGCTGCTTCTAGCGTAGATACTCAAGCTTAAATCTAAAGATAAGCTTGAAGTAAAGACTAAGTTCAGACTGGCCGTGAGCCGTCTGAACTTTAATGAATCAAATTTTCTAGCTCTCTGCTAAGTAAAGTCTCATCTGCCATGTTCAGCTGCAGTAATCGTTTTAGATGAGCTGCACTATCAATGTCGATCTGCTTACACTCCAATCCAATATAACTTTGTGCAATGTGGGCAATTGTCACTTGCATTTCTATCGTGACATCGGAATTAGGCAGTTCAAAAATCAGCTCGAAATTCGTTTGCTCTGATTGCGATTGGAGATTGGCTTGTTGGTTATTTTCAGGTAACGAAACCAGCGCACCTTTTAAGGACAAATCGATCAAATTAACATCCCAGCAATTTTGCTTGTTGCTCAATTGTGCTGGAATAGCAAAAAAAATACGTGTGAAATGCCTTCTTTCGTCCATATAAACCGCTCTGATTAAATAACTATGCTGTTAATATAGCTTATAAAATAAAAAACGGCAGTCTTACTGCCGTTGTTTATTGGAATATTAGTTAATTTTTTTGTATTTAATACGATGAGGGTTGAGCACAGCCTCTTCGCCTAAGGTTTCTTTCAACCAAGCTTCATAGTCTGTGTAGTTACCTTCATAGAAATTAACTTTACCTTCATCTCGATAATCGAGAATGTGTGTGGCTATACGGTCTAAAAACCAACGGTCATGCGAAATTACCATGGCGCACCCAGGGAAGTCGAGTAGGGCATTTTCCAGCGCACGTAGTGTTTCAACGTCGAGGTCATTCGTCGGTTCGTCCAGTAATAAAACATTACCACCGGCTTTTAACAGCTTGGCTAAATGAACACGGTTTCGCTCACCACCAGATAGTTCGCCGATACGTTTTTGTTGATCGGTTCCTTTAAAGTTGAATCGACTGACATAGGCACGACTATTGATTTCAAAGCTACCGATAGTAATGATATCTTGTCCTTCTGAAATTTCTTGCCAGACTGTGTTGTCGTCATTCATATCATCTCTGAATTGATCAACACTCGATAGTTTTACCGTGTCACCTAAGACGATCTCGCCACTGTCTGGTTGCTCTGTGCCAGATAGCATACGGAATAAAGTCGACTTACCCGCGCCGTTTGGACCGATAATGCCAACAATTGCGCCTTTTGGCATGCTGAAAGACAAATCATCAATTAATACGCGATCCCCATAAGACTTTTTCAGGTTCTGTACTTCAATGACCTTGTCACCTAAACGCTCTCCAGGTGGAATATATAATTCATTGGTTTCATTGCGGCGCTGAAAATCTTGGTTGTTAAGCTCTTCAAATCTAGCCATACGCGCTTTACTTTTTGCTTGGCGTCCTTTCGGGTTGCTACGCACCCATTCAAGCTCTTGTTTAATTGAACGTTTGCGCGCATTTTCAGCGCGTTCTTCTTGCTCTAAACGCGCATCTTTTTGCTCTAACCAAGAAGAGTAGTTGCCTTCCCATGGAATACCATGGCCTCTATCAAGCTCTAATATCCAACCAGCAACATTATCTAAAAAGTATCTATCATGGGTTATGGCCACAACAGTACCTTCGTAGTCGTGCAAGAAGCGCTCTAACCAAGCTACCGATTCTGCATCTAAGTGGTTAGTTGGCTCATCCAGCAATAACATATCTGGTTTTTCAAGTAATAAACGACAAAGCGCAACTCGGCGTCTTTCACCACCTGACAGCTTAGTTACTTCTGCTTCCCAAGGTGGCAGTCTAAGCGCATCAGCGGCGCGTTCGAGCATGTTTTCTATGTTGTGTCCGTCGTGGCTTTGGATGATGTTTTCCAATTTTGCTTGCTCTGCTGCGAGTGCATCAAAATCAGCATCTGGTTCAGCGTAAGCCGCATAAACCTGATCAAGTTTGCTAATTGCGTCTTTAACTTCGGCAATCGCTTCTTCAATGTTTTCTCGCACGTTTTTAGATGGGTCAAGTTGTGGCTCTTGTGGCAAATATCCAATTTTTAGATCGGGTTGAGGTCTTGCTTCACCTTCAATCTCTGTATCTATACCTGCCATGATACGTAGTAAGGTTGATTTACCCGCACCATTCAGACCTAAAACACCAATTTTTGCACCTGGGAAAAAGCACAAATTTATGTTTTTTAGTATTTCACGTTTTGGTGGCACAATTTTGCTCACCTGGTTCATTGTATATACATACTGAGCCATATAAATTCCTAGATTGATTAAACGTTGCTGGATAAAATTTGCTGCTAATTTTAGCAGTGTTAGCATTGATTAAACAAATACCAAGTGGTTATTACTTGATAAATCAACAATGAATATAAATAATTAGCGTTTTTAGCCGATAAAATGCTATAAGAGTCACAAATTGGCGGAAAAATCCGTTAGGCTACACTAACATATAATTATTAATAACATGGGGTGGTCTAGTAAAGTTTATCAAACTAGACTGGTACAACCAGAGTAACGGAATGCTCAATAACAATAAGAGGTTTCGGCTTTCCATGCAATGGATTAAAGCTAAGGTTTTTCATTCGCTTTCGATCAAAGCTACATTGGCTGTGCTGGTGTCATGTTTAGCACTTGGTATGGTCGGTGGTTTTTTGTTGTCAAAAGACCAAAATAGCTATTTAAGTCAAAGTGCACACGACGAGGCAAGACAAATAGCGCTGCTTCAAGCAGATATGCTAAATCAACATTTGGCGCACCTGGTGTCATTGGGTTCATATAGCCATCAACAATTGAGTCAATTGATAGCCGATTTTTATGCGCAAGATATCAGTGCCACCGAGCCAGCATCTGCAACTGGCATTCACGCGAGTATAGATTCAGCCATTTACTACTCAGACAAAAGTAAACTAGATGCACAACTGATTGCTTTAGCCAATTTTTTAAACGCGCATTGGCCTAGATTGGCGACGCCAATTGCAGCGCAATTTAGTGGATACTATTTTATTGGCAAGCAGCAATTTGCGGTGACTTATCCGGCTAAACTAGCAACAGATTTGCCCGCCAAACATTCTTTTGATAAAGACATATTTTATAAAGTTGGCACCCCCACGTATAACCCAACACGCCAACCTGTTTGGACACCAGTTTATTATGACGATATTCAAAATACTTGGATGACAACGCTGGTTATTCCGGTTTACCTTGATGGAAATTTTGTTGGGGTTGCTGGCGCTGACTTCGTATTGGATAACGTTACTCAATTAGTGAGTCAAAATGTTCGAGGGTTAGTTGGTCAAGAGGTGTTTATTTTTGACAATAAAGGCAACCTAATTTTTCACCCCAAGTTTAATAAAGTTATAACCTCTCAGCATGCTCGTCTGAGTACTCAATTAAATAATTTTCAGAATGCGCCAGACTTTAGCCAAAAAATTATCAGAGAAGCGCTAGTGAATGGGCGCTTTCGCGGTGAAAAAGTCTTTATGGTTGATCATCAATTTCCCGTAGCGGTTGGCAATATTGCTTCTTTGAACTGGTACATAGCAGTGGTGGATGTTTCAGATTCAGTAAACAGTTATTTAGCCAGTTATAATAAAAAGTTGTATTTGGGGTTCGCGGCCGCGGCGTTTGTGTTTGCGCTGCTAATTTATTGGCTATTAAACGAGACCATTTTAAAGCGGCTTAAAACTGTTACCCAGGCGTTGTCAAAACATCAACAGGGACAAATCGACTTAGGACACTTGCTTGAAGAGAAAGACGAAATTGGTGTTGTAGCGCGTTCAATCAATGCGTTGTCGGGAGAGGTTAATAGCTTAATTGATGGGTTAAATGAAAAAATAAAAGAAAAAGAATTGGCCGAGCTTGCAGCTGTAAAACTTTCTAATGCGGTTAAGCACAGTGAAACGGCTATCGCTATCACTAATGATAAATTTGAGATTGAGTTTGTTAACCCCAAATTTGTCGAAATGTGTGGTCGTGAAGAAGACGAGTTAATTGGTAATCACCTTAAGATTGTTTTTGATCAACATATGGCATGGATGTTAGACGCAGCTTTTGAGCAATTGCAACTTGGCCATGCATGGAAAGGTGAACTTCTTATGGTTCACTCAAACGGTAGCGAAGTATGGGTGGCTCAGACTTTTTCGCCGATGACCGAAGATGTTAATGGTGGTAAGCATTTTGTTTCAGCCACCCAAGATATTTCAATGATGAAAGACAACCAGCGGGAAATGGAGAAACTTGCTTATCATGATCCGCTGACTGATTTATATAACCGCACCTTTTTCAAAGCTCAGCTCACCAAGTCGTTAGAAATGACCAAACGTGGACATTTTGCATTTGCATTATTTTATTTTGATTTAGACCAATTTAAGCGGGTAAACGATACATTAGGCCATGAAGCCGGAGATGAGTTGCTTATTGAAATTGCTCGTCGCTTGGTTAGACGATTAAGAGCAGAAGATACAATTGCAAGATTAGGCGGCGATGAGTTTGCTGTTATTTTAAGTGGCGTTGCAACGGTAGAGCGAGCCAGTGCGATGGCCACTGACATACAAAATGTGATTCGTGAACCAGTGCAATTGTCTGGTGCTGAAGTGTTGGTGAGTGCCAGTATTGGTATTACCATGTCGCCCAAAGATGCCATGAGCATTGAAACTTTATTGCGTAATGCTGATTTGGCTATGTATCGAGCCAAAGCGGCTGGACGAAGTACCCACTATTTCTTCACTGATGATTTAGATAAAGCAGTGCAAGAAAGCCTGCTGATTGAGAGTGAATTACGAGTTGCCCTTAGAGAGTACCAATTCCAATTATTCTACCAACCGCAAATTGATTTAAAAACAGGGAAACTGTTTGGGTTTGAGGCACTAATTCGTTGGAATCATCCTGAGCGAGGGATGGTTTCACCAGCTATATTTATTCCTGTTGCAGAACAATCTGGTTTAATTGTTGAATTGGGTGAGTGGGTCTTAGCTGAAGCCAGTATGTTTATCGCGAGACTAAACCATAGATACAACGAAAACTATACCGTTGCTGTTAATTTATCTGCTCGCCAGTTTAAAGATAAAAGCGTTGCTAAAGTGATAAAAAGCAGCATTATCAACGCAAGAATAAAACCAGAGTGGTTGGATATCGAAATCACCGAATCTATGTTAATGGGCGATATAAACGAGGCGTTACATCAACTAGATGACATTAAAGCGTTGGGCGTACAAATGTCGATTGACGACTTTGGAACAGGATATTCATCGTTGAGCTATCTGAAAAAATTCCCAGTTGATACTTTGAAAGTCGATAGGGCTTTTATTAAAGATATTCCAGATGATACTGATGATATGGCAATTTCAGATGCTATTATCGCGTTGGCGCATAAATTAAATATGAAAGTAATTGCAGAAGGGGTTGAAACTGCTGAGCACGTCGAATTTTTAGTACAGAATCATTGTCAAATTGGCCAAGGATATTTATTTAGTCAGCCGATTGATGAAGAGTCGCTGTATAAATTTATAGATAATTCGACCAAGCCTTATATGCATTTATTTGAAAAGCCAACCGCAATTAAATAGTGCCTCTCAGCCTGAACTCTGGTTAATGAAACATACTGTTACCAATGAGTTTAACCAGTGTTCAGGTGTTCAAACGCAAACATTAGCAGCTAACAAGCAAGTAATCTAACGTCAAAAATCAGCACCGCATTTGGGCCTATTTTTCCGCCATTTCCCTTTTTACCCCAAGCTAAATCAGGTGGAACGACTATCTCAAATCGCTCTCCGACTTTCATTAAGAGCAGCCCAATCTGCAAACCCGCAATGGCCTCGGCGACATATAATTCTTCGGGTAAATTTGCTTTGTAGCTATCAGCAATAACTGAGCCATCAGCAAGCAATATACGTTGATGGATTTTAACATACGAATCCGCGGTAGGGGATGTCTTGTTTGTTTGTGCTGATGTGTCTATTACACGATACATTAAACCAGATTCGTGTAACACCACATCAGCCTTGCTTTGATATTTTTCGATAAAATTTTCAGTGTTTTTGCGGTTTAGGCCTGTTGAGCCTTTAGACTTTTTCTTTGCCATCTGCGTGATACCTTTGATTATTAACCTGAACTCTGGATAACTACTTGCTTTCTAGAGGCTATTTATCCTCATAACTGCGTTGAATTCGCCTTGTTCTAAGAATAACTATCTCCCTAGAATGATTACAAATAGACTTTTCTATTACTTACAGTGTGTTAGCTAACTTGTTATCCAGAGTCCAGGTTTATTAGAAATTCTTAACTAGCTGGTCTAGCCATTTTGTGGGTAAAATTCGGCGCATCAAACCAATAAAGTAGGTTGGTTTAGTTACGTAATAACGTGCTTGTGGTTGTTTAGCGTTCAGTGCGTGCCGGACTCGTTTTAACACAGATTCTGGACCTTCAGTGAATGCCATACCCGGGCCTTCTTTTTTTAGTCGAGAGAGCATTTTTTGATAAGTCTGTGCAAAACGGCTGTTATTAACATCAATATTTTGTTCAAATTGCATCAATGCGTTTGCTCTAAATTTGCTTAAGATTGGTCCAGGTTCGATGAGACTAATGTAAATATTGGTATGCCTCAATTCCAATCTAAGTGTATCTGACAACCCTTCAATTGCATATTTAGACGCATTATAAGCACCTCTAAATTTCATTGCGACTAGCCCTAAAACACTACTATTTTGAATGATTCTTCCCTGTTTGTGTTCAAGCATGTGTTCGATGCAGAGATTGGTTAACTGATGCCAGCCAAACACATTGGTTTCAAATAAGCACTTTAATTGGGCTCGTGTAACATCTTCAAGCGCGCCAGGTAAGGCGTAGGCTCCATTGTTAAACAATGCGTAAATACCATCTTCAGCTTGATTGACTGCCCAATTAAACCCAGCCTCAACGCTGGCAGGATCGGCCAAATCAAGTTGATGGGCGGTCAACCCAAGTTCTATTAGTTTATCAACATCTTGAGTTTGCCGTGCGGTAGCCAATACTTGGTAGCCCTCACGTTGCAGCTCTAACGCACAATGTAAGCCAATGCCGGATGAACAGCCTGTTATCAGAATTGCTTTTGTTGCCATCATATTTCCATGGGTTTAATGATGGGGCAAGTTTAGCAATTTTTATGCGTGAGGGTTAGTGCACTCAGCGTAAACACCATATCTTTTATCATGGGTGTACAGGTGAACCCACAATGGATGGTTTTTAATACTTAACCACATTTGTGCATGTTGGGCTGAAGGGCAAATAACTTGCTGGATGTAGGCCTTTTGTTGTTTTTCCGCCATATCGAGTTTGTCTGGGATTTGAATATATGCATTGATACTGTCTTTAACAACTTGTACACCTTGAAAGCGCCAATCTCCATAAACAAAGCTGGCATGAAAAGTATGCTTAACCTGATTGATAGTTTGTTTAGATAACTGCTCAGTAGGAGGATTGTTAGACACTTGTGTATAGGCAGAAGCTTGTTTACAACCTGATAGGTGACTAGCCGAAATTAATACAATAATGGCAGTGAACAGTATTTTTATTTTTTCCATTCTATTTCTCCTACAACCTTGAAATAAACACAACAGATTGGTCAGCTGCGACCTTTACACTGTTATCGGTTAGTAGGAGGTTTTCTTTAGCGAGTTACTTAGGTCTATTTTTATACCAGCGTTGTAGCTTGCGATATCTAAAGCTGAGTAGCAATAGAATTGTTAAAGCGTATAGGCCAGGTTCAAGAATATCGGCTTTGCGTGATAAAAAGAAATGCAACCAGACTAGAATACTGGCTAAATATATAAAGTTATGCACGGTTTGCCACCTGCGACCTAAGCGTAATTTAGCTTTATGTGGGGAAGTGGCGGCTAACGTGAGTAAAATAACAAACCCCAACATACCTAGCCAAATATATGGGCGTTTAACTAATTCATCGACAAAAGATGCTGGCGAAAAATTCAGTTCAAGCCACCAGTAACAAATGATATGCATGCAAGCATAAGCAAAACAATAAAGGCCTATCAGGCGACGCTGGCGCATCAGCACCGACAGTTTAAATTTGCGAGCAGCAGGTGAAATCACTAACGTTAAAACAAGTAAATTGAGAGCGCCAATACCATAAAAATGAATAATCGCTTTAACTGGATCGGCGCCTAACGCGTCTTGGCTCGCCAACCAAAATACTGAAACTGCCCACCCTAACAGTATTAGGTGAATTGCGCATTTAACTATCATTAGAAATACTTGGTTAAATCCATATCTTTGTATAGGTGAGCGACTTCTTGTGCATAACCATTAAACATTTGTGTTGGTTGATGTTGTTGGTTAAAAATGCCACCTGAGGTAATAACTCGCTCTTGTGCTTGGCTCCACCTTGGGTGGTCGACCTTCGGATTTACATTTGCATAAAAGCCATACTCGTTAGCCGCTGCAAGATTCCACGTGGTTTGTGGTTGCGTCGCCGTTAAGTGAATTTTGACAACAGATTTGATGCTTTTAAAGCCATATTTCCACGGGACCACTAAACGAATGGGCGCGCCATTTTGATTGGGTAGGGCTTTGCCATATAAACCGACGGCCATTAAGGTTAAAGGATGCATGGCTTCATCTAAACGCAAGCCTTCAATGTATGGGTAACTTATGTTGCCACCGATAAACCGACTTGATTGGCCGCGCATTTCGCTGGGGCGGTTTAAAGTTTCAAAAGCTACGTATTGAGCGGTGGATTTTGGCTGGGCTTTTTCAAGCAGTTTGTTTAACGAAAAACCAACCCAAGGGATGACCATAGACCAGGCTTCTACACATCTTAGGCGATAAATGCGTTCTTCCAAATCAAACGTATTAAACAAATCTTCATAATTAAGTTTTAGCGGATTTTCAACGAGTCCGGTGATTTCGACCTGCCAAGGGTTAACTGTCAACGTGTGTGCGTATTCAGCTGGGTCTTGTTTAGCCGTGCCAAATTCATAAAAATTATTGTACGTCGTGACCTTTTCTTCTGGGGTTAAAATCAACTCACTCTCGCGACTTTTACTGTATTTGAGTGTTTGTAGCTTGCGCTGCTTTTTTGCCGTAGGCTCATCTTTAAGCCAGTCAAATAAACTAGCTTGGGCTTGGCCAGCAAGTAGTGCGCTACTACCAATACCCAAACTTTTTAGTAGCAAACGTCTATTATTGAACGTATGTTCGTCAGTGATTTGCCAGTCTTTGAACTGACTTCGATTAGACCTGCGTATTTTCATAATGTAACCGTATCGAAATCCTTGTTGATATATAGACCTATACCAACCCAAGTTTATTTCAGTTCACCATTTAATATTTTTATCTCTCTTTGCGGGAACGGAATTTTTATATTATGTAGTGTTAAAGCTTCGAATATTGCCATATTCACTTGATACTTTATGTCGTAGTAACTTTGAGTTGTTGCCCAATAACGCACGCCTATATTAATAGAGCTGTCGGCGAATTCATCGATGCCGATTTGAGCTGGTTTGGAGTTATCGACACCTGAAAATTCTTCAAGTATGTCTGAAATTAATTTTATTGCTAATTTGACATCTGAGTCATAACTGACGCCAATGCGGGTATCAACTAACTTGTTTTGATACGAGTTGTGTAAAACGTCACCGATCAAAAATTTATTTGGAATAATAATATCCTCTTCTTCTTCGTTGACCAATATGGTTGACGCCAGCTTAACTTCTTTAACTACACCTGTGATATCTCGTATTGTTATGGTATTCCCTAAGGTAAATGGGCGAGTTAGAATGATGGCTAAACCTGCACCATAATTCGACAACATACCTTGCAAGGCTAAACCAGCGCCTAAAGAAGCAGCACCAATTGCCGCTACAAATGGGGTAATGCTAATGCCAATTTTGCCCAAAGCGACTATGCAACCCGCTGCCAATATAATGAATTTAACCAAATTGGCTAAAAATTGACTGAGGGTTATATCTACTTTTTTGCTGACTAAGGTTTGGTTGAGTAATTTGCCTACTTTGTTTGCAAGCAAAAGAAAGAGCAAAAATATAATGACAGCTGCAAGCAATTGAAAGCTGTAGGTGACTAAATATTCAATTGCAAGATCGTAAAATTTCTCCAGTTTTTCGATATCTTCTACAAACATCAAGTTTCCTTGGGATGGGGCAGTTAAATTAGAGTTTGCTTCTAATACTAGAACAACAACTGATAACAATGAAGAGATTTAGTTAAATATCCGCCGCTCGTTTAGCCATAATTGCTTGATAGATGCTTTTCCACGTGTAAAACAATACAAAACCGTTGCATAAGTGCCATCCAAAATGGCTACCGACCGGCCAATATTGGCAAATTAAATTGTCAATGCTGCGCAGCGTTATAGAGATAACAAAAAACAGGTTGGCTAATAACAAAGGAACATCATATTTTTGGCTTTTATGTTTATGTAACAGTGCAAATAAAACGAGCATAGTAATTGCTGGTAGATACATTTGCGAACCGTTGAGATCAAGCGGTAAAAATTTTACCGCATACGTAGAAGCGATAAACAATACAAACAAACCTAATGAAGCGCGCCAGCTATAGTTTAAAACGATACAAGGGTAGAGCAGTAGCAAAGCAACTTTATAGATGTAAATTGGTATCACATCGGCAAACATGGCCCATTGCGTCGCAAGGGTATGAAATAAAAAGCTACCTAATCCTATTAAGCCAATATTGATTGCCATGGCAGCCAAAACAATACTGTCGCTTTGACTTATCTGAGCCTTGCATTGCCGCCACAAGTTTAATGCAATCGCAGAGGCGATGATAAATGCAAAGTTAGTCAATGCGTTAAGTGGCTCTGACCAAAAGCTGGAGTCGGTGCGCTCACAGTATAAATCTATCATCAGTCTGCTCTGTTGTTCGTCTGTTTGTGTCAGTGCATTTTAAAGAAAAGTAATTACATTACAACGAACTCAATAACGTTTCCGCTTTGTCAGTGCTCGTGTCGCTGTTGAATTGATACCAATAACGACTATTTGCTAGAGGTGTTTCTTCGGGTAGCGCTGGGTTTACCAGTTCTATGGCGACTAATTTTTCATTTGAAAGCTTATTAATCGTGTGTGCCGCAAATGCCTGTTGGTGAAGTAGCTCATCCAAATCACCCTTGGTGATCAGGGTTTCGATTTGCTCTGCGAGTACACTGGCTAATCTAGGATTGTTTCGGTTTACAAAAAAATAAATAGGTTTAACAAACGACACAACTAAATTTGGCACTATGGTCAAATTTAACTCGGGGTTATCTGCAACAAGTCTATGTGCTCTGTGTGTACTGGTTGGCAAATAATCAAAGCGGTCACCCTCCAGCATATGCACTAGGGTATTTTCATTACTCGAGTACACGCCAGTTAAACCTGCTGAAGAATATATTTGGTGGTCGCCAGTGCCACGAGCCGCTCCAAAAACTAAGCTGGCAAGCAAACGTCTTTGGTTAGTTAAATTGAATTCAGGTAAACGCTGTTTTTTCACTACAATGCTTTGGAAGCCCAATAATCCTTGGGTAATTGGAATTCGGATGGCTAAAAATTCTTGCTCCAGTTCATGGTTGGTCGGGTGCCAGACAATATCCAGTTCATTGAATCTGAGCATGTCGAGGTCACGCTTAATTGGGTGGTTGGTGTAATGGCCATTTACCGAGTATTTCGGATGACTATCTAAAGCTGCGGTTAATAAAACTTGGGTAAATTGTGACAACTCACTGTTTGGGTTGAAATTAACTTTAACTGCCTGAGCAAAGGTAAACTGAGTTGTTGTGATGCACGCCATTAACGTTATTAGCGCGGATGCTGTTAATCTGATTCTTCGTAACATGCTAACCTCCCGTGTTAGGTTTATAAGAAGAAGAGTGCAAAGCTAATTTAGCCAATGGTGTTTAAGATAAAATAGACGGGTCAGATAAATGGGCTACTGACTCGGATATATTTAACCTATCAACAGGGAGCTATATGATTTTGTTAGTCAATTTTTTAGCTAATGGTATTAGAGAAAACAAAGATGGGTGTATTTACTTAACTAGATAGCAGAACGGAATTACAAACTTTGTTAGACATATCTCACAAAGGAAATATGTCTAATTTAGTTAACCTCTAGTCATTGGTGTTGAGGATAGTTAGGAGAATTTTGCCAATTTCGGCATTGTCGTTAAATCCAGCAAACTGATTGGCACCAGCGCCGTAGGCTAGAACTGGCACATCTGCTGCTGTATGCCCTCCGGATGTCCACCCAGTCAAACTCATACGATTTATCGTTTGTCGGCTAAAGCGAGCTAATGCCGCCAAATCTTTCTGGTGTAGTCGTTTTAAAACTTCGATTTGTGCAAAATTTAATTCCAACTGAGTGTGTTGTAACCAAACTTGGTAAATCTCGTCAGGCTCGCTTTCCACGAGTGCTTCCGCTAACTTATCTATGCTTAGATTAATGTTACTGATGAGTTGTGGTTTCCAATTATAATGACCATCTGCACCAACAGACAAACCACCTGTTTCATGATCCGCAGTCACGACCAATAACGTATCTGGGTTATCATCGACAAACGATTTGAGAATCGCTAGGGTGCTTTCAAGATCTTGCATTTCGTGCATCGCACAAGCAATATCGTTTGCATGGCCACACCAATCAATTTGACTTGCTTCTACCATCATAAAAAAGCCATTTTTACGACTGTTAGCATCGGTTTCAAGCCGTTGTAAAGCAAGTTTAGTCATGTTTAGTAGCCTTTGTTGTCGGCTATTAATTTCATACTGCAAACCCTTGTTGGCAAATACGCCGATAGCAGGTAAACGAGTAATACTATTGAGCTCTGCCCATTGGGTTTTTACCTGGTAGTCGAATGCCTCGAGCTCCTGTAAAATGTTTCTATCTTCTCGAGCCAAGTAACTAAGACCACCACCTAACAATAAATCTATGATTGGTCGGTTGTTTATTTGGTTATCAACAATTTGATCGGCAATTTGTGGATAGTCCTTTCTGTGTTTTTGATGTGCATAAAAAGTGGCTGGAGTTGCATGCACGACTTCTGATGTTGCAACTATTGCGGTTGTTTTGTTTAGTTTTTTCGCTTGTTCAAGTATGGTCGCCAATCTTTCACCAGCGTTATTGACCGAAATTGCCCCGTTGTAAGACTTTTGTGCCGCAGCGAATGCCGTTGCGCCAGCTGCCGAGTCGGTTACAAAGGTGTCATCGTCTGGGTAGCTCATACTTTTACCCACTAATAACTGGTCAAAAATTGTCGGGGATACATTGTTTGCTGATTGAGCTTTCCAATAGCGATAAGCCGATAAGTAGTTGTCTCCCATGCCATCACCTATAACCAAAATAATGTTTTTCGGTGGGGGAGGGTTATCTGATTTATACATAGATAAGGCGAATAAACCGATTAATATGCCTATTAGGGTATAGTGTATTAAGCGCATAAAGTGTGTTTGTTTACTGAGTTTGCGTCATTATGAAGAGTATATACCCAAACCACTTGAAGATGCGAGATTTTAGCCTTGTCCTTCGCGAGCTTGAACTAGCTTGAGTAGGTAAATGCTTTTGCAGATGCTGATATGCCAACTTTGCATATTGAAATCTGTCGATTGTGGTGATTTGCTATCTAACCTGTGCGACATTCGCCATTGTATTTACATGACAGCTGCTTGCAGCTTTGTTGTTTAAAATTCATTCTTGAAAAACTGTGGATGATATAATTGATAAAATTAGCGTAAAAAATCCTTGATTTTTTATGTTTTTATACTTGTTGTCGCTTAAAAAGTGAGCTAACATGAGGGTCGTTCATTAGATGCTATTAATAGTTCTTGTGGATAACCTTGTAATCTAAAAATAACAATAAACTAGCTGTATAATTTGGGTGTGAGGCAATGAATAATTCATCGCGTGGAATTAGTTTAACAACTGTCGCTTTTGCTGTATTAGTTATGGCTATTACAGCTATGTTCAATACTGCTACCGCTCACAACGGCGAAACGGTTGCGTCGGGTACTGGACAAGCGGAACAGTTAGAAGCGAATCGAGAGTAACTGCTAGAATTGCACCTCGATTAGCACAACAAAAAAGCCACTTTTCAGTGGCTTTTTTGCATTGTGTAACCCCTATTCAATGCGGGTTACAAAATACATTAGAGTAAAAAATCCGAGTACAACAAAGTTAAACCAGAATATGGTCAAAAACCCTTTTTTCCCTTGTTTGATTGAGTAGCCTCTTTTACGAAGGTAAAGCCAATATAGTCCGAAAGTGATAAGTGGCAATAGTGCGAAAAGTCTGATCATATTTTCTCAACTCTATTCTGTAACCCATAAACTTAGCTGGCTGATTGTCCATAGTTAGGGGTATTTAGATTTTATTTGTATTCTGTTGCTCATTCGATGCAATCATTTGATTAATTGAATCTTTGATTAAATATAAAAATAGCAGACTTGGTATCACCATAACAGAGGTCAAGACAAAGAATATTGCCCAATTGCCTTCTAGCCAGTCGACAACAACACCAGAATAAGAACCAAGGAGTGTCCGTCCCAAAGTACCTAAAGAAGCCATCAGCGCATATTGGCTTGCTGTAAATGACTTATTGCATAAAACTGATAACAGAGCGACAAACGCGACTGAGCCCCATGCAGAGGTAAATCCGTCAACAATTACAGTAAAAGCAAACAGTGCTTTGTTAGGTCCAGCCATTGCCATAGCTGCAAATAGCAGATTACTTGCAGACATTGCAATACCACCGATGAATAACCCTTTGAAAATACCAAATCGAATAGTGAAAACACTGCCAATAAGTGAAAATATAATGGTAACTGACCAGTTAATCATTTTAGAGTAGGTTGCGATATCCGAATTGCTAAAACCTAACTCTTTATAAAAGACGATAGACATGCGCCCCAAATAAGCTTCACCGAGCTTAAATAGAAAGATAAATAGCAATAAACTTAATGCTAATTTAAAGCCATTGCGCGAGAAAAACTCTTGAATAGGCGCAACCATAGTTGTTAGTAACCAAGCTAACATGTGGTTTAACGCACCACTAGGCTGTGATGGCGCTATATCGGCGAACTTTGTTGTATTGGCGATGGAGTTGAGTTTACTCAACAACATGACTAACATGCATATAATGACACCAATAAGCACACTAACGCTGGCAAGTGGCGGCAGCCATAAAGCGCGGCAGCCATAAAGCGTTGTTAGGCCATCCAGGGTAACCAAAATTTGCATATAACACTAAACCAATAATTGACAGCAACATTATTGGAAACAGTAACTTGATATGCCCAATGTTTTGCATGGACATTTGATACTGGTTTTGAATTGAAGATTGCACTTGGTTACGATTGGTCATCGGCTCTTGTGCGAACAAGGTATTAAGCATTAACACCGCCATCACGATAGCCAAAAATAAGTATGCTTGTTGCCAGCCAATACCTGCATGGTCAACCAAATAAAACGGAATCGCACCAATGCCAGCATAGCCAGTCCACCAACCAGAGGTGGCCATAGCTGAACCAGACGCCATATAGTTACTGTCTTTATCTTGGAGCAAATCAATTCGATAAGCATCAATTGCGATGTCTTGGGTGGCTCCAGACAAAGCAAGCAAAAAACCTATTAATGCGATGCTAGATAAATCTTGTTGCATTGATGTTTGACTGAGCTGAAATGTTAACAAGACTAACAGGCACTGAGTTAAAAATATCCAACTTCGGCGTTGACCGAGTTTGGCCGTAATGATATATAGTTTGACTCTATCGACTAACGGTGACCATAAAAAGTTGATACTATAGGCAACAAATATTAAACCAAATAAGCCTATGCTGCTGCGCGAGAAGCCTTCCTCCTTCAACCAACTGCTCATTGCTGAACCAATTAGGACCCACGGAAACCCACTGGCGATACCAAAAAAGAAGATTGTGATCAGTCTGCGGTCTTTAAAGTAATTTAAACTGGTTTTGAGTGTTTGGTTAGATGTCATTAAAATCTAATTGAAAGGCAGTAATTATATAAGCCTATCAAACATGTGGGACGGTGCAAAGTGCTGTTTATAAAATAAAAAACTTTACGGGCGAACGCCAATGCAATCCATTGGGAAACCGCCTTGGCCATTGATAAAGTCAGCACAGATGCTTAATTCATCTATTAATAATGTATCCGTAAGCAGGGTGTCTTTTGGCCAAAAACTAATTTGGTGAATAAGGTGCCAAAAAACGCGTTCTTTTTCAGAATAACTCTCGTTTTGTTCAACTTTGACTTGTGACCATTCTTCGAGCATATCCCAAATAAAGATATCAAGTTCAGCATATTCAACTTGTCGGGCTAAAAACGCCCGAACGTAAAAAACAAGTTGTTTAGATTTTATTTCAATGAATTGCTCGACTTTCACAACACTCGGCTCATTAGCTGCTATTTCTTTGAGTATAGACGGCAATTAGCTCTGTGGTAGTAAAGTTGCAACTTTTATTACGATTGGTTTAACTGGCACATCAGCAGAACCGAATTCTGAAGAATAGTGCGTTTCTGATTGTGCGATTTTTTCGATCACTTCTTCGCCACTTTCTACATAACCAAACACGGTATAACCCCAATCTCTGCCTGGATTTAGATTGTTGTTGTCGCTTAGATTAAAATAAAACTGACGTATTGCTGAATGTGGGTCACTCATTCGAGCCATGGCAATTGACATGCGATCGTTTTTTAATCCATTGCCACTTTCGTTAAATATTTTGTCACCCAAAGGACGTTCATTAAATTCAGTATCATATCCACCACCTTGAGCAACAAAGCCAGGTACAACACGATGAAAAATTGTATTGTTATATTCACCCTTGACCACGTAGCTAATAAAGTTTTTTACCGTAATCGGTGCTTTACGACGATTCAACTCCAAAACGATTGTGCCTAAATTGGTTTCAAGTTGTACTCTTGGGTATAAATTAGAGTCCTGAGTATCAACTTGTTTAGCACAAATACTAAAAGACAAGCTGAGTGTGATTATCAGTAAGCTAAAAAGTTTTTTCATCATAGTCTTGGGGCCTGTTATGCTTTGCTCAACAATAATACTAAGACCAACTGCTGCAAAATTGAACTGTAAAGTTCAACTAGGTCCTAGTGTAAAACAATTTGAACACGCTACTATATTGAATTGATTAACATTTGCAAGTGGCGGACTAGTGGATTTTGACGCTATACTTAGTGCAGCACGTATTCCACAAGGAAGGTATTTTGAATAAAAATTTTTGGCCGATTGTTTCGTTCGTTTTCAGTACATTAAATTTTTCAGCGGTGGCGCACGAATCATCGATTGTCGAGTATTCTGGTTTTGGTCGCCTTATTGCAGGTAAAGTGTTAAGCGATGACGCCGAATTAGAGGGTTATGGTCAAGCGGTTTCACTTACGAAAAACAGTTTATTTGGTTTACAGCTAGATGCCAACATTTCTGATAACTTATCTGCAACTGCACAACTGCTCGCTCACTCTAATCGTAATCGCTCATCATTGGGCTGGCTCTATTTAAACTATCAACTGGGTGATAGTTGGCAGTTTAAAGTGGGTAAGTTGCATACGCCATTTTTTCATTATAGTGATGTCTTGGACGTCGGTTATGCTTATCACTGGGTGTCACCACCCGATGAAATTTATTCATCCTACTTTTTTCGCCAATTTGAAGGCGGTTTAGCAGAATACGAGTGGCTGGGTGAGGATATTACCGTCAGCTTTCAAGGTTTTTTAGGCAAAGTAGACCAAAATATTCAGGTTAATAAGTCAGTATATAGGGCGCAGTCAGATGTGTATAAAGGCGCGGCGATTAACTTGAGTTTTCTAGACTTTGTCGTGAGGGTGTCACAAACGAAAGGTGACTATAGGATCGTTGAAAATGAATTAACCCCGTTAATAGATGGTTTTAGTATTGCAGGCCAAACAAATCCATTGTTTACAGATTTGGCACAAAAACTAACGATAGATGGTGATATTAAATTTAATCAGTTTAGTTTTCACTATCCAATGCTCGAACATTTTTTTCAATTTGAGTTTATAAAGGTTGATCACAACATAGAAGCATTGTCCCTGTTGAAGGCATATTACCTGACTTTAGGTAAACACATTAATCAGTACACTTTTCATTTTACCTACAGTCGCAGGCATGCAGGTTATTTGGCTGGATTAGATAAATTAGAGTTGACTACAGGGGATGCTCAGCTAGATTTTGCAATATCAAGTTACAACGAATTTTTACAAACACGGCCTGATGCCGATGCGAAAAGTATAACCTTGGGCATGCGCTACGATGTTGCACCTAAAGTCGCTCTTAAAATCGACTTACGAAAAACTTGGGGACAGCCGTTCATCGGTTTACCTTCAGCAGTGCAATTGACGTTTGATGGCTCTGCTTTGTTAATGTTAGGGGGAGTAGAGTGGGTATTCTAAAGTACGCAGCTAAATACCTAGCTGTCGCTATAGTCCCACTGTTGCTAACGACTAAAGCGGTTTGTGATGAATTTGTGGTATTTACCCAACTGGAGACCCCGTACAAGTTGTCTCGTCAACAGATTAAGCAGGTGTTTCTAGGTGCTCGTTTAGAAAAAAATGGCGAGATACTGCAGCCCATTGTATTGGCGCCAGGGCATCCATGGCGCACAGTGTTTAACATTCGTGTTATGGGGTTAACTGAATCTAGACTACAGTCTTATTGGGCACAAGTTAAGTTCACGGGTAAACGTAAACCGCCATTGCAAGTTGATGATTTTGCTCAAATGCTGCAAATCATTGATAACCAAAAAGGGACAATTGGTGTTGCGAGCATAGAGTCGATTCAATTAGATAAATATCAGATTATATATCAGTTTAGTGATTAAGCTTTTTTCGCTATGGTGGTTAGTTGCTTGTCAATCCGCTTGAGTGTACCTGCTAGCTGCTCCATCGCGACGGGTTTAGAAAAATAATAACCTTGGATTTGGTCAACCCCTGACTGATGTAAATATTCGTATTGTGCTTGAGTTTCAACACCTTCGGCGCAAATCGTCATCCCCAGCTTTTTAGCTAAAGAGATGATTGCATCTGTTACTTTTCGATCTTTTTCTGAATTAAACAAATTACGCACAAAATATTGATCAACTTTAATGGTGTCGGCTTGCACTTGAGTTAAATAACTTAAAGATGAATATCCCGTGCCAAAATCATCTAGTGCAACGCTGCAACCTAACCGTTTAATTTTGCCGATAAAGGTTTGTGCTGTATCGAAATTTTCAATATATGCCGATTCGGTAATTTCAAATTGAATGAGCTGAGTATTGATATTTGGATTGCTAAGTGCCTTGACTAAATAAGCAACAAAATTAGGTCTGAATATATCTAATGAACTTAAATTAAATGATACCTTTAACTGAGTATTAAACTGCGCTTGGAAAGTTATAAGTTGTTGGAAACCTTTTTCGATAACCCAACGGGTAATATCATTTATTCTGCCTGTTTGTTCAGCGATATTGATAAATTCGTTTGGTGAAATCATCCCAAGTGATGGGCTATTCCACCGGATCAAAGCTTCAACACCGACCACGCCTTCATTCGGTTTAACCTTGGGCTGGTATAATAAATAAAACTCATCGTTGGCTAAGCCATCTTTTATCGCCGCTGCAATTTGCAATCGTCGCTCCTGTTGCGCTGTCATCGCATCAACAAATTCAATATAACGATTTCTGCCACTTTGTTTGGCTTTATATAATGCCACATCGGCGTTAGATAGTACTAAACCACTGTCGAAATTGGCTGGTTTGGCGTAGGCTATGCCCATACTAACGGTCGCTTGCAAGGACCAACTATCAACATAAACATTTTTATTAAGTTTTAACACAATCTGATCGCATAGGTGTACCGCTTGTTTTTGCGTTTTGTCTTCAGGCAAAATAATGCCAAATTCGTCCCCGCCAATTCGTGCGATCACTTGATCTTCGGTCAATAAGGCTTTTAATCTATTGGTAATTTCGAGTAATAACTTGTCACCATTTTTGTGGCCAATTGCTTCATTAACTGTTTTAAAGTCGTCTAAATCGAGCAATATCACCGCAATTGAATGGTACTGGTGTTCAATTTGCTTAATGTAGCGCGATAAAATATCCATAAACATTTTGCGATTCGGCAAACCTGTTAATTGGTCGTAATTGGCTAGTTGAATTAACTCGGCTTGTTGCTTTACCAATGTTTGGGTATAAGACTTATTCGCTTGCTGCTGTTTATCTATAGTTAACAGCATATCGCGAACACTTTCTGTCAGTTGTTTAATCTCATCATTGCTTTGCGTTTTTATACTTTGAACACTTTGGTAGTCTTGATCTTTTTCAACTTTTTCCACCATTTTAATTAAATTTAGTAATGGGCTGATCGCGGTAGTTTGTAAATAGTTGGAAAATAAAAAGGCAAAGATTAATGATGCGATTGCCAAGGGTATTAGCTTTTCAATAAATGCTCCTTGACTTTGGCCAAGTTGCTTTTCAATGTCAATCGCTAGATAAAAGTGACCAACATTGTAAGGTTCATCGCCAATCTGACTAGACAGTATTAAGCTATTGTCTGCTTTAGCCGATTGTTCCGCTGAGTTAATTAAAAAAGGAATTGTTTGTTTTAGTTCATCTGAATAGTAATTCGGGTTGATGTAGCTTTGCACTAACTCGCCATTGTTATTGGCAATAGCGGCAAATTTTACAAAAGGATATTTGTCTAGTTGGAGTAAGCGGGTACCCAAAGTAAATTCGTCCGCTTTATTGGCGGCAAAATATTCAACTAAGTCTTCGGAGATATTTTGTGATAATGCCGAAAAGTCTCGCTCGGATGTTTCAATATACAGTCTTTTGTGTTCATTAATTGATATATACAGAATAGCACTTGACAGTATAACAACTGTTGACAGTGTCATGAGCAGCAGTTTTGTACGAATGCTTATGAACATACCAAATCCTTGTCCAAACTTGTGGCTTTTTACTTAGCCCCTGTGCGTGAATCACCGCAGCGGATAATTTTTACTAAGTGTTGCTGATAACTATGATATAAAGTGGCATAATTTACAACATTAAAACACGTTAGTTGCTAACAACAATACTGTTAATGGCAAATTTCAGTTACAATATTTGCGCAAATCGATTTAAAGAGGATTAGTATTTTTATGGTCGACTCATCGGCTCGCCCAAGCAATTTCATTCGTACTATTATTGACCAAGATTTAGATTCTGGAAAACACACATATGTACATACACGTTTTCCACCCGAGCCAAATGGATACTTACATATAGGCCATGCTAAATCTATTTGCTTAAACTTTGGTATTGCTCAGGACTATCAAGGCACATGTAATCTCAGATTTGATGATACTAATCCTGAAAAAGAGAATATTGATTATGTAAAATCGATTGAAGAAGATGTTAAATGGTTAGGATTTGAATGGTCTGGTGAACCTAGATACTCCTCAAACTACTTTGACCAATTATATGCTTATGCTGTTGAGTTGATTAAAGCTGGCAAGGCATATGTGTGCTTTTTAAATGCCGAACAAACTCGTGAATACCGAGGCACGCTAACCGAGCCCGGTAAAGACAGTCCGTATCGTGATACTTCTGCCGAAGAAAATCTGGCGCTATTTGAAAAAATGCGGGCCGGTGAATTTAAAGAAGGCGAGTGCGCGTTGCGTGCTAAAATCGATATGGCATCGCCATTTATGTGTATGCGTGACCCGATTATCTATCGAGTCAAATTCGCCCATCATCACCAAACGGGTGATAAATGGTGCATTTATCCAATGTATGATTTCACTCACTGTATTTCGGATGCGATTGAAGATATTACGCACTCTTTGTGTACATTAGAATTCCAAGATAACCGTCGTTTATATGATTGGGTATTGGATAACATTTCAATTGAAGCAAGGCCGCATCAATATGAATTTTCGCGCTTAAACCTTGAATATACGGTAATGAGTAAGCGTAAGCTTAATGCATTGGTTACTGAAGGCCATGTATCAGGCTGGGATGATCCTCGTATGCCAACTATCGCTGGTTTACGACGACGAGGATACACGCCTGAATCTATCCGTGAATTTTGTACTCGAATTGGGGTTACAAAAATGGATAATATGGTCGAAATGGCAATGTTAGAGGCTTGTATTCGTGAAGACTTAAACGAAAATGCGCCTAGAGCTATGGCAGTATTAGACCCAATTAGACTAGTGATAGAGAACTTCCCTGAAGGTAAGGTTGAAACTTTAAACATTGCTAATCATCCGCAAAACCCAGATTTTGGTACACGTGAAGTGTCGTTTTCTCGAGAAGTTTATATTGAAAGAGAAGACTTCAGAGAGTCAGCAAATAAAAAATATAAGCGTTTAGTGTTAGACAAAGAAGTCAGGTTGCGCGGTGCTTATGTGGTTAAAGCGGTGCGAGTGGATAAAAATGCTAACGGTGATATTGAAACTGTTTATTGCCAATACGATCCGGATACTTTGGGTAAAAAGCCTGCAGATGGTCGTTCTGTTAAAGGTGTTATTCATTGGGTTGATGCAAAAACTGCACGAGCAGCTGAAGTTCGTTTGTACGATAGATTATTTTCTGTTGCCAACCCAGCTGCAGAAGAAGACTTTACTCAAGTTTTAAACCCAGAGAGCTTAGTCACGGTAGCAAACGCCAAAGTTGAAGCGAGCTTGGTTGACGCTAAAGCTTCTCAGCCTTTCCAATTTGAAAGAACAGGTTATTTTGTTAAAGACAGCAAAGATTCAACCGATGAAACCCTGATATTTAATCGTACAGTCGGTTTGCGTGATAGTTGGGCTAAAACCGAAAAAAACTAAACGAATAAAACCAGTTCTGACATTCAGCAGGCTTAAAAACATCAGGTATTTTAAGCCTGCAATTATTTTATTGGCTATTTGTTAATAATTGGTTAATACTTAACTGAGTAGTTATTGCGTCTGTGGAGGCGCGTATGGCAGATGGTTCAACAATTATCAAAGCCGATATCAATGTATCGCATATTGATTCACAAGACTTTCTAACACGCAGTGAAATATTGGCTGTACATCAAGCTGAGTCAAATCAGCATTTGGTACAACGTATATTGGCGTGGGCGATTTTTCGTCATCAACAATTGCAAATGAGCAAAGCCATCTGTATTGGTGATGAGCCAGATTTATTTGTTAAACGTAATGACGTTCAGTTTGAGCACTGGATTGAAGTTGATCAGTTGTCACTTGACCGTTTAGAAAAAGCAGAAGCGAAATCTGAGCATGTTTGGTTATTTTATTGCGATCAACAAAAAGCGCAAAAACTGCATAAACTTATCAACAAACACCCTAATTTGCAGTTGGTTGAATATGACGCCGATCTGGTAGAAAGTTTGAGTCAACTTGTTTCGAAAAACTTATCCTGGAGTGTGATGATAGATCACGATTTGCTGACTGTTGCGGCGGGTGATGCATTTTTTCAATCAAAACTCACCTTGTTTCACCCGTTAACCGTACCAGCATTAGATTTAATACATTAGCGCCTAAGCTTGGGTATTGATACGCTTTTGTGCTAATCCTAAATCAGCAGGGGTGATGCCTTTTAATAAGTATGACCAAGCGATAATTTCAGCGATAATGATGTACACATCCTCGGGTATTTCACTGCCAACATCCAATTTGGCTAGATAGTTCGCAAGTTCTATATCCTCGTGAACCATTACGCCTGCTTCTTGTGCTTGCTGGATAATCGATTGAGCCAATTCATCGAATCCTTTTGCCGTCACCTTTGGTGTGTTGGGCGCATCATAGGTTAGTGCAACTGCTTTTTTTTCGTCATTTGACATCGCTATATCATCCTATACTGCATTGATAATGCAGACTCATTCCAGAGTTGGTTAGGAATTTTGCCCAAGTTAAAATGGTACTCATCTAAAGTGATCCCCAGTTTGGCTAAGCTTTTTTTAAGCTGTAGAATATTTTCTTGGCCTAAGTTTAGTAGCGTTTCAGTTTCAGTGTATAGGTTAATTTTCAGTTTTCCTTCAACATAAACCGCCTTAGCGAGCATATTTCCAAGCTCTCCCATATTAAATTTTAGTGAAAAGCGCCACATTTTTACCGCTTCGTTGGCTGCGTTGTTTGAATCAGGGTCGATTTGGATGGCTAAATCTAATTGTTGCAGTGTTTGATTGCCGAGTATAGGCAGGCTGGCAAATATTTGATTTTGATTATCAAGTTGTGATTTAGCGGTATGTAGTTGGTTGTTTTGTAGATTACGTACGCTTTGTGCGAGGGCCTGTGTGAGCTTTAAACTAGCAGAGCCTTTGGCTGCATCTGCTGGAGCCTGAACTGAGCTATTTGCACCATGCGTTTTGCTGGTGGTTTTATTTACTTGCTGTGACTGCGGATGTTGAGCACGCTTGGCTTTCGCTAAGAAAATCTGCTGCAGTGCCGACACTAATGCATTGGCTAAACCCGAATTGCTTGTGACCGTAGACGTCGGCGAAGATGGGGTAATGCTTGGTAAGTGGACCTGCTCGAGTATTTGCTGTTTTAATTGATTCGCATTGGGTTGTTGTACTGTATTGGATATTTGACTGAGTGCTGATTTTAATGATCCAGGTAGTTCTGGGCTTTGTTCGTTTAACATCTGCATCAGCTGATTGAGCGGCGCATCTAATGAAACATTTTTATGATTGGTCAGGCTAAGTAAATGTTTAATTTGTTGACTAATTGCAGGGGAAATTTCTTTGGCGTTTGCCTGCAAGCTAGCTTGTAGCTGATTTAAAAGCGCTGAATCTGATATTTTTGCTGTGGGTAAATTAGCTGGTTTTGCTTCATTTTGTTGTGAAACCCAACCCAACTCAGTTAATTGCGCAAGCAAGTCTTTGTTGACGGGTAAATTTATTTGCCCTGCTGAACTTGCATGGATACGAATGTTGTGACCATCAGGACTGACTGACAGGGTAAATTTAATATTTGATGCAGAGCTAGTTTGAGAAAACTGTTTGTTGATCGCTTGTTGAACCGCTTGCTCGATTGGTTTTGCTAACTCGATAGGTAGATTTTTCACCTGAGCAAGTAACTCTGGTGCGCTTCTACCATTCGGCCCGTTTAGTGATTGAATTAAATTTTGTACAATATTTTTTTCAGGCAAAATAAATTGTCTCTTTTCCCCGCCAACAGACGCTATTTTAACCAAGTTATTTGCGACTGCTATGTTTGCAAAAGGGATCTTTTTTTCGTTTAGATTGGCAGTCGCTACTTTAAATTTTATACCTGCGATTGCGACAGTTTGCTCCTCTGCCGACTCTGTGGTCACGGGCTTTATCCAATTTATACCTGCAAGCGGCGGACTAAATGATTTTTCAATAATGTTTCGACTTGCAACGGGTAAATTTTTTAACTCCAACAATAGAGGCGACTTTAAATCGGCTGATGTAAGCGTTAGTGTTTGACGAGTTGGGTTGTATTGAATGGTTACAGGCGCGTTCGCTTTAGCTGGCATGCTTGCAATGGATTTAACTTCAACGTCACCAGCAGGCAATCTAATTTTTTCATTTATTACTTGCGCGACCAACTTGCTTTGGCGCAGCTCTATCGCACTATTTGTGCTTTTGGGTGACAATACTTCGAATGATAGTCCTGTGGCCTCACCTTTATTAACAAGCTTGAGTAAAACTGCGCCAGTATAATTTTTCGGTAAATTTAACTGGTTTTTGTCCAAAGTGTACTCTTGCTGGTTTAAGGAAAATTCGACAGTGTTTAACTTTGCATTCGCGACCAGCATTTGCCCTTTAATCGCTTGACTAGCTTCTTTAGCCAAAGCTAAGTTAACCAGTGCTGTTTTGTTATCCGTGGACAAGCCAATATCGCCGACCGAAATTTGTTTAGGGGTTAGCTTAAGTTGATCCTTGACTAAACTCACCATCACCTTATTAGTTTGTGGCGCAACTTGAGGGTTATTTTGTGGTTGATTGATAATGTGCCTGAGAGGGTGTGCTTGCGGTAACGATGCAAGCGAAATATTGAGCTTTTGCCCAAGAGGGAATTGTAAGCTAGCCATCACTTCATTGACTTTCACGAGCGCTGCTTGTTGATTTTGTAACGCAATGCGAGCATATGGCTCTGTGCTCAGCTTGTTTAGGATATTTTTGTCTAATTTATTATTAAAGCTTTCTATAGGCATAAGTTGCGAAAGTATTTAAAGGTTGTTGTTGCACATCATTTCGGCGGTTAGTTCGATTAGGGTGTAGCTAAACATTCAGAATATGTTAGTATCCGAAATCAAGTTAAATCAACCTTGTGGTCATGTATTTTGTTATCGGCCAACAACCTCACATGCATTAGAAATCAGCGTATTTTATTTGAAGATTTATCCTTTTCTATTAATCAGGGTAGCCTACTTTATCTCAAGGGACCAAATGGTGCTGGTAAAACTACATTAATGCGCAGTGTAGTTGGTTTAAATCAATTACAACAAGGAAAAGTTGAGTTAGATCAACAACCCATCGCTGATTGTGGCGATAATGTTTTGTACTTAGGACATAAACCAGCAGTAAATGAATGGCTTAGTGCCGAACAAAATATGCAGCATTGGTGTAATTTAAAGAATCAACAAATTGATATACTTGCGCTCATCAATAAAGTTGGACTCGCTGGTTTACATGATGTCCCGGTAAAATTTTTGTCTGCTGGGCAAAAACGTCGTGTTGCGTTAAGCCGATTATGGAACTCTAATGCCAAACTGTGGGTCTTAGACGAACCATTTACCTCCATAGATGTTAAAGGTGTTGAGGTGCTCAATGCGCTATTTGCCCGCCATAAAAGTCAAGGCGGTATGGTTATGGTAACCAGTCATCAAGACTTACCCACAAATGTGGTTGATGAAGTATTATCCCTGGAGTACAGGTTTTAATGTCTTTTTCGTCGTTTTTTATCCAGTCGATTAAACGTGATTTTCAAATTGCGGCCATCCAGAAACACGAATTTATACTGCCTGTATTATTTTTTATACTCGTAATTGTGTTATTTCCTATTACAGTAGGCCCTGATGGGACCATGCTTTCACGTTTGGCAAGTGCCGTCGGATGGATTGCGCTTATTTTGTCTATGCTGATAGCGCTACCTCGAATGTTTGCCGAAGATTTTGAAAACGGTTGGTTGGAGCAGGTATTTCTATCAGGTGTGCCACACAGCCTGATTGTTTTATCTCGAATTGTCAGCTTCTGGTTGCTGTATTGTTTGCCTTTGGTCTTTTGCAGCTTTTTACTCGTACCTTTTATGTCGATGGAAGTTGGCCTTTGGTCAGTCTTGGTACAAACTTTGCTGCTTGGTAGTATATTAACAGCCTGTCTAGGTGCTGTTGCAAGTGCGCTATTGGTTGCTAGCCGTAAAGGCGGGGGGGTTATGGCTTTGTTATTAATACCTTTGCTTGTACCATCACTGATTTTTGCTGGTGCGGCTATGGATGCCGCGCAACAAAGTTTGCCGTATACGGCACCTATAACAATATTGGCTGCACTGGCGGTGTTTTCTTTGACTATTGCACCACTGGCGACAGCACAAGCGCTCAAACTAAATATGGGTTAAAACAATGTTTAAATGGTTACATCCTTACGCAAAACCAGAAAAAGCTTATCAATTATCGTTGGCATTTCAGCGATTCTTTATGCCATTGGCTATTTGTGGATTAATTGTTGGTTGTATATGGGGGCTAGTATTTGCCCCTACAGACTATCAACAAAGTGATTCAGCACGCATTATGTATATTCATGTGCCGGCAGCTATCTGGTCGATGGGAGTGTATATGTCGATGGGAATCGCTGGCTTTTGTGCATTGGTTTGGCAGATTAAACTATTAGAAATTAGTGTCTTGGCAATGGCCCCGATTGGTGCAGCTTTTACCGCCATTGCGTTATTTACCGGGTCATTATGGGGCAAACCTATGTGGGGCACTTGGTGGGTATGGGATGCTAGACTCACCTCTGAATTAATTTTATTGTTTTTATATATGGGTGTGTTTGCCCTATTTCAAAGTTTTGATGACAAGCGTACGGGTGCGAAAGCAGCTTGTATACTAGCCGTGATTGGCATGATTAATGTGCCAATTATTCATTACTCTGTCGAGTGGTGGAATACACTTCACCAAGGTGCGAGTATTACTAAACTAGACAAGCCGTCGATAGCACCATCTATGTTATGGCCTTTGTTGATTAACATTGTCTCTGTGCTGTGTTTGTTTATTGCCTTCACTTGCTACCGTTTTGCAACAGAGTTGCTTAGAGCTGAAAGTCATCGTAAGTGGGTTTTAGAAATTTTAGGTAAATAAATTATGGGTGCATTTGAATCTTTTGCAGATTTTCTCGCAATGAATGGGTACGCCTTCTATGTATGGCTTTCGTATGGATTGGCTTTTTTGCTGATAGTTGCATTGTTTTTATGGTCAAAATGGCAACGAAAATCGATTGAACAAGAAATTGTTCAACAACAGCAAGTGCGTAATATTCGGCAGCAGCAAGTTAATTCGGAGATGAAGTTATGACAACTAGACGACAAAAACGATTGTACGCTGGTTTAAGTTTATTGGTTGGATTAGCGGTAACAGTCGGTTTAATTTTGTATGCATTAAGCGAAAATATCGATTTATTTTATACACCAAGCGAAATTATCCATGGCAAGAAAGAAACAGGGGTAAAACCAACAGTTGGCCAGCGTTTGCGTATTGGCGGCATGGTTGTTGAAGGTAGCGTCAAACGTGACCCTGAAAGCTTAATGGTCGAATTTGAATTACAAGATACAGGACCTAAAGTCGTTGTTCGCTACGACGGCATCTTGCCTGATTTATTTCGTGAAGGGCAGGGCATTGTCGCCAATGGCTATCTTCGAGAAGGCAATGTTATCGAAGCTTTTGAAGTATTGGCTAAACATGATGAAGAATACATGCCACCAGATTTAGCTGAAGCGATGAAAGGTATCAAACATGTTAAACCGTCTGAAAACCCAGAACTAGGATACCAATAATGTTACCAGAAATAGGTCACTTTTCATTACTTATCAGTTTGGTGTTTTCTGTGTGTTTAGCGATATTTCCGCTAATCGGAGCGCAAAAGAAAATTGTCGAATTTGTCGCGCTTGCTAAACCACTGGTTTACGCAAACTTCACCTTGTTATCGGTGGCATTCTTTTGTTTGAGTTGGGCGTTTTACCACAACGATTTTTCGGTCACTTATGTTGCGATGAACTCAAACTCAGATTTGCCTTGGTACTATCGGTTGTCTGCAGTATGGGGCGCACATGAAGGCTCGCTGCTTTTGTGGGTGTGGATACTCAGTTTATGGACAGCAGGGGTTGCGTTTTTTAGTTCAAGTCTAGATGACGATGATGTTGCTCGAGTATTAGCAGTTATGGGCTTTATTGCTATTGGCTTTTTAGCATTTGTGATTTTTACTTCAAACCCATTTGAACGAACTTTTCCAATGTTTCCGATAGATGGACGAGATTTGAATCCACTCCTGCAAGATGTAGGGTTAATCATTCATCCACCTATGTTGTACATGGGCTACGTTGGCTTTTCGGTTGCTTTTGCATTCGCGGTTGCAGCATTAATTGGTGGAAAGTTAGACGCAACTTGGGCGCGTTGGTCGCGACCTTGGACATTGTCTGCCTGGGGCTTCTTGACTGCAGGTATTACACTCGGTAGCTGGTGGGCTTATTATGAACTTGGCTGGGGTGGCTGGTGGTTCTGGGATCCTGTTGAAAATGCATCATTTATGCCTTGGCTAGCGGGCACTGCCTTGATCCATAGTTTAGCGGTCACAGAAAAACGCGGCGCGTTCAAAAGCTGGACTGTACTACTGGCAATTTCGGCATTTTCGTTAAGTTTATTAGGGACCTTTTTGGTTCGCTCGGGTATTTTAGTCTCAGTACACGCATTTGCCAGTGATCCAACACGTGGTTTATTTATCCTGGTGTATTTACTTATTGTAATTGGTGGCGCGCTTACTTTATATGCGTGGCGTGCCGACAAAGTGGTGAGTACCCACAGATACAAACTGTTTTCTCGCGAAGTTTTGCTATTTGTGAACAATGTTCTGCTGGTTGCAGCATTGGTTGTCGTCTTGCTTGGCACTTTATTGCCTCTTGTGCACAAAGAAATTGGCTTGGGTTCAATTTCAATTGGGGCGCCTTTTTTTGATAGTGTTTCTTCTATCTGGTTTATTCCATTTATTATCGCTTTGTCTATTGGGCCATTTGTCCGCTGGAAACAAGACAGGTTTTCTCGCATCAAAACTAAGTTATTTGTTGGTGCCGTGCCAGCTGCGATTGTTGCCATTACCTGTTATTTAATGCTGCAAATTAATACATTTTTCAGTTTGCTTGGTGTGGTTTTAGCAACTTGGCTGGCCGCATTAGTGGTATACGAGCTCATTACCTCAGGGAAAAAGAATCCATTGCCTTTGTCACACTGGGGCATGTCGTTAGGCCATCTAGGCTTTGCAGCACTGGTTATTGGCATTGCAATTACTAAGGTCGCAAGTGTTGACAAAAGCGTTAGAATCTCACCAGGTCAGAGTGTCACGGTCAACAATTATGAATTTAAATTTACCGCAGTAGAGCAATTTGAAGGGCCCAATTATTCAGCCTATCACGCGTTGTTTGACGTTAGTAATGGTTCAGACAGTTTTTCACTTAAAGCCGAGAAACGCTATTACAAAATGCACTCAAATGTTATGACTGAAGCTGGTATCGACCCGGGTTTGTGGCGCGATATCTATATTAGCTTAGGCGAACAGTTAGATGGTGATGCGTGGGCGGTTACTGCTAATGTTAAGCCATTTGTCCGTTGGATTTGGTTAGGCGGTGTATTAATGGTGTTAGGTTCGATTATGTGTATTTTAGATAAACGCTATCGTAAAATTTTATCTTGGAGAGCACAGCGACAGCCAAGTGAGGCTGGGCCTGTTGAATCAGTATCAGCAAACAAAGTTATAGAGCAAAAGGTTAAATTTGAATGAAAAATTATAAGCTGCTCATTCCAATAGTTGCATTTTTGTTGGTCAGTATTTTTTTGTACAAAGGTTTATATTCTGATCCAACTAACATTGAAAATGCCAATTTAGCCAAACCTTTTCCAGAGTTTCAATTGGCAGATTTAATGGATGAAAATCGCCTATACAGTAAAGCAGATCTGTTAGGTGAATATACCTTAATCAATGTATGGGGTACTTGGTGTGTTACCTGCCGTGTTGAATTACCTTTTATGACGCAACTTCGCCAGCAAGGCGTTAAGATTGTTGGCGTTTATTACGACAATGCTGCAGAAGCTGCTTTTGGTGAACTTGATGTACGACAAACCCGTAGAGAAGTTACTGAAATGTTAGCTCAATTAGGCAATCCTTTTCAGTTTAATATTTACGATGAAAAGCGCGATTTGTCGTTAGATTTAGGCGTCACAGGTGCGCCAGAAAGCTTTTTAATTGACGATAAAGGTACAATTATTGCGCATCGACGCGGGGCAATTGACCATAGGGTGTGGCAAAACGAGTTTGCCCCTTTGTTGCCAAATAATCACGGTTCAAACCTGTCGGAGCAGCAAAAATGAACAAATCAATTATAACGCTGATTAGTTTGGGTCTAACTTTTATCAGTTGTTTTGTTTATGCGGTTGAAGAAAGTTATCCATTTGATGATGTACAACAGCAAAAAATCTTTGGTGAGTTGGTTGAAGAGTTGCGCTGTCCTAAGTGTCAAAACCAAAATATCGCAGACTCAAACGCTATGGTTGCCATCGATCTTAAAAATAAGACTTATGAGTTGGTTAAACAAGGGCAAAGCAAAGACCAAGTTATTGATTTTATGGTGCAAAGATACGGACAATTTGTTCATTACGATCCACCAATAAACATGGTAACTATTTGGCTGTGGTTAGTGCCGATTGCTATTGCGCTGATTTTAGTGGTGTTTGTGTTGAAAAAAGGTCGTCGAGAAAAGCTTGGCTCAGAAGTTGATGCCAATAGCTTAGATCAAGCTCAAGCCATTATTGATAAATTAGAATCTAAAGGTAAATCGTGAACGAGTTAATATTAGTTTTAGTTGGGTTTGCATTGATCGCGAGCACATTGGTCCTGCTACCTTGGATGGCAAAACAACATAACTGGAAACAAGATCACCAGCGCATTGAAAATTTATACGCTGAAAAATTGCAAGAGCTAGCGCAAGACTTACAGCAAGGTAATATTGAAGAGCAAGCCTACAAGGCTGCTAAAGAAGATTTAACTGTGCAGCTTGCTAGTGAGTTATCACAAGCTAAGGTTACCAGTGGACTGCACATCTCGAAAAACACCATGTGGCTGCTCCCAGTGGTAACGCTAATTGTGACCAGTGCGATATATTATATTCAAGGCAAGCCAGCACAAATGGAACAATGGTTAGCCGCGCAAAGCAAAACAGCAGAGTTCGGGCAAAAACTCATGCAAGGCAATGAAAACTTTACTAAAGCAGAGTTAAACGAGTTTTACTTGGGATTGCGTAGTAAATTAGCTGAGCAAACGCCAGATGCGTCTGGCTGGCTATTATTAGGGCGTGTTGCATATAGTTTAAACAATTTATCTGATGCAATTGCCGCATTTGAACAAGCGCTAAAAATCGACTCAGAGCATTACCCTAGCCGAATGAGCTTAGCGCAAAGTTTATTAGCCAGTGGCGACGAGAGCATGATGAAGCGAGCTGGGCGTATCTATAATCAAGTGTTACAACAAAATCCAGCTGATGCTGAAGCACTAACTATGGCTGGTTATACAGCGTTTCAGCTACAAAACAATCAAGTTGCTGCGCAATACTGGCAGTTAGCGTTGAATTATTTACCTGAGGACGACAGCAGACGCAAAGCGATTGAACAAACTTTGCCCCAAGTGAGTGCCCATGCCGCCGCTGCGCAACAATCAGCGCAGCCAACTGCTGATGCAAAGTCCGTTGTGATTAAATTTAATGTCTCACAACAAACTCAAGCACAAGTAGCAGACTTTCAATATTTAGTGGTATTTGCCCGACCCCAGTTATCTGGCCCACCTGCAGCTGTATTACGTTTGCCAATAGAAAATGGACAACTGCCAGATACAGTTACTTTGACCGATCAAAATGCGATGATGCAAGGTTTTAATTTGTCGTCTTTGGCCAATGCGTATATCACTGTGCGTTTGTCTAAAGATGCAGATGTTGGTTTATCTGAAGGTGAAATTGAAAAAAATAGTGATGCCCTTACATTAGAACAAAATACCCAAGTCACAATGGAACTTTAGAAATTGCAATTTAATCATTTTAATTTAAATGTCGCCCCCGACCTTATCTTAAAAGTGAAGAAATTTTATTGTGATCTTTTTGGTCTAGTAGAAGGGTATAGGCCAAAGATGAACCGGCCTGGCTATTGGTTATATTCAGGCAACCAGCCAATATTGCATTTGAATAAGATAGTTGATGTGAATGCAGTTTATACGCCAGGATCCAATCAGGCTTTGGATCATATGGCTTTTACTATGCCTAATATGAGCAACTTTATAAACAAATTAAACCAACTGGCAATTGAATATCATCAAATGAATTATGCAGATAGGCCAACTCAAATTTTTTTGCATGATCCTGCAGGCGTCAAATTAGAAGTTCAATTTGCAGGTGAATAATTTTCGGAACGGAAAACGTGAAACAGATTAATTTATTATTCGCTTCAGCTGTGCTTGTGTTAGCTGGCTGTGCTAGCAATAAAAATATAGATACACAAGCAACGGCGGCTCAGCAAGCCAATTTACCCAAAGAAGTACAACAAGAAATCCCAGATCCATTAGAAGGGGTCAACCGAGCAATCTGGGATTTCAACTACGAGATACTAGACAAGTATCTCGTTAGACCTGTGGCAGTTGGTTATAAGATCATTATGCCTGAATTTGCCCGAACGGGTTTATTAAATGCAGCTGAAAATCTAGAAGAACCTTCATCCGCAATTAATAATTTATTGCAAGGCAAAGGCGAAGGGGCTGCAAAAAGCACAGGACGATTTTTAGTTAATTCAACTATTGGTTTGTTAGGTTTGATTGATGTGGCTGGTTACATGGGTTTAGAAGACCACAACGAAGAATTTGGTGAAGTGTTGGGAAAATGGGGGCTCAATACTGGACCATATTTAATGTTACCAGCGATGGGGCCAACGGATGCGCGAAATTTTACTGGTGATATTATTGACTCAGCTTATTTTCCATTAGACGATTTGACCCTATGGGTCAAAGCCTTGCGTATCAGTATTAAAGCAGTGGAAGGCCGCATTCGGTTAATGGATCAAGAAAAACTATTAGATGATAGTTTAGACCCTTATTTATTTGTGCGTGAAGCTTACTTTCAGCGCAGTTTATATGACTTGTATGATGGTAATGTGCCAAAACCTCAAATCACTGAGCAAGAAGAAGAAGATTTTGAAGCTTTCTTAAATGATGTGAATTAACTGTCTAAATATACAGTTATGTGGTAAATTTCCTACAGATTTTACAGATGTGAGCTGAGGAATTTTGCATGAATAAAAAGTTTGTCCATATCGATATGGATGCTTTTTATGTATCAGTCGAAATTCGCGACAACCCAAAATTACAAGGGCAGCCTGTTGCCGTTGGCGGTGCGTCGAACAGGCGCGGTGTCTTATCGACATGCAATTATATTGCACGCCAATTTGGCGTGCACTCCGCTATGCCTACCGCGTTGGCATTGAAAAAATGTCCAGATCTAATTGTATTGCCAGGCAGAATGCAGGCCTACAAAGAGATTAGCCAGCAAATACGTGATATTTTTGTTCAACACACAGATAAAATCGAACCACTTTCCTTGGATGAAGCATACTTGGATGTAAGCAATAACCCATTGCACAATGGATCTGCAACTCTAATTGCACAAACCATTCGCCAGCAGATTTACCAAGCAACGGGGTTGACCGCATCGGCAGGGATAGCGCCAATTAAATTCCTCGCGAAAATAGCCTCTGATTTAAATAAGCCAAATGGCCAATACACAATTAAACCTGAGCAAGTACAAGATTTTATTGACGAACTAGAGCTAAAAAAAATTCCTGGTGTGGGCAAAGTCACTTGGCAAAAGTTACAAAACTACGGGTTAAATACAGGTTTAGATGTACGCAACTCTAACCTTGAATTTTTACAACAACATTTTGGCAAATATGGCCAAGTATTATGGCGACGTTGCCACGGCATAGACGAACGCGAAGTGGAAACCGAGCGAGTACGTAAATCGGTAGGGGTAGAACGCACTTTTGATAAAGATTTTTATAGTTATGAGCAGCTAAACCAAATTTTAACTGAAAAATTATTGCCAGAGCTCAACCGCAGATTGGAGCCATATTTGCTTAGTCGGCAAATTGAAAAAATTGGTATCAAACTTAAATTTTCTGATTTTCAATTAACCACTAAAGAGCAACAGTGCCAAACGCTCGACCACACAGTTTTACGTTATTTGTTGCAAGAAGGACTCAATAGATTTGATGGCAAAGCGCAGAAAAAAGGTGTGCGCTTGTTGGGAGTGCAAGTGGGTTTAAGTGAACAGCGCACAGCTGTTCAGCTTAAATTGGATTTAGGCGAATGAACTAATCAACCCACATTTTTTGTTGAAATCTAAATTGTTCACTGTGACCTGTTTTCGGGTCTTTAATTGTGATGTAAAAGCGAAAAGTTTCTTCATTTGCATGGCGCACTTGGGCCAAGTAATAAACCGCATTGCCTTCGTCTACCTCCTTAAACTCCAAGTCTTTGCGGTGACCAACTAAGTTTTGTGCATAACCTGTCACTTTTAGCTTTAGTGGCGCTTTATTATTGGCTAAATCTAAGATGCTAATATTGAGTAGACCATAGTTACCACGTCGATCTAAACCTATTGCTTTGGCCGTTTCTGCTTGAATAAAGGTGGAAGGAAAGGCGATATGGTGAATTTGCCAACTGCCGATTTCTGTCATATTTGGGTTGGCGCCACCTTTACCGTCGTCGATAAATTCGCCATTGGCTAAGGCTGTACAAGCAAAAAGTAGTGATGTTGTTAACAGGAGTATCTTAGAAAATTTTATAGTGTTCATTTTATTCCTTAGTTGCTTGGGCTCTTTATTCTTTTGCTAGAAGGTATAAAGGTATATGAGGTATTACTCACAAAAATGCTTCAAGCTCATCCTGAGTCGCTTGCATAAGGCATCCATGCCTTATGAAGTTTTGTTCGCAACACACTCATCCACCTTCTTGGTATGTTATCGCTGAAAATTAAGATGTCTGATGCGCTGGTTAGTGGAGTGATATTTAGAGCAAAATCTCTTTGTCAGGGATGAAAAAGCGAAGCTTACAAGGACGTACTTGCAGCGTTTTTGCGAAAATAACACTCTACTAGCCAAAAGCACACACGTATCTTGATAGCGATATTTAAAACCCACCAAATAAATCAGACAACAACAATTTAACAAACTGAATAGCGATAATCGCTACCAACACAGAAAAATCTAACCCACCCATAGGTGGTAAAACTTTACGTATGGGAGAAACCAAAGGTTCAGTTAATTGGACTAATATTTGTTCCGCAGGGTTATAACCACCTTGGCTAAACCAACTTAAAATGGCGCGAATAATCAATACCCAAAAAGCGATGTTTAAAAACTCATAAACTACAGATATTGCACCAACTATAACAAATCCAGCTGGATTAACCGGTTGTGAAAAAACTAAAGCTAAAACAAAAAATTTGCCCGCTGCAACAATAATCGCTGCCACTAAAGCAGCAAAATTCCAATTTTTTACATTCGGTAAAATAGTCTGCAATGGCTTAACTAACGGGTTGGTAATTTTTACAATAAATTGACTCAGAGGATTATAAAAATCCGCTCTAACTGCCTGTAACCAAAAGCGTAAAACGATCGCCATTAAATACAAGCCAAATAATGTGGTGATTAAAAAGTGCAGTGCATTCATGTTTTAACTCCGTGCTTTTACAATTGTTTGGCCATTTCTTCGGCGCGTTTCATACAGGCTTCAACAGCTTGTTGAATTACTGAATCTAAATCGTTATGTTCTAAACTGGCGATGGCTGCCGCAGTCGTACCGCCTTTCGAGGTAACCTGTTGGCGCAGTTCGGTAATGGTTTTATCAGAGTTCTGTTGCACCATTTGTGCTGAACCATTGGCAACTTGCTCGACAATAAGTTTGGCTTCTGTGTCTGAAAAACCGAGAGCTTGTGCTTGCTGGACCAAAGCTTCCATAAAGCGAAAAAAATAAGCGGGGGCACTGCCGGCCAGCGCAGTGATTTTATTAATGCCAGCTTCGTCATCTACCCAAACTGTTTTGCCAACTGCACTCATTAAGGTATCGGTGAAGTCTTTATCCGTTTGAGATACTGAGTCTGCTGCATAGACACCAGTTAAGCCTAAACCGAGTAAACTCGGAGTGTTTGGCATGGTTCTGACAATCGCTGCTTCAGGGCCAAGCAGCTGCTGGAAGCGGGCAACAGGAATACCTGCGGCAATTGAAATAAAAAGTTTGTTCGTCAATTGTGCTGGGTCTAGTGTTACAGCGCTGAGCATATCCGCCATAATTTGAGGTTTAACGGCTAATACAACAACGTCAGCTTGTGCTATTGCGCTGTTGTTATCTTGCGTCGTTTGGATGGCATATTTTTGCTTTAGCGCATCCAACTTGCCAGTTGAAGGATTCGCCGCAATAATTTTATTGGCTTCATAGCCACTGTTAACTAATCCAGCAATGATACTAGCAGACATATTGCCAGCACCAATAAATGCGACTGTTCTATTTGATGTTGTCATATTGTGTTTCTACAAAAAGTGTAAAGGGTTAATTAGGTTCTTGCGCCAAAAATAGCCGTGCCAATCCGTACCATAGTGCTACCATTTTCGATCGCGGTTTGCATATCGTTCGACATACCCATTGATAATGTATCTATAGCCGGGTAGCTGTTTTTCAAGTTCTGATATAAATCGTGCAACTGGCCAAACATTTTGTTGAGTTCGGCTTTATCGTCTGTATTCAGTGGAATAGCCATAATGCCGCGCAAAGTTAAATTGCTGTATTGAGTTAAATGCTCAGCAAAGTCAATAACTTGATTTGCTGCTAAACCCGACTTATTCGCTTCATTCGAAATATTTACCTGAATGCACACATTTAAATTCGGCATATCTTTTGGGCGCTGCTCGCTCAAACGTTTAGCGATTTTGTTTCTATCTAAGCTTTGCACCCAGTTAAAATTTTCGGCAATCAATTTGGTTTTATTCGACTGAATAGGGCCGATAAAGTGCCATTCAATATCTGCATAATCAGCAAGTTGTTGAACTTTATCTGCACCTTCTTGCGCGTAGTTTTCACCAAATTTTCGTTGTCCTGCTTGATAAGCTGCGACAACAGCCGAGGCCGGTTTGGTTTTGCTGACGGCCAGTAATTGAGTCGTTTGTGGTGTATTGCGGTTAATATTCGCAATTTGTTGATTAATATCGGTTAAATTTTGTTGTATATCTATCATTTATCAAAATTTTTGGTTGGCTCCAGTTGAGGCTGGTGTCATGATATATCATTCAGTTAACTAAAGCGATTTTTGCAGAATAATTGAAACAGGCTTAAAACTTTCTGCTATTTTTAAAAATAACAATTAAGCGCTTAGCCAAGCGAACAAAGCGGAGTACCTCAGATGGACATTACAGAACTTTTGTCATTTAGTGTTGAACATAAAGCATCCGACTTACATTTATCAGCGGGTGTACCGCCTATGATTCGGGTCGACGGGGATGTAAGGAAAATAAATGTACCAGCATTGGATCATAAACAAGTGCACCAATTAGTCTACGACATTATGAATGATAAGCAGCGCAAAGAGTACGAAGAAAACTGGGAAGCTGACTTTTCTTTTGAAATCCCCAACTTAGCACGCTTTCGTGTTAATGCATTTGTACAAAACCGCGGGGCTTCTGCGGTATTTCGAACCATTCCGAGCGAAGTCTTAACACTGGAAGATATTAACGCTCCCGATATATTTAAAGATCTTGCCGACAAACCACGTGGTTTGGTATTGGTTACCGGGCCTACGGGGTCAGGTAAAAGTACCACGCTGGCAGCAATGATAGATTACATCAATCAAAACAAACATCATCATATACTCACTATTGAAGACCCAATTGAATTTGTTCATCAAAATAAACTGAGCTTAATCAACCAAAGGGAAGTTCACCGAGATACTAAATCATTTAACAATGCATTGCGTTCAGCACTGCGTGAAGACCCTGATGTTATTCTAGTTGGTGAAATGCGTGACTTAGAAACCATTCGCTTAGCCATGACGGCAGCAGAAACGGGTCACTTAGTTTTTGGAACCTTGCATACAACATCAGCGCCGAAAACCATTGACCGTATTGTTGATGTATTTCCCGCAGCAGAAAAGCCTATGGTGCGCTCAATGTTGTCAGAGTCGTTGCAAGCTGTTATTTCACAAGCATTGTTAAAACGTTCTGGTGGTGGTCGTGTTGCTGCTCACGAAATTATGGTCGGCACGCCTGCTATTCGAAATCTAATCCGCGAAGATAAAGTTGCACAAATGTACTCTGCCATTCAAACCGGTATGGGATTTGGTATGCAGACTATGGATCAGTGTTTAGCTGATTTAGTTAGTCGTGGCATGGTGACACGTCAAGTGGCAGCAACTAAAGCGGTTAATAAAAGCCAATTCTAGGAGCGGTTTATGTTAATTCAACCTTATTTAGAAAAAATGGTTCAGCAAGACGCGTCCGATCTATTTATTACGGTTGGCCGTCCACCAAGTGCAAAAATTAACGGTGAAATGACCGCTTTAGACGAGAATGTGCTGGATAATCAGGCAAGTATAGACTTAGTTCATAGCACGATGAATGCCGCACAAAAACAAGAGTTTGAACAAACCAAAGAATGCAACTACGCCATTGCCGTTGATGGAGTTGGACGCTTTCGCTGCAATGCTTTTATTCAGCGCGAGCAAACCGGTATGGTGATTCGTAAAATTAATACCACCATTCCAGATGTCGACAAAATGGGCATGCCAAGCGTATTGAAAGACGTCATTATGGCAAAACGTGGTTTATTTTTATATGTAGGTGCGACAGGCACAGGTAAATCAACTGCACTAGCTGCGCTAATGGGCTATCGAAATCGGAATAGCCGTGGGCATATTCTAACCATTGAAGACCCAATTGAATTTGTTCATCAACATGAAAAGTCGATAGTTACTCAGCGTGAAGTGGGCGTAGATACTGAATCTTTTGACGCGGCACTTAAAAGTTCACTTCGCCAAGCACCAGATGTCATTATGATAGGTGAGGTTCGCTCAGCTGAAACAATGGAATATGCGTTATCTTTTGCCGAAACGGGGCATTTATGTGTGGCGACCTTGCATGCCAATAACGCTAACCAAGCAATCGACCGTATTATGCATATGGTGCCAAAAGATATGAAAGAAAAGCTATTGTTTGACCTTTCGTTAAACTTGCGAGCAATCGTTGCGCAACAGCTTGTCCCCACTAAAGATGGTAACGGCCGGGTTGCCGCGATAGAAATATTGCTTAATTCACCATTGATTTCTGATCTTATTGCCCGGAATGAGTTGGGTGGCATTAAAGAGGTGATGGAAAAGTCTAAGGAACTTGGCATGCAAACTTTTGATGGTGCCTTATTTGACTTGTACGAAAAAGGAGTCATTACCTTTGCTGATGCATTGCATCACGCTGATTCACCTAACGACTTACGTTTGAAAATTAAATTGCGTAGTAATGAACAAAATAGTTCAGGTTCACTACATGGGGTCACAGTTGACTTTGATTAAATAAACCGCCTTTGTATCAGCGATTGGATAGTTGTGCTGTATCATCTCGATGTATCAGCCATCTATCTTTTAGCTTTATCCATCTATCTGATTGAAAAAATTGTATAAGTTTTTGATATATTGCCGGAGAAGATGATGAAACCGCAATGCTACGTGTAAAAGGTTTAACATACCCTTCAAGTATATAGAGTTGGTTTTTATACTCAGGGTTTTGTTTAATTATGTAGCTGTAAGTTTGCAATCCCATCACGCCAAAATCACCACGTTTATTGGCGAGCATTTTGGCGATAGTGGTTTCATTATCAACATTGTGGCGCAAAACATTGCCTTGTTTGATTAACTCATTCAAGTTGAAGTAGTGATAGCCGCGCACGCCAACCAAGGTTTTATTGTACAGTGATGAGTTGTCAGAAAATATTAACGATTTATCATTAGTCACATAAAGCTCTCGGTCGTACATCACCGGCTTTGTCCATAGAAAAGTTTGTGTATTAGTACCATTGACCCAGCTCGGATTAACCCACAGCAGGGCACCGGCTTCTATCGCTTTGTTGGTTGCCCGTTGCTTGGGTAGATAAACCAATTCGAAATGATAGTTTTGGGCAAAATGGTTTAATTCGGATGCGAGGTCAAAACTTAAACCTATGTTATTTTTAAGATCGATTATAAACGGTGGTTTTTCATAATATGTATACAGCACTACTACCGTTTTTGCACAGCTTGCATGGGCAATTATAATTAACAGTAGCAACATGTATCTCATAGCGACTTAACCAATATGTTATTCAGCCAACAACATATAAAGCATAGGACACTTATAAACGTTTAGCGTAAATAAAGCCGTTATTGCAAAACAATAACGGCTTTATTGTATAAGGTGTCTGGGGTTAACTAACCATCAAACATTGCAGAGATTGACTCTTCATTGCTGACACGGCGAATTGCTTCAGCAAGCATAGAGCTTAAAGTCAATTGATGAACTTTATCTACTTGGCGCATTTCATCGCTTAATGGAATTGAATCGGTAATTACCAACTTATCAATTAATGAATCAGAAATGTTTTGTACCGCATTGCCAGAGAATACAGCATGTGTCGCGTAAGCATAAACTTGGCGCGCACCTTTTTCTTTCAGTGCGGCGGCCGCTTTACATAAAGTGCCACCCGTATCTATCATGTCATCAACTATGATACAGTCGCGGCCTTCAACATCACCGATAATATGCATGACTTGTGCAATGTTTGCACGTGGGCGACGTTTATCAATAATGGCTAAGTCGCAATCATTAAACTGTTTAGCTACTGCTCTTGCGCGAACGACACCACCAATATCGGGGGATACAACTACTGGGTTTTCAAATTTTTGGTCCCACATGTGTTCAATCAATATTGGGCTACCAAATACATTGTCGACCGGCACGTCGAAGAAACCTTGAATTTGCTCAGCATGCAAATCAACCGTTAAAACACGGTCAACACCAACGCTAGATAAGAAATCAGCGACAACTTTAGCAGTAATTGGCACACGCGCAGAACGCACGCGTCTGTCTTGTCGGGCATAGCCGAAATATGGAATAACGGCTGTGATACGGCCAGCCGAAGCGCGGCGCAATGCATCAATCATGACAATTAATTCCATTATATTGTCGTTAGTCGGTGCACAAGTAGATTGAATCACAAAAACGTCCGCCCCACGAACATTTTCATTAATTTGCACACTAATTTCACCATCGCTAAAGCGACCAACAACGGCAGATCCAAGTTTAGTATACAAACGGTTAGCAATTTTTTGTGCTAACTCAGGGGTAGCGTTTCCTGTGAATATTTTCATATCAGGCACGGTGGTGAACCTCAGGCAATTTGATTAATCGTTTAATTTAAACATTAGCTTAGTTTAACTCAGCTAATTACGAAAACTGTTCGGCTAAATATAGATGAACAGGCGAATTCTTCAGGGTTTTTACAACAAAAGTATTTATGCCTTCTGGAGCATGGCGGGCCATTTCTTCCGCTTGTTGTTTAGATGAAACAACAGAAAAACAGCATGCACCTGTACCCGTCAGTCTGGATGGCGCGTATTCTATCAACCACTGTAAGGTTTTGGCAACCTGAGGTTGCATTTCCTTTACGACAGGTTGGAAATCATTCCGAGTTGTTGCAAATTGATAGTCAGCCGGCGCAACTATTTCACTATCTCGTTTTAGTTGAGGTTGAGAAAACATAAGAGGGGTGGATATATGGCAATCTGCTGGTATCGCTAACAGCAAATCAACTTCGGGTTGTTCGCTTGGGGTTAACCTTTCACCTATGCCAGTAGCAAACGCGGTTTGGCCATAAATAAAAATGGGGACATCAGCGCCTAACTTTGCCCCGAGTTCAAGCAATTGTTGTTCGGTTGCGTTGATTTGCCAAAGTTTGTTCAGCATTAACATAGTGGTTGCCGCATCAGACGAACCTCCACCTAATCCAGCCCCCGAAGGAATGCGTTTTTTAATCTCTATGTGTATGCCTAAGTTTACTGCAAAATGTTTGCGCATAAGCTGCGCTGCTTTGTAAACTAGGTTTTTTTCAGCTGCCACACCGGACAAATCACCAGATAGCTCAATTTGCTTTGATTCAATTTTAGTAAAAATGAGTTCGTCAGCTAAGTCGACAAACTGAAAAAGTGTGCTGAGTTCATGGTAGCCATTGTCTCTTTTGCCCGTTATGTGCAAAAACCAATTAATTTTAGCTGGGGCTAAACAGGTATAACTTTGGCTCATTGGTTTATCTCTTTCCATTCGTTTATTTGCATAATTAAGGTGAAATCTAAGTACTGGCACTTAATTTTTTTCGGCAACTGAACGTTACCTAAACTGTGGTAGCTCAAATATTGCAACCGCCACTCTTGGTCAAATTGAGTTCTGACAAATACTTCTTTGGCTAAACCATTATCGTGCCGATTCATAACCACACCTTGGTGATCACCTTTAGCCCAGTTTGCCACTTTATTAATCGGAATCGGCCAACCAATAACTTGTTCTAATAGCTGCTCTGGTGCATTAGATTGATAGCTTTTACCGTCCGCTTTAATTGAAATGTGCGCTGGTTTTTGTTTGCTTGCTACACGTTTTGGGGGAGTGAAACCAGTAATGTCTGCAACTTGAATGCCTAAAAAAGTATTTAAACTTATTTGGTAGTTATCACTTTGTTGTTGCCAAAAGAAGTTAACCGACTCGCGGTCTTTACCTCGAATAAATGCAATTTTCCCTTCGGCTGTAAAACTTTTGATTTGTTTTGCTGAATAAATATCTTTAAGTTGAGGTAAGTCAGGTTTTAGTGCGCAACCGCTTAAAAATACCACCAAACTTAATAAATAACCGCGAATGCTATAGTTAAAAGCTTTCAATCTGCTCGTCCATCTCGTAAAATTAGCGTCTTTCCATTTTAACTGAACGTTCAACGACAAACTGTAACAGAATCAATGGCATTATTTTCTTTCGGTATCAGCTACAAAACAGCTCCAGTAAGTATACGGGAGAAAGTTGCCTTTTCGACAGAGCAAATCGTCGAATCAGTCATTCAGTTAAAAGAAATCTATTCAGTTACCGAAGCTGTTGTTGTTTCTACTTGTAACCGCACCGAAGTTTATCTGAACGCGCCCCAATATAGCAAGCACACTGCAATTGAATGGTTGTCTGAGGTGCATGGTATCGAGCAAGCAAGCTTGGCCGAACATGTTTATTTTTATCAAGATGATAACGCGATTAACCATTTGATGCGGGTTGCTTGTGGTCTCGATTCGATGGTGTTAGGTGAACCACAAATTTTAGGTCAGCTCAAACAATCGTATGCGATAGCTGAACAACACAATTTTGTTGGTGGCATTTTGTCGCGGTTATTTCAGAGTGCTTTTGCCATTGCTAAAGACGTACGTACAAACACCGAAATCGGTGAAGCGGCCGTTTCCGTGGCATTTGCGGCAGTGAGTTTGTCGAAACACATATTTGATGACTTAAGCAAAGTGAATGTTTTGTTGGTAGGGGCGGGTGAAACAATTGAGCTGGTTGCCCGACATATTGCCGAAGCGGGTGCGAATAAGATTACCGTGGCAAATCGAAGTCAGCAGCGAGCCGAGTCGTTGGCTCAAGCTTTTAATGCGAATACCGCTACTTTGTCGCAAATACCCGAGTTATTAGTCAATGCAGATATTGTCGTGAGCTCGACAGCCAGTACATTGCCGTTAATTGGCAAAGGTATGGTGGAAAGTGCAATGCATCAGCGACGCAATCAACCTATGTTTATGGTTGATATTGCGGTACCAAGAGATATAGAAACGCAAGTTAATGATGTTGATAACGTCTATTTATATACAGTTGATGATTTGCAGGGCATAGTGCAAAAAAATCAACAAAAACGAGTAAAAGCGGCAGAAAAAGCAGAACAAATGATTGTTGCTGACGTTGCTAAATTTAATCAATGGCTTGCCTCACGCCAGTCGGTTGATTATGTAAGAAGTTATCGCAGCCAAGCGGACGACATTAAAAAATTATTGTTAAACAGAGCACTTAACCAACTTTCGCAAGGTGTAGATGCCGACAAAGTGGTGACTGAATTAGCAAGCAAATTAACCAATCAATTGGTTCATCCACCAACTGTTGCGCTTAGGCAAGCGGCGACAGCTGAAGATAAATCTAATATAGAATTTTTAGCCGAGCATTTAGGCATAGAATCTGAGTAAACTTTACCCATGAAAGAATCAATTATACGTAAACTCGAAGCGCTAGATGAGCGCTATGAAGAAGTTCAAGCATTGTTAAGCGATGGTGACGTAATATCTGACCAAGATAAATTTAAAGCCTTGTCTAAAGAATATTCGCAATTAGAAGAAGTTGTTAAGGCGTTTAAAGATTATCAGCAAGCAGAAGAAGACCTCGCCACCGCTGAAGAAATGTTAAATGAAGATGACCCAGAGCTAAAAGAAATGGCTCAAGAGGAGATGAAAGCGGCCAAAGCAACTTTAGAGCAACTGCGTCAAGACTTACAAATATTGTTATTACCAAAAGATCCAAATGACGACCGCAACTGCTTTATTGAAATACGTGCAGGCGCTGGTGGTGATGAAGCGGGTATCTTTGCCGGTGATTTATTCCGTATGTATTCGCGTTACGCCGAGCGCAAAAGCTGGCGTGTTGAATTAGTCAGCGAGAATGTAAGTGAGCAAGGCGGTTATAAAGAAGTTGTAGCACGCATTATTGGTGATGGTGCATATGGCCGTTTAAAATTTGAATCTGGTGGTCACCGCGTGCAACGTGTACCTGAAACTGAATCACAAGGGCGTATTCATACATCTGCCTGTACCGTTGCTTTATTGCCAGAGGTTCCAGAATCAGAAGCGGTTCAAATTAATCCTGCTGATTTACGTATTGATACATTCCGTGCATCGGGGGCGGGTGGTCAGCACGTAAACCGTACCGACTCTGCTGTACGTATTACTCACTTACCGACAGGTGTTGTAGTGGAGTGTCAGGACGAGCGTTCACAGCATAAAAATAAAGCCAAAGCAATGTCTGTTTTAGTTGCGCGAATTCAAGCTGCAGAAGATGAAAAACGCCGTTTAGAAGAAGAGTCTACTCGTCGTAATCTAGTGGGCAGTGGTGATCGCTCAGAGCGTATTCGCACCTATAACTATCCTCAAGGGCGAATTACCGACCATAGAATTAACCTTACGTTATACAAATTAAATGAAGTGGTAGAAGGTGATTTAGATGCTGTCGTAGAGCCGCTTATCCATGAATATCAAGCTGATCAATTAGCTGCACTGTCCGACGGTTAGTCTCGATAATTGATGGCAAATATAACGCAAAATTGTCCCAACACCATAGAACTTGCATGGCGTTGGGCTGCTAGTCTATTGACTGAATCAGATTCAGCGCAACTTGATGCGCAACTATTATTGTTGCATGTTTTAAAGCAGCACAATCGCGTATATTTGCTGACCTGGCCTGATAAATCGCTAACTACCGAGCAAATTCAGCATTTTTGTCAATTGGTAGACACACGTTTGCACGGGCATCCGATCGCCCATATTATTGGTGAACGTGAATTTTGGGGGTTGCCGCTTAAAGTTAATCCAAGCACCTTGATTCCGCGACCAGATACAGAAACCTTGGTTGAAGTGGTGATTAACCAAGTCGACCAGCAGTCAACTTGGTCTAAGCAACCTGTCAAGTTAGTTGATTTAGGCACGGGTACAGGCGCGATTGCACTTGCATTAAAGTCGGAGTTTCCGCATTGGCAGGTGAGTGCCGTTGAATATAATCCGCAGGCAGCAGAACTTGCGCGGCAGAATGCTCTCAAGCTCGCATTACCGATAGAGATTTATCAAGGCAGCTGGTTTGAGCCTTTTGCAAATACCGATAGATGTTTTGACATTATTGTATCCAACCCACCTTATATTGAACAAAATGACCCGCATATAGACACTGGTGATGTGCGATTTGAGCCGATATCCGCATTGGTAGCCCAAGACCAAGGGCTGGCAGATATTCGGCACATAGCCATAACAGCGCTGCAATATTTAAACACAGGTGGCTTATTGGCATTTGAACACGGATACACCCAAGCTGCCGCTGTAACTGCATTGTTATCCGAACTTGGCTATAAAAACATACAAACAGTCAAAGACATAGCCCAACAAGATCGCATCACATTCGCCTACAAACAATAAATATTCATCAAACTTGTCAATTTAATATCTGTGAACTAGTTTTTAAGAGTGGTGTAAACGCACGCTTTTGGGGAATTAGTGCATGAACGATGATTTTCTATTTACAGACGACGATACAACAACAGAAGAAGAAACTAGCTATCAAAAAACTTGGAAAGTGTTAATTGTTGATGACGAGCCCGAAGTTCATGCAGTGACCAAACTTGCATTGAGTGATTTCACATTTCAACATCATAGCTTGGAATTTATCAGTGCCTATTCAGGCGCTGAAGCCAAGGAATTAATTGTTGAACATCCAGATACTGCAATTATTCTACTCGACGTAGTTATGGAAACGGATGACGCAGGGCTGCGTGTTGCTGAATTTATCCGCCAAGAAGCCAATAACCAATTTGTTCGAATTATTTTGCGTACAGGTCAACCAGGTCAGGCACCAGAGCGACATGTAATTGTTAACTATGATATAAATGACTATAAATCTAAAACAGAGTTAACCGCACAAAAACTCTTTACTGTCATCATGGCAAGTTTGCGTTCATATCGCGACATTATGTCGATAGAAAAAAACCGTATGGGGTTAGAAACCATTATAAAAGCGTCGGCAAACTTGTTTTCTAATCACTCCATGGACACTTTCATTAATGGGATTTTGCGCCAATTAACCTCTATTATTAACTGTACCAATGAAGCCATGTATGTAACTTCATTGGTGGCAGATGATCACTTAGTCGATGGCGAACTCGTTGTTGTAACAGGTCAGGGCGAATTTGCTGACCTTGAAGGCAAAAAAGTATTTGAAGTTATTCAACCGAATATGAAAGATGCGTTTGAAGATGCAATAAACGACAAAGACATCGTTTATGGTGATGATTTTATAGTTGCTTACTGTGAAAGCCATTCAAACCATAGGGCACTGCTGTATATCGCAAATATATCAGAAGAGTTGTCTGCAACCGATAAGCACCTAATTGAGTTATTTACTAAGAATGTGCAAATCGCATACGACAATGTAATTTTGACTCAAGACATAGAAGACACGCAGCGAGAAATTGTCATGCGCTTGAGTGAATCAGTTGAATGTCGCTCAGAAGAAACAGGTAATCATGTAAAACGAGTTGCAGCATACTGCCGATTATTTGCTGAGCATCTAGGCCTGCCTGAAGAAGAAACAGACAATCTGGTATTAGCATCACCGCTGCATGATGTCGGAAAAATTGGCATACCTGACCGAATCTTAAATAAACAGGGGCCGCTGACACCTGATGAAATGACCATAATGCGCAAACATAGCTCTATGGGTTACCATATTTTAGCTGGGAGTGAGCGACCTATTATTAAAGCGGGCGCCCTAATAGCCCGAGATCACCACGAACGTTGGGATGGCACTGGTTACCCAGAAGGTAAAAAAGGCAAGGAGATACACTTGTATGGCAGAATTGTTTCGATTGCTGATGTGTATGACGCACTACGAAGCAAACGTTGTTACAAAGAAGCTTGGAGCCCAGAGCAAACTATGGCAGAAATTAAATCTCAAAGTGGTAAACATTTTGACCCCGAATTGGTCGATATATTTATAGATAAGTATCAACTGTTTGAAGAGGTCTTGCAGCAATACCCTGATTAATACCCCTTGAAAAACACCATTAAGCCCCCATAAAATGAACGCGGTATTCAAAATTTGTAGGGGCTAAATTGTTAGAACATCAATCCATCGTCGGCTATTGCTTAGAATTACTTGAGCCAATATCACCAACTGCGCAATTTAACTCGGCGCTAGAGCAACATGATACTTTATATCAAACTGCTGAATTAGCTACACTAGACATGGATGATCCAATTGAGCGAATTCATTTTGTGCTCGACTTTTACTATACGCAAAGCATTTTTGGTTTGCCAAATGCACCCGTGCAAGCAAAAGACTACGACTTAGTTTCTGCCCTGAATACGCATACCGCCGCTTCATCTGTACTCGCTATCATACTAGCCGACTTGTTTAGTGCGGCAAGGTTAAATGCTCATCCGATTATTGCTAAACATAAAGTGTTAGTCCGTATTGAACTTGAAGAAAACCAATATGTGTTTATCGAAGCCTCAACTGGCACTAGCTTGGAGTGGAGCGAAGTAAAAGAATATTTAAACATCAAAGATAAAAAACAAGCCCAGATTGAATTGCCAGACGCACAAACTGTTGGCATGTTACTATTGAGTATGTACAAAACCGCACTCATGGACAAAGGTTTATTTGCCAAAGCGCTTGAAGTTGTCGACCTGATAATTAGCCACGAACCAGATAACCCATACGAACGACGTGACCGAGGTTTTGTATTGCAACAGTTGAACTGTGACTCGTTTGCAGTCGACGATTACAAATTTTTTATTGAACAGTGTCCTGCTGATCCACTTGCGCAAATTATTAAATTGCAGTTAGACGACATCAGCAATAATACAAGTTCAATTCATTAATACGATAACAGTTATTTTATGCAACCAGTTTCTTCAAATAATTCAGATCAGCAAGTTGTTATTCGAGTTAGGCCAGCAAAGTCAGCATTTGACTGGTTTAAACAAGGGTTTAACTTGTTTAATCAAAACAAACTTGCATGGATTGGCACAACGCTAGCGGTTTATATCCTGATGCTTGCGCTGGCCATTGTTCCAGTTGTTGGGCAACTAATTGGCAATATTTTAGTGGCTGGTTTGTACCCGTTAGCATTTACCGCTTACCACACCCAGAAATTTGAACATAAAAAAGTATTTGATGGTTTTAAAAACAGTTTAGTGCCTATGATAGTGCTGACATTAGTCAATATGATAGGTGCATTATTCTGTTATGAAGTTGCAGCTAACATGACTGGCTTTAACTCCCTAAGTACACCTAATATTGTGGATGTTTACCATTTGAGTTTAGTGTTGTTAATTTTGTATGCTCCGATACTGTTGGCAATGTTATTTGCACCTGCATTGGTGATATTGCATCAAATATCTCCGTGGCAAGCGATTAAGATGTCGTTTGTTGGTGGTTTTAAAAATAGTATGAGTATGGCTGTATTTGGGTTAGTCATCATATTCGCTATGGTGTTAGCAATTATGTTAGGTGGATTAGGGCTAATATTTGTTTTACCGATAATGCATTGCACTTTGTATTTTGCCTTTCAAGATATATTCCATAGCCGCAAACCATTTAAACTAGAACAATCGCCAGATGATGAAGACAGCATGTACGTATAGGATATCTTAATGAACGCAATCGACCTTTTATTAAACCGAGTTTCCTACAACAAATTGTTATATCCAGCGCCACAGGGAGAGCAGCTGAACAACATATTGCAGGCTGGTTGTAATGTGCCTGATCATGGTGGCCTTATGCCATGGCGCTTTATTCTGTTTAAAGATGAATCACTGACGGATTTAGGCGAAATTTTTGCCGAAGCGGCCGAACAAAACCAAGCGACAGATGAACAAATTGCCAAAGCGAAAAATATGCCATTGCGAGCGCCACTTATTATCGCGGTGATCGCCAAAATTACCCCAGAGCATAAAATTCCTGAAAGTGAGCAACTTATTACAGCTGGTTGTAGCGTTCATGCAATGCAAATGGCGGCTGTTGCGCAAGGCTTTCAAGGCATTTGGCGCACAGGGGCTTATGCTTACCACCCATATGTGCAACAACAACTCAAGTTGGGCGATAACGAGCAAATAGTGGGTTATTTGTATTTAGGCACGCCAGATGGTGAAGTACCGAAAAAACAACGGCCCAACCCAGCACAATTTGTTCAGTATTGGTAATAATGTTGAAGGTTTAAATTAAATAAATTTCTTTAAATTTTAATGATCTAATCTATCCTTAACTTCGTACGAATCAGATAAACCTAATTTTAGGTAAACGATCAAAAGGGTAGATATGGACAAGCAATTTCCAAAAGTTGATATTGGTATAAGCGCCTGCTTATTAGGAGAAAACGTCCGCTTTGATGGTGGACACAAAAACCTTTATTTTGCCAACCAAGTTTTAATTAACTATGCCAACTACCACAGGGTTTGTCCTGAAGTCGGCATTGGCATGTCTATTCCACGCAAACCAATTCGATTGGTTGAGCACAACGAGCAAATATTATTGTTAGATAGCCGCGATGCCAGTATCGATTATACTCAGCAGATGCGCGAATTTTCAGAAAAAAAATGCGCAGCATATAGTGGATTAAACGGCTTTATCGTCACGTCAAAATCTCCCAGTTGTGGTATGGAGCGGATGAAAGTTTACGATATTGAAGGGAAACAAATCCGCAAAGATGGTGTTGGTATTTTTACCCAGCAGTTAATGCAAATGCATCCAAACTTACCAGTCGAAGAAGATGGGCGTTTGAACGATTCCCAACTAAGAGAAAATTTTATTGCGCGCGTTTATGTTCACGCTGACTGGCACAAACACGTCGCCAACAGTGACAAAATGGCCGACTTGGTAAAATTTCATAGTCAGCACAAATACCAAATAATGTCTCATAGCTACCAGGCATATAAAAGCTTAGGAAAACTTGTTGCCAATTTAGATAAGCGACCATTAGAGGAACTGAAAGCGGAATATTTCAATCAATTGATGGTTGCGTTAAAAAACATTGCAGGTCGGAAAAAGCATTGCAATGTAATGCAGCATATTCAAGGTTATTTTAAAAAGCAGCTTACGGCTCACGATAAGCAAGAGCTGACTGACTTAATAATGCAATATCGATCTGGTTTAGTACCCTTGTTGGCGCCACTGACTTTAATTAAACACTTTTTGAAAAAATATCCTAATGAGTATTTAAGTCAGCAAACGTATTTTAGTCCGTATCCACTACAAATGGGGTTAAATGGCTAATGCAACTAGTATGGTATAGAAACGATTTAAGAACCTATGACCACTCAGCGCTTCACCATGCCTGCGAATTGGCTCAGGCATTAAATCAAGGTGTTGCCTGTGTATTTGTATTCACTAAAAAGCAATGGCAACAGCAACATATGGCTGAAATTAAGCGCGCTTTAATTAAAGCGCGTGTGATGCAGTTGCAGCAAGAATTGGCTGGATTGCACATTCCATTGGTTATTCATCATTGCGATACATATCAGCAGTCTGCCCAATGGGTTGCCGAGTTTTGCCAAACGCATGAGGTTAGCCACTGCCATATCACCGAAGAATACGAACTAAACGAACAAAAACGTGATCAAGTGCTAGAACAAGCTTTACAAGCAACTGGCACCAAACTACAGCGCTACCACGATAGTTTAATCTTAAAACCTGCAAGTGTAGTTAAAGAAAATGGTGAACCTTATAAAGTGTTTACGCCATTTAAAAAACAATGGCTTAATCAATTGCAAGCTAATTTACCTTACAGTTATGCAAAACCAACTGCTCAGACAGATAATCTACTTATTTTTGATCGCCTTTATCATAAATACACAGCATCGAATCAGACATTAGAAAAATTAAAATGCTGGCCGCATCAAGAAGAAGATGTCATTAACCAACTCCGTGGCTTTAGCCGAGAGCATGTAATTGACTATGCACAAAAAAGAGACTATCCAATTGCAAATTGTACTAGCCGATTATCGCCATACTTTGCAATTGGTGTCCTGAGCCCACGGCAAGCACTGAACCGAATAATCCTCGAACACCAACAACAAGTGTTTGAAAAAGGCAGTGGCCCAGAAATATGGCTGAGCGAGCTCATATGGCGTGAATTTTACAAACATCTCAGTTGGTTTTATCCGGATATTAGTAAAGGCAAAGCTGTTAAAGCCCAGTACCAAAATATTCAGTGGCACAACGACCAAGACAAGTTTGCAGCATGGTGTGAAGGGCAAACCGGATATCCAATTGTCGATGCCGCCATGCGCCAGTTAAACGAGCTAGGCTGGATGCACAACCGCCTTCGCATGATAGTCGCCAGCTTTTTAATTAAAGACTTGCATATTAATTGGCGTTGGGGTGAAGACTATTTTATGCAAAAGTTAGTTGATGGTGACTATGCAGCCAACAATGGTGGCTGGCAATGGTGTGCATCAACCGGCCATGATGCAGCACCGTACTTTAGAATTTTCAACCCAACTACCCAAGGTGAAAGGTTTGACCCTAAAGGAGCATTTGTAAAAATGTATTGTCCTGAGTTACAAAATGTTCCCGAAAAATGGATCCACAAGCCGCATGAATATGCAAAAAAATACCGCATAACAATTGATTACCCCAAACCAATTGTTGATCACAAACAAGCGCGCGAGTTGACCTTGCAAATGTATTCTCAAGCTACTTAAACAGGCAAGTTAATAAAAAATGCAGGCGTTTTTTGCGTTAACCTAAACCTGTCATTAAAGCGAAAATAAGCCCTCCAAGGGCGAGGGGAAAATTACCCACCTTCAGTTAGCTTGGGTATCTATGCAGTTAAAAAATATTTTCGATATTCGCTTGATAATGTTTAAATTAGACATATTATGTCTTTAAGTTAGTTCAGATTAAGTTTCGCGGAGAAAATATGAAACGAATTGTACTGTTCTTATTAACCAATCTAGCAGTGATGGTAACCCTAGGTATTGTTTTAAGTATTTTAATGTCTGTGCTGGGGATACAAAGCCAAAGCATGGGCGGCTTGTTGCTAATGGCTGGAGTATTTGGTTTTGGTGGCGCGTTTATCTCGTTGCTAATGTCTAAATGGATCGCCAAACGCTCAACTGGTGCTTATGTAATTGAACAACCACGCAATGCAACCGAACAGTGGTTGGTTGAAACTGTACGTCGCCAAGCACAAAAAGCGGGCATAGGCATACCAGAAGTGGCAATTTTTGACTCGCCAGAAATGAACGCATTTGCCACAGGTGCAAACAAAAATAATGCGCTAGTGGCTGTAAGTTCAGGGCTACTACACAACATGAATAAAGAAGAAGCCGAAGCTGTATTAGGTCATGAAGTTAGCCATGTCGCCAATGGTGATATGGTAACCCTAACGTTACTTCAAGGTGTAGTGAATACCTTTGTGATATTCTTAGCACGTGTTGTTGCAGGTATAATCAGTAATGCAACTCGCGGTAATAATAACGAGTCAGGCATGGGCGGCTTAGCTTATTTTGCTACAGTGTTTGTGCTAGAAATATTGTTTGGCATACTCGCTAGTATTGTAGTGGCTTGGTTTTCACGCCAACGTGAGTACCGCGCCGACACTGGTGGTGCCTACCTAGCTAGCCGCCAAAGCATGATAGCTGCGCTTGAAAAATTAAAACATTCACAAGAAAGCCGTTTGGAAGGCTCAATGATGGCCTTTGGCATTAACGGTAAAAATAAGCTAGCAAGTTTATTTGCCAGCCACCCACCATTAGATGAGCGCATTCAAGCGCTAAAGGACGCACGTTAATAATCAGTCCGGTGTTGAAAAACTCCCCGACCAGTTCGGGGAGTTTTGTTTTTAAGTGCTTCAAAGTTGTTGGAATGGCATCTTATTGATAATAGAGAGTTCTTTCATAAATTTGCCTTGTGTAGGATGTTAAACTAATGTCACTATTGGTCGCGGAATTAATAACAAAAAAGGTAGGAAAAAAATGAGAAATCCCGAAAGCACTAATATTCCTTACGCTCGTTTCCCTGGTCAAGTAATAGCTGCGCCACCCTGTAGAATGTTAAACGCCAATATGTACGGTTTTTTTATTAAGGGTAAACAAAGTTCAATACAAAAATATATAGATCAAACCCTAAACCAAGTGAAATTGCCAAAAGGCCATTACCAAGCGCTCACAGATTTTTGCATGTTAACCTTTACCGATATTGAGAATATCAAACCCACTTCAGAGCCATTTGCCAGCCAAGGTTATTTTCAAGAAACGGATATTATCATCTGGCTCCCTGTTGCACATATGATCGAAGGTAAAATGGATCATTTGTATTGGTATCCGGCCTTCATCTGTGTAAATAACATTTATGCGTTAGTAAATGGCCGTGAAACTTGGGGTTTCAACAAATATTTGTGTGATTACACAATGCCAACAGCAGACGCGCCAAATACTGACTTTACTATTACTGTTGATGCGTTTACTAAATTTTCGCCTGATACAAAAATGGCACCAGTCGAACTGTTTTCCGTCAAACAAACCAGTGCTCATAGTAAAAAATCATTTGCCGCAATAGCAGAAATTTTCGAAGCCGGTGAAGAGATGTTTAAAAATGTCTTAAAGATGGATTTAGACATGGTTAAACAGCTTTTTGATAGTTTTTGGAAACCGCAAGTAGATCAGCTGTTGTTTAAACAACTACCAGATGGCCAAGCAAAAAATGCTGTATATCAGGCCGTTTGCCACTCACCGTCAACGGTACAAAAAATTCACAGTATCCATATGCATTTTAGTGGTTACGAATTTAATTTAAACCAGGTAGACATGTTCCCTCTACAAGAAATGTTTGGCATAGACTTAGGTACACAACCAGCAATTTTACCGTTTAACGTATTGTTTGATTTCAATCAAGACGCTGCATTTACCATAGCTGAAAACAAATAAGGTTTAACATGAAGAAGAAAAAAATAGCTATTTTGGGCGGCGGCGTGTCGTCAATGACGACTGCATTTTATTTAACAGAAAAGGATAATTGGCAAGATTTATACGACATTACGGTATACCAGCAAGGCTGGAGATTAGGTGGGAAAGGGGCAAGTGGCCGGAATGCTGAATATGGTGATCGAATCGAAGAACACGGTTTGCATATTTGGTTTGGCTTTTATGTAAATGCATTTAAAACAATTCAAAAAGCTTATGCAGCTTGGGAGCGCCCAGTAGGCAGTCCACTCGCAACTTGGGATGAAGCTTTTAAGCCACACAACTTTATTGTATTGTCAGAAAACATCCAAGAGCAATGGAAAACTTGGCCGATTGTTTTTCCAAGAGTGCCGGGCAACCCAGCTGACGGTGACGAGCAAATTGATTTGTGGGACATAGTTAAAATGTCTCTTGCTTGGATTAAAAAGTTTATTGGCGAATTAGAAAATCACCCGCATACACAGCCTCAGCCAATTTTTGCACAAAATTTACATCACGAAACTTGGTTTAAACAAGCTGAACATTGGATTGAACACGAAGTTGAGCATGTCGCTTCTGTTTTGTCGCAAGATGCTAAATCAGCTTTAGAGATGCTTGAAAACATTGTCCATGGCATGCCAAAGAAAGCCAAAGAGCTTGATCATAGCCATCATGGTTTTTTGCACAATTTACTAAAAATTATTCGTAAGTGGTTACACAAAGAGTTTGATCAATTTTTAGATTCTCATGATGAAATTCGCCGTTTATTTATAGTGGCTGATTTAGGTTTAACCATATTAATTGGTATGCTGGAAGATGGTGTGCTTAAGCATGGCTTTAACGTTATCAATAATTATGATTATATGGAGTGGTTAGCTAAACATGGCGCAAATGAAGACTTTACTGTCGACTCCGCTCCGGTTAGAGGTTTCTATGACCTAGTATTTGCTTACGAAGATGGAAATTTTGACAAACCAAATGTTGAAGCTGGTACCATTATTCGAGCCATGCTCAGAATTGCGCTACTCTACAAAGGTGGTGTGATGTGGAAAATGCAAGCGGGCATGGGCGATACCATTTTTTCACCTATGTACGAGGTATTAGCACGTCGCGGCGTTAAGTTTGAATTTTTTCATCAGGTTGATGAACTTATCCCACAAGATAATGAAATTGCTGAAATTCGTATGACTCAACAGGTTGAACTGATTAAACCTTACGAGCCGTTAGTGCCAGTTAAAGATTTACCATGTTGGCCAAGCCAACCAAGAGATGAATTTTTTGAACCGGAACAGGCTAAATTGATTAAAGACAATAACATCAACCTTGAATCATTTTGGTCAGACTGGCCACAGGTATATCAGCAATACTACAATAAACCGCTGCCAACTAAAGTGCTAAAAAAAGGTGTAGATTTTGATACTGTCGTATACGGTATTTCTGTTGCCTCCTTGGTTCACTTATGTCCGAAATTACTTGAGTTAGACTCGGGTTTAGCAGCTGTTGCTGATAAAGTTAAGGCGGTTGCAACACAGGCTTACCAAGTATGGACAAACAAAACTTTACAAGAGCTTGGTTGGAGTGAAATACCGCAAGGTGAAGATCCAGTTATGAGTGGTTTCACTGAGCCTTATGATACATGGGCGGCGATGAACCAATTGTTGATTAGGGAAAATGCTTGGTCGCCGGGACATGAAGCAAAAAATGTCGGATATTTTTGTAGTGCTTTACCTGTGGCGGAATACCCACCTAAGACCCAAACTGATTTTCCTGCAAAAATGAAAGAAATAGCAAAACAAGGGGCGGTTAATCAACTAGATAAAGAAATTCATTGGTTATGGCCTGAAGTCGCAACTAAAGACGGTTTTGATTGGAATTGTTTATTGAATAAAAAAGATGGTTTAATCGGTCAAGCTAGGTTCGACGAACAGTACTGGCGATCCAATGTCGACCCATCTGAGCGCTATGTACTTTCTGTCAAAAATAGCAGTCAATATCGACTAGCAACTAATGGAACAATTTTTTCAAATCTACTGATCACGGGTGACTGGATTCAAACTGGTTTGAATGCAGGATGTGTAGAAGCTGCTACAATGGCAGGTATGCAAACGTCACAAGTTATTTGTGGACTGCCAGAAAAAATAATGGGTGAAAGCGATTTTAGCTAATCTCATGCTTTAAAAATAAAACATTTAGGGCTATCTTATAGTTAGCCCTACCTTATATTTGGAACGTTCAGTAGTGAAAACCTATACTTGGCTTTGCTATATGTGTTTGTTTGGTTTAAATACAAGCGCAATGGCACAACAAAAACTAACTAAGGACAGTATAGAAACAATTTATATCGAAGCACAAAAAAGAGTTCAGCAAGAGCACGAAGTAAGTTTGTCGGTTGCTCATATCGAAGGGCATGAAATTGAAGAACTGAACATTAAAGATTCAACTAATCTTTCGATGTTAGTTTCCAATCTAACTTCTAGTGTCAATACTGCAGAAGGTACCCCGCCTGCGTTTAGTATACGTGGTGTGGGTAATATCGACTACAACACTTCAACAACCGCGCCAGTTTCAGTTTACGTAAATAGCATAGGTGGTGCTTCTTCCAATTATTCAGCTCCAAGTTTATTCGACGTAGCTGACGTAGAAATTTTAAGAGGCCCCCAAGGAACGTTATTTGGTAGAAATACAACGGGTGGTGCGGTATTAGTGCAAACGCGTAAACCAGATTTTGACAAATCAGCTTACGTGCAAGCTAAGTATGGCAATAATAATTACTCTTCTGTTGAAGGTGTTTTTAATTATGATTTTAGTCGCAAAATTGCAGCCAGACTTGCGGTTAAACAATTAGATTACGACTATTCTACCGAAAATTTGCATGAATCTTCACCACAGCCAGGCCTAATGCAACAAATCGCTCGTATTTCACTTAAATATGAAGATGGAGTGCAAACGCTTAACCTGATGTATAACAAAGAAAAATGGGATGGTTTTCCCAACCCACCAGGCAATATCGGTATTAACTCACTAGAAAACCCTGGCACTATTTGCCCACCATCTCTTGCAGGTTCAACCAATTGCGCTGACTATGCAGGATTCAATTCGGGCTCCAATGATTTCTGGAAAGTTAAAGTTGATAACGATGCGCCTCATACAACAGACGCTCAGCAATTTCAGCTGGGTTATTCTCGTGAGCTGTCTAGTTCAACGAGTTTGAAATATTTTGCAGGGCTTTCTGACAGTGAGAGGCTTCATAGTTTTAATTGTGATGCCAGCACAAATCGTCTGTGCCAAGGTTACCTTGGGCTAGATGGTGAGGCTTGGTCTCAAGAACTTCAATTCCATTTTAACAACGACTTTGTTTATTGGATTAGCGGCTTATATCTGTTTAACGAGAAAATTGAGCAAAATAATAATTTAGATATTTTTAGAGATTTTAGAGCACTAACTACCGCTGGGCCTGCTGATTTTTATTATGACAATGAAATAGAAATAGACTCAAAAGCGATTTTTTCTCAAGTGGATGTCAAATTGTCCAATACGGTTAGTTTGTTAGTGGGAAGTCGCTATACAGACGAAAGCAATCAATACAGTGCTAAGTCAACGATTAACGTACCAACTGAAGTTGGTGATTTTACTGGTGTGGATGTGCCGGGGTGGTCTCTGGCAAATAACATTGACTCTCAATCATGGTCAGGAAAAGTTGCACTAAACTTTCAACTAGACCAATATTCACATAGTTACTTTAGTATATCCAGAGGGTATAAAAGTGGTGGATACAATGGCGGCTTTGCATTCACTGAAGAAGAAGCTAAAAGGGCTGAGTACGATCCTGAACATTTAGTTGCATACGAACTAGGTTATAAAAGCATTTTATCAAATAACTTGCGCTTAAATACGGCGATTTTCTACTACGATTACGAAAACCAACAAGTATTTATGAACCAAAAATCAGAACATGACTTAACCGCGCCTGCTCAGGTATTGGACAATGTTCAAGATTCTAAAGTGTATGGAGCCGAAGCAGATGTAAGTTGGAAAGCCCTGCCATCTTTAACGATAGATTTTGGCATTGGATATTTACCCCAAGCTGAAATAGGAGAGTTTGTAAATGCACTAGGTGAAACGGTTACTGGTAACAGACAGCCTTTTGCGCCAAAATTAAACTTAAATGCATTTGCACGCTATAAAAGCGAAAATAGTCTAGGTCAATTGACGACATCTGTAGGTTGGAAATATACGTCTGCAATCTATTTTGATCAAAACGAAAACCCTTATAGTCAACAAAAGGATTATCAACTGATTAATTTAGACATTTCGCAGCGCGTGGCGGGAAACTGGCAATTGGCTATTTGGGCAACAAATTTATTTGACGAGGAGTATTCTACGTCGATATTTGACCTAAGCAATTTCTTACAAATGTATGAAGACTTTAAAGGGCAAGGGCGACAGTTTGGTTTTTCAGTTAGTTACACGTGGAATTAATAACTTAAGGGGTGATGGTGGATTGTGTTTCTAGGCTAGCGATTTATTGGAAGCTTGTTATTGTAGCGTTGTTTGTATGTGTTTCGTCAGTGACATTAGCAAGTGATTTCAATAAAGGCCATTTATTAACGGATATCAATAACCAAAATTTAATGCCGCTTGGCAAAACATTTAAACCGTCTGACGGGCTACCCAAGGCATTCAGTGAAATCGCTGATTGGGTGCAAAATTCGGTTCAAGTTGATACCCCTAAATTCAATGGCGACAACTATTGGTTTGCCATCCATATACATAACGACTCGTTCAAACAAAACTGGGTTTTGTACCCTTATGGAACAGCGGTTGACAATATTGATATTTATCTTGTTTCAAAATCTAACCTAAACGTTTTTAAGACAGGTTACCAGCGTGAGCATGAGTTTATGTATCACTATGGCAATAGCCTCGCGCTGACGCCTGGTGAAAGTTACTATTTGTTAATTAATTTTAAAAGCGATTATTTTTTCGCGCCCATCAGACTATTGCTAAAAGAAAAGCCATTATTTGAAAACCAGATAAAGTTTGAAAACTCGTTAATATTGTTATGTTTTGGGGTCGGGCTTGCACTAGGATTTTATAATCTTTTTATTTATTTAGGTACGCGCCAAAGTATGTACCTTTATTATTCAGCTTTTGTATTTTCTTGGATCTGGGGATGGGGACATACACTTAACTTACCTGAAGAATGGTTTGGTATTCGAACACCTGAATACTTAATGGTTGGCTTTTTGCTTCTTCCAATATTTAATACATTGTTTTTTCTAAAATTTTTGAAGATAGATGCAAATAAACACAAGTCATTGCGTTACTCTGCACTTGCATTTGGTTACTTGGGGTTAGCAGGGATACCCATTGCTATGATGAGCCCTGGTTGGGGGGTGATTCTGGCAAGTATCACAACTGGCGGTATGTTACTTACTGGTTTTATACTCGGTGTTATTTCTCTTCGACAAGGGTTCAAGCCCGCAAAATATTTCTTACTCGCTTACATGATGTTACTCGCGCCAAATATGGTTGGTAACTTGATGAATTTGGGGATTATTCCAAGCATGAATGTCAATATCTATCTATTAGGTTTGATAGGCTCGACATTAGATGCATTATTTTTGGCTTTTGCTATGGCTGACAAAGTTCGTTTGCTCAACGAAGAAAATATTGCACTAAATAGCAACTTAGAGAGGAAAGTATCTGAGCGCACGGCTGAGCTGCAAAAAACCTCGAGTGAACTTGAACGCGCAAATGAATCGAAGAGCCGTTTCCTTGCGCAAATGAGCCACGAAATTCGCACGCCAATGAACGCTGTTATTGGCTTGAGTCAACTTGCATTAAAAACCAATTTAAACTTTGAACAGCGAGACTATCTACAAAAAATATATCATTCAGGTGATGTATTACTCGGTATTATTAACGATATTTTAGACTACTCAAAAATTGAGGCAGGTAAGCTCAATATCGAAAAAGTTTCATTTAATTTAGAGCGTGTAATCGAACGCGCAACCAATATTTGTTCGCTTAAAGCTCATGCAAAAGGGCTGGAGCTCATTGTTGATATAAAACCTGATGTACCAAAATTTATTGAATCAGACCCACTAAGAATTCAACAAGTGTTGGTCAACTTGATTTCTAACTCGGTCAAATTTACTGAACACGGGCATGTTAATATTCGCATTAGTGCCAAATCGCTTGAAGATGATGAGTTTTTAATTGAGTTTGCAGTTGTTGATACAGGGATGGGGATGACAGAACAGCAGCAAAAATCATTGTTTAAACCATTTTCTCAAGCCGACGATTCTATAACGCGTAAATTTGGTGGGACAGGGCTTGGTTTAGCTATTAGCAAACAGTTGGTTGAATTAATGGGTGGTGACATCTGGGTAAATAGTAAAGAAGGCCTTGGTTCCGCTTTTCATTTTTCGGTAAATTGCAAAAAAACGCATGAAGATATTTCAACTTCAGCCATCACCATTGAAAATCGGCGCTTACGTGTGTTGATAGTCGATGACAACGCAATTGCTCGACGAGTAATACTTGATATGTTCGTTCACCATAGTGCTGATGTAGTGGAAGCTGAGAACGGTATTCAAGCTATCGATAAAGTGCAGGAGGCAATAAAAAACCAACAAAAATTTGATTTAATTGTGATGGATTGGCGCATGCCAGAAATGGATGGTATTCAAGCGTCTAAATTAATTCGTCAAGATTTAGGGGTTAAAGATATGCCGGCTATCTTAATGGTCTCGGCATACGATAAAGACGAAGCAAAAGCTGCCAGTGAAGGGGTTGGAATTAATGGGTTTATTGAAAAACCGGTTAGCCAATCTACTTTGTTTGATACGTTGCAAACCTGTTTAAATATAGACATAAAACAGTCGGTCATACCTGAGTCTCCATGGTCAGAGCAGTCGGTTGATTTATCACATTTAAATATCCTATTGGTTGAAGATAACAAATTAAATCGACAAGTTGCGGTTGGCTTTTTGAAAGAAGCGAACATTCAAATAGATATTGCTGAAAATGGTATTCAAGCAATCGATAAAGTTATGAAAAATGACTACGACCTAGTATTAATGGATATTCAAATGCCAGAAATGGATGGGTTAACAGCAACTCGTGAAATTAGAAGTTTACCCAAATTTGAAAAATTACCGATTATCGCCATGACAGCACATGCTATGGCGGGAGATTCAAAGAAAAGCCTAAGTGCTGGCATGAATGACCATTTAACTAAACCAGTTGATCCAGACGAATTGTATCGGGTGATTTATAAATGGGTTGATAAAACCAACGCCCATGCAACAAAGAATGCTCAATCAGGCGAAGTATCGGCGAGTTCAGAATTATCTGAGTTACAATCACTCAGTTTATTGGATGTATCTAACGCACTTAAACAAATGCAGGGGCGAACAGCCTTATATTTGGACTTAATCAAAACTTTTGTTGAAGAGAACCAGCATACTAGACAAGAACTTGAAGTGGCTGACAATAAAGATGACACTGAACAACTTTATTTAAAAGTTCACTCGTTGAAGTCTAATGCCGCTTATATTGGCGCGCAAGAATTGGCGAATGCGGCTGCTCAGTTAGAACAAGCCATTACTAACCAGCAAGACTATCAAGCCTTGTTGGCAAAAACATGCAATAAGCTAAACAGCTTGATGGAGCAGCTTGACCCATTTGCTCAACAATTTTTTAAGCAGGATATTGATATAGGTTCGTTCACTCAAGTTGAAGTAGAGCAATTGCTTAAGCAGATAACTGAGTTATTGGAAGAGTCAAATGCTGATGTTGAAGATTTTATACCCAAACTAGAGCAGTTGCAGTATCATGTTGAGAACGGCAATATGATAGTTAAACTAATCGAGTATATTGACGATATAGAATACGATGATGCGCTTGCTTTAATAAGGGAGAATAGACAGGTCTTTGAGCTGTCAACTTAGTGGATTATGAATAAGATTAAACAAGATTTTAGTATTTTAATAGTAGACGATGACAAAACTAACCGACGTATTCTTAAAGAGTTAGTTGAAGATGAAGCTAAAGTTTTGTTGGCTAAAAATGGTACGCAGGCGATTGAAAAAGCAGTCGAATTTGTACCAGATTTAATTATTCTCGATATTGTCATGCCAGATATGGACGGCTTTGCTGTTATCGAGTCGCTCAAGAAAAAACGCGAAACCCAGCATATTCCCATTATATTTATCACTGGCAACACCTCTATTGAAGCCGAAGAAAGAGGTTTACGATTGGGCGCGGTCGACTATATCTCTAAGCCTTTTCATGCAGGTATTGTGCAGGCTCGGGTTCACACTCAGTTACAGTTTTCTGCCCATCGTAAAATGCTGGATGAATTAGCTCATTATGACGCATTAACCGGTATTCCTAACCGCCGCTATTTTGATAATGTGGTTGCGAGTGAATGGCGGAATTGTCTACAAACAGAGCAAGCCATCACCATTGCTGTCATTGATGTTGATTTTTTTAAGAACTTTAATGATACATATGGTCATTTAGCGGGTGATAAAACTTTAAGAGCGGTCGCTCAAGCATTAAAAAGTCAAATGGTGCGTGATCGCGATTTTGTTGCGCGTTTAGGTGGTGAGGAATTTGTTGTGGTGTTGGCTGATTCTGATCCGCGCCGCGCGGAAGATGTTTTACACAATTGTATCAATGCGGTACGTGAGCTTGATATTGCGCATGCGGCATCTGAATGTGAGTCTTGTGTAACCATCAGTATTGGCTGTTACACAGATTTCCCCGACAAAAACTCAAATCCGCTGGAGGCATTAGATATGGCAGATAAATGCTTATATTTTGCGAAAGACAGTGGACGAAACCAGATTCATAGTCAACACTCTAATTTGGAACACAGTGCAAACTTACACATAGTGTAGTTTTTGTATTGTGCATTGCGCACCTGTGGTATAGCGCATAAGTGGAATGAGTTAGAGGTTTGTTGCAGTGGAATCGATTCTGATTGTTGATGATGAAAAGCTTAACCTAAAAACTTTAAGTGCGTTGTTAAAACGCGAATATGTCGCCATTTTGGCAAAAAATGGCGAGCAAGGTATAGCCAAAGCAGAAAAGTACCAACCAGAACTTATTTTGCTGGATATCGTGATGCCTGGCATGGATGGTTTTGAAGTGCTAAAACGATTAAAAGCCAATCCTGCAACCGCTGATATTCCAGTGATTATCCTAACGGGTACAACAGACTCTGACAAAGAGGAGTTAGGGTTAAATCTAGGGGCTTGCGATTATGTGCATAAACCGTTTAATTCCGCTATCTTAAAAGCGCGCATTCGAACACACATCTCGTTGCAAAATCAAAAACGCAATTTAAATAATTTAACTGATCAGCTTAAACGTGCTAACGCAGCTAAAAGTCGTTTTGTGGCGAATATGAGCCATGAAATTAGAACGCCACTAACATCAGTTATTGGCTTTGCCGAAGCCCTTAAACATGGTGATATAAACCAAAGTGAAATGCATTCGGTGATTGGCCATATCGACCGAAATGGCCGCCATTTATTGAGTTTAATTAACGATATACTCGACTTCTCAAAGATTGAAGCAGACCAGTTGCAGCTCATGCCTTCGCGAGTGTTGTTGTTTGATCTACTCGAAGATATACAAACATTAGTCTTAGGTTTGCCTAAAAGTGATGCTGTCGAGTTTGAGTTGGTTACGCACTTTCCATTGCCGAAACTGATTTGGGTGGATTTAATGCGTGTTCGCCAAGTGTTGGTTAATTTATTGTCTAATGCATTTAAATTTACCCAAAAAGGGCAGGTCACTTTGGACGTTTCATTCGATGAGCAACAGCAATTACTGTGCTTTAAAGTGATTGATACAGGAGTAGGTATCGAGCAAGTCTGTAAAGAAAAGCTGTTTAAACCCTTTTCTCAAGCTGATTCGAATATACAGCACCAATTTGGTGGTACGGGATTAGGCTTAAGCATTAGTGCTTATTTAGCTGAGAAAATGGCTGGCACTTTGTCTGTTGAGAGTGAACCACAGCAAGGCAGTGTATTTACCTTTGAACTCAATTTAACTGAGTTAGAAGAAAACGAACTACTGTTGGAAAAAGCGCAAGTACCCGCTGATAGCTATTCGACGGATGTTGAACAAAATCTGACTGGTAACATATTGGTCGCTGAAGACGATGCATCTATTCAAAAATTGATTGAAGTCTTGTTAAGTCGTCTTGGTTTAACCGTTACTATGGTTGAAAATGGTGAACAGGCGCTTGAGAAGATTATCGAAAGCCATTTTGATATGGTGTTTTTAGATGTGCAAATGCCTGTTATGTCAGGGCTTGAAACGATTAAAATCGTTCGACAATTGGGTTATGAGCATTTACCTATTGTCGCTCTGTCCGCACATGTTGTGCGTGATGAAATTGACAAATATTATCAATCTGGGTTTGACGACTTTGTCGCAAAACCGGTTGAACGCAAGCACTTATTAGCCGTGTTAATTAAATTTTTGGCAACTGATCATCAGCATAAAGCCCAGCAATTTGATATTCGTTTGCCTGCGAATGCTGAAAAGCAGTTGGTTGATGAGTTTTTGCGTAACTTGCCGTGTATGTCTGTCGAGTTGTCGCAGGCTTGCGACAATAAGGATTTGCAAACTATCAGTAAAGTGACTCATAGATTAAAAGGTTCAGCTTTTACTTTTAACTATAATGAAATTGGCGCGTTGGCAAGCAAAATTGAGCTGTCTACTATACAAGGCCATAACTGGCAAAGTATAGCAGACGATGTTGGCAAGTTAGCTGAGCTAGTCAGTACAGTAAATAAAGCGAGTGGTAATCGAACTAAGCCGCACTTAAACGACTGATTGCTTGAATATCTTGTACAGACAAGTTGCCTGCAGCACTTTTTAAACCTACTATCGCTTTAATGTATTGATAACGAGCACTGGCTAAGTTTCTTTTAGCGTCATAAACTACTTTAGTGCTATTCAGCACGTCAACTATGGTTCTGGTGCCAACATTAAAACCTGCCTTAGTTGCATTTAACGCACTTTCTGCAGAAACAACCGATTGTTTTAAAGCTTTTATTCTTGCTAGTGTTGCTTTTACATCGTTGTAAGCACTGCGTACTTGTTTAATAACACTGCGTTGAGTTTGTTCAAGCGCTTGGCTTGCCGACACGTACTGATGTCTTGCTTGGCGACTTTGCGCGCTGGTTGCGCCCCCCGAGTATATTGGGACACTGACCGACAGTGACCAAGTTACTCCAGTTGCGTCGCCTTGCTGGGTTGGACTGTCAATGTCTTGCCAATTATAGCCAGCTTCAAAATTTGCCTCTGGTAAATGCCCAGCGGATGCAATATCTATATCTTTTTTAGCGATAGCGACAGCGATTTTTTGTCCTAATAAACTTGGGTTATTCGCTGCTGCTATGTTGAGCCAATCATCTACTTTGGCTGGGTTTAGCGCTGGAGGGGTAAAGTTTTCAGTATTGAGCGGTTCAACTGTTTGATAATATTGTCCGGTAATTTCACGCAGAGCTTCTTTTGCTAGTTCAATTGCGTTGCTTGCGGATATTTCTTGTGCAACCGCGGCGTCGAACTGTGCTTGAGCTTCGTGTAAATTAGTGATGGCTGATATGCCCACTTTTAGTTGTTGTTTGGTTTTTTCGAGTTCACGTTCTATCGCTTGCTTTTCAGCTTGCACGAAAGTTAGGGTGTCTTGGGCTTCTAGCAAATCTAAATAAGCGGAAACAACTCGGTTGGTTAAATCAAATTCGGCTAAAGTTAACGTAAACTGACCTTGCTGAATCTGCTGTTCGCTTTTAGATAAATTTAACCAGTTGGAATGTTTGTACAATGATTGGCGCAAATTAACGCCAGCACTCTGTGTGGTTCTGTCGTTAATATTGTCTTGATTGTGCGCTAAACTTGCATTGAGTTGTGGCAACAAACTAGCGCGAGCCAGAGGATTAGCTTGTTTGAGCGCCATAAAGTTTGCTTGCGCCTGGCGAATGCTTGGGTCTTGCTCAAGGGCGGTTTGATAAATATCTATAATCGAGTTGGCGCAAGCTAATGGCGTCAATAGAACTGAAAATAGGCTGGTAATGAGTGTGTTGCGTAGTCGCATGTTTTTTCCCTGTTTAAACCTGTGTATTAGCTATATTATTTTGGCTATGTCAAAATGCTTGTTATCTAAAAGCTCGTGTTAAGACCAAGCTATTATGCCTTGGTTCATTCTGTTTTTTAAAGATTAATTTAGGTATCGCCGTTTTATGAAGAAATTATTGGATGATTTTCCCTACAGTTTAAACAAACAAGACGTTGAGGTCGTGGCAAAAAAAAGCCTGTTTTCGCGATTTTTTAATGTTTCATTAGTTTCGTTTAAGCATAAGCTATTTGCTGGCGGTTGGTCTGATACTGTTGAGCGCGAAATTTTTGAGCGTGGTGATGCTGTGGTTGTTTTACCTTATGATCCGATACTTGATCAAATCGTTATGGTGGAACAGATAAGAGTCGGCTGTATGGAAAATGCACCACACCCATGGGCTTTTGAACTGGTTGGTGGCATGGTTGAACCTGGGCAAAGTATTGAAAGTGTTGCACTGCGTGAAACTGAAGAAGAAACTGGTCTGCACGCAACCGATTTAATCCCGATGCAAAGTTATTTATCTAGTTGCGGCGGGACCAGTGAGCGTATTTTTTTATATGTTGCTAAAGTAGACTCGACTCAATGTGGTGATATTTGTGGGTTAGATTACGAACACGAAGACATTAAAGTACATCAGTTTAGCACGGAACAAGTGTTTCATTGGTTAGACAAGGGTATAATAGATGCCGCAGCTGTCGTAATTGCACTACAATGGTTTAAACTACATAAACAAAATGTTTTAGATAAGTGGGCATCAAAAGGTTAAATGAGTTTGCGCAGAAAGAAGTACGTACCAGATATCGCTGAGCTAAATCGCGTTTGCGAGCATAATTTTATGCTGTTGGCACGTATTGTTCAATCGTGGGAGCTTGCTGCTATCAGCCAGTTTGAAACCGGCCCGTTTGCTGTGTTTCAAATAAAAGTGACAGAAGCGAGTAAGTTTACGACCCATGTTGAAATGCGTCAGTTGTCTGCAAGTATGCCTGATCTCATGCAACCGAAAGTATTAATTAGAGTTTATCATGATGCGAAAATGGCTGAAGTTGTGTCTAGTCAAAATGCTTCACGCATTCAACCAAGCTATCTGTATCCTAACCCTCAAATGCGTCAGCCAGACGAGAAAATGCAAATTAATCAGTTTTTGAACGAGTGGCTAAAATATTGTTTGCACAGTGGTTTAGCCATGCATAAACAGGTATTTGGATAAATGCCCAGTAAATTATTACAAATTACAGATTGCCATTTAAAAGCCGATAAAAACACTTTGTTCCACAATGTTAACCCATACCAACGTTTGGCAAATTGTTTGGCCTATGCACACAAGCAAACACAATCTAACTCTGAATTAGCTGCAATTTTATTAACAGGTGACTTAGTTCAAGATGAAGTTGAAAGCAGTTATCAGCAGCTGGTTGAACTGGTGAATCAATATCCGTGGTCTGTGCCAATTTGTTTAGTCCCAGGTAACCACGACGAACCAAATTTATTTGCCCAAGCAAAAAATGCCATTGGTGCTTATTCAATGCCATTGCTCGAATTAGGACAGTGGCAAATAGCGCTGTTTGATAGTTTTGATGAAAACGGCCATGGTGGTGGACGCATAGACGAAGCGCAAGTCGACTACATCTATCAATTGCTTAATCAATCTTCTGCCCAGTTTTTATTGGCTGTGCTGCACCATCATTTGTTGCCTTATGGCGGTTTTATTGATAATTATCCATTACGCGACTCAGAATACTTCTATAGTTGGGCGGTCGAACAAGCAAAAAGCGCTCGCAATAAATTAACAGCGGTTGTGCATGGTCATGTTCATGCGCACAAATGTCGTTATTTAGATTTAATCCCTGTATATGGCAGTATCGCAAGTTCAGTGCAGTTTGAGCATTCAACTGGCGAGATTAACAGTTGCCAGTATGGTTTAACCCAAGTTACCTTATACGAAGATGGGCAGGTAACCACTCAAGCCATTTATTTGTAAGTTGTACATCGAATGAAAAAAATTGTTTATCTACATGGCTTTTTAAGCTCACCCAAATCGGTGAAAGCGCAACAAACGGTCGCGTATTGCCAACAATATTACCCAGATAGCATTGAAATAGTGGCACCACAACTGGCCAACACGCCTGAGCAAGTGGCGATACAATTAGCCAAGATTTTGCGCGAGCAAGACATCATAGGTTTTATTGGCAGTTCTTTGGGTGGGTACTTAGCCAGCTATTGCGCGGCTAAAACGGCTTTGCCTGCGGTATTAATTAATCCTGCTGCCTATCCATACCAGTTATTGTCTGATTATTTAGGTGAGCATCAGCATCCTTATACGAATGAAAAGTTTGTTATCGATGAGCAATTTAATGCTGCACTTCGTCAATTTGATGTCACTACTCAAGAGTTGCAAGCTTTAAAAATTTCAGTATGGTTACAAACCGAAGATGAAACGTTAAATTATAAAGAAGCCGAAGAAAAATATAAGCACAATGAACTGAACATTCAGGCGGGTGGTTCGCATGCATTCGATAACTATTTAGAATGCTTGCCAACCATGTTGCAGTACCTATTTAACCATCAGTTCGTTAAATAATAATCACCAGAAGATAATCATATGTCTCAACAATATAACGCAGAAGCAATTGAAGTATTAAGTGGTTTAGAGCCTGTACGCCGTCGTCCAGGCATGTATACAGATACCCAAAGGCCAAACCATTTAGGGCAAGAAGTTATTGATAACTCGGTTGATGAAGCTATGGCGGGGCATGCCAGCCAAATCAAGGTTATTTTGCATGAAGACCAGTCGTTAGAGGTTTTGGATAACGGCCGAGGTATGCCAGTTGATATTCACCCAGAAGAAGGTGTACCAGGCGTTGAACTTATTTTAACTAAACTACATGCTGGTGGTAAGTTCTCGGGTAAAAACTATCAATTTTCTGGTGGTTTGCATGGGGTTGGCGTTTCGGTTGTAAACGCATTATCAACTCGGGTTGAAGTGACCGTACGTCGCGATGGCACAGTTTATCAAATCGCTTTTGAAAATGGTGACAAAGTTTCTGACCTGACTGAAATCGGCACATGTGGTAAACGTAATACAGGTACCAGCGTACATTTTTGGCCAGACGCGAGCTTTTTTGACTCAGCTAAATTCAGCGTTAGCAAGTTAATTCATGTACTAAAAGCTAAAGCGGTTTTATGTCCTGGGCTTGAAATTGAATTTAACGACAAAGTGAACAAAGAAACACATAAATGGTGTTTCCAAGATGGTTTACGCGATTATTTAACCAGCTCAGTAGAAGGTTTTGAAACCCAACCAAAAGTACCATTTACTGGTGAGTTTGCGAGTAAAACCGAAGGTGCTGAGTGGGCGGTTACTTGGTTAATTGAAGGTGGTGAAGGGGTTTACGAAAGTTACGTAAACTTGATACCAACAGCACAAGGCGGTACACACGTTAATGGTTTGCGCCAAGGTTTGTTAGATGCAGTTCGTGAATTTTGTGAGTTTAGAAACTTAATTCCACGTGGTGTAAAGCTTACGCCAGAAGATGTGTGGGACAGATGTAGTTATATTCTGTCGGTCAAAATGCAAGATCCGCAATTTGCCGGTCAAACTAAAGAAAAATTATCATCTCGCCAATGTTCGGCTTTTGTATCTGGTGTCGTTAAAGATGCCTTTAGCTTGTGGCTAAACGAACACACTGATGTTGCTGAGTTGCTAGTAGAGTCGTTTATTTCTAATGCGCAAAAACGTATGCGTGCCGCGAAAAAAGTGGTGCGTAAAAAAGTCACTTCTGGCCCAGCATTACCGGGTAAATTAACCGATTGTACCTCGCAAGATTCAGGTCGCTCTGAGCTATTTTTAGTGGAAGGTGACTCTGCGGGTGGCTCAGCCAAACAAGCGCGCGATCGTGAATTTCAAGCAATCATGCCATTGCGCGGTAAAATATTGAACACTTGGGAAGTGGATTCAGGGCAAATATTATCTTCACAAGAAATTCATGATATTTCTGTCGCTATCGGTATGGATCCAGACAGCACGGACTTGTCTAGTTTGCGCTACGATAAAATTTGTATTCTAGCTGATGCTGACTCGGATGGTTTGCATATCGCGACCCTTTTATGTGCGTTATTTGTAAAACACTTTAAACCTATGGTTGAAGCAGGGCATGTGTATGTTGCTATGCCACCGTTATACCGTATTGATGTCGGTAAAGAAGTTTATTACGCACTGGATGAAGATGAGAAAAACGGTATTTTAGACCGCATTGAAGCCGAGAAAAAACGTGGTAAAGTAAACGTGCAGCGCTTTAAAGGTTTAGGTGAAATGAACCCATTACAATTGCGTGAAACGACTATGGATCCAAACACTCGTCGTTTAGTGCAATTAACCATAGATGAAAGCCCAGCCACTTTTGAGTTAATGGATATGCTACTGGCGAAAAAACGCAGTAGCGATAGAAAGTCTTGGTTGGAGCAAAAAGGTGACCAAGCTGAGTTGTTAGCAGCTCAGCTATAGTTAAAGCTGTATGAATAAAAGCTGATTACATTTTCAGCTTTTATTCTTTTGGGTTGATTGGGTCGTCTATTATTTGTAAATCGTCATTCATTTGTTCAATATGTTCGACGACTTCGTCTGGCGCTTCAAAATTTGCGACGTGGTACATAGCTTCACCTTCTTGAATTAAAGGTATATTCTGCTTGCCGATAATCACGCCGCTTCTAGGCGCTAACAGCTTTTCAACAAAACGGCCATTTGGGCTGCATATTTCCGCTAAGGTTTCTCCTTTCCTAACCCACTGACCCAATTTCTTCACGTCTCTTACCATACCACTGGTACTAGCACGTACCCAGCTACTAGAATAAGCGATGAAAGGTTCAATCTTGCTCGCTTTACTGCGTTTGCTGATCATTCCGAGCTCAGCCAATATATTGGTAATACCTTTAATGCCCGCTCGAATAGATAACTCATCAAACCTTAACGCTTGGCCTGCTTCATATAACAGAATTTTAGTGCCTTGCTCAGCAGCGACTTGCCTAAGTGAACCGTCGCGTAAATCCGAATTGAGTAATACTGGCACACCAAAAGCACGCGCCAACATTTGTGTTTCTTCATCCGCTAAGTTTGCGCGTACTTGTGGGTAATTACTGCGGTGAATTGCGCCCGTATGCAAGTCGATACCATAATTACATTTATGCACAATTTCGTGTAAAAACATGTGTGCGAGTCGTCCAGCCAGTGAACCTTTGGGTGAACCTGGAAAGCTGCGGTTTAAATCGCGTCTATCGGGCAAATAACGACTTTGATTTAATAGGCCATATACATTTACCACCGGCACTGCGATTAGTGTGCCTTTGCTCAATTTAAACGACTTTTGCAGTAACAAACGGCGAATTATTTCGATCCCATTGAGTTCGTCACCATGAATTGCTGCACTAATAAACAAGGTTGGCCCTGGTTTTTTGGCGCGGATCACCTCAACAGGCATTGACAGGTTGGTATCTGAATAAAGGCTCGCAACTGGTAGTTCAAGCTTTACGCGTTGACCTAAACCAATAGTGTGTTCGCCTATTTGGAGTGAGTTTGACATCGAGGTTTAATTCTACTCTATAACTAATACTTATGACGTTATAGCAGAAATAATTAAAAAAGCGCATGGAATTTTTACCATGCGCTGTAGATTTTTATTATCCGTTGATCCAAAGGTGGACAAATATTGATGCAATGTAACCCAGCGCGATCGCCCAGCTCCATTTAAGGTGTCCAAAAAATGAATAATTGCCTTTTGATTGTCCCATTAATGCAACACCAGCAGCTGAGCCTACTGATAATAAGCTACCACCTACACCTGCAGTCATAGTAACTAATAACCATTGACTAACATCCATTGGTGGGTTCATGGCAATAACAGCGTACATAACAGGAATGTTATCGACGATAGCAGATAATACACCTGCTGCTATGTTGGCATAAGTGGGATCCCAATTGGTATACATAGCTTCGGAAATAAGCGATAGATACCCAATAAAGCCTAAGCCACCAACACACATAACAACACCGAAAAAGAATAACAGCGTATCCCATTCTGCTTGAGCAACTTTGGTAAAAACATCAAAAGGCACAACTTGACCTAAGCGCTTGAGTGCTTTGTCGTCTTTGCGTTTTTCCGCTTCGGTTCGTTTTTTCGCAAGTGATCTTGGTAAACTTCTACGCAAGTAATACCCAAAAAACTTAAGGTATCCAAGACCCGTCATCATCCCCAACACAGGCGGCATACCGAACGCGCTATGGGCCATCACCGAGGTGGCTATGGTTAAAATAAACAAGAAGGTAATGCGTTTTGCACCACGCTTCATTTCAAACTCTTCTAAAACAACATGGCTAGGTGCTGAGCTAATAAATAAACTCATAATCGTTGCTGGTACAACAAAGTTAACGACTGAAGGCACAAACAATACAAAAAATTGTTCAAAATGAACGATTCCTGCTTGCCAAACCATTAGTGTGGTAATGTCGCCAAACGGACTGAATGCACCACCAGCGTTAGACGCAACAACTATGTTAATACAGGCAATATTAATGAATTGCTTATTGCCTTTGGCGACTTTAAGCACAATGGCACACATAAGCATTGCCGTGGTCAGGTTATTTGCAAAAGACGAAATAGCAAATGCCATAACTCCAGTTAACCAGAAAAGGCTACGTAAGCTCAAACCTTTGGATATCATCCACACGCGAATAGCATCAAAAACTCTGCGCTCTTCCATTGCATTTATGTAGGTCATTGCCACAAGTAAAAATAGCAACAGTTCAGCATACTCTAACAGGTTGTGTTCAAATACTTCTTTTGCGATGTCTTGCAGGCCGTGTTGGCTATATATCCATCCCAACATAAACCAAATGATCCCAGCTGCAACCAGCACAGGTTTAGACTTGCGCATGTGTAAATAGTCTTCGGCAATAACCAAGCTGTATGCCAACACAAATATGCCTACGGCTAAATAACCGATAGTGTGATTGGTTAGGTCTAAAGCTTGTTCGTGGCCTGCAGCGGCTGCCCATAGATTGGGAGAGACAAAAGCTGCAATTGCAGCAAAAGCGTATATCAAATTATTACGCCAAGTTTGATCATGTAAATTGTGCTTTGACATATCGAATGTTACTGCCTCAAACATTTAGTTGAACTTATTTGTATGGCGCGCGACTTTACCACACTCACTAAGGGCACGGTATGGCTATTTTGACATTTTTATGAATTTGTTGGCACTTTTTTGGTGCAATGCACCAGAAGGTTAATTGTTATGAGTTTACTCAGTTTATTTGTGTTTTTAATGTTACTTTGCTTGATTTTGGTGCGTTAATTTTGTTAACAAAATAGTAAAGTAAATTAATTGAATTTGCGATTAAAAACAGCTCAGCAAAAATGTAAAGATTGCGTAAACTTAAGCTGACAGGGTTTAAAAAAATCAAGGGTTGAATAGGATAATTACAACATGACAATAAAAATCGATAAGTGCCACTTAATGACCAAAAAATTACTCACTATTGGCGTTTGTGCAGTGTTAGCTGCTTGCCAACAAACGAGTGAATATCAATTATCTAAAACAGTTAATCAACCTGACGCTTGGCAGACCAGTTTGCCTGCACAAGAAAATGCGCAAGCCTATTTACATTTAGCCGATTGGCTTAAATCCCCAGTGTTGAAAGATTTATTGACAAAGGCGTTGCAGGATAATTTTGATGTTCAGCTAAAGCGTTTAGAGTTAGAAAAAGCACAGCAGAGGTTAGTGCAAGCTGGCAGCAACTTGTGGCCTGATGTCAATTTGGCATTTTCAAGCAGCCGTAATAGTGGTAACTCTACCAATCATAATCTATCGGTAAATGCGAACTATGAAGTCGATATTTGGGGAAAGTTGTCAAGGGCTGAACAAATTGCCCAACTAAATTATCAAAAGGCCAAAATTGACTTACAAAACGCCGAACTGAACTTGGTGAGTCAGCTAACTCAACTTTGGTTTACCAAAGCGGCGCAAGTTCAAACTTATCAATTATTACAAAAGCGTTTCGACAATGTGCAAAGCAATTTGGATATTATTGAAAATGGTTATAAAAGTGGTTTAAACAGTGCTTTAGACGTGTATTTAACACGAAATAGCTTAGAAAGTGAAAAATCAACACTGGTCAGTCAGCAGCAAGCTATTGAAGCAACTAACCGCAGGTTACAATTATTATTGGGTGAGTATCCAAGTAAATATCTACAGACCGACATAGACTTAACCAAGCTTGATTATCAATTTCCAACTGAACTACCGTCCGATTTAATTAAAGCGCGTCCTGATGTGCAACAGGCTTGGATAAATGTATTAATTGATGATGCGTCATTAGCGATTGCGCATAAAAACCGTTTTCCAAGTATCTCTTTGCGCGCTTCGGTTTCTGATTCACAAAGCAGTTTAGCTGATTTATTTAGTGGTAGCTTAGCTTGGTCGATAGCGGCTTCGGTGAGCCAGCCGTTATTTAGGGCGGGCGAGTTAAAGGCCGCACAAATGATTGCCGATTTAAATTTGCAGCAAAGTGAAGTGCGCTATGTACAAGCTTTGTATAACGCATTCGAATCGGTTGAGCTGGCATTAGCTGAGCACGAGAGTTTGCGCCAACGATTGATTCATAGTGAAAACTCCAAGATTAATGCGGAAAAAGCAGAACAGTTGGCATTTGAACAGTATTTAGCGGGTATTAGTAGTTACTCAACCTATCTAGAAGCGCAACGGCGCGCATTTAATGCAAATACCCAAGTGATAAGTTTAAAGCGAGACATTATTTTAAATCAAATTAAGCTTCATCAAGCCTTAGGTGGAGACTATACCATTGATAAATTACAAGGGGATCTAGGTGGTTAACAATTCTAAGAAGTATGCTTTGCCATTGATACTGGCCATTGTGATTGCGCTGATCATTGTCGGTCTAAACGTGTTCAAACCAGTTGCTAAACGTGGACGTCCGCCGGCTAATGTGAATATTAGCGTGGATGTGTTAGAGGTTAAACCGACCAACTATCGAATTGAAATTGAGTCTTATGGATTAGTTAAACCGCGTATCCAAACGCAACTCTCCTCTCAAGTCAGTGGCAAAGTTGTATTTGTGGCTGATGCGATTCGCAGCGGTGGCTTTTTTAATAAAGGTGATTTATTAATTGAAATTGAAGATGTTGATTACCAAGCTTCACTGCAGGCTGCCTATGCAAGTTTCATTGAAGCCGAACAAAGCTATCAACAACAACTCGCTTTGGCCGAGCAAGCTAAGCTCGATTGGCAAAGATTAGGCAAAGCAGGCGAGCCGTCGGATTTAGTGTTGAGAAAGCCACAACTCGCAGCAGCAAAAGCTAAATTAAATTCAGCTGCTGCCATGCATAAAAAAGCACAACTTGATTTAGCACGAACCAAAATTACCGCGCCATTTGATGGTCGGGCTCTGAGCTTGAATGTGGATATCGCAAAAGTCGTTGGCGCGAACTCAGCGCTGGCGGAAATTTATGCCACAGATGTTTATGAAGTTAGACTACCAATTAAAAATAATGAGATAGCGTTGCTTGATTTACCCGAGCCAAATTCAGTTAAAAGCGAGCCGATACAAGCTGACATTTTGAATACCTTGGTTAGTGAAAAGAATCCTCAACGCTGGTCAGCGCAAATTGTCCGTACCGCAGCGGCGATTGATAGTGAAAGCCGCCAGTTGAATGTGGTTGCACAAATAGCTCAACCATTTTCTGAGCAGCATCAGGGTAAAATGCCGCTAAAGATAGCTCAATATGTCAAAGCTAAAATTTATGGCAATACGATTGAACAGGCCATAGTTGTTGATAACCAAGTAATTTATCAAGGCCAATATGTTTACGTGTACCAAGATGGAACCATAGAACGCAAACCAATTGAAATACTGTGGCAAAATGCAGATGTGTCAGTGATCAGCAGTGGTTTAAACCGAGGCGATTTGTTGGTGACCACTTCATTAGGTCAATTACCTTCAGGCACTCAGGTTAAATTGAGCTCTGACAAGCAAGGGAAAGCTGGCAAACGTAAAGCAGGTAAACAAGTTGGAGAAAATCAATGATAGCTTGGTTTGCTCGAAATCATGTTGCTGCAAATATTTTGCTGATTTGTATTGCTTCAGCGGGTTTGTTTAGTTTATTTAATCGTATTCCACTTGAGGTTTTTCCTACTTTCTCGGCTGATACCATTAATGTTAAGGTAACATTACGCGGCTCAACCCCTGAAGATTCAGAATTGTCGGTTGCTAGCCGTATCGAAGAATCTTTGATGGATTTGCAAGGTATTGAAGAAATCCGTAGTCGTAGTACCGAAGGTGGCGTGTCGGTCACTGTTGAAGTTGAAGATGGCTACGACCCAAGAGTCTTGCTCGATGACGTTAAGATGCGTGTTGATGCAATAAATACTTTACCTGTTGAAGCTGAACGACCGATTATTTCTCTTGCCGTTCGTTTGCGAGATGTCATTGACGTGACGATTTCCGGCAATGTTTCTGAGCGAGAAATCCGTCAACTCGGTGAGCGTGTGCGTGATGACTTATTGCGTATTGATGGTATTACTCAGGTTGAATTAGAAGCGGTTCGCAATTATGAAATTGCGGTTGAATTAACTCAAGATACTTTACGCAGCTATAACTTAACGTTAAGCCAAGTCTCTCAAGCGATACAAAGCAGCTCTCTTGATTTGTCAGCTGGTAATATTCGAACCTTGGGTGGCGATATTCTAATTCGTTCGAAAGGCCAAGCCTATCAGCAAGATGATTTTGCTAAAATCGTCCTGAAGCAACATGCTGACGGTTCTATTTTAACCTTAGGTGATGTAGCTAAAATTACCGATGGTTTTGAAGAAACTTCATTGCGAACTCGCTTTGATGGTGAGCTTGCTGCCATGATTGGCGTGTCTCGCGTTGGTAATCAAAGTGCGATCGAAGTAGCTGAAAAAGTTAAACAGTACATAGATTCAATGCAAGATAAATTGCCGCAAGGCATAAAATTGAGTTATTGGGATGATGACTCAGTGATTGTTAAGAATCGTATTTCAACCTTGGTTAGCAATGCGGTACAAGGTGGTATTTTAGTTTTAATCTTGCTTGGGTTGTTTTTACGTCCGTCGGTAGCTTTTTGGGTATTTTTGGGCATACCTATTAGTTTTTTAGGCGCTTTTTCTTTGATGCCGCTATTAGGGGTGACGTTAAATATTGTTAGCTTGTTTGGCTTTATTGTTGTGCTCGGGATTGTTGTTGATGATGCGATAGTGACCGGCGAAAACGTGTATAAACATTTAGAAAAAGCAGAAAACGGTTTGCAAGCTGCTATTCGTGGTACGCAAGAGGTTTCTGTTCCTGTGACCTTTGGGGTGTTAACGACTGTGGTCGCGTTTGTACCGATATTATTTATGGAAGGGGGCAGAGGTAAAATATTTGCGCAAATTCCGGCCGTGGTTATTCCGGTTTTATTGTTTTCGTTAATTGAATCTAAGTTTGTATTGCCTGCGCATCTTAAATATTTGCGAGTGCGCTCTCAGCGAAATAATTCGGGTCGAATTGCTAAGTTCCAGCAAAGGTTTGCCGATGGGTTTGAAGCTGGTATTTTAAAATATTACCAACCAGCACTGACTAAGTGTTTATCCAATAAATTGACCACAGTTGTCAGTTTTGTTGGCGTGTTATTAATTATTATTGTTGCCGCGACCCAAGGGTATACTAAATTTACTTTCTTCCCACGTGTGCCCTCTGAAACCGTTACCGCCTCTGTGGTGATGCCAAGTGGTACACCATTTGAAGTGACAGATAGACATATTGATCGCATGACTAAACTAGCGCGGCAATTGCAAGAAAAATACATCGACCCAGATACGGGTGAAAGCATTGTGGTGCATATATTGTCACAAACAGGTAATGGAGGCAGCGCTGCAAATGGCCGTGTCCGCTTTGAAATCACACCACCAGAAAAACGTTCAATGGATATTTCGAGTCAAGACTTAGCACGTGAATGGCGGAGTTTAATTGGCGAAATTCCTGGAGCGGAAGAACTAACATTTAGATCAGAGATTGGTCGTTCGAGCGATCCAATTGACATTCAGTTACGTGGCAATAATTTTGTTCAATTGAATAAAGTAGCGGAAGCAATTAAAGACAGGCTGGCAACTTATCCAACCGTATTTGATATTCGTGATTCAATGGCCGACGGCAAAGAGGAGTTGCAAATTGAACTTAAACCTGAGGCGCATTTGTTGGGAATTAGTCGCTCTGACGTGATTCGTCAAGTTCGACAAGCTTTTTTTGGTATTCAAGCACAGCGTATTCAACGAGGCCGTGATGATATTCGAGTAATGGTGCGCTTTCCAATTGAAGAGCGTGATTCCATTGCACAGTTATCTTCGATGTTGATTACCACTAATCAAGGTAAACAGATTCCATTGTCGCATGTTGCGTATTTTGTGCCAGGGACAAGCCCGACGGCAATTTATCGTATTGATGGCAACCGAGTATTGAATGTTTTAGCGGATGTGGACAAAGAACAAACGAATATGACGGTATTGTTTGACGACTTAAACCAATACATTAGAGGTTTAGTCGATCAGTATCCAAGTGTGACGTACGTAATGGATGGGGAAGCCAAAGAACAAGCTGAATCATTTAATTCATTGGCGATTGGTTTGTTTGGGGTATTTTTTGCCATTTATGCATTATTAGCTATTCCGTTAGGATCTTACGCAAAACCTTTGGTGGTCATGTCTATTATTCCATTTGGCGCGATTGGCTCCATGGTTGGCCATTGGATAATGGGCATGGATTTAACCATTATGAGTATACTAGGTTTGCTCGCCCTGTTAGGCGTTGTGGTTAACGATTCACTGGTTTTGGTTGATTATATCGGCAAAGTTAGAAAACAAGGTGTAGATGTATATGAGGCGGTTTTGTCTGCTGGCGCAGCGCGCTTTAGACCGGTTATATTAACGTCTTTGACAACCTTTTTTGGCTTATTGCCTTTGTTGTTCGAAAAATCGACCCAAGCACAGTTTTTGATCCCTATGGCAGTGTCGTTGGCGTTTGGGATTATATTTGCAACTCTGATTACTTTGTTACTGGTGCCTGTTAACTACTTAGCCAGCTACCAAATTAAACAGTGGTTTACCCAACAAAAACAAATGTGGGCGCAGGCTTAAGCCGCGCCACAACATTTTTTAAATTTTTTCCCCGATAGGCACGGACACGGATCGTTGCGGCCTAGCTTTAAAGTCTGAAACTCACTCAACCCACTTTGATAATACCAACGTCCTTGCAGATACACGAAGTCAGACAACTCTTTAAGCAAATGGAATTGATTTTCTACCCGGTATATTGCAGTGAATGCTACTTGCTGTTGTTGGTCAGAGAGAATTTTGTGTTCGTGTACAGTTAGTTGAACAAACTTTGATTGTTGCGCAAACGTTTGAATATCTTGTTTTAAGTTTTGCTCACGCGTAGCAGGCGCTTGAGTCTGGTAGATATAGTCGACCGCTTGGGTGGCATAGGCGCTATAACGTGAGCGCATCAGCTGTTCGGCATTTTGTGCAAGCTTGCTGCCGCTGATAAACGGTTGGCAGCACTGCTCAAAGCTAAGCTCGCTGCCACAAGGGCATTTATTTTTGCCTTCAATCTTATTCATTTAATAGTGTGGTTATTTTTTACTAAGATTTAAGCATTGTACAACGTCGAACAGATTTTGCTGAATTTTTACCAAGTAGGGGTCAAGTTCCTTTTGCTCTGAATAGACATAGTTGAGCTTGTGGGCACATTGACGGTTGTTAATTTCACCCACCATTACACCTGATTGACCTTCGTTAATAATTTCTACAGCATAGCTGCCCAGTTTTGTAGCTAAAATGCGATCATAAGCAACCGGAGCTCCACCGCGCTGAATATGCCCGAGGATACACGGCCGACACTCAATGCCAATTTGGTTGGTTAAGGTTTCGGCTAAATCAGACACGCCACCTGGCCATAAGTGTTCAGCAATTACCATAATGATGCTTGATTTGCCTTTAACTTGTCGCAGACACTCTACATGCTGAACAATACTTTCTAATTCAGTGTGTGGGTCGTCAATGCTTTCTGGAAATAAGGCTTGTTCAGCGCCACTTGCCACTGCACTTGCTAATGCAATAAAACCTGCGTGACGACCCATTACTTCAACCAAAAAGATGCGTTCAAATGCGTCTGCGGTATCGCGTAATTTATCAATTGAGTCTAATGCAGTATCTATTGCGGTTTGGTAACCTATTGTGTTGTCGGTTCCGTTTAAATCATTGTCTATTGTGCCAGGTACGCCAATAACTTGTCCGTCCCAGTGTTTTTGTAAGCGGTCTAGCCCTCGCAGTGAGCCATCACCACCAATCACCACCAAAGCATCAACTTCATTTTTATTTAAGTTTTCTACTGCAGCTATCAGGCCTTTGTCTGTGGTGAAAGCAAGACAGCGGGCGCTTTTTAAAATCGTGCCGCCTAATTGAATGGTGTGTTGTACATCAAATGGTGAAAGCAAAACTTTTTCATTTTCGATAAGACCATTGTATCCATGTTTAAAACCAATTACTTGATGGCCAAAGCGATTCGCGGTTAATACAATCGCTCTGATACATGCGTTCATCCCCGGGGCATCACCGCCACTGGTTATTACTGCAATTGTTTTTTTCATATTCATCATCCGTTAACAAGTAGGCGTTAGGTATCAAGTTTACTCGGCTATTTGTTGCAATATTTGCACACACCAATCTTCGATACGCTGTTGGCTTAGGTCAAACTGACGTTCGTCATCTAAGCTTAGTCCAACAAAATGATTTTTGTCTTCTGTTAGCGCTTTTGATGCAATAAACTCATAACCTTGATTGGGCCAGAAACCTATTATGTTACAATCGTTGTGGATAATAGCTTGGTACAACATGCCCAATGCGTCTTGAAACCATTCTCCGTAGTCTTCTTGGTCTCCCTGGCCATATAACGCTATGGTTTTGCCAGTTAAATCAAGCTCGGCAACGTCAGACCAAATCGACTCCCAGTCTTCTTGTAATTCGCCAAAGTCCCAAGTTGAAATACCAAAAATGATGTATTCATAGTTTAGACAGTTGCTTAATGCTACGTCTTTAATATTGTATATATCGACTATGTCTTCACCGATAAATTGCTGAATTTTTTCAGCGGTCATTTCGGTGTAACATGTGGTGGAGCCGTAAAATAAACCTATTTTCATATTATTTCATAACCCGATAATAAAATTCGCGCTATAGTATCAAACTCAAAGGGAGAATAGGGCAATAATATGCGACCAATAGCTCAAGCGATAATCATGACACCAATTGGCAAAATTGCCGTGATGAATACAGAGCAAGCCTTAACTCAAATTGACTTGCAAGCACAGAGTGTACCTTACCAGTTGGCGGCAGCAAATAGCTTAACCTCGATAATAGTTGAGCAAATTAATGCTTATTTTGCGAAAGAAATTGAAACTTTTGAATTGCCGATAGATGTTAAAGGCACTCAATTTCAAGAAAAAGTCTGGCGAGCTCTGGGCGATATTCCATTTGGCAAATGTTTGACTTATGGAGAATTAGCCACGCATATTGAAACAAGTGCTCGCGCTATTGGCGGAGCATGCAGAAATAACCCAATTCCAATTGTGATCCCATGCCACCGAATTGTTGCAGCAAACGGTATTGGTGGTTATTCTGGGCAATGGCGATTGGGTCGAAAAGTAGATATTAAACGCTGGTTGTTAAAGCATGAGCAAAGTGAAGAACGTCAATCAAGATGATTTGTTTGTCATCGAAACATTTGTACAGTTTTTATTGTTTGAAAAAGGGTTAAGCGACAATACTCGTCAGGCCTATCAATCCGATCTCATTCAGTTTGCGCGTTATTGTGGTGCCCAGCAACTAACGCTTGTTGAGGTAACGCAAGAACTTGTTACTGCCTATGTTGCTGATTTAATAGACCAAGGAATTTCTGAGCGCAGTGCTGCGAGGAAATTTAGCAGCATTAAAAAATTATTTAAATATTTATTGGCAGAAAAACTTATTCAACAAGACCCATGTCAGTTTGTAAAACCGCCCAAGCTATCCGTATATCTGCCAAAAACTTTGTCTGAAGCGGACGTAAGTTCGTTACTTGATGCGCCTTGTGAAGATGACCCAATTGAGTTGCGTGATAAAGCCATGCTTGAGTTACTGTATGCAACTGGGCTTCGGGTAACTGAATTAGTTAGCTTAACCTTTCAGCAAGTCAATATCGAGTTAGGTGTTGTTAGGGTTATCGGTAAGGGCAATAAAGAGCGTTTAGTGCCTATGGGGGAGTTGGCACAAGATTTAATTGAACAATATTTAAATTATGCACGCGCTGAATTAAATAAACATAACAGTGAGATTTTGTTCTTAAGTAAACGCGGTGGTCAGATGACCCGACAAACCTTTTGGCATCGAATCAAGCACTATTGTTTAAAAGTGGGGATTAGCTCTGAAGTGTCTCCACATACTTTACGCCACGCATTTGCTACCCATTTGGTCAATCATGGTGCTGATTTGCGCGTGGTTCAGTCTTTGTTGGGGCACAGCGATTTGTCGACGACGCAAATTTATACCCATGTTGCTAAGTTACGCTTGCAACAATTGCATCAACAGCATCATCCTAGGGCCTGAGTTAATCTTGCTTTTGTTGGCGTGTTTCTAGGCGTTTTTGCCAGTTGGATTTAACTGTGGAACGCCAAATGACGTTCATCACTAAATAACCTAATGTCGAAAAGGTCACCGCACATATAAAGCTGCCGGTCATCAGTGCTGGGCCTATGGTCGACATACTTTCGGCTAAAAAATCCCAACTCAATTCAAACTTGAAATTTTGAGTTTCTTGTCCTAAAACAAAGGTACCTAGCATATAGCAGCCAAAAAATATTGGTGGTATGGTGAAAGGGTTGGTTATCCATACAAGCCCAACCGCAAGAGGTAAGTTGACTCTAAATAGAATCGCACCAGCGGCGGATAACCACATTTGAAATGGAACTGGGATAAAAGCGTTAAATAAGCCAACAGCAAATGCACCTGCAACAGATTTTCGGTTAAGGTGCCAAAGGTTTGCATCGTGCAAAAGGGTACCAAATATCCTTAACGATTTTTGGTTCTTGATTGTATGGTGGTCGGGCAAATACCTTTGGATAAACTTCTTTGGCATAAACAGTTAGAGTCCAATTACATTAGGGTTAACACATGGAAGCGTGCCTACTTAGTTTTATTGTTGGTAATTTAGTGGCCAACAACTTGCCGATTTTATTCACTGTTAATGAACTATTAGTGACAGCGGTACTAATTGGTTCAGCAATTATACTGCGATATTACAAAATTGCATCTGTGTTAATTGGCTTATGTTCAGTGTCAGCTTTTATGCAGTGGCAAAGTCTATCGCCAATTGTTGCAGACAATCAAGCTCAAACGCGCATTATTCAGGCGAAAGTGACACAAGTTTCAACCGAGGTCGCGGCAGATGGGCAAATTCAACAAAAACTAAATGTGGTGGTTGCGTGCGTGTATATTGACAATCGTTGTCAGCGCTCAGTGCTACAACCGCAAACTAAATTACGTCTAAGCTATTATCGAGCCGCTGTTGCGTTAGAACTTGATCAAGTGGCCAAATTGACTGTTAAGTTAAAACCTGCTCGTGGCTTTAATAATGAGTCGGGGTTCGATTTTCAACGATGGCTGATTAGTCAAAATATTTTCGCGACAGGTTATATCATTAAAGCTCAGGTGTTGACTGAGCATGAGTCAAAACGTGCTGGCTGGCATCGTGAGCTGAAAACCTTATATAAAAATTACTTGTATAGTGATTTAATGCTGGCACTAACAACGGGTGATAGGTCGTGGATGACTGATGAACATTGGCAGTTGTTACGCACTACTGGCACCGCACACTTGTTGGCAATTTCTGGGTTGCATTTAGGTTTGGTCTTCGCTGGTTGTTACTGGATATTGCGCTTGCTCTTTTTACCATGGCGCACAAGTAGCTACTTTGTATATCAAACTTTAATTAAGCTATGTGCTTTGTTTTGCGTTTGGTTTTTTTATTTTTTCTGTGAGCAATCTATTCCTATTTTACGCGCATGTATTTTTATTTCTGTGTGGGTTGGTTGTGGATTCATTAGAGTAAACTGGGGCAGTCAAGCTCGTTTTCTATTTGCACTGGCTTTAATACTGTGCATCTTGCCGTTGAGTCCGCTAAGTATGTCATTTTGGCTAAGTTTTGCTGCCGTCGCCATTGTCCTGATTAGTTTGCATTTAATGAAAAGTTTGCGCTTGAACCAGCATCATGTGTTGTTGAGGATGGTATATTTGCAATTTGCTATCTCAATACTGTTGCTTCCGGTACAGATGTTGTATTTTCAGTTGTTGCCAACGGCGAGTTTGCCTGCAAACTTGCTTGCTATTCCTTGGGTTTCTTTGATTATTTTACCCTGTTTAGTTTTGGCTGCATTGTCTAATTTTATTCTCAGTCAGTCGATCAGCCAATTTTTATTAAATATCGCCGAGGCTAACTTGTCTTGGTTGTTTAACTGTTTGCAGTGGTTTGAGCAACATTTTGTCGCTTTACCAAGTAGTCAGATGTATTTGCTCGTCGTGGTTTGTTGTATAGCTTGGATTATGTTGTGGTGGTTTAGGCCAGCTAGCAAAGTGTTTAAACCTGCGTTTGTATTTATATTGCCAACTGCAATTGGTTTTGCCAGTCAGTTATCTATTAATCACGCTAGTTGGCGGGTGCATATGTTGGATGTGGGTCAAGGGTTGGCTGTCTTGTTGGAAGACGGCCAATCGGCGGTTTTATACGATACGGGCGATAAATTTTCCTCTGGTTTTAATTTATTTGAAGCTGTAGTTCAACCGCTACTGGTGGCGCGCGGTTTAGAGCTTAAGCATGTTGTGATCAGTCATTCTGACAAAGATCATGCTGGCGGCATAGAAAATGTTGCAGAACTTTGGCCAAATGCCCACATATATCAAGGTCAAAAGGGGTGTGAGCAGGTTGATGGTAAAGTTTGGTTAAATCTAACTTGGCAGTCTTGGTTGAATGTGAACGCTGATAATTCGAATAACGGTTCTTGCGTGGTTTGTATATCTAAAGCATCTACAAATATGTGTTTGACTGGTGATATAGAAAAACAAACAGAACATTGGTTATTACAGCAAGTGAATTTTGTTCAATTATTGCCAGTGGATTTATTGTTAGTCGCGCATCATGGCAGTAAAACTTCTACCTCTGAGGCATTTATACAAGCGGTCGCACCAAAAGTAGCATGGATCAGTCGTGGACATTTAAATCGTTTTAATCACCCACATCCGACCGTGGTGGCCCGCATCCAAAATCAACAGAGCACAATTTATGATACTTCGCTGAACGGTCATACCAAATTGCACTTGTTTAATAGTGGTGAGCTGAAAATACAAAGTTATTTGCCTAGTAATTTAGCACCTTGGTATCGTTCTGGGTTAAATTAGCATGTTTTAGGGATGATCTTTTGAATTGCTCCGATTAGAATAGCCGCACTCAAATATCTGAATGATTGAATATGCATCCTGTTTCTCCTGAACAATCTAAAGCCTTATTTGCGCGTTTATTAGCTTACACCAATCAATATAGAATCGGCCTTCTGTTTGCTATTCTAGGGATGTTGTTGTATGCAGGTATTGACGCCTTTTTCTTTTCGCAAATTCAAACCTTTATCGATGAAGGGTTAACCCAGAAAAATTATGATTTGTTATTCACTATGGGATTGGCCTTGCCTGTTGTTTTTATTGCACGTGGTATCGCTAATTTTATTGCGACTTATAGTTTGAATTGGGTCGGAACAAATGTTGTGTGTGCCTTGCGTCAACAGGTGTTTAATCATTTAATGAAAGTGCCAGTGAGCTTTCATGACCAAACGTCTACAGGCGACTTAATTGCGAAAATCACCTACGATATTGAACAAGTTCAAGCAGCTTCTAGCCGTGCTCTGATGACATTAGTACGCGAAGGTGCGTTTGTTTTAGGTTTATTGATTGTGATGTTTTATCACAGCTGGCAGTTGTCATTAGTTTTTGTCTTGATTGGACCAATTGTTGGTTTGGTTGTGAGCTATGTTAGCAAAAGGTTTAGAACAGTTAGCCGCAGAATTCAAAAAGCTATGGGTAACGTGACGTCTTCTTCTGAGCAAATGTTAAATGGCCACAAAGTTGTTGTGATGAGTGGTGCTCAACAACTAGAAGCCAATAGATTTTCCGAGATTAATAATCAAACCCGCCAACAACAAATGAAATTGGTCAGCACTAAAGCGATTAGTGTGTCGGTTATTCAAGTTATCGCCTCACTTGCGTTAGCTTCAGTGTTGTTATTTGCAAGTTCTCCAGAATTTTTAAGTACTTTGACCACAGGTACTTTTACTATGGTACTAACTTGTATGATGACTTTGTTAAGACCGCTTAAGTTATTAACCACGGTCAACGCTGACTTTCAGCGCGGGTTAGCTGCATGTAGCAGCGTGTTTAATTTGTTGGACGAAGATGTAGAACAGGATAAAGGTAAAACCCAATTACAAAGAGTTAAAGGACATATTGCGCTGAAAGATGTTCATTTTACTTATGCGGGCAAACAGGACCCAGCGCTATCCAATATTAATCTTGATATTGCCGCTGGTACAACAGTTGCCCTGGTGGGTAAATCAGGTAGTGGTAAGTCGACCATAGCTAGCTTATTAACACGCTTTTATGACTTTGAACGAGGGCAAATATTAATTGATGGTCAGTCAATTAAGGATGTGACGTTAGAGTCGTTACGTGCACAATTTGCCTTGGTTTCTCAACATGTCATTTTGTTTAATGACACAATTGCCAATAACATTGCTTATGGCATAGAAGAAAAAGTGACGCGTGAACAAATTCAAGCCGCTGCTGAAGCCGCATATGTAACCGACTTTGTTAAGGATTTACCAGATGGACTAGATACCCATATAGGTGAAAATGGCATGAGTTTATCGGGTGGGCAACGACAACGTATCACGATAGCGCGAGCCATTTTGCGTAATGCACCAATTTTAATTCTAGATGAAGCAACGTCGGCACTGGATACTGAATCTGAGCGTCGAATTCAGCAAGCAATTGATGAACTGAGTTTGAACAAAACGGTTATTGTGGTCGCTCATCGGCTGTCAACGATAGAAAAAGCCGACAATATTGTCGTGCTCAATCAGGGAAAAATAGTGGAGCAGGGGACGCATGCGCAATTGCTTGATAGCCAAGGGGTATATCGCCAAATATATGACTTACAGTTTGCTGGTGGCGCGTGAACTGGTTTGAACGCGGCTGGTATAAGCAACACAAAGGTACTTATTTGTTAATGCCGTTGGCCCTTTTGTTTAGCTGTTTGTCTGCTATTCGCCGCTGGTTATTTAGGTTTAATCTGAAAAAAAAATATCGAAGTAATAAACCAGTCATTGTGGTCGGCAATATTACGGTTGGTGGTACTGGCAAAACCCCTTTTGTCATTTGGCTTGTTGAGTTTTTACGAGCGCAAGGTTTAAATCCAGGTGTGATTTCTCGTGGGTATGGTGGGCAGATTACTCAAGGAGTCCATCTTATTCAGCCTGACGATCATGCTGAACTTGTTGGTGATGAAACTCGTCTAATCGCCAATCGAACTCAAGCTCCAGTTGTTGTGGGCAGTAATAGAGCAGAATGTTGTCAGAAACTAGAGCAGCTCGATGTTGACCTGATTATTTCTGACGATGGTTTGCAGCATTACGCGTTAGCTCGTGATTTAGAAATTATTTTGCTCGATGGTTCGCGCTTATTGGGCAATGGTTGGTTATTACCTGTTGGCCCATTGCGTGAATTGTCGTGGCGTGTGCGTGATGCTGAATTTGTGATAACCAATGGCCAAGTTGATAGTTCATTTACTAAACATTATTTTAATGTTGTGCCACAACCACTAACGCCGGTGTCAACCAACAGCCAAACTCCAGGTGTATTTAATAGAGAACAGCCTAGCCACGCTGTTTGTGCAATCGGTAACCCACAACGTTTTTATCGTTCACTAGCTGAACAAAATATACAAATACTTGAATATCATCATTTTATCGACCATCATAAATTTAAGGCCAGTGATTTCGCACGCTTTAACAATGAGCAAGTTGTGATGACCGAGAAAGACGCGGTTAAATGTAACACCTTCGCGAATGATTCTTGGTGGTATTTACCTATAGGGGTTGAGCCTGATGGTAACTTTATTCAAAAACTCACAGACAAAATACAACTAATTCGGAAAAATTATGGCATTTGATACAAAATTGCTTGAGATTGTAGCCTGCCCAATTTGCAAGAGTGGTTTGTACTATAAAAAGGATTTAAACGAATTATGGTGCAAAGCTGACAGATTGGCCTATCCTATACGTAACGACATTCCTGTGTTGATGGAGCCTGAGGCCCGCGCACTAACATTGGATGAGGTTCAATCATGAGTTATATCATAGTTATCCCTGCTCGCTACGCTTCGACACGCTTTCCTGGAAAGCCTTTGGTTGACATGGCCGGCAAAACCATGCTCCAGCGTGTTTATAAACAGTGTAAAAAAACACAAGCGAGTAAAATTGTTATCGCAACGGATGATGAGCGCATTTTGCAAACAGCACAAAGCTTTGGTGCTGAATGTGTGATGACAAGTAGTGAGCATGATTCTGGCACAGCCAGAATTGGCGAAGTGATCCAGCAGATTGGTTTAAAAGATTCGGACGTTGTGGTCAATGTACAGGGAGATGAACCCTTTATTCCACCAACCATTATTGACCAAGTTGCCAACAATATGGCGCTGTATACCGAAGCAGACATGGCTACGCTTGCTGTTCCGATTGAAGATAAAGAAGAGTTGTTTAATCCAAATGCGGTAAAAGTTGTAATGGATAAAAATGGTTATGCTTTGTATTTTAGCCGAGCGACTATACCTTATGACAGAAGCCGCTTTGTTACGCCCGATGACTCGAATGATATAGTGCGCCATTATTATCGACATATTGGTATTTATGCCTATAGAGCTGAATTTGTTCGCCAATATTTAAATTGGGATCCAAGCCCTCTGGAAGATATTGAGTCGTTAGAGCAACTTAGAGTGTTGTGGCATGGTGAAAAAATTCATGTTGGTGTTGCCACCGAAACACCGCCTGCGGGCATTGATACACCTGAAGATTTAGCCAGAGCGCTTGAATACATCAAAAATAAGAAGAAACTAAAAGATAAAGAAAAGGCCTAACCAGATGGAACAAAATACACAGCAGCAAATTGAAGCGGCGACTTTTCGTCGTTTATTGTCTCATTTAGACAATAACAAGGATGTGCAAAATATTGATTTAATGATTTTAGCTAATTTCTGTCGTAACTGTTTAGCAAAATGGTACAGTGCCGAAGCCGAAAAGTTAGGTGAATCAGTTGATTATGAGCAAGCTCGTGAAATTATTTATGGCATGCCATATTCTGAGTGGAAAGAAAAACATCAATTACCAGCTACAGCTGAACAAATGGCAGCTTTTGAAGCGAAACAAGCGAATAAAAAGTAGTTGGTTTTTTATCTAGCTGATCTTTTTACTAACAATGCGCTCTAACTGTAATTCTATGCGGGTAGGGCGCTTGGATATCCTATCTAACAATAGCAAACAGCTCGGGAAGGCGATTAACACAGCATGAGCGGCAATGGCTAACCAAGCTATCGACCATATCAGGCTAACTGCCTGCAAAATCAGGCAGAATATCATAGTGTAAACCACACGGTTGGCGGTTAAATAATGAGTGGCCTGGCCAAACAAAATCACTTTTAAGCCCATTTGGCAGTTTGGGCATAACATTCGTGGACGAATGCTATTTGTGTTCAAATCGTAGGTTTTGGTTTCGTGTATACAATGGCGGCAATTGGGGCAACTTAACTGCATACTGCACTCCCGAACGGTAAGATTAGTTTTTTATATCACAAACTTAACAATAGTTTAATTTGTTTTTTGCGTCCGGGAGTTGATGCTGCAGGGTTAACCTGCGTTAATAAATTGAACGTCGATTTTCTCTTCAGCTGACGGTTCATTGTCTTCAGCGTATAGTTCAGAATCAATTTTTGGTGGCACAATTGAAGGTTTATCAAATGCGATATCGCCTTCTTCGTTTTCTAATTGACTGGTTGAACGTAGACCTTTGAAATCGTAAAGGCTAGGATCAGCTAAATGCGAGCGGCTGACATTTTGTACTGCATTAAACATGGTTTCTAAGCGACCCGGGTGTTGTTTGTCCCAACCTTGCAGCATTTCTTTAATAACTTTACGCTGTAAGTTTTCTTGCGAGCCACACAAGTTACACGGGATGATCGGAAACTCTTTGATTACCGAATACTTACTAATGTCTTTTTCACGACAGTATGCCAATGGGCGAATCACTATGTGTTCTTTATTGTCGCTAATTAACTTCGGCGGCATTCCTTTTAGCTTGCCACCATAAAACATATTGAGAAATAGTGTTTCTAATATATCGTCTCTGTGGTGGCCTAATGCGATTTTAGTCGCACCCAGCGCTTTGGCTGTTTTATACAGAATGCCTCGACGCAGTCGTGAACACAATGAGCAAGTGGTTTTACCTTCGGGGATTTTTTCTTTAACTATACTATATGTGTCTTCTTCAATGATTTTGTACTCAACACCTATAGACTGCAAATATTTAGGTAAGACATCTTCTGGGAAGCCAGGTTGTTTCTGATCTAAATTAACTGCGACGATATCAAAATTAATGGGTGCTCGTTGACGCAAAAACATCAAAATGTCTAACATGGTATAGCTGTCCTTGCCACCAGATAAACACACCATAACCTTGTCACCATCTTCAATCATATTGAAGTCTTCGATGGCTTTACCAACACATCTACGTAATCTTTTTTGTAGTTTGTTGAAGTTATATTGATTTTTCGCGGTTAAAGTTTGCATGTTACGCCTCACTAATTAAGAGGCGCGGATTATACCAAAAATAGCTTGGGAGTTAACACATAGTTTTTAGCGCTTATTTAAAGTAACTGGGCTTTGAAAGCCATATGGTTTGAGCGCCAATACATCACAGTTGACACCGTCTAACAAATGTTCTGCAGTGTTACCCAACAACGCTGCACTGATACCACTGCGGCCAATGGTGCCTAATACAATTAATTCAGCGTCTAGTTCATTCGCCTGTCGGCTAATTGTATCTTCGGGTAAACCTTCCGCTAAAATGCAATTGTCTTCGTCTATTTCAAATGCTTGAGCATACTTTAATGTTGAAGTTAGATGGTGTTGGCGTATAGCTTGACGATAAGCAGTTGGATCAAACTCTGGTATTTCGACCGCGAGGCTTACTGCGCTGCCAGGAAAACAGTTAAGCAGTTTTAATTTTGCCTCTAGTAACGACTGCATATATTGTGCAGTTGAAATGATATTGTTGTTTAAATCAATATGCTGTTGTTCTTGGCTGACGCTATTTATCGCCGCAAGTATTGTACCATTTGTTGGCCAATCGTGTTCTTTCACCAACAATACTGAACATGGACATTTTCTCAGTAAATGCCAGTCTGTTGGCGTAAATATTACAGAGCGTAAGATACTATGCTCATGGGTAGCTTTAACCACTAAGTCGTAGTTGTATTGGATAACCTGTTTGATAACTGCCTCAAAAGGGCGGTTATGCCATTCAACTAAAGGACGTATAACCGAAACTTCATTGGCATAGGGTTCGAGTACGTCTTCTAGCCATTGGGTGCGTTCTTCGACCATACAACGTCGCATTAACTCACGTTCTTCAGCAGATAACATTGTGGTCATCTCATAAGAAAAATCGTACACGGCTAGATAAGCAGTTACGCTTGCACCCGTTTTATTTGCTAATGCAACTGCTCTTTTTAAGGCTTTTAATTGCTCGTCGCTTGGCTCGATAACAACAAGAATTTTATTTACTTCTTTCATCGCTAAGCTCCATAAGTTTCAACTAATTTCAGTTTAGTTCAACCTATGGGGCTTTGCTGAGAATTTTTATCCGTGGCAGTAGATTATTTGCAGTCGGAATGTGCGCTAAAATCTGCGACTTTTTTTAACTCATCAAAAGATTGGATGGTGATAAGCTTGCGCTCGACATTAATAATGCTTTGCTGATGGAAGCGACTTAATAGTCGACTAATTGTTTCAACGGTTAAACCAAGATAGTTGCCAATTTCACCACGGGTCATAGTCAAGCTGAACTCTTTCGATGATAAGCCACGTTGTTTAAATCGATTGGACAATTGAATTAAAAAGCTGGCGAGCCTCGCATCTGCGGTTTTTTTGTTTAGTAAAAACAGCATATCTTGGTCGACCGCAATTTCATTACTCATTAATCGCATGATTTGCTGGCGCAATTTGGGCATGGTTGCGCTGAGTTTGTCCATGGTCTCGTATGGGATTTCACATACCATTGCGGTTTCTAATGCTTCGGCAAAGCTGGGATGGGTTTGCGTTTGAATTGCATCAAAACCAATAATATCGCCAGGCAAATGAAACGCAATGATTTGTTCTTCACCATTACCAGACACAGTATAAGATTTAAATGAACCTGAGCGGACCGCATAAAGTGAACGAAAAGTTTGACCAGCTTCAACAAGTTTTTGTTTTTTCTGGTAAGGTTTTTTCCGTTGAATAATATTGTCTAGTTGGTTGAGTTCGTTGTCGTTTAGTGCAAAAGGCAGACATAATTGGCTAATACTGCACTTTTGACACTGGATACTTGAGGTGAATTTTGCGGTCATATCCATTGGTTTTACCTCTAAAATTATTTAAAACTTAGTACAAGTCTAGCGCAAAAAAAGCTGCATTACACCCGTGATCAGCATGTAAAACGCAAATATTATTAAAGTAATAGCTAAGGTACTGCGGACCCATTTTTGGTTTAAAAATTGGTGCATTTGTCGGCTAATAGTAGCTGATAACAACAGCGCGGGCCAAGTTCCTAAACCAAAGCTGAACATGATGGCTGCCGATTTTAATGGGTTGGCTGACGCTGCTGCCCAAGTTAACACACTATAGACTAAACCACAGGGTAGCCAACCCCAAACTGCGCCCGCACAAAAACGGCCAAAATGGCTGTTGTCTTGAATGAGTCGCTGAGCGAGCGGTGCTAACCAGCGCCATAAACCGGCAGATACTTTCTCGAGTTTGGTTATTTGATAGCTCCATTTTCCGATATATAACGCGAGTAATATCAGTAATAGAGCTGAAAATATTTTTAAACCATAGAGGAGAGGTTTAAAGCTATTGGTTAGCCAAAATCCAGCTGCACCGACTAAAAAACCAATGAGCGCATAACTGGATATGCGGCCAAAACTATATAGAAGTGCATGACTCAAGCGACTGTTAATGCCCGAGGCGATTGCCAAGCCGCCGCACATAGCAATACAATGGCCAGCGCCCATTAAGCCCAGGATAAATGCGCTGATAAGGTCAGTCATAGATAAATTTATTTTTGCTTGGGATTATCGTCGTCAAACAAAATATCGTGACCTTGCCGGTCTAAATCTTCAAATTGATTTTTTTTGACTGCCCAAAAAAATAGCGCGAGGGCAACAACTATAATGACTATGGCGAGGGGAATTAGTACGTAAATAACATTCATTTTTTAAGTAACCTCATAGAGTTGCTCACAACGATTAATGAGCTAGCTGACATACCAATAACCGCCATCCAAGGGGTTAATATCCCAAAAACTGCAAGCGGTAATGCTAAAGCATTGTAGCCGATCGCCCAAATAAAATTTTGTTTTAAAATTCGATTTAAGCGTTGTGACATGTGTATGAGTTTTACCACACCGATCGGTTGAGAATTTAAAAGAATGACATCAGCTTTGTATTTAGATAATTCTGCGCCATCGTCCATGGCAATTGAAATGTCGGCAGTTGCCAATACAATTGAGTCGTTTACCCCGTCACCAACCATAGCGACCGAACCATATAGGTCTTGCAATTGCTGTAATTTGCACTGTTTTTCTTCAGGTGATAGGCCTTTATAAAAATCTATGTTTAGTTTTTTGGCGGCTTTATCGACTAAGCTAGAGTGGTCGCCAGAAAGAATGACATTTTTAGTATCCAATGTCTTCATACATTCGATACTGGTCGGTTTTAGTTGATCTTCTACTTCGATTGCTCCAATACAGCCTGTCTGATTAAAAATATAAATTTGCACATTTGGCCATTTTGTTTGCTCAGCTTGTTGGCTGTATCGGTTAAATAAAGATTTGCTGCCAATTAAATATTCTTCACCTTGAAATTTTACCTGCAACCCTTGATGTGCAAGTGTTGTTACTGAATCGAGCTGAATGTCATTGGTATTTATATCGCTAAACCCAGTTGCTAGTGGGTGATTCGAAGCTTTTTCTGCTGCTGCAACAATTTTTAACAGCAAGTTTTGTTTGATATCAGGGCGAACGTAAACTTTACAGCGTGAAAAACAGCCTGTGGTTAGCGTACCTGTTTTATCAAATGCTATTGCGGATAATTTATCTGCTTGTTCGAGGGCATGGCTTTCACGTACCAGTACGCCTTGGATTTTCAAAGCGTTGCTCGCAGCGGAAATTGCGGTAGGTAGCGCCAATGAGAGAGCGCAAGGGCAAGTCGCAACTAATACAGCTACGGCATACCATAGACCATTTTCGCCCAGCAGTTGCCATCCGACAAAGGTCGCTATTGATAAAAATAATACCGAGACAGTTGCCTGCTTGGCCATTCTATCAGCAAGGTTGGCCAGTGGACTTTTAGATTGATTAACGCGCTCTTGGTGTTTAGCAATTTGTGCTAGGCGAGTATTGAGGTAAACCGTTTCTACTTCGATAACGATAATTTGATTGTGTACCAAACTGCCGGCTAATATTAGATCACCTTGTTGTTTGCTTATTGGCAAGCTTTCACCAGTTAATTGGGCTTCCTCTACAGTACATGTGTTTGACAGTAACCTACCATCTGCAGGCACCTGTTCACCTGGTTTGACCTGAATAGTGTCACCTACAGCTAATTCGTTTGCATGTACGGTTTCTATACCGGCTGAGGTTTTTTTAAAGGCGACAAGAGGTAATAACTTGAGCAAGTTTGCCGACGTAATAGCCGCTTTAGTTTTGACTAAATGTTCGAGGTAACGACTGGTTAGTAGCAAGAAAACAAACATGGTGGCCGATTCAAAATATACCTCCCCGCTGTTGGTGAAAGTTGCATACGCACTGGCAATAAAAGTGCTGTATATTGCAAACACCACAGGCACATCCATATTTATAGATTTTTTACTAATTGCACGATAAGCCGAGGTTAGCAAAGGTAAACCACTGTAAAAAACTACGGGGGCCGACAGTAATAAGCTTATCCAGCGGAAGAAGTATTCAAATGACGCTTCTATCACGTCAAAATACAAGGCAAATGCAAGCATCATAACTTGCATGGTAAACAAGCCCGCTACAGCCAGTTGTTTCTGGTAACTTTTATTAATTTGTTGGTATTCAGTTTCTATTTGGCTGATTTTAAAAGGAGAGGGGGTGTAGCCAATTGCATGGATAGCATTAAATATTTCACTTAACTGGATGCTTGTATTATCCCACACAACTTCGGCACGAGCGTTGGTTAAGTTGACTCTGATTGAGCTAACACCAGCTTGCTTGCTTAAGTATTTTTCGATTAACCAAGCGCAAGCTGCACAGTGCATGCCTTGTATCGAGATGTCGGCAGAATATTGTTGGTTTTGGTTAATGCTGACAAATTCTTGTTGCACGCTGGCCGAGTCAAACGCGAGGTATCGATTGTCATCGCCGAGCGTCGATTGATCAATTGGTTTTTCTGCGGCGTTTTGGCGAAATTTATAATAATTATCAAAGCCGCCTTGTAAAATTACGTTGGCAACTGCTTGGCAGCCTGCGCAGCAGACTGCTTTTTCATGACCATTAACTGTGACGGTCAGCGTGCATTGTTCAGGTACTTGCTCTTGGCAATGATAACAACTTGTCATAGGTTAGTAGGGTGTAATCAAAACCTTGTCTTTGGAAGGCAGCGTGATAGTTTTTTGAACTTTCCACTTTTTATCGTGAGGTTCAATGGTTAACTGCCATTTACCTGCGGTTGATTTATCTAGTATGGCTGAATACTTGCCGTCAGCTCTTTGTGTTGCCATCACGCTTTGATCTTTTACCGATTGTGTTGCGTGATAAAATGAAACAATTAAACTTGCCGGACGCGGTGCTTTTCTATTTGCATTTAGATCTAACACTATACTGTCGTCGGTAATATCTGCAAATATCGCAATGCCGTATTCGCTAGCGAGTTTCTCTCGGTCAAACTCCTGATTTATCGCTTTACCCTTTTTGTAATAATCATCGACCACCATTTCAACTTTGTACTCTCGATATATGGATAGTCTTACCGCTGCCACTAATACGGGAATTAAGATGATCGCTATTAGCACCCATGGCCAAGGTTCTTTGTACCAGGGTCTTACATCTTCATTTGTCATAACTCGCACCTTTAGGACCTAGTAATCACAATAAAAAAAGCCTCGCAAACGCGAGGCTTTCCTCAATAAATGAATCTCGCTTGTTTATTGAGCTTAAATTTAATTAGTTTGATAAGCTATAAACATAAGCTGAGATTAGGTGTACTTTGTCTTCACCCAAAATATCTTTCCAAGCTGGCATTACACCTGCGCGACCATGGGTCAGCGTTTCAGTAATAGCGCGTTCAGAACCACCGTACAACCAGATGTCGTCTGTCAAGTTAGGCGCACCAAAAGGTAAGTTATGTGCAACACTACCTTTACCATCAGCCCCATGACATGCAGCACAAACACCAAATTTTGCTTCACCAGCTTTAGCCAAACCAGCATCTACTTCGCGACCACTTAAACTGATCACATAAGCTGTAACTTGTTTGATACCATCTTCACCTAATGAATCAATCCAACCTGGCATTGCTGCTTTACGGCCGTGTAAAATTGTTTCTTTAATCTTCTCTGGGCTGCCACCGTATAACCAATCATTGTCAGTTAAGTTTGGAAAGCCAACACCACCACGCGCATCTGAAGCGTGACACTGCGAGCAGTTTTGTAAATATAGGCGTTTACCAATCTCAAGTGCTTCTTCGTCTTTTACTAACGCATGAATGTCTTGAGATGCATACTTTTCAAAAATTGGACCAAAAGTTTCCTGTGCTTTTACCATTTCTTGATCATATTGCACTCGATAACCTTCAGCTTTAGCTTGCTCTACAGCAGCACGAGACTCTTCTAAGCTTGTAATGCCTTGGTTAGAGCTTTTCCAACCTAAAAAGCCTTGGTAGTTACCTAAGCCAGGGTAGGCTAGTAAATAATAAACTGCCCAAACTGCGGTTAACCAAAACATCTTGGTCCACCAGCCTGGTAATGGGTTATTTAGTTCTTCGATGCCGTCAAATTCATGGCCCATTGACTTGCCTTCTTCGACACCAGCGTAGTTTTTCATGTTCAGGTATAAACAAGTAAATACCAGAACCAAACATAGGATAGATAGAATCGCTACCCACAAACTCCAAAAGGTACTCATGATGAATCCTCTAATCTCTGTGAACTTGTTGTTCTTTTTTGCGGCTATTCTTTTTCTCTACATCAGAGTCATCTAAGATCGAATTAGCTGCATTATCAAAACGTTTTTTACTCTGCTTACTATAGGCCCACCAAATAATGCCAACGAATACAACTAGCACTATTATGGTGTATATGCCGCGATAAGTTCCGTAATCCATAACTATTTTAAAGCTGTGCCAAGCGTTTGCAGGTATGCAATTAATGCATCCATTTCTGTTTTACCTTGTACTGAAGCTTTTGCTTGCGCAATATCTTCGTCGGTATAAGGCACGCCATAATATTCTTTAAACACAGTTAATTTCTTCGCGATTAGTTCACCATCAAGTCTATTTTCTTCAAGCCAAGGGTAACCTGGCATAATTGACTCAGGAACAACGTCACGAGGATTAATCATATGAACTCTATGCCATTCATCAGAATAACGACCACCTACACGTGCTAAATCAGGACCTGTACGCTTAGAACCCCATAAGAATGGATGTTCCCACACAGACTCGCCAGCAACAGAGTAGTGACCATAACGTTCAGTTTCAGAGCGGAAAGGGCGGATCATTTGGCTATGACAACCAACACATCCTTCGCGAATATAAATGTCGCGACCTTCCATTTCTAATGCTGTATACGGTTTTAAACCTTTAACGGGTTCAGTTGTATCTTTCATGAACATTAAAGGGGTAATTTCTACTAAGGTACCAAAGCTAATTGCAATTACTGCAAAAATTGCCAGCAAACCAATATTTTTTTCTACTATTTCGTGTTTATTAGCCATGATAGTCTCCTAAGCATTCGCTACTGCTGGTTTAGTCGCTAAACCTTGGTCAGCTACTTTCTCTGACTTGATAGTGCGAACGACGTTGTACAACATAATGATCATACCAGACACAACGCATAAGCCACCTATCCAACGCATAATGTTGTATGGTTTTTTCTGTGCAACAATTTCAATAAAGCTATAGGTTAGTGTGCCATCTGCATTGACAGCACGCCACATCATGCCTTCCATAACACCCGTGATCCACATTGCAACAATGTATAAAACTACGCCGATAGTTGCTAACCAAAAATGCACGTTAATGAGTTTGATGCTGTACATTCTTTCACGACCAAATACTTTTGGAATTAGGTGGTACAAAGAACCAATTGAAACCATAGCAACCCAACCCAAAGCACCTGAGTGCACGTGACCTACAGTCCAGTCGGTATAATGTGATAAAGCATTAACAGATTTAATTGCCATCATCGGACCTTCAAATGTAGACATACCATAGAAAGACAATGAAACAATCATAAAGCGCAAGATAGGATCGGTACGTAATTTATGCCATGCGCCTGAAAGAGTCATAATACCGTTGATCATACCACCCCATGATGGAACAAACAGGACAACTGACATAACCATACCTAGCGACTGAGTCCAGTCTGGTAATGCTGTGTAATGAAGATGGTGAGGACCAGCCCAAATATATAGAGATACTAACGCCCAAAAGTGAACAACTGATAATCGATAAGAATAAACTGGACGTTCTGCTTGTTTAGGTACGAAGTAATACATCATGCCTAAGAAGCCAGCGGTCAAGAAGAAACCTACAGCGTTGTGGCCATACCACCACTGCATCATGGCATCGACGGCGCCAGAATATATTGAGTACGACTTTGTTAAACTAACTGGAATTGCCATGCTATTACCAATGTGTAGCACTGCAACTGTTAAGATAAAGCCACCATAGAACCAGTTTGCAACGTATATATGCGAAGTGGTGCGTTTTACAATAGTGCCAAAAAACACAATTGCGTACGCAATCCATACAATGGCAATCAAAATATCAATTGGCCATTCTAATTCAGCATACTCTTTTGAAGATGTGATACCTAAAGGTAAGGTTATCACTGCACTGACTATGATTGCTTGCCAACCCCAAAAAGTAAAGTTTGCAAGTTTGTCACTAAAAATACGTGTTTGGCAGGTACGCTGTACCACGTAGTAAGAGGTCGCGAATAACGCACAACCGCCAAACGCAAAAATTACCGCGTTGGTATGTAATGGGCGTAATCGAGAATATGTAAACCAAGGCGTGTCGAAGTTTAACTCGGGCCACACCAATTGAGCAGCTATTAGAACACCCGCGGACATTCCAATAAGCCCCCAAACGACTGCCATAAAGGCAAACTTTTTGACGATGTCAAAATTGTATATAGGAGTTGCAGAACTTGTTGCGCTCATTTTATATCTTCCAAAGTTCTCAGGCATTAATACTAAATTTGATTAAAATATAGATAATAGCCTTTTTTGCTTAAAAACCATCCAAGTTGAGTGGAAAAACAGCAAAAAGTTAGTTGTCTGACTAAAATCGCGGAAATTGTATGGTTTTTATAGCAAAAAATACAGTCGAGTTTGAAAAAAACATGATTTAGCTCAATAACAAGCGATATTGTTATATGATATTCACTCCTCAAAACAACGAAATATGGTTTATATGCAACAAAGTTGGCGATTAAAATTGCAATTAATTGCGAGCGTAGTGGCTTTGCTACTGTTGGTGGTGTTAGTTAAATACATCAATCAACAAGGTACAGATATCATTCAATTAAATGACCGGTGTAACTTGAGCATAAGTAATTGTGTTTTATCGTTATCAAATGGCGTAACCGTGACTATTGTTGCGAGTGAGCAAACTTTCGAACTTGAACAAAATAATCGCATCGCATTACGTTTTGGAAAATCATCTGATATTGATTTAGCTCCGCTAACCATGAGTGCGAGCTTGTCTGGGATGAATATGGATATGGGAACAATCCCGCTAGAAGTCAATCAATTTGATGATGAGTTTGTTGTCAACGTTATTCCAGTTATGTGTACAGAGCGCAATATGCAATGGAAGATCGATTTTATCGTCGATGATACAAGGACACAAGCAGCACAAACCTCTGTTTTTTCAGCGACTTTTAATACCAATTGGTAGCTTGTAGAAATACCTAGTTTCAGTTGGTTTAAATCAATAGGGTAAACGTTTTACTTTTTGCTTGTGTTATTAATTTGTAAAGCGTATGATGTGCCCAAGTTGGAAATATTCTATAGGCTGATATATTTGGCCTACAGGTCTTTTAGGTTAATTTATTTTAAGAGGGTAAACGTATGACCACTGAGTTTGATCCCACAGAACACCCACATCGCCGCTACAACCCAATGATAGGTGAGTGGATTTTAGTTTCTCCTCATAGAGCTAAACGTCCATGGCAAGGTCAGTCTGAAGTATTAGACGAAGAACAAAAACCAAGTTATGACGAAAGTTGTTATTTATGTGCGGGTAATAAGCGTATCACTGGTGAATTAAACCCTAAATATGAAAATACTTTCGTTTTTACAAATGACTTTGCTGCGTTGAAAACTGAGTCTCCAGAATTTACCAGTGATGATCCTCTGTTTAAGCAAGAAACGACTGTCGGTTGTAGCCGTGTTATCTGTTTCTCTCCTGATCACAGCAAAACTTTGCCTGAAATGGAAATATCAGCAATAGAAAAAGTGGTTGATACTTGGCAAGAGCAAACGGCTGAGCTAGGTCAAACTTATCAATGGGTCCAGGTGTTTGAAAATAAAGGCGCTATGATGGGCTGTTCTAACCCTCATCCACATGGTCAAATATGGGCTCATCAACACATCCCGACTTTACCGGCAAAAAAATGTGAACGTTTTACCCAGTATTTTGAACAACATGGTTCAAATATGTTAGCTGACTATGTAAAACGTGAACTCGAATTAAAAGAGCGCATTGTTTGTGAAAACTCTGATTGGGTTGTTGTTGTTCCTTATTGGGCTGGCTGGCCGTTTGAAACGCTATTGTTGCCAAAATTTAGTGTGTCGCGTATGACAGAATTGAATGAAGGTCAAAAGGCGACTTTGGCCGACATTATTAGTCAAATTACCATTCGTTACGACAATCTATTTAATTGTTCTTTCCCGTATTCTATGGGTTGGCACGGTGCACCATTTGATGGCGCTGATCAGCATCCAGAGTGGACTTTACATGCAACGTTTTTCCCACCATTGTTGCGTTCAGCAACTGTGAGAAAGTTCATGGTGGGTTATGAAATGATGGCAGAAGCACAACGTGACTTAACGCCAGAGCAAGCAGCCGATCGTTTGAGAAGCTTAAGCCCAGTACACTACAAAAATAAGTGAGTTAGACAATGAGTAGACAAGAATTAGTTACCGGATTATTCAAAGAAACTTTTCAAGCTGATCCTCAAGCTGTTATTCATGCCCCCGGTCGCGTTAATTTGATTGGTGAGCACACTGACTATAATGGTGGTTTTGTGTTACCTGCTGCGATCAACTTTGGTACTGACATCGCTTGCAGTTTGCGTGAGGATCGCGAAGTACATATTCTAGCTGCGGACTTAGAAAAAGAAGTTATCAGCTTTAGTTTAGATGATATTAAGCACGACGAAGCACACAGTTGGAGCAATTATGTTCGCGGTGTGTTGTTGTCATTAATGAAAGTTTACCCAAATATTAAAGGGGCGACCTTAGTTGTATCAGGTAATGTTCCTCAAGGCGCGGGTTTAAGCTCCTCTGCTTCTTTTGAAATTGCTATTTTAAAAGCGTTTAGTCAACTGAATGACTTAGATTTAGATGGGATTAAAGCTGCGTTAATGGGCCAAGAAGCTGAAAACGAGTTTGTTGGCTGTTCGTGCGGCATTATGGACCAATTGATTTCTGCTATGGGCAAAAAAGATCAAGCGATGTTGCTTGACTGTGAGTCATTAGAAATTCAATACACAAATGTCCCAACGTCATTAGACCTGGTGATTATTAATTCAAATGTTAAGCGCGGCTTAGTCGATAGCGAATATAATACTCGCAGACAGCAATGCGAGAATGCTGCAAAAATAATGCAAGTTGATACGCTTCGTGGTGCAGACTTAGCTAAATTAGCCGAGTTTAAACCTCAATTATCAGAACTTGAATATAAGCGTGCGCATCATGTCATCACCGAAAACCAGCGGACACTTGATATGTTGGATGCATTGAACGCGGGCGAATTCGCAAAGGTAAGTGAATTGATGAAAGGCTCCCATGCATCTATGCGTGATGATTTTGAAATCACAACTAGCCAAATTGACTACCTAGTAGAAATTGTCGACCAAGTAATTGGTAGTCAAGGTGGTGTAAGAATGACTGGTGGTGGTTTCGGTGGTTGTGTTGTTGCTTTGGTTCCAAAAGCACTAACAGATGCTGTAAAAGCAACTATCAACGAAAATTACTTTAATAAAACTGGCCTTCAAGCTGACATATTCATATGTTCTGCTGAGCAAGGTGCTTTTGCTTAATCACAAATATCATCGTTTTGACATACTTAGACGCAAAAGTATCAAACCATATGGAGAGAAGCTTAGCTTCTCTCTTTTTGTTTGTGCTTTTTACTGATGGCCAGCGATTGCGACTGATTCACGTTTAACTATGGTCGGGGTGTATTTGTAGGTTTCATCCGTTTGGTCAGTTTGTTTGTTGGATGCTAAAGATAAGGCAAGTTCTGCTGCTTTTATACCCATCATTTCAATTGGATACTTGAGCGTCGTTAATTTTGGTCGGCAGTAACGCGCTAGAATAACGTCATCAAAGCCAATAACAGATACCTGATTCGGCACAGAAATACCATGGTCTAACAACATTGACATAGCACCAGCAGCCATTGCATCGTTATAGGCGACTACCGCAGTAAATTCAGCGCCTTTGGTTAATAAGTTTTGCATGGCTTGTTCACCACCTTCTTGGTCAGGTGTCGCCAACTCTATTGCATTGCGATCGATTGTGATCCCCGCTGCAGCTAACTCATCTTCGACCCCTTTAGTTCTAAGCACTGGATCATCAATTTGATATTGGCTGCTAATGATGGCAATTTTTTTATGGCCCAATGCGAGTAAGTGTTTGGCAATAGTACAGCCGCCCGCATAGTTATCTAACCAAACACAGCGATTAGCGATTTGTTCTATGTAGCGATTTATTAAGATAAAGCCGGGGATTTCTTTAGCATATTCAATCAACGCATCATCGCTAAGTGCTTTACTGTGCACCACCATAGCTTCACATCTATGCTCCATAAGTGTGTCGATTGCTTTCATTTCGGTTTTAGATTGAATGGAACCAGAGCTGAGCAGTACTTGAATGTCTTTTTTTCTTGCTACGCTTTCAATACCATGGGCTAGGGTTGCAAAAAAAGGATCAGATAACTCTGCAAGCACAACCCCTAAAGATGGGTTGCGTTGTGTGACTAAAGCTCTTGCATTTGCATTGGGCCGATAACCCATTTCTTTCATGATTTCTTTAATTCGCGCGCGCGTTGCATCACCGACTTTAGGACCATTGTTGATTACCCGAGAAACAGTCGCGAGTGAAACACCTGCTGCATTAGCAATATCTTTAATTGTTGCCATATTTTTGTTGGTACAACGTTTTCATTTTTGTTAGCACGAATATTACTAAAATATGTCATTTGGATACAGTGTTAATTGTGGCAATCTTGTCGCCTTGTTCTATGCTGATAGAAAAGGAGGTTTAACATGATCAACTTACCCAATATTATTGATGTTGAAGCTTCAGGTTTCGGTCGAGGTAGTTATCCAATTGAGGTGGGTGTAGTTCTATCGTCTGGACGACGTTTTTGTTCGTTAATTGAGCCTGATGAGAGTTGGACGCATTGGCAACGCTCGGCTGAAGATGCGCACAAAATATCGCTACAAGAAGTATATTTGTTTGGTAGCAGTATTTGCTCAGTTGCTGATAATCTGAATTGTATTTTGCGTGATCAGACCGTTTATTCAGACGCTTGGGGTAATGATTCAAGTTGGATAGCCAAATTATTTGAGTTTGCAGGCAAGGTACAAGCATTTAAAATTGAAAGCATTGTCAGTATTTTAACCGAGCAACAAATGGAAATTTGGCACGATACCAAAGAGGCTTTAGCGGCTAAGTCATCACAACCTCGCCACAGAGCAAGCAACGACGCTGTGTTGATTCAAAATACCTATTATCAAACATGTGCCAAGTTAGGTTTGTCAAAAACAATACACGTTGCTTAAGATTAAACTAACGCGCTGCGTGCTGCTAATTGACCTTCAACTTTGCTTTGGTCAAAACCATATCTGAGCATGGTTTCTTCGGTAATATCTATGATATCGCCCACCGCTGTTACTGACCAAAGGTCTTCTTCCAATTGTTTCGCTTTATGAATTGCATATTGGCTGACATAAGCTAACTCATGTGAAATGTAGTCTGTATCTGGACGGCCTGTGCGAGATAAATAAACACGCAGTGCGAAAAATAATACATTGTTTTGGCTGGCTTTTTGAATGAAGATTTTACGTGCCGAGTTACTGCGCATTTCGGCAGCAAGAATTGTTTCAAATCGACTGGTTACATTGGTTTCTTGCGTTCTTACTCGAATAAATAAATCCTGATAAGCAGGCAAAGAATCCCTTTGCAGTCTTCTTAACATGTTAACAATAAAGCTATTTAAGTAGTTATTGCGCAGTAGTGGGTATAAGTTAAAGCCTGATTCATTGTCACTGGTAAAGAGCTTTAAGCTTGCTGTTTGCGCATTACTGTAGCCGATATTTTTTAGTTCATGGCGAATGCCGCGTTTGTGAATAAAGAAACCAATGTTATTTTGTGCCCGAACGTACAAGTTACGTAAGGCTTCAGCTAATCCTGGGATGACGTTACCCATAAACGCAGGTTTGAGCTTTTCTTTATTTTTATCAATCAGCTGTTCAAAAAATTGTTTAGCAACATGATTTTGTCCACGCTCTTCGAATACTCGAAGATGAATTATAGTTTTTGCTTTGTTAAAACCCATAACTTCGTAAGCTAAACCCTTTAGCTTAAACTTACTTGAAATTTGTTGTAAATCAGGCAATTCAATCTTTAACTTTTCATATTTTTCAACATTCATGGATTCAGGGCATTCGATTTGCATCCCGTTGATCGAAAAGTCCTTGCTAATGGCTATTTTGTCGACATATTCGGTAGAGACTATTACAGTGGTTTTGTATATATAGCGAGTTTGTGATCGCAGATTAACGTACTTAAATGCTACATCTTCAATTGGTAGCACGGGGTCAGTTTTTGAATGGCCATAAACCTTTAACTGGTTAACTTCTGAAAGCTCAAAGTTGTTGTTTTGTTGGTAGAGCGCTTTTGCATCGTCATCGGCCAATTGGGTTAAGGTCACTACATATTTTAATTTTGCGATGTGGCTCAATACCCGTGGCGAAGGTCGGTTTTTATCCTTTATTGCTTTGTGTTCTTTTGTCGGTGGCAGCGTGGTAGGTAAATAAGCGCCATCAATATTAAGTTCATTCAATTGTGCTTTATAAACCATCCAGTTCTTTTTGCTGCTGCCGAAAGCTAAAAATATGCGTTGCAAGTTTTTATCTTGCGCTAGCTCGTCACAGGTTGCTGAATAAAAGTAGGTTCGGCCTTTTGCGATATGGGTAAAGCCATATATTGTGGTTTCTTTAGTTACCGATGTTTTGTTGGCTAATTCACTTATTCGCTTGTGTGTTAATAATTGACTGAGACAATTTTGATTGTTCTCATCGAGCCAATGGCGAGAAACATGTTTGTTATGATCATTGCTTAACATCATCACTGGGTACAATGCACCGTTTTCATGTTTGGCAATATATACTGGCAGCGACACGACTCGGGGCAAGTAATATTGCTCGTAGCCTTTAATGAGTACTGCGTCTACTGTATTGTCTAAGTTGAGTTTGTAGCGCCTTTTGTTGCCATTGATGAAGTTGGCTAAAAATTCATCAAAAGAATGCGTGTCAACATCGTATGTTCTTACGCATCTAGGATAAATATAGCCCTGTTTCTTCTCGACCGAGATGACTTTGTATTGAATTTTATCTTTTAAACCAAGCGCAAATTCTTTTTCTAAACTTAAAAAACGAACATAAATTAACTGACCAGGTACGATAGGATATTTTTGTTGTAATTTGAGTCGACAGCCACTTACAGATATGTCTGTGGTAACCGCTTTGAACAAATCCGTTACGCTGGCTTCAATTTCAATTTGCATTGTGTAGTTCATGCGTTCTTCTTCGCGCAATTGTCTTGCGCCAAACTGCAGGCCTACTGCTGGGTAATTTGCAACCGTTCCGCCAGAATCTGCGGTACTATCGGCTCGAACATCTTCAGTCTGAATGCCGCTGTTGCGGCTTTGTTTTTGTTGGCGGCTGCGGTTAATTATCTCTTCATATACACCATTGCAATACCAGCCAAACTTATCAATGCCTTTTTCAAATCTTTCAATATTGGTGTCATCTAGGTAGTGGATTACACCTTGATGATCATATTCTGTGCATTCTTCATCAACAATTCCACGCAAATCAATACGTCGAGCACAAGGGGTTGCCAAGCGCTTTAATTCCATTTTAATTAAAAAGCGTTTGGGTTTAGGGATATCTGAAGTCACTGAGTTTAAAACCTGATCGAAATCAGGTGATTTTACGCTAGGTTTTAGTTTTTCTATTAGTGACGCATATTCAGCAAGTGTTGGATCGACTTTAGTCATGCTTATTGTTTGGCCCAAATTTTAGCAGATTAATATAGTGCACGGTTTGTTATCGCCTTATTTCCATTAAAGTTTATACCTAAATGGTTGGAAAATGTAGGAATCAATCAATTTTATCTAAATCAACTTTAAGCTAAACTTAAGCCAAATTTCGATAATAAGATTATTTATGGCTAAATCAAAAACTGCTTGGGTATGTAATGAATGTGGCGCAGACTTTACTCGATGGATGGGGCAGTGTAGTGAATGTAAATCATGGAACACCATTACCGAATACAAAGTTGCCAAACAACCCGCTGCTAGTGCCAAGTATGCTGGCTATGCTGGGCAGGTTACAGCAAAAATAGAAACTTTAGAGTCAATTGAACTGACAGAGCTACCGCGCATCTCTAGTGGCTTGCAGGAGTTTGATCGTGTGCTGGGAGGCGGAATTGTTCCAGGCTCTGCCGTGTTGATTGGCGGCTCGCCTGGTGCGGGTAAAAGTACCTTATTATTACAAACCATGTGTCATTTAGCTCAGAATATGTCGGTGCTATACATTACCGGTGAGGAATCGTTGCAGCAAGTTGCGATGAGGGCCGATAGACTCAAGCTGCCTAAAGATAAACTTAAATTATTGTCTGAAACTAATGTTGAAAATATTTGTTTATTGGCAGGGGAGAGCAAACCGGCGATTATGGTCATCGACTCTATACAAGTTATGCATATGAGTGACATTCAGTCTGCCCCGGGTAGTGTTTCGCAAGTTAGAGAAACCGCTGCATTTTTAACACGTTATGCCAAACAAAATAATGTCGCAATATTTATGGTTGGGCATGTCACTAAAGATGGCTCGTTAGCGGGTCCAAAAGTATTAGAGCACTGTATTGATTGTTCCATTTTGTTAGACGGTTCAACTGATAGTCGCTATCGCACACTCAGAAGCCACAAAAATCGTTTTGGTGCAGTGAACGAGTTAGGTGTTTTTGCAATGACAGAGTTAGGCATGAAGGAGGTTAAAAACCCATCCGCAATATTTTTATCTCGAGCGGATGTGCCAGCTTCCGGTTCGTTGGTTATGGTGATATGGGAAGGTACTCGGCCGCTGATGGTCGAAATTCAAGCGCTGGCGGACCATTCGATGTTAGGAAATCCAAGACGGGTGACTGTCGGCTTAGAGCAAAATCGATTAGCACTGTTGTTGGCTGTATTGCACAGACACGGTGGATTGGCCTTGGGTGACCAAGATGTATTTGTGAACATTGTTGGTGGGGTTAAAGTGAGTGAGACGGCCGCGGATCTTGCTTTGCTGGTTGCTTTGGTTTCAAGCTTCAAAAATCAAGTTTTACCGCAAGACTTAGTCGTATTTGGCGAGGTTGGCCTTTCTGGCGAAATTAGACCCGTTCAAAATGGTATTGAACGTCTTAAAGAAGCGGCTAAACATGGTTTTAAACGCGCTATTGTCCCTAAGCAGAATGCGCCTAAGCAGCAAATTGGCGATATGCAAGTTATTGGTGTAAGCCAATTGTCGCAGGCGCTAGAGGTAATTTAACCTATTCGTTCGCGACACTTAAGTCGATTTTTTCATTGTATTCATTCAAGTGGAAAGAAACGTGAATGGCATTGCAGCATGCTGGGCAGTCTTCGTAATAATCTTGGTCACCATTAGAATCGTCGAGCATCAGGTGAATATGGTGACCACAATGGGGACATTCAGTTGCTTTGTCGATTAAATAACTTGTCATAGCGTCTCTCCTTTTGTCTGAATCCTGTTTAAATTTAGGACAAAAAAATTGGAGTTTAAACCCAAAACGCTGAGATTTTTTCTGGCAAGGTTAAGCAAGTGTATTTAATAATTTACATACGCGCAATTTGCATCAGGTAATCTTTACTTTGTTCGATATAACTGCCTGAAAATAAGTTCGCATGATTTAAGATATGATAAAAGTTGTAGATGTGTTTGCGATGAGCGTAACCAGAATCGAGTTTTTGCACCGATTGATAACCTTGGTAGAATTCTTGTGGGAAACAGCCAAATAACTCGCTCATGGCTATATCAACTTCAGGATCACCATAATAACTTGCAGGGTCAAAAATCACCGGGACATTTGCAAACGCAATGTTGCCTTGCCACAAATCACCATGTAACAAACTTGCAGGTGGTTTTCTTGGCTTTAAAAGGGTATGCACAGTAGCGACAATCTCGTCGATATCACCAATCGAAATGCCTTTTTCAAGCAATAACTCTAGCTGAAAGCCAATTCTTTGTTCAGCAAAAAAAGTTGACCAATTGTTATGCCAACGGTTGTTTTGCAAAGTACTACCAATAAAATTATTACTGTCGAAGCCAAACTGTGCTTGGATGTCGTGTTGGTGCATTTTGGCGAGCTGGACACCTGCTAGGTACCATTGTTCCATTTTAGCCGGCTTAAATTCAAGATAGTCTAAGATGAGATAGCTATACAGTTGGCTGGTATTGACCTGCTGCACTTTGGGGGTGTGAATACACTGGGTTTTAGCAATTTTATTTAGCGCCAGCATTTCACAGGCAAAGTTTTCATAAAAGCTATGTTTGTTTACTTTGACAAAAAAATCACCTGCGCTGGTATTAATCTTAAATGCTTGGCTGATATCGCCACCGCTAACACTCTGTTTGCCAGTTATTTTTACCTCTGTATTGAGCGCTTTTGTTAAATCCAGTTCGACTTGATGCCACATAAGCTATGCCAATATATAAAGTGTTTAGTGCAATTATAGTTCAGCATGGCCTGTTAGCTAGCTAAATTCGCTTTAATTTGTTGAAACACTTGTGATAGGCCGTTTGTCCGAGATTCGCTCAAATGGTTTGCCAACTTGTATTTGCTTAAGCAGTCAGACAAATTAAACTGGTCAATACCAATTTGATTAAGTTCGTAAAGTATAATCACTAACAAGCCGCGGACAATTTTTGAGTCGCTGGTTGCCCGTATATTGGCAATAAGATGTGGCGGTTTTACCGTTAGCCACACAGAGCTTTCGCAACCAGCTACAAGGTTGTGGTCTTGTTTGTCTTGTTCATCAAACGGTAGGTTGTCCGTTGTACCTAACTTCATAAGAAGGCGATAACGATTTTCCCAAGACGTAGCTTGGGCGACGGCGTGTAATTGAGATGCTTGCAAAATTAAACCTAGTCTAAAAAAGTTTCGAGTTTTTGAATAGATTGAACAAAATAGTCAATTTCTTCAACTGTATTATAGGGAGCGATACTCACCCTTAAAGTACCTTGGTTAGCTAACTTAGTGACAAATGGCATAGCACAATGAAACCCCGTTCGAATTGCAATTTTCATTTGACTCAGCAGCTCCGCCGCATCAGCTGTATGTAGGCCACTTATGACAAAAGAGGTTGCTGATACTTGGTCACCATTGAGCAATTGCACAAATGGAATAGTTTGCAGCTGTGCTTTTAAATAACACATAAGCTGGTGTTGATATTGATGTAACGCGGCCGTGTCAACCGAGCTTAAAAAGTTGAGTGTTGCAGAAAAAGCATGAACCGCTGCAATATTTGGTGTGCCAGCTTCCAAATAAAAGGGGAGCTGGTTGTATTCAATATTTGAGTAATCAACTTTTCGAACCATCTCGCCACCGTATAATGGCGCTGACAGCAATGTTAGACTATTCAATTGCCCTAACAAAACGCCAAGGCCAGTTCCTGAGTACATTTTATGTGCTGAAAAAAAATAAAAGTCGGCATTCAACTCAGCCATGTCTACGGTTAAATGATTGACAGCTTGCGAACCATCGACAACCACTTTGATATGTTGAAATTGCTTGCTAATCTTTATCGCCTGCTCAATCGGCTGAATGACACCTGTGGCATTAGATACATGGCTTATTGCGATGACTTTAGTTTTTGCACTGATTAAGTTTTGTAAAGCAACTAGATCAATTTGTAAGTTTTCATTGTATGGAATAAAAACTAACTTAAGTTTGTACTGCTTCGCCATTTCCACCCAAGTAACATGATGAGCGTGATGCTCTGCTTCGCTCAATAGCACTTCATCGCCTTCGTCGAGGTAGTTTTGACATAAACCTTTGGCAATAATGTTTGCAGCCTCTGTTGCGCCTTTTGTCCAGATAACCTGTTTTTTATCTGCTAGGCCAAAGTGCTGTGCTACTTGCATTCTACATTGTTCAAATTTGTTGGTGTTGTGGGTTGCGCTTGTGTGATTCGAGCGGTGAACGGTTGCATGTTCAAATTGATAGTAGTGATTTATCGCATTTAAAGCTGGTTGGCAAATATGTGTTGTTGCAGCATTGTCCAAATAACAAACATCACTATTGTTGAAATAGGGAAAATTGCGACGAAAATCTAAGGCAAGTTGAGAAGTTTGCATATATTTGTGACTACATCCAGCTATGATTGCGAATAAGTTTGTCGGTTAACTCCGACGCACTAAGTGGCTTAGAATACCAAAAACCTTGGGCATAGTGGCAATAATGTTCTTTTAAAAAGCCAATTTGCATCTTATTTTCAACACCTTCAGCTACGACTTTTAAATTCATATTTTCTGCTAAATCTAACATGGCTCTGACGATAGAAACATCGTTATCATTGATTGGGATGTCTTTAATAAAAGAACGGTCTATTTTTAGGGTGTCGACTGGAAAGTTGCGTAAATACGCCAGTGATGAATAACCAATCCCAAAATCGTCAATCGATAATGAAATGCCTTGTTCAACTAACGAGCGCATAAAGGTTTCGTTTTGTTCGATGTTTTCGATAAAAACTTCTTCGGTCAATTCTATCTCTATATGTTGCGGGCGGAGTTTATGGGCTTTGTAGCTATTGACAATTGTTTGAAACAAACGCTTTTGTTTTAACTGTTTGCCTGAAACATTAATTGCTACGTGTAACTGAATAAAACCAAGTTGATGCCATATGCCGAGTTGTCGACACGCTTCTTCTATAACCCATTCACCTATGGGGATAATTAAACCAGATTCTTCTGCTAACGGAATAAACTCTTGCGGTGGGATCCACCGCTCGGTTTCTTCATCGTACCAACGAATGAGTGCTTCAACACCTGTTATTCTGTCGGTGGTTAAATCAATTTTAGGTTGGTAGTGGAGCTCAAAAGCTTGTGCTTCATATGCGGCATTAAGTTTTTTTAATAAGTTAACTTTTTTAATAATGGCCGTTTCTAGTGAATCGTCAAAAATCTGGATACTATTCTTACCATGTGATTTTGCTTTATTTAGTGCAGAATCCGCTTTACGAATTAGGTCATCAGCTGTGGCTGTGTTTACATTAGCAATTACATACCCGATAGAAGCAGAAGTGTAAAACTCGTATTGTTCCAGCACGAACTTGGTATCAACAGATTTAAGAATTTTCTGCGTCAGTCTATTGATTACACTGACAGCAGCAACGTCGTCGACAAACACTGCGTATTCATCACCACCTAGTCGGGCTAAAAAATGTTGTTTGTCTATAACTTTTTTTAATCGTGCAGCGACTTTTACGAGCAGTTGGTCACCAATATTATGACCAACTGCATCATTTACTTGTTGAAATGAATCAAGATCGATCAAGATCAAAGCAACATCTCGGTTGTGGTAGCTGGTTAGCCTTTCATTAATGTGTCTGTATATTGCGTTTCTATTGCTCAAGCCTGTTAAAGTGTCGTAGCAGGCCATCGCGACCATTTCTTCTTCGACTCTTTGTCGTTCATTAATTTCTACATTGAGTTTTCGGTTAGAAGCAACTAAGTTTGTGTTGAGTACTTTAGTTGAGTAAAAAAGTTGCACCAATATTGACAACAAACAACTGATTATAAAACCAACGATCAATACGTAGGTTGAGATTGGATCATGCTGTTTAGCAATTCTTTGTTGTGAAGGCCATAGCGTAATTTTCCAGTTTTCTTGCATCAATTGAAATTGAACTGTACTAGCATATGGCCTTGGGGGGTTATTTGAATCAATGCCTCGAGCTTCGTCACTGGTATAGATTAGCTCATCGTTTAAACTAATTGCTAGTTTAAATCCATTTTGTTGCACTGATGCGGTTGCAGACGACAAAAAACTATGTTGTTTTACCACACCAATGATAAAACCTTGTAGCTGCTCATTTTTGCCGATGGGTACATAAAATAAAATCCCACGAATGCCCTGAACTAACTTCCAGTTTGCGACCGCTACCCATTCGCCACTTCGTTTTGCTTGCTCTATTCGTTGGCTAATGTGCGGAATGGTGGTTAAATCTAAATTATAAGCGCTTTGATTGCCAATCAATGGTTCGATCCAACGAATAACTGCGTTTTGATCTGCCCATTCAATTGCTTGAACATAGTCTAGGTTGTCAACAATGTATTTTGCTTGTTGGTGCCACAGGTATGGTTCCGGTTTACCATAACTGTCCCATTGTTTCGCGAGCCAATTAAATAGAAAAATCTGTTTATCAATTTCTTTATTTATTTGTTGAACTGTTTTGCTGATCTCTTGTTGGCTTTGTTCTATGAGTGCATTTTCGGATTTGTTTAGAAGTAGCCACACAGTTGTGCCGCAAAATATCATACTGATTATCAAGGTTATCAAAGCGGCGCGGTATTTTCGAAGCGATCCCATAAACAATAAATACTTGGATTAGTTAGTCAACCAGGAAAATTATAGCGGAAAAGTAGCTATATTTAATTGAAATTTAAAAATAAAAAAGCCCAGAGACGATATTATTCATTTCTGGGCAAACAAGAGCACATTTTTCACTAGCAATTGTTCAGACTGGCAATTTTTAAAATTGTTCCAATAAAGTAAAAAAATATTTAAAAAACATTCAACGTGGTTTGACATTCTTAGTTTTTAAACATACATTTTAAACGGTTGTTTGAAAATGGGTGGGTTAGGTGTCGAAACAAAATACCAAAGTCAAAATACTTGAAGCTGCTGAGCAGCTTTTTGCTGAACAGGGGTTTAATCACACATCTTTACGTGAAATAACCAATGAAGCTAATGTCAATTTGGCGTCAGTTAATTACCATTTCGGCTCTAAAAAATCTTTAATACAGGCTGTTCTGGCGCGATATTTAGAAATTTTTATGCCGGTTTTAAAAGTAGAGCTTGAAAAAGTTGATGCACAAACACCATCTGTTGAAGATATTCTAGAGGCCTTTATTCCACCACTGTTTTCTTTAAATAAACTTGGTAAACAAAGTGCAAAACATTTTACTGTGATGATTGGCAGGGGCTATTCAGAAACTCAAGGGCATTTACGCAGATATATAGTTACCGAATATGAAGCCGTTTTAAAATTAATCATGGCGCTGTTCGCAAAAGCTCTGCCAAATATTTCTAATCAAGAGTTATTTTGGCGGCTGCATTTTTCGTTAGGTGCGCTAGTATTTGTAATGAGTTCTAGTGGTGCTTTGGAAGAAATTGCCATGGCAGATTTTTCTGAACAAGCATCAACGCAAGCCATAGTGCATAAGGTTGTTCCATTTATTGCTGCGGGCTTAAATAGCCAAACAAATTATCCAATTAATCAACATTCCACCGACCAGATTGGGGGGTCACTATGAGTATTATACTTCTGCTAATTATTGCGTGCGCAATTATACTTGGCGTCGCAGAGTTTAGACAAAAATGGGTGACAAAACCCATTTTTAAAATATTTAAAAAAATATTGCCACCCATGTCGACTACAGAGCGAGAAGCAATGGAGGCGGGTGATATTTGGTGGGATGGTGAAATTTTTTCCGGCAAACCTGACTGGCAAAAACTTCATGCTTATCCTGATGGCAAATTAACCGAAGAAGAACAGTCCTTTATTGATAACCAACTAGAAACTTTGTTGGCTATGTTGGATGACTTTTCGATTGTGCATGAAAGTAAAGATCTACCAAAAGAGGTTTGGGATTATCTAAAACAAGAAGGTTTTTTTGCCATGATTATTCCCAAAGAATTTGGTGGATTGGCTTTTTCGGCAACTGCAAACTCAACCATAGTGACAAAAATTGCTACTCGTAGCATTAGCGCCGCGGTTACCGTAATGGTCCCGAATAGCTTGGGGCCTGGCGAGTTGTTAACTCATTATGGTACACAAGAGCAAAAAGACCGCTGGTTACCTGGATTAGCTCAAGGTAAAGAGGTTCCTTGTTTCGCTTTAACCGGACCTGAAGCAGGATCTGACGCGGGTGCAATTCCAGATAAAGGGGTAGTTTGCAAACAAGAATTTGAAGGTAAAGAAACTTTAGGTATACGTGTATCGTGGAACAAGCGCTATATCACTTTAGCCCCAGTCGCGACTGTATTAGGTTTGGCGTTTAAATTGTACGATCCTGACAAGCTATTGGGTGAACAAGAAGATGTAGGTATTACCTGTGCGTTAATTCCAACCGATCACCCTGGTGTACAAATTGGTGACCGCCATATGCCTATGGGTTTAGCCTTTATGAATGGTACAACCTATGGTGAAGATGTATTCATTCCAATTGATTGGATTATCGGTGGCCCTGATTATGCTGGTAAAGGTTGGCGCATGTTGGTTGAATGTTTGTCTGCTGGCCGTGGTATCTCGTTGCCAGCGTTGGCAACGGCGATCGGTCATTTAGGTACACGCATGACGTCGGCATATTCTTATGTACGCAAGCAATTCGGTTTATCTATCGGCAAATTTGAAGGGGTACAAGAGTCGTTAGCGCGGATCGGTGGTTATAGCTATATGCTAGAGGCTGCTCGACGCTTTACCACATCGTCGTTAGATTCTGGTTATAGTCCTTCTGTTGTTACGGCTATTTCCAAGTATCACATGACTGAGCTAGCTCGAGTTGTTGTGAACGATTCTATGGATATTCATGCTGGTAAAGCAATTCAGTTGGGGCCAAACAACTACTTAGGCCATATGTTTTATGGTATGCCAGTTGCGATAACGGTTGAAGGCGCGAACATATTGACGCGCAATCTAATGATTTTTGGTCAAGGCGCAACCCGCTGTCACCCTTATGTGTATAAAGAAATGGAAGCGGGGGCGAATCCAGATTTTAATCAGGGCTTAAAAGAATTTGACGCACTGTTGGTTAAACATGTTGGTTTTACCTTGAGAAATTTAGGCTCAGCGTTATTTAACGGTTTAACCTTATGTAAATTTTCTGACTCTCCAGTTGCTGGCGAAACTGCCCAATACTACAAACAAATGAATCGCTTAAGTTCTGGTTTAGCATTGTGTACTGATGTGTCTATGCTTATTTTAGGCGGCGCATTAAAACGCAAAGAAATGATTTCCGCTCGTTTAGGTGATGTGCTAAGTCAGCTTTATATGGCTTCTGCTGTACTGAAACGATATGAAACTGACGGTCGGCAAGTGTCTGATTTACCTTTTGTCCATTATGCGGTGCAAAGCTGTCTGCAAAAAGCTGAGATAGCTTTCCAAGGATATTTTGATAACTTTAGACCACGCTGGTTAGCGCATGTGTTAAATCGGATAATCTTTCCATATGGGGTGAGTGCCAAAGGACCAAACGACATCTTAGCTCGTCAAGTATGCCGTTCGCTATTGAGAACAGGGGATACGCGTGACCGTATAACTCACCTATGTTACATGGGCAAAGATGAAAATGATCCAATTGGTGTTGTTGAAGCTGCATTTGTGGCTATGCATCAATGCCAAGCAATTGAACTTAAAATTCATGGCGCTCAAAAATCTGGCAAACTGCCAAAGCGTGTACCGTTAGATGAAGTGATTGGTAAAGCCCAAGAACAAGGATTAATTTCAGAAGTAGAAGCACAACAAATTTTGCGTGCAGATGAATTGCGTAAAAAAGCTATTGCTGTCGATAGTTTTTCAGCGGACTGCTTTAAGAGCATTCAAATAGACTCGAGAAATCAAGACAACGCTGCTTGATAAACTAACTCCTACCTGTTGTGAAAAACGCCCATTCTTCGGGCGTTTTTTTGTTATAGCGCCTGTTAAAAAACTTCAATTTAAAAGAACCGCAGTTGTTTGTTATTTTTTAACAGCAATCTAACATTAATCCAAAACTACTCATGTATGCTTATTGTTGACAATTTTATGTCTTCTGTGTGGTCGTGGCTGGCATTGATCCAGCAAGGTGAAACTAAAGGTAAGATTATGAAAAATTTAACTTTAAGCCGCTTAGCACTCATTGCGGCTTGCACAAGCCTGTTTTCTGCATGTGTTTCTACAACTAGTAACGAAAAACGAGAAATCGTCGCAGACAGTATTGTGCTATTTGATTTTGAACAAGGCTCAGACACAAGTTTATTGCAAACCAACGATGCAAAGGTTCGTATAATAAACCATCAAGGTTCTAAGCAGTTGCAGTTGCAAACAGGTATTAGCTCAGGAGCACCGGGGGTGACAATAAAGAAACCAGCGGGTAGTTGGGATTTGAACAACTACTATCACGTTAAAATGGATATAACAAACGCAGGTGAACACCCCGCTCGTATTATTTTTAAAGTGGGAGATCCTGAAGACGGCATGCAAGCTTGGCAAATGGAAATACGTTTTGATCTTGCACCTGGCGAAACTAAAACAGTTTCAGATGACATTATTACCACACCTTGGCGTTTTACCAAGCCACTGAACTTGTTAGCAATGCGTGCCGCGCCAGGACAAGCAAAAGCTGATTTAAGCGCGATTGATCAAGTAAAAGTTACCATTAATTATCCTGCAAACGAGCATAATTTATTGATTGACAATATTAGAGCGACTAATCCTGTTCGCTGGAAAGAGCCCGATGGTTTCTTACCTTTTATCGATAGATTTGGTCAATACAAGCATGCACATTGGCCAGGTAAAACTCTGTCTGTAGATGATTTACGCCAACAAGCAAAAGATGAGCAAAGGGAACTTAACGCTAATCCAGGGCCAAAAGAATTTAATCAATATGGTGGTTGGAAAAATGGACCGCAGCTTGAAGCAACGGGCTACTTTCGCGTTGATAAATACCAAGGGGCATGGTGGTTTGTCGACCCTGCGGGCAAGTTATTTTGGTCTCATGGTGTTGGTGTTGTTAATGCAGGCACTGCAATTACAGGTATTACAGATAGGGAATCTTACTTCGAATGGTTACCAACTAAGGATTCGCCTTTTGCTAAGTTTTATTCAAAAGCAGGTCGAGCGTCACATGGATATTACAGCACGTTGGCTGAACGAGAAACATATAACTTTACCGCCTCTAACTTGTATCAAAAATATGGCGATAATTGGCGTGAGGATTTTGACCGTGTCACGCATGCACGACTGCGCAGTTGGGGCATGAATACGCTAGGCGTTGCTTCAGATCGGCAATTGACCACAGATGGTATAACCCCGTATACAGAAACAGTGTGGGTGCCAGGCACTCGAAAAATCGAAGCGTCAAAGGGTTATTGGGGAAAATTTCATGATGTATTTGACCCAAGCTTCAAACGTCAATTGAAAAAAGCCTTGTCTAATCGACAACATACGGTTGATGATCCTTGGTTGCTTGGCTTTTTTATTGAGAATGAACTTTCATGGGGGGTTGAGGGCTCGCTTGCGATAGCTACTTTACAAAGCCCTGCTGACCAGCCTGCAAAAATCGAGTTTATTAAAGACTTAAAAAATAAATATCAAAATATACGTAATCTCAACAAGGTATGGGGGACAGCGCATGATTCGTGGGATGGTTTGTTGCAATCGACAACAGCACCAAATCAGAATAAAGCATGGGATGATTTAAGTGAATTTTATCAGAAAATCGTTAAAACCTACTTCTCGACCGTACGCGCAGAGTTAAAATCTGTTGCACCGAATGCTCTATATTTAGGTTGTCGTTTGGCATGGGCAAATAGCGATAGCGTGATTCGAACGGCAGCAGAATACTCAGATGTTATTAGCATGAACAAATATCAATACCATGTAACAAATGTTGGTTTTCCAAAGGGCGTTGATAAACCGATACTCATTGGCGAATTTCACTTTGGCTCTTTAGACAGAGGTGCGTTGCACCTTGGTGTAGTTGAAGCTAAAAGTCAGTCGCATCGTGCTGAGTTGTACACCGAATACCTTAATAGTGCCTTGCTCAATCCATATATTGTCGGCACTCATTGGTTTCAATATGCCGAGCAGCCACCAACAGGCCGCGGTGATGGTGAAAACTATAATGTTGGCATTGTAGACTTAGCAGACAAACCATTTCCTGAGCTAGTTAAAAGTATACGAGAAGTCGGCAACCGCTTTTATCAATTTCGCAGTGAAGCTGCTAAGCAGGGACGGTTGGTCCAACCCAAGCAACCAAAAAAGGCTAAAAGTATTCAAATAGATGAAGACGCGCATACGCGCTCGAACTAGCCTTTCACATATCAAACGGGGAATTTCTCCGTTTGATATTTTGGTATTCTACAATTTTAAGGCCTGTTTTACGGGTGGTAATGACATGTGAGGGAATTGAGCTAACTCGTTACAGAGTTCAGGTTAAATATTTTTAGGTTGGCAGTCAGATAAAAACAAATGACTGTTTACCGACTATTAAAACAAACTGACATTGCAGATTTAAGTTTTTCGGGTTTTTGTTAGTGATTACTTCGGCTGAACGCCTTTAGAATTGGTACGACCGAGTGGACTCGAACCACCGACCCCTACCATGTCAAGGTAGTGCTCTAACCAGCTGAGCTACGGTCGTACATATTATTTACGCTGCGTAAACAACGGCGCGAATGTTACTGCTTACTTATCGAGTTGGCAAGGAAATTTTAACTAAATTTGTTTAAGTGGTTTTTTTTTAGTCATTTTTTGCAATTTTGCAGTAATTCATTCCATGCTTTTTGGTGATTTAAGTTTGCCTGATTGAACACATTGAAAATATTGTTTTTGCTATTTTGTAGGTATCTTTGTGCGTAAGCATTGGGAGATTGCAAATGTGAAAATACTTTAAATACAGTTGGCATTATTTGGTGTTCTAATCTACTTAAAAATGCTAAGTGTGGTTGCAATGTTTTTATAAAAAAGCCGTGTAATACATTTTCAAGATAATCAATTTCAATTGGTCGAGCGCTGTCACAGACCTCGTTATCATTAAGTTGATTTAAGTAGTGGCTGACTGAGTTAAGTGAAGCGCTGGTATATTCTAAAGTATAGAAGTATTGTGACATCAACATCGAACCATCTAGCTGCGCCGCTCGATGATTAAATTCATCTATAACAGCTGTTGGCTTGTTTGAATTTGGTAACTGAAATAGTTTAAGGGCAGCGTTAAAATAAGCGTTTAGGTTAATTATCCCTTGAGTATCAGCCAACAGCAAGGTGTTACTAGGTTGAAATAACTTTTTATGAATGCCAGCTTGCAATAAAAAATAATCTAATTGTTTGGACCACTGTTTGCGCTTGAAACTATGCAGTTGTTGAAGTGCTTGTGCATCTTTAGTTTTTTGATAGTTGCACTGGTTAAGTTGGTTTAACAAACTCGCTTCATAAATGAAATGATTGGCGGGCGTTTGGACTTTTCCCATGCTACTATTTTTTTCGCCAACAAATTTTTGCATATTGCAGGTATGAATGGAGAGCGCGTCCAATAAGTTTATTTTAAAGTTTTGTGGTTTATCTACCTGCTGGGTAAATTGGAGCGAATGGTCTACTTGTATTGCCTGTTTACTATTTGAACTTACAAAATCACGTTCGCCAATTATGGTTTTAGTTAGGGTTTGTACCCGTTGCGGGTACTTTTTCCACTCAAGCACAACCGGCGGCTGTTGGCACCCGACCAAGATAATTAAAATAGTCGAGGTTAAACTAAATTTGATGGTTCCAAACACGTTTGAGTCTCAAGTATAACAATATACTGGTGCAGCTTAACCCTATTAGTAAGCCTTGCCAATATCCTTCAGGACCTTGCTGGGGGATTATCCAATTTGTTTCACTTAAAATCATGCCCAACGGAAATCCAAGTAACCAATAGGAGACTAAAACCAACACAAATGGAACTTGAGTATCAGCATAGCCACGTAAACAAGAAGAGAAGCTTGTTTGAATAACATCCGGTAACTGAAAAATACCTGCCCAAACCAGCAGCGCAATGGCTAATTGAAAAACTTGTTGTGAAGGCTCGAACATTGAGGCAAATACACTTCGAAATAAGATAATTGTTGTGGTGGATAGCACAGAAAAAGCGATTGAAACGATCAGGGTATATTTAACCCAAGATTTAGCGCTGTATTGATCGTTTTTTCCAATGCTCTGGCCGATTAATACAGTCGCAGCCATGCCGATACTTAATGGGATCATGTAAAAGTTAGTCACTACATTAAGCGCAATTTGATGTGCTGCAGCTGCATTCGTGCCGTGGGTAGCTATAGCTAGTGCAACGGCGGCAAACAATGCTATTTCTAAAAACAGGGTTAGGCCTATAGGGCAGCCGAGCCTTATTAATTTTAATTGAGTCGCAATTTCAATTTTTTCAAACCGTAAATTTTTGGCAAATTGCTGGGTGTGGCGTGAATATTTACTGAAGATATATAAACTTACCAACACGATAATATTTACAATCGTTGTCGCAATACCGCAGCCAGCACCTCCCATTTTTGGGGTTATCGCTGAGCCATAAATAAACAAGTAATTGAGTGGAATATTGCACAGTAGACCGAAAATGCTGATGTACATTAATGGCTTAGTTTGTCCAAGAGATTCATTTAAGTAGCGAAAGGCGCCAATGAAGCATATAAATGGAATGCCTAGAGCGAGGTAAGTTAAGTATTGCTGACCAATTTCAACTAATGGTTTGTCTAAGCTTAATAAAGACAATAGTGGCATAGCAGCAAATAAACAAACTGTGAATATGATTGCCACAAGTAGTGCAAACCAAAGTGATTGATTTAAGTCGTGTTGAAAGGCTTTGTTATTGCTAGAACCATAACTACGTGACAATAACGGTGCTAACACCATCATACAGCCAAGGGCAAAGAAAAATACTGGGTGCCAAATTGACAGGGCTGTGCCAACGGCTGCCATATCAGCATCACTTACCTGAGCAGACATCACTAAATCTATAGTGACCATTAGGGTTTGAATAGCTTGGGTAATCCATATGGGCCAAGCGAGTTTAATTAAACGACGATACGGGTTTTGCAAAGTGAAAACTTGAATGATAAAAATTGGCGATAGGGTAGTAGAAAAGCAGCAAAAAGAAAAGCTCGCCGAAGCGAGCTTTATCAAAAATATAAACCTTAAAGCAAATATTAGTCTTTAGCGATTGGGCTAAAATCTCTTGGCTCTTCACCAGTGTATAATTGACGTGGACGGCCAATTTTAGCACCAGGTTGGCTAAGCATTTCATGCCAGTGTGAAATCCAACCGATTGTACGAGACAATGCAAAAATCACAGTGAACATGTTAGTTGGAATACCAATTGCTTTTAAGATAATGCCAGAATAGAAATCGACATTTGGATACAATTTTTTGCTAATGAAGTATTCGTCTTCCAACGCGATTTGTTCTAACTTCATGGCAACTTGTAACAATGGATCGTCAATGCCTAATGCATCTAAAACTTCATGACATGTTTCACGCATTACTTTAGCGCGAGGGTCGAAGTTTTTATAAACACGATGGCCAAAGCCCATCAAGCGGAATGGATCAGATTTATCTTTTGCTTTTGCAACGTATTCGTCGATGCGATCAACAGAACCAATTTCTTCAAGCATGTTCAAGCAAGCTTCGTTCGCACCACCGTGCGCAGGGCCCCAAAGTGAAGCGATACCAGCTGCAATACATGCGTAAGGATTTGCACCTGAAGAACCGGCTAAACGAACAGTTGAAGTTGAAGCATTTTGCTCGTGGTCAGCATGAAGTGTGAAAATTCGGTCCATTGCTTTTGCAACTGCAGGGTGAATTTCATAATTTTCTGCTGGAACAGAAAACATCATGTTCAAGAAGTTTTCAGAGTAGCTTAATTCATTCTTAGGGCAAACGAATTTTTGACCAATGCTATATTTGTAACACATAGCCGCAATGGTTGGTAATTTAGCAACTAAGCGAGTTGCACAACGAATGCGTTGTTTAGGGTCAGTAATGTCTAAATCTCTGTGGTAGAACGACGACAATGCACCAACAATACCACACAACATAGCCATTGGGTGAGCGTCACGGCGATAGCCTCTGAAGAAGAACTCAATGCCTTCGTGAACCATAGTGTGTTTGTTAATAATACCAACAAACTCTTTATACTCTTCAGAGCTAGGAGCTTTGCCGTGTAACAATAAATAACAAACTTCTAAATAGTCAGCTTGGGTAGCTAACTGGTCAATTGGGTAACCACGGTGCAACAACACACCTTTTTCACCGTCGATGAAAGTGATTGCTGATTCACAAGAACCGGTTGCTAAAAAACCAGGATCAAATGTAAAGTGGCCAAATTTACCTAAAGAGCGCACATCGATAACATCGTGACCCATGGTGCCTGATAGAATCGGTAGTTCTACCGAATTACCGTCAATCGTGAGGATGGCTTTTTTTTCAGCCATAGAATATCTCCTTTCGAGCAAGTCATGTGACAGGTTTAGTTTTTTATTAATACTTGAAATTGACGTACAAAGTCAATTTATACCGCTAAATAAAAGCAAGTATAAGTAATAAATTTTCTATTAAAACGCTTCACTAACATCAGAAAGCAAAACAAAGCTTACTAATTCCAAACTTAAGCTTATCAGAGTTCATATTTGAAGTTAATCAAAGCAAAAATTAAATTAGCAAACTATTGCGAAAATGTTAGCTCAAATCGGCCGCTAGCCCAATATAAATCGCATTCATTCAACAAATGCGTCTAATTCACTAAAAAAATGAACTTGATGAAAAAAAATCCTGTATAAAATCGCAAACTATTATTTTTTAAGCTAATGTTGTTACAATCATATCGGTAGCAAAATAGCCTGTATAATTGGATTTAATGGGCAATTGATATCTTGTTAGTAGGATGTTTTGTTACGATACGACTAAGGACATTTAATAATTTTAATAAAGTTATCAACTTAAGTGGGTAAAAACTCGTGAACAAGCAACGACCTATCAATCTGGAGCTAAACACAATTAGTTTTCCAGCCTCTGCAATTGCTTCTATTCTTCACCGTGTTACAGGTGTCATCATGTTTTTTGCGATGGGCATCTTAATGTGGTTGTTGGCCGTGTCATTAGGGTCTGAATCAGGCTTCGAATGTGTACAAGAATGGTCATCGTCATTTTTCGCTAAATTTATTTACTGGGGCATCTTAACAGCCTTGGCATACCACTTGTTGGGTGGGTTACGCCATTTGGTAATGGATTTAGGTTTTTGGGAAGAAATTCAATCAGGTAACTCAAGTGCGCAAATTACCATCGCCTTGACCATAGTATTATCAGTATTAGCAGGAGTTTGGTTATGGTAACAAATGCTGGAACATTAGGACGTAGCGGCGTTCACGATTTTGTTTTAATCCGCGCGAGTGCATTGGTTTTGACAGCTTATGCAATTTTTATGGTGTGTTTTTTCGTTTGTACACCTCAAGTAACTTATGCCGAGTGGGTTGGTTTGTTCAGCCAAACTTGGGTAAAAGTGTTTACTTTGATTACGTTAATTAGTTTGTTGGTTCACGCGTGGATTGGTTTATGGCAAGTATTAACTGATTACGTTAAACCTGTTGCCGTTAGAATTAGTCTTCAATTTATTTTAAATATTGCCGCGCTTGCTTATTTAGTAACTGGCATCGTTGTTTTGTGGGGTGTGTAAGTGAATATTCCAGTTAGAGAATTTGATGCCGTTGTAATCGGCGCTGGTGGTGCAGGCATGCGTGCTGCACTGCAAATTTCGCAATCAGGTAAAACCTGTGCTTTGTTATCAAAAGTATTTCCAACACGCTCACATACAGTATCAGCTCAAGGTGGTATTACCGTAGCATTAGGTAACGCTCACGACGATAACTGGGAATGGCACATGTACGATACGGTTAAGGGTTCTGATTATATCGGTGACCAAGACGCAATCGAATATATGTGTAAAACTGGCCCAGAGGCAATATTTGAACTAGAAAATATGGGCTTACCGTTTTCTCGTTTTGAAAATGGTCGTGTTTATCAGCGTCCATTTGGTGGTCAATCTAAAAACTTCGGTGGTGAGCAAGCAGCTCGTACTGCCGCTGCGGCTGACCGTACAGGTCACGCATTATTGCACTTGCTTTACCAACAAAACGTTAAAAATAAAACAACGGTATTCAGTGAATGGTATGCGTTAGATTTGGTTAAAAACCAAAATGGTGATGTTGTTGGTTGTACTGCTATTGATATCGAAACTGGTGAAGTTGTTTATTTCAAAGCTAAAGCAACTGTGTTAGCAACGGGTGGTGCAGGCCGTATATTCGCATCAACGACTAATGCTCATATTAACACAGGTGATGGTGTGGGTATGGCATTGCGTGCTGGTGTACCTTTGCAGGATATGGAAATGTGGCAATTCCACCCAACGGGTATCGCTGGTGCAGGGGTACTTGTAACCGAAGGTTGTCGTGGTGAAGGTGGTTATTTATTGAATAAAGATGGCGAGCGTTTCATGGAACGTTATGCTCCGAACGCGAAAGACTTAGCAGGTCGTGACGTTGTTGCTCGCTCAATGATGACCGAAATTCGTGAAGGTCGTGGATGTGAAGGTCCTTGGGGCACCCACATTAAGCTAAAACTTGATCACTTAGGTGCTGAAGTTCTTGAAAGTCGCTTACCTGGTATTTGTGAGTTATCTCGTACTTTTGCCCATGTTGATCCTGTTAAAGAACCGATTCCAGTTATTCCAACTTGTCACTATATGATGGGTGGTATTCCAACTAATGTTAACGGTCAGGCTATTAGTGTTGATGATAACGGTCAAGAACAAGTTATAAATGGCTTGTACGCTTGTGGTGAAATCGCTTGTGTGAGTGTACATGGTGCGAATCGTCTGGGCGGTAATTCATTACTTGACTTAGTTGTGTTTGGCCGTGCGACAGGTTTATACCTTGGTGATGCACTTAACGATTACCAAACACAAGACGCTTCTGATTCAGATGTCGAAGCTGCGTTAGCACGCTTTAATCGTTGGGAAAACACTCAAAAAGGTGAAGATCCAGCGCAAATTAAGAAAGATTTACAGCAATGCATGCAATTGAACTTCTCTGTGTTTAGAGAAGGCGATGCGATGGCTAAAGGCTTAAAAGAATTAGGTGAAATTCGTGAGCGCTTGAAGTCAGCTCGTTTAGATGACACAAGTTCTGACTTTAACACTCAGCGTATTGAATGCTTAGAGTTAGATAACTTAATGGAAACAGCATACGCAACTGCGGTAGCTGCAAATTATCGTACAGAGAGTCGTGGCGCACACAGCCGTTTCGATTTCCCTGAGCGTGACGATGCGAATTGGTTATGCCATAGTATTTATAAACCTGACACTGAAAGTATGTCTAAGCGTGACGTAAATATGCAACCAAACACTCGTGAAGCATTTCCACCTAAAGTTCGTACGTATTAATAGGGTCGTTATCTAATGAAACAAGTATTTTCAATTTACCGTTACAATCCTGACAAAGATAAAAAGCCTTACATGCAGGATTACGAGTTAGACACCGAAGGCCAAGATATTATGGTGCTAGATGCACTATTGATGTTGAAAGAGCAGGATCCAAGCTTATCTTTTAGACGTTCTTGTCGTGAAGGTGTTTGCGGTTCAGATGGCTTAAATATGAATGGTAAAAATGGCCTTGCGTGTATTACACCATTGTCAGCATTAAAGGGGCGTAAAATTGTTATTCGTCCTTTACCTGGTTTGCCTGTTGTTCGTGATTTAATTGTGGATATGAGCCAATTCTATACGCAATACGAGAAAGTTAAGCCGTATTTGATTCCAGACCCTAAAAATGTGCCTGCACGTGAATTTTTGCAATCGCCAGAAGAACGTGAGAAATTGGATGGGTTGTACGAATGTATCTTATGTGCATGTTGTTCAACTTCATGCCCATCTTTCTGGTGGAACCCTGACAAGTTTATCGGACCTGCTGGCTTGTTGCATGCGTACCGCTTCTTAGCTGACTCACGTGACGGTGCTACTGATGAGCGATTAGCAAATTTGGATGACGCATTTAGCGTTTTCCGTTGCCACGGTATCATGAACTGTGTAAATGTGTGTCCAAAAGGGTTAAACCCAACCAAGGCCATCGGTAAAATTAAGTCGATGCTCTTGAATAAGGCTGTTTAGAAACTAAGCTTAATCTATATCACGATTAATAATAATCTGAATAGCCATTCTTTAGTTGCAAAGAATGGCTATTTTTTTGAAAATCAATAACACAACTAGAGAGCGGAATAGGACAATAATATGCACGAAGGGTCCATGAAAGCCTGGCTCGAATCTTCCCAGTTCGCCGGCGGTAATGCCACTTATATTGAAGAGTTATACGAACAGTATCTTGATAATCCGCAAAGCGTGAATGAAGAATGGCGCGCTTTATTTGACCAGTTACCTTCTGTCGAAGGTGTAGAGGTTGAAGCCAAACACTCAGACATCCGAGAAGACTTTAAAGCTGCCGCTAAAAAGCCTCATCGCGGTCAAGTTATCGTTCCCCAAATCACTTCTGATACTAAACAAGTTAAAGTTTTACAGCTAATAAATGCATATCGCTTTAGAGGCCATCAACATGCTAACTTAGATCCACTCGGTTTATGGAAACAAGAGCGCGTTCGTGATTTAGAACTAAGCTACCATGAATTAGAGCAAGATGATTTAGACAAACCTTTTAATGTCGGATCATTAGCTGTTGGTGAAGAGCGCTTAAAACTTAAAGACATCCAAAGCACTTTAGTTAAAACCTACTGTGGTTCAATTGGCGCTGAATATATGTATATCACGTCAACGGAAGAAAAACGTTGGTTACAAAAACGCTTGGAATCTGTTCAGTGCAAACCAAACTTAAACCAATCTGATAAAGTTCGATTATATAAAGAGCTAGTTGCAGCTGATGGTTTAGAAAAATATTTAGCAAGTAAATTCCCAGGTGCTAAACGCTTTTCATTAGAAGGCGGTGACGCACTTATTCCAATGCTAAAAACTTTAATTAGTCGAGCAGGTGAACAGGGGGCTAAAGAAGTTGTAATTGGTATGGCTCACCGCGGCCGATTAAACGTACTAGTCAATGTACTAGGTAAAAACCCTTCTGTGTTATTTGATGAATTTTCCGGGAAACACGATGAAACATTAGGTTCAGGTGATGTTAAGTACCATATGGGTTATTCATCAGATTTCGCGACACCAGGTGGCAATGTTCACTTAGCACTTGCGTTCAACCCATCTCATCTAGAAATCGTTAACCCAGTGGTTATGGGCTCAGTTCGTGCGCGTATGGATCGTCGCAATTGTCCTGATGGTTCGTTAGCATTACCTATCACTATTCATGGTGACTCAGCAATTGCGGGTCAGGGTGTTGTTCAAGAAACCTTTAACCTTTCGCAAACTCGTGCATATTCTGTAGGTGGTACAGTTCGAATTGTTGTAAACAACCAAGTTGGCTTTACAACGCATAACCCAAAAGATACGCGTTCTACCCAATACTGTACTGACATCGCTAAAATGGTTCAGGCGCCTATATTCCATGTGAATTCAGATGACCCTGAAGCTGTGGTATTTGCCACTCAAGTTGCCCTTGATTTTAGAAATAAATTTAAGCGTGATGTGGTTATCGATTTAGTCTGTTATCGACGTCATGGTCACAACGAAGCTGACGAGCCAAATGCGACTCAACCATTGATGTACCAAAAAATCAAGAAGCACCCTGTGCCTCGTCAAATTTATGCACAACAGCTAATTGGTGAAAAAGTATTGACTGAGCAAGATGCAGATCGCGCGCTTGATGAATATCGTGCAGCGCTCGATCATGGTGCTTGTGTTGTTGAAGAATGGCGTCCTATGATGGAACATTCGGTTGACTGGCGACCTTACTTAAATCATGACTGGGATATTGCCTACGATGCAGCTATCTCATTAGAGCGTTTAAAGTCGCTCGCAGAAAAATCGTCAGCATATCCAGATAACGTTGTTCCTCAATCTCGCGTTAAAAAGATCTATCAAGACCGTGCGTTGATGGCTAAAGGTGAAAAACCATTAGATTGGGGGTTTGCAGAAACGCTTGCATATGCTGATTTAGTTGATAGCGGAACTCGAATTCGTTTAACCGGTCAAGACTGTGGTCGAGGTACTTTTTTCCATAGACACGCAGTGATTCATAGTCAAAAAGATGCTTCTACTTATATGCCTCTTGAGAATATTAGTGATGAGCAGGCGACGATTGAAATATACGACTCAGTCTTGTCTGAAGAGGCTGTGTTGGCATTTGAATATGGCTATGCAACAGCTGAACCTCAAACACTGACTATTTGGGAAGCTCAATTTGGTGATTTTGCCAACGGTGCCCAAGTTGTCATTGATCAATTCTTGAGCTCAGGTGAAGTGAAGTGGGGTCGTTTATGTGGTTTAACTATGTTGTTGCCGCACGGCTATGAAGGGCAAGGTCCAGAGCATTCATCTGCTCGTTTAGAGCGTTTCTTGCAGTTGTGTGCAGACCATAATATTCAGGTTTGTGTACCTACTACTCCAGCGCAAGTATTTAATATGATTCGACGCCAGGCGATTCGTCCAATGCGAAGACCTTTGGTGGTTATGTCTCCAAAATCATTGTTACGTCACCCGATGGCTGTCTCTACTTTAGAAGAACTGTCAGATGGTGTTTACCACAATGTAATTGGCGAGATAGACGATTTACCTGCAGAACAGGTAGAGCGTGTTGTTATGTGTAGCGGCAAAGTTTATTACGATTTGTACGATGCGCGTAATAAAGGTGAAATTAAAAACGTAGCGATTGTCCGTTTAGAACAGTTGTATCCATTCCCACAAAAAGAAATGGAAGCTGTCATGGAAAAATATGCACACGTTAAAGATTTTGTATGGTGTCAAGAAGAACCACAAAATCAAGGTGCTTGGTATTGTAGTCAGCATCACTTCTGGGACGTTATCCCAACTGGTGCTAAATTAACTTACGTTGGTCGAGCTGCGTCTGCATCACCAGCAGTAGGTTATTTGGCAGTTCACAACAAACAGCAAAAAGAACTTGTGCAACAAGCACTAAGCGTATAACAACGAGAGAACTAAGATATGGCAATTGAAATAAAAGTACCGGTTTTACCTGAATCTGTTGCAGACGCATCTATTGCGACCTGGCATGTTAAAGCCGGAGATAAGGTAACACGTGATCAAAACTTAGTTGATATTGAAACGGACAAAGTTGTATTAGAAGTTGTTGCACCTCAAGACGGTGAAATTCTTGAGATTATTCATGCGGAGGGTGACACGGTTCTAGGCGAACAAATTATCGCAAAGTTGGGTGAAGCAGGTGAAGCACCTGTAGCACCAAAGGCATCAAACGAACAAAGTTCAGCGCCAGCAGCTGACAATCAAGCAAAAGGTGAAAAAGTGCAAATTAAAGTTCCAGTACTTCCAGAATCAGTAGCAGATGCAACAATTGCTACATGGCATGCTCAACCTGGTGACGCGGTTAAACGTGACCAAAACTTGGTTGATATTGAAACTGACAAAGTTGTTTTAGAAGTTGTTGCCCCTGAAGATGGTGTTTTATCTGAAATTTTAGAGCAAGAAGGCGCTACAGTTTTAGGCGAGCAAGTCATTGGCGAATTAACCAAAGGTGAGGGCGCAGCCGCTCCTGCACCAGCAGCTGCTGAAGAAACCACAAGTGAAGAGTCGTCAGATGCATTAACACCTTCTGTTCGACGTGCACTCGCTGAAAACGGTATAAGTACAGAAGAAGCTAGCAAAATCAAAGCAACGGGTGAAAAAGGTCGTTTAACTAAAGAAGACGTAGCAGCTTATGTTAAAGCGAAAGCACAGCGCCAAGCGAGCGCAGATGCATCACAACCGCAAGCTGCACCAGTTGCTGCAGGAGACCGTTCACAAAAACGTGTGCCAATGACTCGTTTACGTAAGCGTGTTGCTGAGCGTTTGTTAGATGCTAAAAACTCAACTGCAATGTTAACGACATTTAACGAAGTTAACATGAAACCTATTATGGATATTCGCAAGGTTTATCAAGAATCGTTTGAGAAGAAACACGGTATTCGTATAGGATTTATGTCGTTCTTCGTTAAAGCAGTTACTGAAGCGTTGAAGCGTTTCCCTGAAGTAAATGCTTCAATTGATGGTGATGATATTGTTTATCACAACTACTTTGACGTAAGTATTGCTGTTTCTACACCGCGTGGTTTAGTTACACCAGTATTAAAAGACACAGACCAACTTTCTCTAGCTGAAATGGAGAAGGGGATTCGCGAATTAGCGATTAAAGGCCGTGATGGTAAGTTAACAATTGAAGAAATGACTGGCGGGAATTTCACTATTACTAATGGTGGTGTATTCGGTTCATTGATTTCTACACCAATTATTAACCCGCCGCAAACGGCTATTTTAGGTATGCATAAGATCCAAGAACGTCCAATGGCGGTAAACGGTAAAGTGGAAATTTTACCTATGATGTACTTGGCATTATCTTATGACCATAGATTAGTAGATGGCAAAGAATCAGTTGGCTTCTTAGTAACAATTAAAGAGTTGTTAGAAGATCCAACACGTTTACTTTTAGATTTATAAAGGCTATTGCCGGCAATTCAATTATTGGTTGTCGGCATCGAAGTGCATTATCTTTGCGAATAATGCATAACCTCCTTAAAACCAATGAAAATGGAAAACTGTCATGAATTTGCATGAATATCAAGGCAAGCAGTTGTTCGCTCAATACGGACTACCTGTTTCAAAAGGTATCGCAGCTGAAACACCAGCTGAAGCGGTAGCTGCTGCTGATCAACTAGGTTACGATAAATTCGTAGTTAAAGCTCAAGTACACGCTGGTGGCCGTGGTAAAGCTGGTGGTGTTAAAGTTGTTGAAAGCAAAGAAGAAATTAAAGCATTTGCTGAAAAATGGTTAGGTAATAACTTAGTTACTTATCAAACAGATGCAAATGGCCAACCTGTTAGCCGTATTTTGGTTGAAGATGTTGCTGATATTGATCGTGAATTATATTTAGGTGCAGTTGTTGATCGTTCTTCACGCCGTATCGTTTTCATGGCATCAACTGAAGGTGGTGTTGAAATCGAGAAAGTTGCAGAAGAAACGCCTGAAAAAATCTTAAAAGCAACTATCGACCCTTTAGCGGGAGCTCAACCTTACCAAGGTCGCGAATTAGCGTTCAAACTTGGTTTAGAAGGTAAGCAAGTTTCTCAATTTGTTAAAATCTTCTTAGGTTTAGCTAAGTTATTTAAAGAAAAAGACGTTGAGTTAATTGAAATTAACCCATTAATTACCACAGGTGCGGGCGACTTACACTGTCTTGACGCTAAAGTTGCTATCGACAGCAATGCGGTAGGCCGTCACCCTGACATCAAAGAAATGCACGATCCGACTCAAGAAGACGAGCGTGAAGCAAATGCTGCTAAGTGGGAATTAAACTACGTAGCATTAGACGGTAACGTTGGTTGTATGGTTAATGGTGCTGGTCTTGCTATGGGTACTATGGACATCGTTAACCTAAATGGTGGTAGCCCAGCAAACTTCCTTGATGTAGGTGGTGGTGCAACTAAAGAGCGTGTTGCTGAAGCATTCAAAATCATCTTATCTGATAGCAATGTAAAAGCAGTATTGGTTAATATTTTTGGCGGTATCGTTCGTTGTGACATGATTGCTGAAGGTATTATCGGTGCAGTTAAAGAAGTAGGTGTTAATGTACCTGTAGTTGTGCGTTTAGAAGGTACAAACGCTGAAAAAGGCCGTGAAGTTCTTGCTAACTCAGGCGTCGATATCATTGCAGCAGAAAGTTTACAAAACGCTGCTGAATTAGTTGTTAAAGCTGCAGCGGAGGCGTAATAATGTCTGTTTTAATTAATAAAGATACAAAAGTAATCTGCCAAGGTTTTACTGGTTCACAAGGTACTTTCCACTCAGAGCAAGCAATTGCTTATGGTACGCAGATGGTTGGTGGTGTTACTCCAGGTAAAGGTGGTCAAGTACACTTAGGTTTACCTGTATTCAACACTGTTAAAGAAGCTGTTGCTGAAACAGGTGCTGATGCATCTGTTATTTATGTACCAGCCGCATTCGTTAAAGATTCGATTTTAGAAGCTGCAAACGCAGGCATTAAATTAATCGTATGTATCACTGAAGGTGTTCCAACTTTAGATATGCTTGACTGTAAAGTTAAGTGTGATGAGTTAGGTGTGCGTTTAATTGGTCCAAACTGCCCAGGCGTGATTACTCCGGGTGAGTGTAAAATCGGTATTATGCCTGGCCATATTCATCAGCCAGGTAAAGTAGGTATTGTTTCGCGTTCTGGTACTTTAACGTACGAAGCGGTTAAACAAACTACTGATGCTGGCTTTGGCCAATCTACATGTGTTGGTATCGGTGGTGACCCAATCCCTGGTACAAACTTCATCGACGTTTTAGAAATGTTCCAAAACGACCCGCAAACTGAAGCAATCGTTATGATTGGTGAAATCGGTGGTACAGCTGAAGAAGAAGCAGCAGCTTACATTAAAGAAAATGTAACTAAGCCAGTTGTTTCTTACATTGCCGGTGTAACTGCTCCTCCAGGTAAGCGTATGGGGCATGCTGGTGCAATTATTTCAGGTGGTAAAGGTACTGCAGACGATAAATTTGCTGCGTTAGAAGCAGCAGGTGTTAAAACTGTGCGTTCTTTAGCTGAAATTGGTAAAGCGTTAGCGGAAAAAACTGGTTGGTAATATCTACTAGTTTTAGACTAAAAAAGCGACTTCGGTCGCTTTTTTTTGTATCTGAAATTAGTATCTCTTGTTATTGGATAGTGAGTTATACCAGTTTGTATATGCTTAGCTGAACGTCGATACGGGGCATTATAAAGGGTATAAAAAAAGCGACCGAAGTCGCTTTTTAACAATTATTGTGCAACGAAAATTAGTTAACTTTAACTAATTTTAATGTGTTGGTCGCTCCAACAGTTTCCATTGCGTCACCGTGGGTCACTAGTATTAAGTCACCTTTTTCTAAATGACCAGCTTCTTTTAATGTTGCTAGCACATCATTGCTTAATGAAGCTGGGTTTGATTTGGTTGAGTCAAAGAAATATGGTTGAACACCACGATATAGCGCACAAGTGGTCAATGTTTTATCATGGCGAGACAAAGCAAAAATGCGAATGCCCGAGCTAATGCGAGACATTAATTTAGCTGTACTACCTGTTTCAGTTAAACAAACAATCGCTTTTACATCACCAGTATGATTTGCAGCATACATAGCTGAAAGCGCAATGGTTTCTGAAATGGATGTGAATTGTTCATCTAATCTATGCTTAGAAGCTAAAACACTAGGGTGTTTTTCAGCGCCAATTGCAACACCAGCCATAGACTGAACAGTTTCTAAAGGATACTTACCAGATGCAGTTTCACCTGATAACATGACTGCATCAGTACCGTCTAGTACAGCGTTTGCAACGTCCATTACTTCTGCACGAGTTGGCATTGGGTTTTCAACCATTGACTCCATCATTTGAGTCGCAGTGATAACTGCACGGTTTAATTGGCGAGAACGAGAAATTAATTTCTTTTGTTTACTCACAAGTGCAGGGTCACCAATTTCAACACCTAAATCACCACGTGCAACCATAACTACGTCACAGTTAGTAATGATATCGTCAATAGCTTCGTCAGTTTCAACTGTTTCCGCACGTTCAACTTTAGCGACTATCTGCGCATCTAAGCCAGCTTCTTGCGCAAGCTCACGAGCATAACGTAAATCCGCACCTGATTGTGGGAAAGACACAGCTAGGAAATCAACACCAATTTTAGCCGCTAATTTGATATCTTCTTTATCTTTGTCGGTAAGCGCAGGTGCAGATAAACCACCACCTAGCTTGTTAATACCTTTTTTGTCAGATAGTTTGCCACCGATTTTAACAGTAGTAAGGATTTTGTTGCCTTCAACACCGTCCACAGTAAGCTGAACTCTGCCATCATCAAGCAATAATGTATCACCAGCTACTACGTCATCAACTAACGCTTTGTAATCTAAGCCAACAGATTCTTGTGTACCTTCACCGCGACCTAAATCTGCATCTAAAGCAAATTTGTCACCTACGTTTAACAAGATAGGGCCATCTTTAAAGGTTGAAACACGAATTTTTGGACCTTGTAAATCGCCCAAAATACCAACATGTAGACCTAAAGACTTTGCAATTTCTCGAACATTTTCGGCTCGTTGAATATGGTCTTCTGGTTCACCGTGTGAAAAATTCATACGTACTACATTAGCACCTGCTTCTATGATTTTTCGTAAATTATCGTCTCGGTCAGTTGCTGGACCTAATGTAGTTACAATCTTGGTTCTTCTAAACATTCGCTTGGCTCCCAAATTATGCGATTTGTGTGTGGGATTAAATATAAGGTATCGATTATACGCAAAAGTGACACCTTATTGAATTAAAAATAGTTTACAGCAAGTTAATGATCTCTCATGCCTTTGCTAAACCTGGATTCTTTGAGTCCATCTTTGACTCGTTTTAAGTTCTCTCTAAATTTGTTGCCTCGTCGCAAGGTGAAACCTGTCGCTAAGATATCGATTAAAACCAACGCCGCTATACGAGAAGACATCGGCATGTAAAGGTCGGTATCTTCGCTGATCTCTAGAGATAAAACTAAATTACATTCCTCAGCTAATGGGCTTGACGCATCTGTAATGCCGATTACAGTCGCATCGTTATTTCGGGCTAATGCGGCGCTCTCAACATGGCTCTTTGTTCGCCCTGTATGAGAGATAAATACCACAACTTCACCTTCCATACTGTTTATACAGCTCATTCGCTGCATTAAAACATCGTCAAAACAAATGACCGGAATATTAAAACGGAAAAATTTATTTTGAGCGTCATGGGCAACTGCTGCACTTGCACCTAAGCCAAAAAACGAAATTTTCTTAGCTTGAGTTAAAATATCAACCGCTTTATTGATTGTATGGGTATCTAAATGATGCCGGGCATGCTCTAATGCAGCCATAGTTGAATCGAATATTTTTTCACAATATGCATCAGGGCCGTCTTCTTCGTCTACATGACGATTTAAATAAGGTGTTCCGCTTGCCAAACACTGTGCTAAGTGCAATTTGAAATCAGGAAAACCTTTGGTTTCCATTCGCCTACAGAATCGATTAACCGTTGGTTCTGATACATCAGCTGCTTTAGCTAAATTGGCAATACTGCTGTGCATTGCACTTTGCGGTGACGCCATAATTACTTCGGCAACTTTTCGTTCAGACTTGCTAAACGTATGTTGTGATTGTGCAATCTTTTCAAGAATATTCATAAACAACTGGCCAAACTTGTTAATATTTAGCCTATTATGCACCAACTTCGGTCGTAATTTAACTACAAAATAACACAAAACGCATATTTTTATGTAACTCAACTACATTTTTGGCTACAATAAAGAACATAATAAGTTTGAATACGTATTCTAGCCATGCAAAATAGTTGCATAAGTTGTAATGAAACTGTTTTTAGTGTTCAATACCGCGCTTAAATTGCGCTTAGGCGCAACTGGCTAATACTATCTTATTTCACTTTAAACGGGGAGCTATCATGGTCTCGCAAACTCATAAGCCATGTGATCTTGTATTATTCGGCACCAAAGGTGATTTGGCACGCCGCAAGCTATTACCTTCTTTGTATCAGTTAGAAAAAGCTGAATTGTTAAACGCTAACTCACGAATTGTCGGCGTTGCACGTCATGAATTGTCACAATCAGAATACGTAGATTTGGTACATGAAGCGTTGCAAACTTTCATGAAAGAAGAAATTTGCGAAGAAACTTGGAGTCGTTTCTCTGCAAAATTAGACTACTGCAAAGTAGACATGAAAAATGAAGCTGAATATAGCGAACTTGCTAAGCATGTTGATCAATCTCAGCGTGTCATGGTTAATTATTTTTCTACACCACCTTCGATTTTCGGTGCCATCTGTAAAGGTTTAAAAGCCGCTGGTTTGATTAACGATGAAACACGTGTAGTGTTAGAAAAACCAATCGGCCACGATTTAGAATCGTCTAAAGTTATTAATGACCAAGTAGCTGAATTTTTTAGCGAAGATCAAACTTACCGTATCGACCATTACCTTGGTAAAGAAACCACATTAAACTTATTGGCGTTACGTTTTGCAAACTCTTTATTTGCAAACAATTGGGATCACAACTGTATCGACCACGTGCAAATTACCGTAGCTGAAGAAGTTGGTATTGAAGGACGTTGGGGTTACTTTGATGACGCTGGCCAAATGCGCGATATGGTGCAAAACCACTTATTGCAAGTATTAAGCTTGGTTGCAATGAACCCACCAGTCAGCTTAGATGCTAGCAGTGTGCGTGATGAAAAAGTACGAGTAATGAAGTGCTTACGTCCAATCACTAAAGAAACGGTTAAAGAAAAAACTGTTCGTGGGCAATATTCTGCCGGTGTTATCAAAGGTAAATCAGTACCAGGTTACTTAGAAGAAGAAGGTGCGAACACTGAGAGTAATACTGAATCATTCGTTGCTTTGCGTGTTGATATAGATAACTGGCGCTGGTCTGGTGTACCTTTCTACCTACGTACAGGTAAGCGTATGCCTGAGAAGTTGACTGAAATTGTCATTCACTTCAAAAACATGCCACATAATATCTTTAAAGAAAGCTATGGCACTTTACCAGCAAACGTTCTAACAATACGTATGCAGCCACGTGAAGGCGTTGAAGTTCAAATGCTAAATAAAGTACCAGGGCTTGACGACCACATGGTATTGCAAGAAACTAAACTTGATTTGAGTTTCTCAGAAGCATTTAAAGACCAACGTATTGCCGATGCGTACGAGCGTTTATTGTTAGAAGCCTTGTTAGGCAATCAATCTTTATTTGTTCGCCGTGACGAAGTTGAAGCTGCATGGTCTTGGGTAGATGGCATCTTTAAAGCTTGGGAACAAACTTTAGATAAGCCTAAGCCTTATCCAGCTGGTACATGGGGCCCTGAAGGTGCAGCATTGCTATTGGCCAAAGACGGTCGTGAGTGGGATTAATAGGGAGCAATTATGCAATTTTCTGAATTTCAAAGTACCGAACAACTTAATACAGAATTTGCTGATCGCGTTGCAAGCTTGCTTGCAACCGCGATTGACAATAAAGGTAAAGCGAGCCTGGTGGTTTCAGGTGGGCGTACGCCATTACCTTTTTTCAAACAACTTTCACAAGCTGACATTGATTGGTCTAAAGTCACTATCACGTTGGCGGACGAACGTTGGGTTGATAAATCGCACGAAGCAAGTAATACTGCATTAGTATTAAATAATTTAATCCAAAACAAGGCAGCAGACGCTACTTTTGTTGAACTTAAAACTTCTGAAGAAAGTGCATTTGGTGCAGAAGCTTCCGTAAAACAGAGCCTGCAGCAGTTCTCTTTTCCAATAGATGTTTTAATTTTGGGTATGGGTGAAGACGGGCATACCGCTTCATTGTTCCCATGCTCAGAACAAATTCAGCAAGGTTTAACTTCAGATGATGTTGTTTTGGCTGTACAACCTACAACTGCGCCACACGAGCGCATGTCGTTTACTTTAAAGACTTTGCTTGAAAGCCAACAGATTTTCGTGCATCTGGTCGGTGATAGCAAAAAGGTTGTATTAGACAAAGCATTAGCAGGTGACAAAGTTGAAGAAATGCCAATTCGCGCAATTCTTAAACAAGACAAAGCACCTGTTGAAGTGGTCTGGGCTGCTAAATAAGCAGGAGACTATCTGTCTATGAACTCAATTGTGCAGGAAGTAACAGAACGCGTAATCGAACGAAGTAAAGAGACGCGTCAAGCGTATCTTAACAAGGTAGAAAGAGCTCGTATTAAAGGGCCTCATCGAGAAGTTTTATCCTGCGGCAATTTGGCACATGGCTATGCAGCCTGTGCCAAACACGATAAAAATACATTAAAACAATTTACTAAAGCCAATGTTGGCATTATCACATCATACAACGACATGCTATCTGCTCATCAACCGTATGAGCATTATCCAAAAATAATAAAAGAAGCAATTGCTGAAACCGGCAGCGTTGCACAAGTTGCGGGCGGAGTACCTGCCATGTGTGACGGTGTAACTCAAGGTCAACCTGGAATGGATCTGAGTTTATTGAGCCGTGATGTAATTGCAATGGCATCATGCATCGGCCTATCTCACAACATGTTTGATGGGGCATTAATGCTTGGCATTTGTGACAAGATTGTACCAGGTTTAGTCATGGCTTCTTTGTCATTTGGTCATTTGCCTTTTGTATTTATACCTGCAGGTCCTATGCCGTCTGGCATTCCGAACTCTGAAAAAACTCGAGTGCGAATGTTATATGCTGAAGGAAAAATTGGTAAAGAAGCTTTGTTAGAATCGGAGTCTGCTTCTTATCACTCTGCTGGTACATGTACTTTTTATGGTACTGCGAATAGTAACCAGCTTGTTGTTGAAATGATGGGGTTACACTTACCCGGCTCTTCTTTTGTTGAAACCGACAGTGTACTTCGCCATGCTTTAACCCGTGCTGCCGCAAAACAAGTAACTAGAATCACACATCTAGGTAACGACTACACACCAATTTCAAAAATAGTAGACGAAAAATCAGTTATTAACGGCATTATTTCTCTGTTAGCAACAGGTGGTTCAACTAACCATACCATGCACTTAGTTGCGATGGCTCGTGCTGCAGGGATTATTGTTGATTGGAATGATTTTTCTGATTTATCCAATGCGACGCCGCTAATGACGCGCATATATCCTAATGGAACAGCTGATATTAACCATTTCCATCAAGCTGGCGGTATGGCTGTATTGTTCAAAGAATTACTAGACGCAGATATTTTACACAATGATGTACATACTGTGTGTGGTCAAGGCCTTGAAAAATATACCAAGACCCCAGTGTTGCAAGATGGCGAATTGGTTTGGGTTGATGAACCGACAAGTTCTAAAGACTTAACCGTTATTGCATCTGCTAAAAAACCGTTCAAACCGAACGGTGGTTTACAGGTTCTTACCGGCAATCTTGGACGCAGTGTTATGAAAACATCTTCGCTGCCTGAAGGTGACGTTAATTTCACCGCGCCAGCGAAAGTTTTCGAGAGTCAACATGCGTTGGAAGAGGCTTTTAAACAAGGTGAATTGGAAGGTGACTTTGTCGCTGTTGTTCGATTCCAAGGGCCTAAAGCTATTGGTATGCCTGAATTGCATAAGTTGACACCTCCTTTGGGTGTACTGCAAGACCGTGGTCAAAAAGTAGCGCTTGTCACGGACGGTAGAATGTCTGGTGCATCAGGTAAGGTGCCAGCCGCTATTCATATGACGCCGGAAGCTATCGATGGTGGTCTTATCGCTAAAGTTAAAGATGGCGATATGATGCTAGTTGACTCTGCAAACGGTAAAGTAGAATTGTTGGTTGATCAAGACGAGCTTGATAAACGAGAAGCGGCCATTCCTCAATTAGTCTCTCAAGAACGAGAAGGCATGGGGCGTGAGTTTTTCGGTTCAATGCGCTCTAGAATGACAGGTGCCGAAGAAGGTGCATGTTGTTTGTTTTATCAGGATTAAACAATGACTAGATTAGTAGCGGATATCGGCGGTACCAATATGCGTATCGCACAAACGGATGGTATTAATAGCATTCGCGATATTAAAAAGTATAAGGTGACGGATTTTGCGTCACCTGTGGATACAATCAAAGCGTATATTAAAGATACTGGTTGTGCTCAGCCTACACATGTTTGTATGGCAATTGCATGTCCGGTGGCAGGCGATCAAATAACCATGACAAATCATTCATGGTCATTTTCTATTCGCCAAAGTCAGCAAGAATTAGCTGTTGAAGCCCTGTATGTGATTAATGATTTTACCGCAGTGGCTTTGTCGGTTCCTTTCCTTGCTGATGAGCAAAAAATTCAAGTTGGTGGCGAACAACCTCAACTGGATAAACCGATTGCAGTATACGGTGCCGGCACTGGCTTAGGTGTGGCTCATGTTGTCCCGTTTGCGGATAAGTGGGTACCACTACCGGGTGAGGGTGGCCATGTAGACTTTGCAACAAACACAGACATCGAAGCCAAAATATTAGCTTTTTTGGCTGACGAGTTGGGTCATGTATCGGCAGAAAGAATAATATCAGGACAGGGTATCGCTAATATATACCGTGCCTTAGCTCATATTAATGATGCGGAAGTAAAATCATTGGAGCCTGCAGAAGTTACCGAAAGGGCGCTTGCTGGGCAATGTGCACTGTGTAAACAGGCACTCGATGTATTTTGTGATACGCTCGGTAGCTTTGGTGGTAATTTGGCGCTGAATTTATTAACTCAAGGTGGTGTTTACATAGCAGGGGGAATTGTTCCACGCTTTATCGACTACGTTGTGCAAAGTGGTTTTAGAAACCGTTTTGATGCAAAAGGCCGTTTTGAGAAACTAAATAAATCTATACCCGTATACATAGTCACGGAAGAACAGCCCGGGTTATTAGGCGCAGCTGCTTATATTGCGCAGAACACATAAGGTTTAAACAAATGGCAACAAGAAATTGGGCTATGCAGCCCCTAGACGTGATGAATGCAGGAAAAGTTGTACCTGTATTAGTATTTAAAAAATTAGAGCATGCAGTACCAGTTGCAGAAGCTTTGATGGAAGGTGGTATCAATGTTCTTGAAATTACTTTACGTACAGAGTGTGCAGTAGACGCTATCGAGTTAATTTCACAGAAATTACCAGAAGCAATTACTGGTTCAGGCACTGTAATTAATGCTCAACAGTTACAAGCTGTTGAAAATGCAGGTGCTAAATTTGCAATCAGCCCTGGTTTAACGCCAAAGTTATTAGATGCTGCTAATCAAAGTAAAACGGCTTTGATCCCTGGCATTGCAACTATTTCTGAATTAATGGTTGGTATTGAGCACGGCTACGATTGTTTTAAGTTTTTCCCAGCAGAAGCAAACGGTGGGGTGAATGCACTTAAATCTATTGGTGGTCCATTCCCGCATATCAATTTCTGTCCTACAGGTGGCATCAGCCCAAATAATCTTAAAGATTATTTAGCTTTACCAAACGTTCGTTGTGCGGGCGGTTCATGGTTGGTTCCACAAGATGCTGTTGAAGCAGGTGATTGGAAACGAATCACTGAATTAGCTAAAGCAGCTTCGCAAGCATAATCTTAGTGTGCTAGGGGGATTGCGCTTTGTTGCAATTCCCTTGTACAAATATAAAGTACAGATACAAAAAAGCCGTCATAGCAGACGGCTTTTTTATTGGAGTTAAAACAGGTTAAACTTAGTTTTTAGCAATGTGCGCAACTAAATCTAATACCTTGTTTGAATAACCAATTTCGTTGTCGTACCAAGATACAACTTTCACGAAAGTATCAGTCAACGCGATGCCTGCTTTCGCATCGAATACAGAAGTACATTTTTCACCGATGAAATCGTTAGAAACAACTTCGTCTTCTGTGTAACCTAAGATACCTTTTAATGCACCGTTAGAAGCATCTTTCATTGCTTGACAGATTTCTTCATAAGTAGCAGCTTTTTCTAAGTTAACGGTTAAGTCAACAACAGAAACGTCAGGTGTTGGTACACGGAAAGCCATACCGGTTAATTTGCCGTTTAGCTGAGGGATTACTTTACCCACAGCCTTAGCTGCACCTGTTGAAGATGGAATGATGTTTTGAGCAGCACCACGGCCACCACGCCAGTCTTTTACAGAAGGACCATCAACTGTTTTTTGAGTTGCTGTTGTTGCATGCACAGTTGTCATTAAGCCATCTTTGATGCCCCAAATATCATTTAATACTTTTGCTAATGGAGCTAAACAGTTAGTTGTACAAGAAGCATTAGATACAATGTCTTGTCCTTCGTAAGCGTCTAGGTTAACGCCACATACGAACATAGGCGTTGAGTCTTTAGAAGGTGCAGACATAACAACTTTCTTAGCGCCAGCTTCAATGTGCTTGCGCGCTGTTTCGTCTGTTAAGAATAGACCCGTTGACTCAACAACGATTTCTGCGCCTACTTCATCCCATTTCAAATCTGTAGGATTACGTTCTGCAGTTACTCGAACTGTTTTACCGTTTACAACTAAGTTGCCGTCTTTAACTTCAACTTCACCTTGGAAACGACCGTGAGTTGAATCGTACTTCAACATGTAAGCCATGTAGTCAACATCGATAAGGTCGTTAATACCAACAACCTCGATATCGTCACGCTCAACTGAAGCGCGGAAAACGAAACGACCAATACGGCCAAAACCATTGATACCTACTTTAATAGTCATAGTGGTTCCTAATTATTTAACTTGAATCATTATGTGTAACCTAACTTAAACAGTTTTGTTTAAGTTAGAGTGACATCGATTTTGTTATAGCGTAAAAACTGGGGCGTATTATACAAAAAATAGCGGACAAAAACCCTAAATTTTTTGCTACAAATACATATATATTCACTATTTAGCTAGTTTTTGAATTCGTATGCGAAAACTGAATAAACCGTGAAAAATCTGTAATTTCGTTTATGCTAAACACAAACAGCTAACTAGGATTCATGATGAACAACGAACTTATTGAGCATATCGCCAAAGCTAGGGGCATTGAAACTAAATACGTAAATGCATGGGGGAAGGAAGAGAGCGTTGATGACAGTAGCCAAGCAAAAATTCTCAAGGCTATGGGTTATGCAATTGATAACCAAAGTGAACTAGAACAACAGCTAGAAAAGGAAAAGTTAAATTATTGGCTCGGTTATATTAACCCAGTCAAAATTGTACGTGAGCACGAGGCGATTGAAATCGAAGTTCGTGTTCCTATTATTCACGCCAATGACCAATTCACCATAAATCTTTTGTTGGAAAGTGGCGAGCGTATCGAACATGTATTTTCGCCAGTTTCTGGTCAAATGTTGGATGTTGTGGTGATTCAGGATATTGAATACCAAGAATATTTAATTGCGATACCACAAGCCTTACCATGGGGATACCATGAACTTGAGTTGATTGATTCGGAAAATAATTTATTGTCTGCCCAATCTTTGGTGGTGGCTCCCGCTCGATGTTATGACGCTCCTGATATCGCTCATGGCAAAAAGATTTGGGGCACGAGTATTCAGTTATACTGTTTACGCTCGAAGCGAAATTGGGGAATTGGTGACTTTACTGATTTAGCCTTTTTAATTGAAAAAATGGCAGCCAGAGGTGCAGATTTTGTTGGCCTAAATCCAATTCACGCCTTATATCCATCTAACCCTGATAGCTGCAGTCCGTATAGCCCATCGTCAAGACGATGGTTAAACTTGTGGTATATAGATCCAGAACTTGTGCCTGGATTTTCACAGTCATCCGAGGTGCAGTCGATTATAACGAGCGACAACTTTCAGCAAACTAAAAAGCACGCTCGCGACGTTGAGCATGTCGACTACAGTGCAGTTGCACATATAAAATTACCCGTGTTGAAGGCCTTATTTAAATACTTTAAGGAGCAGTGCGCACAAAACGAATTTGAGCAATTTGTTGAGCAAGGTGGTGAATCTTTAACACAGCAAGCGATATTTGATGCGGTGCAAGATAATTTACATCAGCAGGGTATTTTTGCTTGGGGTTGGCCAAGTTGGCCAGAAAACTTGAATGAATACCACAAACCTGATGTTGAAAAGTTTGCTGAACAAAACGCTGATTTAGTTAATTTTTATGCTTGGTGTCAATGGGTAGCAGCCACTCAACTTGAGATGTGCCAACAAAAAGCGAAAGCGTTAGGTATGACGCTGGGTATTTATCGTGATTTAGCTGTAGGGGTTAGTTCAGGTAGCGCTGAAGTGTGGGCAAATAGAGATTTGTATTGTGCAGATATCAGTGTAGGCGCGCCACCCGATCCACTTGGACCTCAAGGACAAAGTTGGGGGCTACCACCAATGGAGCCGAATAGACTTTATGAACAAGGCTATCAACCAATAATCGACTTATATCGGGCCAATATGCAATCTTGCGGTGCGTTGCGGATCGACCATGTTATGGCATTATTACGTTTATGGTGGGTGCCAGAGGGTGAACATGCGACACAAGGCGCTTATGTTTATTATCCATTGGATGATCTGCTAGCTTTATTATGTTTAGAAAGTCATAGAAACCAATGTATGATTGTTGGTGAGGATTTGGGAACTGTACCAGCTGGCATACGCGATATTTTTGCTGAAAACAACGTATTGTCTTACCGGGTATTTTTCTTCGAAACAGCTCCTGATGGTGGATTCTATTCACCTTCGCATTATCCAGAACAAGCAATGGCGACATTAACGACCCATGACATGGCGACGCTGAAAGGTTTTTGGCACTGTGATGATTTAAAATTAGGCAAAGAGCTTGGCATTTACAAAGATGACAATGAACTAGAGGGCTTATTTCATGCGCGACATGTTTCTAAGCAAAGAATCTTGGATAGTTTGCATGGGCATGGCGCAATCCCTAACGAAATTTCACACGATGCACACTATGTTGGTATGGATCAATCTTTAAATTACGCGATGCAAGTTCATATGGCAAAAGCAAAATCATCTTTGTTGGCACTTCAGTTGGAAGATTGGTTAGAAATGGATAAACCTGTCAATGTTCCCGGAACTTGCGACGAATACCCAAATTGGCGTAGAAAACTGACCAAAGATATTGAAGATATTTTTGCAATTGCTGAGATAAATCATTTAACTCAAGCGCTAGTGGAAGCTCGACAATCGAGTATTTAAATTAAATTTTGAAACCACGTGAACCCCCTGTTTAAAAAATGTTCACGTGGTTTTGCATTATTATAAATTTAATAAAAATTAGGCAATTCTTACTGATTTAACCATAGTAGGGGATTGAAAGCTAAGGCATTATCGCGCACACTCAAATGGTAAGTTTCTAAATTTTATTTAGGGCAACTACACGACATACGCATTAATGCAGCAGGAAATTAAAATTTATTAGAAACAGTACAATAGGAACTTTGTATGCTTGTAAACAAACTCGAACAAGTCAATTTACATAACCCTTTCAACTATTTAGGATTAACTGAAAATAAAAAACAAGGTGGTTACCATCTCAACGCTTGGGCTCCGGCTGCGGTAAAAGTTGAGGTTGTAGAATTGGGCACAGAGAAGTCACTCGGCTTCTTAAATCAAGTAGACGATAGTGGGTTGTTCGAAGGCGATTTTAACGTCAACGAAGCATTTAACTACAAGCTACGCATTTCAAATACAGAACACACTTACGAAGTCATCGACCCATATCAATTTAAGGAAGAAGCGTTTCATGCAGTTCATTATGTAACAATGAAACCTCAAAACCTTTACGAACAATTAGGTGCGCAGTTAATTGATGTTAAATTGTTGGATGGTAGCACAATTCCAGCAACTCGATTTGCGGTATATGCGCCCAATGCAACGGCAGTGAGCTTAATTGGTGACTTTAACTATTGGGATGGTCGACTTCATCCAATGGAAAAAACCCAATGTGGTCACTGGGTGTTAATTGTTCCAGGAATGCAGCCAGGCACAAAATATAAATACGAAATTAAAGATCCTGTAGGAAACAGGTTGCCGCATAAAGCTGATCCGGTTGGTTTTTGTGCAGAACAATATCCATCACATGCGTCGGTTGTATATGATCACAGTAAATATCAATGGAATGACCAAGCTTGGTTAGAAGCGCAAGCAAAAGTTGACCGATACAAAACTCCAATGTCAATTTATGAGTTACATGCAGGCAGCTGGAAAGCTCGTTATGACAATAATGGACGTACACCATTGAGCTACCGGGAAATGGTTGACGAGTTAATTCCATATGTCAAAGACATGGGTTACACCCATATTGAATTTTTACCTGTTTCTGAATTTCCATACGATGGTTCATGGGGCTACCAGCCAGTTGGTATGTTTGCACCGACCAGCCGCTTTGGCACACCAGATGACTTCAAATATTTTGTAGACCAATGTCACCAAAATGGTATTGGCGTGATAGTCGATTGGGTACCTGCTCATTTCCCTGAAGATGGCCATGGCCTAGCAAGGTTTGATGGTACATTCGTTTATGAGTATGAAGATCCTCGTCGTGGATGGCATCCAGATTGGAATTCTTGTATTTATGATTTTGGAAAAGACAATGTTCGCCAATTTTTAGTTGCCAGCGCATTGTTTTGGTTAGATAAATTCCACGTTGATGCGTTGCGAGTTGATGCGGTGGCCAGCATGCTGTATTGGGACTACTCACGCAATGAAGGTGAATGGGTGCCTAATGTCGATGGCGGCAACGAAAATTATGAAGCGGTTAGTTTATTGCGTTGGTTCAATGAAGAGGTTTACAAAAATTTCCCTCACGCTTTCACCATAGCTGAAGAGTCAACCGCATTTGCTAAGGTGTCACGTCCAGTATTTGAAGGTGGCTTAGGCTTTGGCTTTAAATGGAATATGGGGTGGATGCACGACAGTTTACACTTTATTTCTAAAGACCCAGCTTATCGTAAATATCATCACAACGAGATTACCTTCTCAATGGTATATGCCTACAATGAAAACTTCATCCTGCCAATCTCGCATGATGAAGTTGTGCATGGTAAAGGTTCAATGATGAACAAGATGCCAGGTGATGAATGGCAGCAAGCGGCGAATCTACGTTGTTATGCAGCATTTATGTTTGGTCATCCAGGCAAAAAGCTCAACTTTATGGGTAATGAGATCGGGCAAGGTCATGAGTGGAATCATGAATCTTCAGTGGAATGGCATTTACTCGATTATCCTAAACACCAAGGGGTTCAAAAGTTATACCGTGATTTAAATACCCTGTATAAAACATATGCACCACTGTATCAAAAAGATCATGAACCAGGTGGCTTTGAGTGGGTTGAGCATCAAGATGCGGGTCAAAGTATTTTGTCTTTTGTCCGTAAAGCTGACGATACTAATCAAAAGGTTTATGTTGTGTGTAACTTTACGCCGATCCCACGCGACGGCTATCGTTTAGGCGTAAAGGATGCGGGGAAATACAAGTTATTGTTATCGACCGACGATAAATCATATTGGGGTAGCGGTTATGGAAATAATGGGGAGTTTCAAGCTGAAGAAAAAGCTTGGCAAAATCAATCCCATTCTATCTTGGTAGATTTGCCACCACTAGCTACGCTGTATATCGTTTACGAAGATTAACGGAGATACAAACGCGTGAATATGCCTACTCAAGACATTTTGTTTGAAGTGAAAGGATACAAGGTTTCACTTGGTTCGGCTAAAGCTCTGGGTCCAACATATCTGGAGGGTCGGGGGACTAACTTTGCGGTTTATTCCCCGTATGCTGAAAAAGTGGAACTATGCTTGTTTGACAAAAATGAAGAAGAAATTTGTCGAATTACAATGCCTGGTAAAAAAGGGCGGGTGTGGCACGCGTTTGTTCACAACGTTAAACCTGGGCAATTATATGGTTATCGTGTGGTTGGCCAAAATGCACCTGAGCATGGTTTATTCCAAGATAATCACAAGCTGTTGATTGATCCGTACGCTAAAGGACTAAACCGACCTGTTGAGTGGAATGAACGATTATATCAAGGCGACTCACAATACATGGTGCCAAAATGTATTGTACAGGATGAGTGTGAATTTGACTGGCAAGGCGCCGAGAAACCCTACATTCCAGATTCAGACACAGTTCTCTACGAATTACACGTTAAAGGGTTCACCCAGGTGCACCCTCAAGTTAAAGATGAATACAAAGGTACTTACTTAGGTTTAGTTCAACCTAAGGTGATTAAGTATTTACAACAATTAGGTGTAACAAGTTTACAGCTAATGCCAGTTATGGCTTTTATGAGTGAGCCAAGGTTGGCTAAACTTGGCTTAGTCAATTATTGGGGCTACAACCCAATTAATTTTTTCACCCCAGACCCAAGATACGCTGCTAAAAACTCTACTTTAGAGTTTAAAACTATGGTTCGTGAATTACACAAAGCCGGCATTGAAGTCATACTGGATGTTGTGTTCAATCATAGTGCTGAAGGTGGCTTTGATGGGCCGATATTGTCGTTTAAAGGTTTTGATAATCGAAATTTTTACATGTTTGAAGAGAGTGACGGTCATAAAGATTACTGTCGATATGTCAACAATACCGGCTGCGGCAATAGTATCAATTTAGATAACCCGTACGTCTTACAGTTGGTTACTCAATCACTTCGATATTGGGTGGAAGAAATGCAAGTTGATGGCTTTAGGTTTGATTTAGCCGTTAGTTTAGCGCGAGAGGGTAATGACTTTGATAATTACTCAGCCTTTTTCAAAGTACTCTTCCAAGATCCAGTTTTAAGCCAAGTAAAATTGATTGCTGAGCCTTGGGATATCGGCTGGGGTGGATATAGGCTAGGTCAGTTTCCAGAAAACTGGCATGAATGTAATGACAAATTTAGAGATACGGTTCGCGGGTTTTGGGCAGGTCAAGAAGGTTTGTTACCTGACTTTGCAACGCGCTTGATGGGCTCTAGAGATGTGTTTTTAAAGGGCCTAAGGTCAATAAATACCAGTGTCAATTACATTGCTTACCACGATGGGTTTACCTTGCACGATTTAGTGAGTTATAACAATAAACACAATGATGCAAATGGCGAACAAAACCGAGATGGTCATGGCCATAACCTATCAAACAACTATGGCGTGGAAGGTCCAACCGAAGACAAAAAAATTAACAAGCTTAGACAAAAACAAAAGCGTAATTTGCTAGCTACGTTGTTTTTGTCACAAGGTACGCCGCACTTTTTAGCAGGCGACGAAATTGGCCGTACTCAGCTTGGTAACAATAATGCTTATTGTCAGGATAATGCCATTAGCTGGCTGAATTGGCAGTTAAACCCTGCTGATAAAAAGTTACTCGAGTTTGTTAAAAGACTCATTAACTTACGCCACGGTTGTCCATTGTTGCATTCGCTTAATTTAGAAGATGACGGTTATTATGGCCGCGCTAACTGTCATAAAGTGTGTTGGTTTAATGATGCTGGCGAATTAATGCGAGATGATGACTGGCATAACCCGCACAATGCCGCGGTTGCTGTGGAGCTGTCTTGGGTGGACAATGAGCATGATGAAACTAGTGACCGTGTACTGATACTATTCAACGCAAGTCATGTTGATGTTCACTTTAAGTTACCACAATTGCCAGATAACCATGCTTGGAGCTTAGTTTTCGACACAGCAACAGAAGATGGATTGCAAAAATCAGAGGTCAAATTAGAAGCAGGCTATTGGCAGGAAGCACATAGTTTAAGCTTTATTGTTAGGCGCAAACAAGTCTAACTATCAAGACTTGTATATCGGAGGTAATGGTTAAGTAATTGGTTTGTTAACTTTGCTGCCATTATCATCCGTATTTATCGAAGTTATTATCCTTATAATCTTACCTTATCTAATCTAACCCGTTTTCAGCCCAATCTCTATGGTCGCTCGAGCCCTTTTTAGCTAGAATATCGCGCAGTTTTTAAAGCAGGCAAACAAATAGGAAAATATATGTCGAGCACGACTCAACAATGTCAGATTGGTCTGATTGGGTTAGGCGTAATGGGTAAAAACCTAGGTCTTAACCTTGCAGACAACGGCTACTCAGTGGCTGCGTTTGACTTAGATGCAGAAAAAGTACAAGGCATCTTAACTCAAGACGAAATAGAGCGTGGCAACCAGCCAGCTCGAATCACTGGCTGTACTTCATTCGAAGACATGCTCAGTAAATTAGAAAAACCTTACCTAATTATCTTATCCATTCCTGCTGGTAAACCAGTAGACATCGTATGTGGTAAATTGATGGAATGTGGCCTATCACAAGACGACATAGTGGTAGACACAGGTAACAGCTTATGGACCGACACAGTAGAGCGTGAAGCTCAGTACAATGGTAAGTTTATCTTCTTTAGTTGTGCGGTTTCTGGTGGTGAAGTTGGTGCTCGTTTCGGACCTTCGTTAATGCCGTCAGGTGACAAAGCAGGTTGGGCTCGTTTAGAACCTGTACTAGAAGCTATTTCAGCAAAAGTTGATCCAAATACAGGGTTGCCTTTAGTTAACAACGAACCTGGCAATCCAGTGACAGAAGGCGAGCCATGCGCTGCGTATATTGGTCCAACTGGTGCTGGTCACTATGTGAAAATGGTTCACAATGGTATCGAATACGCGGATATGCAATTAATTTGTGAAGCATATCAGAGCTTGCGTAGCGCTTTAGGTTTATCACCAAAAGAGATTGCAGCGATTTTCCGTGAGTGGAATAAAGGCCCATTAAATAGTTACCTAATCGAGATTTCAGCTGAAGTTTTAGAGCAAGATGATCCAGTAACGGGCGAACCGTTAGTGGATAAAATCTTAGATGTTGCTGGTCAAAAAGGCACTGGTCTATGGACTGCTATTGGTAGTCTAGAAGTTGGCTCACCTGCTATGGCGGTAACCGCGTCTGTATATGCTCGTGCTCTATCAGGCTTAAAAGATAACCGTGTTAAGGCGGCAGGTATTCTTAAAGGACCTGAAGTGGCTAAAGTCGCGGACAGCGAAAAAGAAGCCTATATCCAACGTGTACATGATGCACTGTATTGCTCAAAAATTTGTGCGTACGCACAAGGCTTTGAGTTAATGAAAAAAGCTGGCGAGCAACAAGGTTGGGATTTAGATTTTGCTGCAATTGCGAAGATTTGGCGTGCTGGTTGTATTATCCGTGCGGTATTCTTGCAATCAATCACAGATGCATTTAACAAAGACAAAGAACTACCTAATTTATTAATGGATGATTTCTTTGCGGGGCAAATTGAAAAATTCCAGTCAAACTGGCGTGAATCAATTGTTGATGGAGTGCGTTTAGGCGTTGCTATGCCTTGTTTTACATCTTCATTAGCTTATTACGATTCTTATCGCAGCGCTACGACAGCAGCAAACTTACTGCAAGGTCAGCGCGATTTCTTTGGTGCACACACCTTTGAGCGGGTTGACCAACCACGAGGTCAGTTCTATCATTTAAACTGGTCAAGTGATAAAGAAATTGTTCGTATAAAATAATGAAAGATGATAAACACTGGTTAGAAACACTCGATGCGGAAACGTATCGAGTAACAAGGCAAGGGGGCACCGAATACCCCTTTACTGGCAAGTTATTAAATAACAAAAAAACTGGTGTTTATCATTGTGTATGCTGTAAAACGCCGTTGTTCACATCTGAACAAAAGTATGATTCTGGTTGTGGTTGGCCGGCGTTTTTTGATGCGTTAGATAAAGAGAAAATTAAGTTTTTAATGGATGACAGCCATGGTATGCACCGCACTGAAGTGCGCTGCGGTGAATGTGATGCGCATTTAGGCCATGTATTTGATGATGGACCAGAGCCGACAGGCATTCGTTACTGCATTAACTCAGTTTGTTTGGACTTTAATGAAGCTGAGAATGTAAAGCCGATTAAAGGTTGAGGTTTCTTGTTAGTCGTTTGCTAACTTTTGCCAGACTCCAGCAGCGTTTTTCCGCACCTCAAATTTGGCCCAAGTGACAAAGTTGGCTTTAGCGCAAACTCCACGTTCATTTTTTCCCGTACCTTCAATGACTTTGTAGTGAACTTTGCCAAGCCTACTGACATACAGCACCTTTCTGATTTGCCAATTTATACCGAGCTTACCATTACTATAAAAGCGTTGGACTTGTACTTTTTCTGGGTGGTGACTATCCACCTCAGCATGGTTGGCCGCTTTGTCGAAAATATCCATCCAAGCTTCAGCAGATAGGTCAATATATGAATCGTGATCTTGCAGCGCTTTAAAAAAATCTTCATTAGTAATTTCGTTTTTTCTGTCGGCTGGACTTATTATTGTTTTACGTGAATTACTGAAAAATAAATGTGCTGGGTATCGGCGCCAATTGAATAGGTAATTAACCGCAAATGCGACTAAAACGATGGTTACGCAACTAACCAGTGTAGGGTAGATTACATAGCCATAACCAATCGTTGCAACAACATCTTCGCTAAACACCGCACCTAACGCTGTTGCACCGCCAGGAGGGTGGATGCAACGAAACTGTTGCATCAACAATATTGCAAGTGATACGGCAATGATTGCTGCTAACAAGTTATTTTCAATATAAGTGGCGCAGCTTACACCCAATATAGCACTGATTAAGTGCCCACCAATCACCGGCCAAGGTTGGGAAAAGGTGCCATGCGGAACAGCAAATACTAAAACTGCAGTCGCGGCTATCGAGGTAACAACATAGGCATTTTGTTTAACTAAAGCAGTTGAGCCAATCTCACTACCAATTAATTTTGCAAAATATAAAACACAAGTAATCCCAACGATAGATGTGATTGCTGTGGCAACAACTTCAGACTTTGAAGCGCGTAACTCGGTTGCGCCAAAATATAAATAAATATGCTTTAACAGGTTTTTATTAATCATTTAAATTTAGCGCTCTAAGGCAAGTTAATCTAACCACATAAGATACTTTGAATATTGCAGGTAATATCATGATTGAAATATGACCAACAATTTGTTGAGTTAACGAGAGGTATTGTTCATATCCATAGATGAAAGTTATTAGCACTAGCGTCGTCACTATGCTGAAAAACATTACTCTATTGGCAATTTTTAATCGCTGTAAATTAATTGAATTTTTAGCCATAAATCGTACGCACCTTGATGGTGATTGTTGCACTAAATTGGTGTTTTTATTGTATGAATTTATATGGATTAGGTATAATGAATATATTTGTTAATTAGTAACAAATATATTGATAATAATGAGGCGTGTATGGACTATATAAATGCCAAAACATTCTTAACTATTTGCCAGGTGCACAGTTTTAGTGCTGCTGCGCAAATGTTGCACGTCACTCAAACCACTGTAACCGCTAGAATCAAAAATCTTGAACAGCAATTAGGTTGTAAGTTGTTTGTACGAAATAAGGGAGGTGCTAAGCTTACGGCTAATGGGCTGCATTTTGAGCCATACGCTCGGCAAATTGTTGAAACTTCATTGGCGATCAAACGTAATATTCCATTGCCGTATGATTTGGATAATCGGTTGGCGATCGGGTGTGATTTAACTTTATGGAATCCAATTGCGGCAAAATGGCTGACAGCTATTCAAACACATTGGCCAGATTTAGTTATTACCATGGATGTGAATGACTCAAAACACTTGTATGAAAAAATGCAAGATGGTTTGATTGATATCGTTATTTCACATCAAACTTTTTATAGTCAAAATACTCAAATAGACCATCTACTCGACGAAAAGTTAGTTCAAGTCCAGTCAAGTGATAGTGCACTGCCGTATATATTTATCGACTGGGGAGAAACTTTTAAAAAACTTCATGATCAAGCGTTACCAGAGCTTGCTATCAAAAAGCTGTCGATTTCACTAGGTCCTGTAGCATTACAAATGATTTTAGATAGTGGTGGAAGTGGCTATTTTAGAACGCGTGTAATTCAGCGCTACCTGCGCTCTGGACAGCTAAAATTAACACCGCAAGCGCCTGAGTTTTCATATCCTGTATATTTTGTGCACAATCGGCGCAACGATTTACCATTTGAACAGTTAAAAGTGCATTTACTTGAGGTGTTTGAGCAAACGCATAATTGGTTTTAATCTTGCCAAATTATTTGTGCTTGAGCGTCAGCGGTTGCTTTAAAAATTAAAAGTGGCCGTGGGTTATTACCATCAAAGGTAATAGTGGATGCCATCAGCAAATAGCCATGATTAAAGTGAGTCACCCAATGTGCTGTATAGGGTGTTTTAACCGCGTGCATTAGGCTAGTTTGTCGGTTATTGTGGCTAACAATATCAAAGCTTCTGTTTCCCCAATTCGCGACTAATAAGCGACCTTGCTGGTAATCAATATCAAAAATTTGATTACGGTTAAGAGGGGCATTGGCTGCAGCTTGATTTAACAGATTATCCCATTGCCTTTTTATCTTGCCCTGTTGGTCCACTAACCATGCTTGGTTTTCCCCAAGTAATAATAAACCTTGTTCGACTTTTCTGAGACGTTTGACAGGATGGGGAAATTCAAAGGCCTGGTCGACAGAGCCATCTGCTTTATGTAGCAACACATCAGGATATTTAACAAATATGACTTGTTGGTCAGATTGAACATGAAATCCACCTTCACCTAATCGCCATTTGTCTTCAAACCATGGCCAAATGGTATTTGTGCTATTGTCTGATTGTAACTCCAATAACCTTATATAATTTTTGCTATTACTGTGTTGATATCGGCGCTCGATAATATACAGGTTATTATCGAGCGCTGATAACATAAAATCACTGGCGGTATATTCTGAAGTTAAAACAACTTCAACTTGACCGCCCATTTGCCAACTCAATACCGATGATTTGTGATTTGGATGGTCTATTGGAACTACGTACGGAAAGTACGCTGTGCCGCCAATAGAAACAAGGTTACCAGTTGGGTGAGCCAGTACAGCAGTTAAGCTACTTGAAGCTGCAAGAATAACCACAATGTAGCTAAATTGTTTAATAAGCTTTTTTAATAAAAACATATTGTTAGGCTATTTACCTAAGCTGAAATCTAAGCGGGTTTCTTGCATGACTTTTACTGGTGCCCCATCTATGATAGCCGGTTTGTATTTCCACTTGCTCACGGCTTTAATTGCTTCACGGTCGAACACGCCTTCAGGCATAGATTCAGTCACTTCAACATTCGTTACTGCACCATATTCGTTTATAACAAACTTAAGTGCAACATGTCCGATGACACCATTACGTGCGGCTTTTGCAGGGTAACGAGGAGCAACTCTAACAATAGGCTGTACGTCTGCTGTAAGCTCTGACGCTAGATAAACTTTTGCATTTGCCGTTAGGCTAGCAAAAGATAAAGTTGAAGTAAGTAATAAAACAAAAATTTTCATAGCTCGATTCCTTGCTGATTGGTGAGCACAAATAATGCACTTATTTAGATTATTTAGTCAAAGGTTTTGCACGATTATATTTGCGATAGTCGGTACTGTATTTTATAAAACCTACCACAAAAAATTTATTTAAAAGCTATCCGCCAATCACAACTGAGTTTATTTTACCTAATGCATTTTGTTCAAGCGCTTGCTCGCGCTCTTCTTCTGTCAGTATCCCCGTGAATGGAGTATTTCTTCGCCAGCGACGAAGCTGTGGGCTATATTCAGTAAAACCTAAAATGAAAGTATCGGTCAGTTCAAAATTGTCTAAGGTGCTGATCCAGTGTAAATATTCGCTGTAACGTAATTGACCGAGCTTAAACTTGGCTTCAATTTTATCTCGTGCCAGCAACCTAAGTTCAGCTGATGTTAATAATTTTTGTGCGATGGCACCATGAATAGCTTGAATTTGTCTGTCTATGTTTTCATCCAGCAAACTCAACTTTTTACTGCGTGATTTTTGCGCTCGTCTTTGTGATGAATTGTTTCTGCGAGATGAAAACATAATCACTGACCTCTAATTTATTCGATAAGCTTCCGCTTTTACGTCAATTAATCTTTGGTCTACTAATGATAGCTGACCTTGACATAAATCTTCACCATTGCCACTAAATTCAAAAGCAAATTGGCTATGCCATTCAATTAAATTTCGTTGAAACAACTTTATACGTGTCCGTTTGCGACTGGCTGAAACAAACTGTAAGCCGTTGCGCTCGCAATAATCCTGAGCGTACGCAAGCGCCGCTTCGCTTTGTTTACGTAGTAGCCAAAACTGCAAAATAACTGCTACTAGTAGCGCTATAACTAAGATATCAATGAGTTGTACCATAACTTGCCTTTATCATATTGCTAACGGCTATTCGGGTTTTTGGCAGTGCATTGGGGTTCTGCATTAAAGCTAAAATGGGCCTGCGTAACGAAGGTAGAGCAATTGCATCTCTAAATAGTGCTTCAAAATTATTTGCTGGAAGGTCAGCTATTTTTTCTAAATAGACGCTTAGCAGCAACGGGTCTTTTAACGAAACCCAGCAGCGCGCGCCGACGATTAATAATAAGTTTAAAATATCCTCAGCGGGTTTATCAGTGCTCACTTGTTTAGTTAGCCAGGTTTGCACACTTGTTTGGTCACAATATCCTGCTAGCACACGTAAAATCGCGAGCTGTTTTTCCTCACTGTTTTCATTTTCCAGATAGCGTATCGATTTGTTTACGAGCACTTTAGGGAGCTCACAGTGCTCTAAAATTGGAATTAGTTGGTTTTGCAATTCATCGGGTAATTGCCAAAACTCATTTTGCAATAATTTGTGCACTTTAGGATCTTTTTGTACCAAAATATCAGCCCAACCTTGCACGGTTAAATTGCGCCACTGTGCTTTATCGCTTTGGTCTAAATAGTCCAAACAAGCCTGTGCTAGCTCGGAATAGCTGCGGTTAAATTTATCTTTTATACGCGCATTCACTATAGCGACCTTAGTTTGTTCAGGCAATTTGATATAAGGGTTGTCTGGCAGTTGTTGTTGCTCGTCTGTTTGTTGTGCAAAGTCATTGCCCAAAGCTTCTTGAATGATCGCAACAAAATGGTTGCGTGAGCCCGGGATAACTTGGCTTTCTTCATCTAATGGCAAATTTAAAAACCAGATATATGGGTTGTCTGTTTGCCCGATTGGCCAATAAACAAGTGCAAATTTTGCCTGACTTTGGATTGGGTAGGGGTAGGCTTGCTGGCCATCTTCAAATTGTTCGAAGGTTGTTTTGTCTATATCAATAACTCTTCTGCCCACATCAAAAACACAATAATCACAACCTGCATACTGCACAAGTTGATATAAAGTTGAAATGTTTTGCATTAATCGACCCAATAAAGCATTAAAAAAGCGTTATAATAGCGCTTTTTTAATTGGAACGCATTGCTTTGAGTAAACATCAGCAGATAGCAAGTTTATTAACTGAGCTTGCGGCCGCACTACAGGCGGCAAATTTATGGCAGCAACATCGACCAAGTGCACAAGCTTTAAACAGCTCACAACCATTTTGTATCGACACGTTAGATTTTCATCAATGGCTGCAATTTATTTTTATTGAAAAAATGCAAATTATTGCTGAGCAGCAATTAACCTTACCTAGCCAACTATGCATATCGCCGATCGCTGAAGATGCATTTAATGAACAGACAGCGCCGGAAGGCAAAATACTGGCGGTAATAAAGCAAATTGACGCGTTATTTGCTTAAGGAGTGATTGTGTTAGAAATTTTGTATCAAGATGAGCATTTAGTTGCGGTTAATAAACCTTCTGGTCTGTTGGTGCACAGATCTTTAATCGACAAACACGAAACTCAATTTGCTATGCAAATGGTACGCGACCAAATAGGTCAGTATGTTTATCCTGTGCACAGGTTGGATAGGCCCACCTCTGGTGTGTTGTTAATGGCGCTCAGTTCAGAAACCGCTAAATTAGTCTGTGCGGTGATTGAAGCGCGTAAAATGAGTAAAACCTACTACGCAATTACCCGCGGCCATACACCAGAGCAAGGCATTATTGATAAAGCTTTAGTTGAACAGCCGGATAAAATTTCCGATAAAAAAATGCAGCTCAACCCACCAGCAAAAGAGGCGATTACTCAGTTTGAAACCTTGGCAAAATCGACCCTTGATATTGAAATTAATCGATATCCACAGTCGAGATTTAGCCTAGTTAAATTAATGCCTATCCATGGACGAAAACATCAAATTCGTCGTCATTTGGCGCATTTACGCCATCCAATCCTGGGTGATGTAAATTATGGTGACAATAAATATAATCGTTATCTACGCCAGCAATTAAATCAATTTAGATTGGCACTTCATGCGGCTAAGGTTGAGATACCTCATCCAATTACTGGCGAAATGCTAACGATTACCGCAGGGTTTGATCAAGGCTTTCAACAAATATTACAATTAACTCAATTACCTATGATAGATGAGAGGAATTTATGACAGATATCGCTATCTTGTATGGCTCTGTATACGGCGGTGCTGAAGAATTGGCAGAAACGAGCGCATCTCGCCTGGAAGATGCAGGATTCGCCGTGAAGCTGTTTTCAGATTGTGAATTAGACGATGTACTTGCGGCCAACGCACCAAACTGGCTGATTATTAGCAGCACCACAGGCTCGGGTGACATTCCTCAAAATATTGAAAATGTCTACACCGGCTTGCGAGATACAGTGCCAAACTTATCAAAAACTGGCTATGCAGTGATTTGTATGGGCGACTCGTCATATCGTGAAACATTCTGCGAAGCTGGCAAACAATTTGATGAAGCTATGTACGAAACTATGGCCAAACGCTTAGTAAACCGTTTAGAAATTGATGCTTGCGAAACTATGGATACAGCAGCCGCATCTGCAGCTTGGATTGGTCAACTAGTCGACAAAATAAAACAGTAATAGCCCGAAATAAAATAATTTTTATCAAAAACATAGCTATCTTTTTTCTTTCTACTAGTATTTAAAGAAACAGCGGTTGTTTTAAAGTTGGAGTACTTATGAAATCACTAAAAGTAGAAGATTACATGAATAAAAGACCGGTGACTTTTTCTGTTGATATGAATATCGCCGAAGCTGTGGAACGTATTTTGGACATAGACCAGTCTGGTGGGCCAGTGTTAGATAGCCGCGGCAAAGTTGTGGGATTTTTGTCTGAGCAAGACTGCATAACACAGATGATTGAGTCTACTTATTACCGAGAGCAAGTAGCTAAAGTCGGCGATATAATGGCAACGGATGTTAAATCTTTACGACCTTACTCGTCAGTGTTGGAAGTTGCACAAAAAATGGCGTTATCCAGGCCGCGCATTTATCCCGTTATCGACGATGATGGTCATTTAGTTGGTACTATCAACCGGCATCAGGTAATGCGAGCGATTGATACCCAATTGCACGATGCATACAATATGGTTTAACTTCATAATTCGACTGTGATTTGCTAGCATACCCGCGAATTATTTTCGGGGGTATGTTTCTTGTCTGAGTTGGTTAAAAATTCTCTAAAATTACTAAAAAAAGTCTATCCAGCCGATTTTTTTAGGTTGAAAAATAAGCTTTATCGAATAGATAAAATCAAGCAAGCTGAAAAAAAGCAGCAAGCTTTTGACAATTGGACTGCGGCCGTTGAGCAGTCATGGCAATTTTATCAAAACCGCGTCAATAACAAACCAACACCTACTTATCCAGATTTACCCGTTAGCCAAAAACGCCAAGATATCATTGAAGCAATTCGTGAGAATCAAGTCGTTATCATTGCAGGCGAAACGGGGTCGGGCAAAACAACTCAGTTACCGAAAATGTGTTTAGAAGCTGGTTGTGGTGAACGTGGTTTGATTGGCCATACCCAGCCAAGGCGATTAGCCGCTCGAAGCGTGGCCAGCCGCATTGCAGAAGAAATGCAATCGCCGTTAGGAGAAGTTGTTGGTTACAAAGTTAGGTTTAATGAACAAGTCAAAGCTTCTTCTTATATTAAACTGATGACGGATGGGATTTTACTGGCTGAAATTCAGCAAGATAAATTTTTAAACCAATACGACACCATCATAATTGACGAAGCACACGAGCGCAGTTTAAATATTGATTTTATTTTGGGCTATTTAAAACAGTTATTACCACGACGTCCTGATTTAAAGTTAATTATTACCTCAGCAACTATTGATGTGGAGCGGTTTGCAAAACATTTTAACCACGCGCCTGTTTTTGAAGTTTCAGGTAGAACCTTTCCAGTAGATATTCGTTATCGACCTATTGAAGATTTAGTTAGTGAAGAATCAGACGACAAAGATCAATTGGAAGGCATTTATGCCGCGGTCAAGGAACTAACTAAAGAGGGTTTAGGAGACATTCTGATTTTCCTCAATGGTGAACGAGAAATCAGAGACACGGCAGATGGCTTAAATAAACTGAAGTTACGTAATACCGAAATACTGCCCTTGTATGCGCGTCTATCTGCGGCCGAGCAAAATCGAATATTTCAATCACATTCGGGCCGACGTATTGTTTTATCAACTAATGTTGCTGAGACCTCGCTGACGGTCCCTGGGATTAAATATGTAATTGATCCTGGAACTGCACGTATTTCTCGTTATAGTACCCGAACTAAAGTGCAGCGCTTACCAATTGAACCTATTTCACAAGCGAGTGCTAATCAGCGCTCGGGTCGCTGTGGTCGTGTATCGGCTGGTATTTGTATTCGGTTGTATAGTGAAGACGACTTCAACAACCGACCTGAGTTTACTGACCCAGAAATTCTTCGGACCAATTTAGCTTCTGTGATACTGCAAATGCATTCACTCGGACTCGGCGATATTGAATCTTTCCCTTTTATTCAACCGCCTGATAATCGAGCGATTAATGATGGTATCTTGTTGTTACAAGAAATCGGTGCTTTAGAGCAGCATAAAAATAAACAAAAGGCTCGTTTAACTGAGTTGGGCCGAGCTGTATCAAGGATCCCAGTTGATCCTAGATTGGCCAAAATGGTGGTCACAGCGAACGAGCAATCTTGTTTGCGGGAAGTGATCACAATTGTTGCAGGTTTAAGCATTCAAGATCCAAGAGAACGACCAAACGAAAAGAAACAAGCTGCAGATGAGCAACACAAGCGTTTTGAAAGTAATGATTCGGACTTCCTAAGCTACTTAAATTTGTGGCAATACATAGAAGAGCAGCAGCAAGAGCTGAGCCAAAATCAGTTTCGAAAGTTATGTAAAAAGGAGTTTTTAAATTATTTACGCATACGCGAATGGCAAGACATTGTTTATCAGTTAACCGAAGCTACTAAGGAGCAAGGTTGGAAGCTCAACAACCAAGATGCTAATTATGCTGCGATTCATCAAGCTATTTTATCTGGGTTATTGAGTCATATTGGCAATAAAGACAACCAACAAGGGTATCTCGGTGCACGAAACAGCCGCTTTGTAGTTTTCCCTGGCAGCGGGCTGGCTAAAACTAAAGCCAAATGGATTATGGCTGCTGAATTAGTTGAAACTAGTCGTTTATTTGCTCGCGAAGTCGCAAAAATAGAGCCCGAATGGATAGAACCCTACGCGATGCATTTGGTCAACCGTAATTACTCTGAACCCCATTGGGAGAAAAAACGTGGCTCAGTTGTAGCCTACGAAAATGTAGTATTGTACGGTTTGAGCATAGTTCACAAACGAAAAGTTCAGTACAGCAGAATAGACCCAACTGCCTGTAGGGCCATTTTTATTCGTGAAGCACTCGTTAATGGCCAAATTCAACTTAATGACGCATTTATCCAGCATAATCAAAATTTGTTAGATGAAATCCATGAGTTAGAAGCCAAATCGCGTCGACGTGACATTTTGGTTGACGAAGAAAACTTATTTGAATTCTATGACCAACGCATACCTCAAGAGGTATTTGATACGGTTCGTTTTAAAAAGTGGTGGAGCAAAAACAAAAAAACACAGCCAAATTTACTCAACTTTAGTTTAGATGATTTAATGAAACATGATGCATCATCTATAACCAAAGACGCGTTTCCCGATACGTGGAATCAGGATGGTTTAGTCCTTAAACTTGAATATGTATTTGAACCGACTGAAGATGCAGATGGTGTTAATTTGATTGTGCCTTTAGCATTGCTTAATCAACTTAAAGATACAGGTTTTGATTGGGGAATTGCCGGTTATAGACATGACTTAGCGGTTGCACTGATTAAATCTTTGCCAAAAAATTTGCGCAAGAATTTTGTTCCAGCGCCTGATTTTGCAACTGCTTGTTTGCAGGCCATCCAAGTGTCGGATGAGCCATTTGTGCATGTATTGGCAAAACAACTTTTACGTATGACGGGGACTAAAATTGATCCTCAGCAGTGGGATTATAGCCAAGTACCAAGTCATCTTAGAATAAACTTTAAGGTGGTTAACGAGAAAGGCTCTGTTTTGGGTATCAGCAAAGATTTAGCCGAGCTTAAACGCAAGTTGCAAGGTAAAGTTGCTGATACACTAACAGAAGTGGCAGATGAAGGTATTGAGCAGCAAGGTATACGCGAGTGGACATTTGGAGCGCTGGAAGCCGAATACACAAAAAAGCAAGCACATTATGAGATCAAAGCTTATCCAGCTTTAGTTGATGACCAAGCTGAAGTGTCGATTAAATTATTTGATAATCAAACCGATGCAGATTGGAATATGCTGCAAGGCGTTACTCGGTTGTTATATCTTAACTTGCCATCACCACGAAGTTACCTGCAAGAAAAATTGCCTAATAAAGCAAAACTCGGCTTGTATTTTAACCCGTTTGGCAAAATAGATGACTTGTTGCAGGACTGCATTTTTGCCGCTATTCAGCAATTGTTAGCTGAAAAGAATACCATTCCGCGTGATGAGCAAGAATACAAGCAAGCTAGAGAAGATATACGTGGCGAGTTGGCAGAGCGTGTCCTTCAAATAGCCAAACAAGTCGAGTCGATATTGGTCAAGGTCAATGCAATCAATAAAATGCTTAAAGGCAAAACCAGTTTTGAGTTGGTGCAAGCGCAATCTGAAATTAAGCAGCATTTATCTCAGCTAGTGTTTAAAGGATTTATTACACGTTTTGGCGCCAACAAACTAAAGGATATTGAGCGTTATGTGCAGGGAATACATAGGCGATTAGAAAAACTGCCAATAGACCCTGTTAGAGATAGGCTGAATCGTGAACAAGTGAATAAAATTGCAGATAACTATGCGGCTAAACTGCAAGCAAATCTGCAAGGCGAAGCGGTAAATCATACATTAGAGCAATTGCGTTGGATGTTAGAGGAATTAAAAATTTCACTGTTTGCGCAAAACTTGGGGACTAGCATGCCGATATCACCAAAGCGTGTACAGCAATTTATAGACTCGGCAACAAAAGACGGTTTGCTGTAGCAATGGCAGATTAAATGCATGTTAAAAAGTTGTTTACACTGCTTGAGTTAAAAACTAACATGGGTTGTGAAGGTTTTAATAGAGTCAGGAGAGGGTTGGAATGATTGGAAGAGATGATCAACGTTCGTATTATCGTATGATGGTCAATGCGGACTGTTTAGTTGTAGTAGATAATCTAGAATCACCTCAAGAGTTTACTGCGATATGCCGTGATTTAAGTGCAAATGGAATGGCAATTGAATTACAAGAATCTATTGATGTAGGGAAAGAAATTAGTATACGAATTAGTTCGGCAAGTGAGCAAATTCCATCACTGACCGCTCGGGGCAAGGTACTGAGGTGTGCACCCGAAACATCTACCACATTTATTGTGGGCATTGAAATAATTGACCTAGCGTAAGCAATAATATTGTTTGTAACAATTTAAAAAGGTTCAGCTAAACGCTGAACCTTTTTTGTTACGCCAATACTAGCCTTAACATCATAAGGCCTTGGGTCGGATTAAGCACTTGGAACGACCGCTTTTAGTTTCTCAAGTTTAGCTTTAATGGTTTTGTCTGTAATGGGTGTTTTGTTAATTAAAACCACCACACCATTCGCAGGTACTGAATAGCTTAATTCATTACCTACTGTTACTGTTTTGCCTGAAAATGCGTCTTTATAACTTCCTTGGTGAAGTGAGTTAGATAACGTAATTGTTTTTGCAGAATCAGATTTGTTTAACAGAACCAATGCATTTTCAATCACACCATCATGTTGGTAAATTCGGTAAAATGAAGCTGTGTCTTGAGCAAAATCTAAGTTAAGTTGCAAACCTCTTTGCAGTGCAACTGATTGTAGACGCAAGTTTGCAACTTTTTTCATTGACTGCGCGACTGGGTGATTTTCAGCTTGTTTTACCTTTTCTATTCCATAATAGTTGCGGTTGCCACCATGTTCTGCGGTGCCGGCCATAAATGCAGTCTCAGAGCCATAATAAATAACGGGAATGCCTCGGCTGGTAAATATCCAGTTATTTGCATTGATAAAGCCTTTGTCATCTGCGTTCATTCGTGCCATATCATGATTGTCATAGAATGTCATCAAATCATATGGATTATGGTATGGGCTTTGTTCTAAATACAAGTAATCCAATAGATCGGCGAATGATTTTTCGCTTTCGCCTTCTTTCGGTTTACCAAATACACTGGTAATTGCTTCTTGCCCGGGAAAGTCTAGTACGCTGACTTTGCCATTCTCAGGCAAAGTATGTTGCGCAATAAAGTCGGCATCGTAAACAAAACTCTCGCCAAACATAAAGAAGTCTGGATGTTTTTCGCGGATTCGGTCTGCAAACTTTTTCCAGAAAAAATGTGGCATGTGGCGAATGGTGTCAATCCGAAAAGCGTCAGCCCCTTGATCAATCCACTGAGAATATGCTTCAACAAAATAGTCCAATACAGCAGGGTTATCGTAATTTGTATCACCAAGTTGAGCTAGATCAGGCTTTTGTTTGTAGAAATGCTCAAGTGGGTCATTATGGTCTAGTTCGGTTGGGTGCTTATTTTTGTGGTCGGCAACTAAATTCCAGTCTTTGTCATAAATCTCACCATACTTAGGTTGATCTTCTGGCATAGTGTAAGCTGGTGAACCATGGTTTGCGACAATGTCCAACACGGTTTTAATGCCTTTGGACTTCATCGCCTTGGTGAAATCTTTAAATTTGAAGTTTTCAGAAACAACATGTTCGTCTTCAACAAAAAAGTTTACCCCCCAATAACCGTGGTAACCTGTTTTACCACCATCTTTAAACATGCCACCAAATTCGATGACTTCTCCACCCGTAAAAGCTTCATCTGGGTTATCTACAATTGGAGTTATCCAAACTGAGGTGAAGCCCAAATCTTTAATATAATCGGCTTGTTGATATACCCCTAGTAAATCACCACCTAAATATCCAACGTTTGCTTCTTTACCATCAGGGCCTTTAAGTGGACGATTAAAGGTGTAATTAACATCTCCACCTTGATTTGGGTAATTGTTGTTGGGATCGCCATCTACAAAGCGGTCGGTCAGAACAAAATAGACATTTTCTTTGGCAAATGCCTCTAAAGTTCCGTAATAGCTTGTGCCATTAGTCGTGACGGTGCTGTTAGTCGATTTGGTAACAGCACATGAGGTCAGCATCAATGCGGATGCAGACAAAGCTACTTTGATAGCCTGAGTAAGTGCTTTTTTCTTCATAATTTTGAAATACCTAGGGATTGTTACAATTGACAGCTAAATATTAGTAACACTTTTACAAAAACAACAATATTTGCATACGTATTCAGTGTATTTAAACCGTTAAAACAGCGTCTTGGCCGACTGCAAACGTATTCAATCAGGCAAAACTACTCTTTAACAATCGCTCAACATACAATGAAAGTCAGTTTATTAATGTTTTAGATATTAGACGTGTATTACGTCTACAAGTCATGGGGTTGTTTAATGTCTGTTAATCTCGATTGGTGGCGTGGTGCCATTATTTATCAAGTTTATCCACGTAGTTTTATGGATAGTAATCATGATGGTATTGGTGATATTCCAGGGATTAACCAAAAGTTAGATTACATTGCGAGCTTAGGGGTGGATGCTATCTGGGTATCTCCTTGTTTTAAATCGCCTATGAAAGATTTTGGTTACGACATTAGTGACTATCGGGCAATTGACCCCATCTTTGGTGATTTAGGTGACTTTGAGCAACTGATTGAGCAAGCTCATGCAAGAGGTATTAAAGTCATGATAGATCAAGTGTTGAGCCATACTTCGGACCAACACGCATGGTTTAACCAAAGTCGACAGTCGCAAGATAATGACAAAGCTGATTGGTATGTCTGGGCCGACCCGAAACCATGTGGAGCACCGCCAAACAATTGGTTATCTATTTTTGGTGGGCCTGCTTGGCAGTGGGATTCACGTCGTCGACAGTATTATTTGCATAATTTCTTAGATAGTCAGCCAGATTTAAATTTCCATAATCCACAAGTGCAGCAAGCTGTATTGGATAACATTGAATTTTGGCTGAAAAAGGGCGTCGATGGTTTGCGTTTAGACGCTATTACTTTCTGTTTTCACGACCAATTGCTCCGTGACAATCCGGCTAAACCTGAAAATGAAAGAGCAGGGCGAGGTTTTAGTGAAGACAATCCTTACGCTTATCAATATCATTATTATAACAATGACCGACCAGAAAACATTGTGTTTATTGAACGGTTACGTGCGTTATTGAATCGTTATCCAGGCAGCGTTTCTTTAGGTGAGGTGGCATCGGAAGATTCGCTAGCAACTATGGCAGAATACACTAAAGGTGATAGTCGATTGCACATGACCTATAGTTTTGAGTTATTAACTAAAGATTATTCAGTTGATTATATTCGCTCAACAGTAGAGACATTAGAAAATGCATTGGGTGATGGTTGGCCATGCTGGGCGGTTGGTAATCATGATGTTGAGCGAGTGGTCAGTCGTTGGGGTCAAAGCCGCGATGCTTTTGAGCAAAAACAATTCGCCAAGATGGTTACAGCCATGGTGTGCTCGCTACGCGGAAGTGTTTGTTTGTATCAAGGTGAAGAGCTAGGCTTAGTAGAAGCAGAAGTTGCATACGAAGACCTTCAAGATCCTTATGGCATAGAATTTTGGCCGACGTTTAAAGGTCGAGATGGCTGTCGAACGCCTATGCCATGGTCACACCAAGCTATTAATGCAGGCTTTTCCAATGGTAAACCTTGGTTGCCAGTTGACTCAACCCATGCTGAACATAGTGTCGATTTACAAGAGCAAAACCCAGACTCGGTATTGAATACCTACAGAGCATTTATGGCATGGCGCAGCCAGTCGCAGGTTTTAAAATCAGGAGAAATTGAATTTATTGATTTACATAGCGATGTGTTGGCGTTTTACCGTTATGACCCAATATCAGCGGAACGGATCTTGTGCTGTTTTAACTTATCAAATCAAGCGTTGGATATAGACCTAGGTGAAATAAAATGTAAACGCAAAATTTCGCCTGCGTGTTTAGACAGTGCGTCGATAGAATACAACGCCTTATCTATTGGTAGATATGGATGTTTTTACGCTGAAATTTAACATCCAAGGGTCGTTTTAGCGATAAAATGACCCTCATTCGTTAACCTCTAGTTTTAATTTGAACCTTGCAATAAAATTGTCATCTAGTGTCGGCACAATACCCGCTCGTTTTACTCGGTTTATTCAAAAATGACGCAGGTTCGAATACTCATAATTTTTATTGCGACACTTAGCTACTGGTCAATTCATTTACTTACTAGTAGCCAAGCAGTTCTGCCTGCTGATCAGAATATTTTTGATGTTTGTAGCGAAATATTCAATTTACTATTTTTGTTGGCTATGCTGGCTGTAAATATTAGCCTAGCCAAAAGATCTTATGATGCCGATGATGGAAAATGGTTCTTTATTGGTTTGCTGTTATTATTGTGCGGCCATACTCATGATTTATTAGATGAATTTATCTCAATAAACCCACTTGTCATTTCGTTTGTATTGGAAAATGCCGCAAATAATCTCGGTGTGCTCGTATTGACCTATGCATTATTTAAATGGTCAATACGTTACAAAGGCCAAATTAAAACGTTACAAGAACAGAAGGTTATCTTAACCTCTGTAAGCAACAAAGACCCGATGACCCAACTATATAACCGTCGGTTTTTAAACGATGGTTTCAAGAAACAGTTAGATGAAGTAGATTTCGCAATGCAAAAGTTATCCTTGGTGATGATAGACTTGGACAACTTTAAATCTTTTAATGATTCATACGGGCATTTGCATGGTGATAAGTTAATTCAGCATGCTGCTAAAGTTATTAGTGAAGAAATACGCGAACAAGATTTTGCCTTTCGCTATGGCGGGGAAGAGTTTCTAGTTGTTATAGAAGGGGATAAATCGACAGCCAAGCGTGTCGCTAACAGAATTCTAGATACTTATCGAAATAGCCCTTTTAGTATAGATGGAAATTACATACATAAAACTCTGTCTATTGGTATCAAACAACTTAGCTGCAAGCTAAGTTTTGAAGAATCGCTCAATGATGCAGACACAGCACTATATTCAGCTAAACAGGCTGGGCGTAACTGTATTGTATTATCAGGTGAAACTGAGCAACCATATCATTATAAACAACACTCTACGGCCACATTAGTGCAGCTATAGCACCCTAAATTCATATAAGTTATACGTGAAATAGACTTGCGAATGATTCTTATGCAGTTATACTGCGCGCTAATTTAAGCAATCAAGTTAGCTTTTCCTACCTCTTCTTTCTGATACCGCTCAAATACTTGAGTGTTTTACTAAGGTAAATACTTGACTAAAACACTCGGATTAGTGATAATTACTAGCGTCAACTTAGAGAAGTGGAAAGATTTATGAGATTAACATCTAAAGGTCGTTATGCGGTGACAGCCATGTTAGATGTCGCCTTGCACGCTAAAAATGGTCCTGTACCCTTGGCTGATATTTCAGAGCGCCAAGACATTTCTCTAAGTTATCTTGAACAATTGTTTGCTCGTTTACGTAAACAGGGTGTGGTTTCTAGCGTTCGTGGCCCAGGTGGCGGATATTTATTAGGACGAGAGCTAGACGATATTTCAATTGGGCAAATTATTGCGGCAGTTGATGAGTCGGTGGATGCAACCCGTTGCCAAGGCAAAGAAGGTTGCCAAGGTGGGGTGCAGTGTTTGACTCATAGCTTGTGGCACGAACTGAGCGATCGTATCGCAAACTTTTTGAATGACATAACTCTACAAGAGTTAGTCGAGAAGCAAGAGGTTAAGCAAGTTGCCGAGCGCCAAAATAAGAAGCAAAGAACACATTCTGCGTTTGCATTAGGGCAAATTTCTCTTGAAGAATTAGATGTAGACTCTGGCATGTAATCGCACATATAAAAGTTTTAAGCGGAGATTTAAATGAAGTTACCTATTTATCTGGACTACTCAGCAACAACGCCTGTTGATCCAAGAGTTGCCGAAAAAATGATGCAGTGCCTGACTATGGACGGAAATTTTGGTAATCCTGCATCTCGTTCGCACCGTTTTGGTTGGCAAGCTGAAGAATTAGTTGATATAGCAAGAGGTCAAATCGCAGATTTGATTAATGCCGATCCTCGTGAAATTGTGTTTACTTCAGGTGCAACTGAATCAAACAATTTAGCTATCAAAGGTGCAGCTAATTTTTACAAGAAAAAAGGTAAGCACATTATTACGGTTAAAACTGAGCACAAAGCTGTGTTAGATACTTGCCGTGAATTAGAGCGTCAAGGTTATGAAGTAACCTATTTAGACGTGCAAAAAGATGGATTAGTAGATTTAGAGGTGTTTAAAAACACCTTACGTGAAGACACTGTGTTGGTCAGTATCATGCACGTTAACAACGAAATTGGTGTTATCCAAGACATTAAAACTATAGGTGAGCTTTGCCGTGCAAACAAAACCGTGTTTCATGTGGATGCTGCGCAAAGTGCAGGTAAAGTAGAGATTGACCTTGCTGAATTAAAAGTTGATTTAATGTCATTCTCGGCACACAAAATTTATGGCCCCAAAGGTATCGGTGCTTTATATGTACGCCGTAAACCACGCATTCGTTTAGAAGCCCAAATGCATGGTGGTGGTCATGAGCGTGGCTTCCGTTCAGGTACTTTGCCAACCCACCAAATTGTTGGGATGGGCGAGGCATTTCGTCTCGCAAAAGAAGAAATGGCAAGTGAAAATCAACGCTTGTTAGCTTTGCGTGAAAAACTTCTATCAGGTGTAAAAGACCTAGATGAAGTGTATGTAAATGGTTCTTTAGAGCACAGGGTTGCAGGTAACTTAAATGTTAGTTTTAACTTTGTTGAAGGTGAATCTTTAATCATGGCATTAAAAGATATGGCAGTATCTTCTGGATCTGCATGTACTTCAGCGAGCTTAGAGCCGTCTTATGTTTTAAGAGCATTAGGATTAAACGACGAGTTGGCACATAGTTCAATTCGTTTCAGTATCGGTCGATTTACCACAGAAGAAGAAATTGATTACGTTGTAAGTGTAATTAAAGACGCGATTGATAAATTAAGAGAAATGTCTCCACTTTGGGAGATGTTCAAAGATGGTGTCGACTTAAACAATGTAGAGTGGGTACACCACTAAGTAGTGAGGTTTTAATTATGGCTTATAGTGATAAAGTTATCGATCATTACGAAAATCCACGTAACGTGGGTAGTTTTGATAAAAATGATCCGCAAATAGCGACGGGTATGGTTGGTGCACCAGCATGTGGTGACGTAATGAAATTGCAATTAAAAATTTCAGATTCTGGTGTGATTGAAGACGCAAAATTCAAAACATACGGTTGTGGGTCTGCTATTGCATCAAGTTCGTTAGTGACTGAGTGGGTAAAAGGTAAATCTTTAGAAGAAGCTTCAGAGATTAAAAACACTGATATCGCTCAAGAGCTAGCATTGCCTCCAGTTAAGATTCACTGTTCAATTTTAGCTGAAGACGCAATCAAAGCGGCGATTGACGATTACAAAACCAAGCACAGTTCGTAACAAATTATTAGGAGTATATGTATGGCCGTTACCATAACAGAAGCTGCAGCGTCTCGCGTTAAGCATTTTCTCGATAACAGAGGGAAAGGCATAGGTTTACGCTTAGGTGTTAAAACTTCGGGTTGCTCTGGTATGGCTTATGTACTTGAGTTTGTTGACGAGTTGAACGACGATGACCAGGTTTTCGACCAAAATGGCGTCAAGATTATCATTGACGCCAAGTCGTTAGTATACATGGATGGCACTGAGTTAGACTTCACCAAAGAAGGACTTAACGAAGGGTTTCAGTTCAACAACCCGAACGTAAAAGATGAATGTGGTTGCGGAGAGAGTTTCCACGTATAAAGCCATTAAATAAGTGAGCTTATGAACTTTTTCGAAATTTTTGACTTCGAACCGGCTTTCGATTTAGATGTAAACACATTATCAGCCCGCTATAAAAATCTTCAGCGGGCTTTTCACCCTGATCAGTACGCAAGTGCCAACGAATCGCAAAAATTATTAGCACTTAGAAAAGCGACTGAGATCAACGATGCATACGCAACGCTAAAGTCAGCAACAAGCCGAGCTGAATATTTACTAAAACTTGCGGGTTTAGATATTAGCCACGAAACGACAACGGTTAAAGACCCGAGCTTTTTGATGCAACAAATGGAGTATCGAGAAAGGCTTGAAGACATCTCCGCATTATCAGATCCTTATGATGCAATTGTTGCTTTTGAAGAAGAATTAGAAGCAGAGCAAGCAGAGTTAGAAGCCTTGATTGGCAGAGAGTTAAAGTCGGCGCACTATGAACAAGCGGCGAATGCGGTTCGCAAACTTAAATTTGTCAATAAGCTTCAAACTGAATTAGAACGGCTTGAAGACGAAGCCAGCGAAATTTAAACCAACAACTGATATTTAATTATTATGGCACTATTACAGATCTCAGAGCCGGGACAGACAGATGCCCCACACGAGCGCAGAATTGCTGTCGGTATCGATTTAGGAACAACCAATTCATTGGTTGCGACTGTTCGAAGCGGTGAAGCTAAAACATTAGCAGACGAAGCGGGCAGAACCATTTTACCTTCAGTTGTAAGGTACACGCCAGAGCAAATTGTTGTTGGCTACAGCGCATTAGAAAACGCAGCATCAGATTCAGAAAATACCATTATTTCAGCTAAACGTTTTATGGGACGTTCAGTTGAAGATGTAGTTAAAACATACCCAGAATTACCTTACAATTTTGTAGGTGAGCCAAAAGAACTTGCACGCATAGCCACTCTTGCAGGTGTTAAGTCACCAATTGAGGTTTCAGCGGATATTTTGTCAGCGCTTAAAAATCGTGCAGAACAAGCTTTAGGTGATGAAATTCAAGGTGCGGTAATTACGGTTCCTGCTTATTTTGATGACGCGCAACGTCAATGTACCAAAGACGCTGCTCGGTTAGCTGGACTAAAAGTTTTACGCTTATTGAATGAACCAACTGCTGCAGCTATTGCTTACGGTTTAGACTCTAAACAAGAAGGGCAAATTGCCGTATATGACTTGGGAGGCGGAACTTTTGATATATCGATTTTAAAACTTGAAAAAGGTGTATTTGAAGTTTTGTCTACAGGCGGTGATTCTGCACTTGGGGGAGATGACTTTGACCAAGCAATTATTGATTGGATTAAAGCTTCAGGTAAACTTCCAGGGACTTTATCTTCACGCATGCGACGTGTCATTAAGGAAACGGCTAAAAGTGTTAAAGAACAACTTTCGGATGCTGAAACCGTTAACTTTACCCTTGCGCTCGACGACAACTCTGAACTTGACTTTAGTTTAAGCAAAACCGAATTTGAATCTCTGGTAGAACCACTTATAAAGCGTACACTTATAGCGTGTCGCAGAGCATTAAAAGATGCTGGGCTAAAAGCGCAAGACATCAAAGATGTCGTTTTGGTCGGCGGTTCAACACGAGTTCCAGCTGTTAGAGCGCGTGTTGCTGACTATTTCTCTAAACAACCGTTAAGTTCAATTGACCCAGATCAAGTGGTCGCCATTGGGGCTAGCCAGCAAGCTGATATCCTGGTAGGCAACAAACCTGACTCAGACATGGTGTTGCTTGATGTGATCCCATTATCTTTGGGACTTGAAACCATGGGTGGGTTATGTGAAAAAATAATTCAACGTAACACCACAATACCAGTAGCTAAAGCACAAGAATTTACCACATTTAAAGATGGTCAAACTGCTATGGCAGTGCATGTTGTGCAAGGCGAACGTGAATTGGTTAAAGACTGCCGCTCGTTAGCTAAATTTGAGTTGCGTGGCATTCCGCCGATGGCCGCAGGGGCCGCGCATGTCAGAGTAACATTCCAGGTTGATGCTGATGGTTTGCTATCTGTCACCGCAATGGAAAAATCAACAGGCATTCAGTCAAGCATTCAAGTGAAACCGAGTTACGGTTTAGAAGAATCAGAGATCTTGCAAATGTTGCAGGCTTCAGTTGAAAATGCAAAAGAAGATGTTAATGCACGAAAATTAGCTGAGCAAATTGTCGAAGCTAAGCGTATGCTTGAATCTTTAGGCAATGCGTTGAAGCAAGACAAACACCTGTTATCAGAGCAAGCTTACGAGGATTTAGTAGCTGACTTAAATACTTTGGCCCGCTTATGCGAAGGCGATGATGAGCAAGCTATTAAAGAGCAAATAGAACACATTGATAATAAGAGCCAAGATTTTGCAGCAGCTAGAATGGATGACTCCATTAGAAAAGCATTGCAGGGTCAACAAGTAGACGAGATTTAAACATGCCACAAATAATATTTTTACCACACGACGAATTATGCCCAGATGGCGCGGTAGTTGAGTGTGAAAACGGTGAATCAATTTTAGATGCAGCGTTAAAATCTGGAATTGATATTGAGCATGCGTGCGAAAAGTCGTGTGCTTGCACCACATGCCATGTTGTTGTGCGAGAAGGTTTTGACTCACTAGCAGAAAGTGATGAACTTGAAGACGATATGTTAGATAAAGCTTGGGGATTAGAGCCTGAAAGCCGTTTAGGTTGTCAAGCTTGTGTTAACAATGAGGACCTTGTTGTCGAAATTCCGAAATATACCATTAACATGGTAAGTGAAAATCATTGATCTAAAACAACAGCTTAGAAAAATTCTGAAATAACAGACATATATCAGTTCAATATTTTTTCAATGTTGTTATGATGAGGGTGTGTTAAACAATAACAGGACGTATACATGGCTATTGAGCGCACCCTATCTATTATCAAACCTAACGCCGTTGTTGAGCACAACATTGGCGCCATCATTCACCGTTTAGAACAAGCTGGCCTTAAAGTTGTTGCAATGCGTATGGTTAAACTGACGCTAGAGCAAGCACAAGGTTTTTACGCAGAACATGACGGTAAACCCTTTTTTGAAAAACTCATTAACTTTATGACCTCGGCACCGGTTGTGACTATGGTGTTAGAAGGTGACTCTGCAATTACCGCTTACCGAGAGATTGCAGGCGCAACTGATCCAGCTGAAGCATTATGCGGAACCTTACGCTCTGATTTTGGTGGTGATAACGTGACATTTAATGCAGTTCATGGCTCAGATAGTCCAGAAAGTGCTTCTCGAGAAATTGCATACTTTTTTGCAGATAGCGAAGTTAACACATATTAGCAGTGCAAACAGTCATTAGAACGCTTTGCATTCGCTGGTGAATGCCGTAAAATTGCCAACCAATTTGCAGTTTAGGTAATTTTATATGTCAGCATCACCCTCAAAAATAAATCTATTAGATTTGTCACGTCAGCAGATGCGTGAATTTTTTGCTTCTTTGGGCGAAAAGTCTTTTCGCGCTGATCAGGCAATGAAATGGATATACCACTACGGTATGGATAATTTTGAGGAGATGAGTAACTTCAGCAAAAATTTGCGTGCTAAGTTATCTGAGTTATGTGTTGTTGAAGGGCCAGAAATTGCAGTAAAACAGCAAAGTAGTGATGGTACGATTAAATATGCGATGAAATTGCGCGGTGGCCAAGAGGTAGAAACTGTGTGGATACCAGATGGTGACCGAGCAACGCTTTGTGTTTCTAGTCAAGTTGGCTGCGCACTCGAATGTACATTTTGTTCAACAGCACAGCAAGGGTTTAATCGTAATTTGTCGGTTAGCGAAATTATTGGCCAAGTATGGCGAGTAGCAAAAGATATTGGGCCGGTAAAAGTCACAAATAAACGTCCCATTACTAATGTTGTGATGATGGGGATGGGTGAACCCTTACTCAATATGACTAACTTGGTTCCAGCGTTAGAGCTTATGATGGACGATTTGGCTTTTGGCTTATCGAAGCGCAGAGTTACCGTGAGTACTTCAGGTGTCGTACCAGCACTAGACAAGCTTAAAGAAAAAGTTGATGTTGCTTTAGCCATTTCATTACATGCTCCAACCAATGAGTTGCGCAATGAAATTGTACCTATCAATAAAAAATACGACATTGAAACCTTTTTAGCTGCTTCGAGACGTTATATCGAGGGATCAAAGGCAAATGAAAAAGTAACGGTTGAATATGTCATGCTTGATCATATAAATGATAGTATGGACCAAGCACATCAATTGGCTAAAGTACTAAAAGATACACCGTCGAAAATAAATTTGATCCCATTTAATCCATTTCCTGGTAGTCCATACGGACGCTCAAGTAACTCTAGAATCGATCGTTTCGCCAAGGTGTTGACAGAGTATGGTTTAACCACTGTGGTCCGCAGAACCCGTGGTGATGATATAGATGCTGCCTGTGGTCAATTAGTCGGTGATGTTGTTGACCGCACTAAACGTATGCTGAAGAAAAAGGAAAAAGGTCAAAACCTAAATGTTAAAATGGTTTAAGCAAGCTTTTATTATCACCATTTCTGCTGCGTTGATAGCGGGCTGTGTCAGCCAAAAAACTTACGTTGGTAGTGATAAGCCCGTTGTCGAAAAACAGTCAACGCCAGTTGAAGCTGCAAAAAACCGTATTGCACTTGGGTTAACCTATTTAAAAAAAGGCAATGCTGCACAAGCAAAGTTTAATTTAGATAAAGCATTGGGTTTTGCGCCAGACCTACCAGAAGCACATTATTCACTCGCTTATTATTACCAGGTGGTTGGTGAAATTGAAAAAGCTGATGCCGCGTATAAACGTGTTGTTTCGCTAGATCGTAAAAACGGTGATGCACTAAATAATTATGGTGCGTTTTTATGTCAGCAAGGGAAATACCAGCAAGCCAAAGAGCACTTTTTGCAAGCCGTCGCAATCGATAGCTATATCAGAGTTGCGCAAACTTATGAAAATTTAGGTTTGTGTTTATATGATTCGGGTGAAGAAAAGTATCGAGACGAGGTTGAAAAATATCTCATCAGTGCTTTAGGTTATAACGCCAGATTACCAAAATCTTTGTCTACTTTAGTTGAGCTAAATTTAGCCAACAACAATTTACAAGCAGCATATGGCTATGTGAAAAAGTTAGAGTTACTTCAGCAAAATAACCCTGCTACTATTTATCGCGCTTATCAGTTGGCGGAACAGCTAGGTGATCACAAAGGGGCGAGTAGCTATGCACGACGATTATTTATCGACTTTCCCAAAAGCCCACAAACTCAACAATTAAGGCAAGCATTAACTCAATGACAGATTTAATCGAGCAACCGCACAATTCAGCAGAAGACACAACAAATGTAAGTGTTGGTTTGTTGTTGCAGCAAACTCGGGTAAAACAAGGGCTATCTGAGCAAGATGTCGCAGGTAGTTTAAATCTAAAAGTCAGTATCATTCAAGGCATAGAAAATGATGACTTTTCGACAGTAGCCGTGCCAACATACATTAAAGGTTACCTTCGAGCTTATGCAAAGCTACTGTCTCTTGATGAACAAGCTGTGATTGCACTTTATTATCAACAACAGCCGGTTGAGTACAATGCCGAAAACAAACTTAAGAGCTTTTCTAAAAAAACCAGTCAGCAAGCGCATGACAATCGGTTAATGCTGGTTACTTATGGCATTGTGCTGATATTAATTGCTTTGATTGTTGTTTGGTGGTTTCAGCGTGAGGCTGTGGTTCAGACCGCAGAAGATAACCAGTCTGTAGAGCAAGTTAAGTTAGAGCCTGAGTTAGCCGAGATAAATGAACCTGCAGAATTAGTGGAAAGCATCACGAATGAAGAGCCGATAAAGCCAATTAAAGATGTTGCAGAGCAAACGCCAGTCAACTTAACGCCGCAACAAGAGACAAGTGTCAGCACACAGGTAAGTGAATCAGCCAACTACAATCTTGAACTAACATTTAGAGGAGATTGTTGGATAAATATATTGGATGCGACAGGTGAGCGAGTTGCATTTGGCGTTAAAGAGAAAGGCCGAGTTATCAAGCTTGACGCAATACCACCATATCAAATTACCCTAGGTGCACCAGAGGTTGTTGACATTGTTTTTCAACAAGACAACCTAGATATGAGCCAATTTAAACAAGGCATGGTTGCACGATTTAGTTTACCGTTAGGACATGAATAAATATGTTTAGTGAAACTCCGATTAAACGCAAACAGACGAAAAAAATCTGGGTCGGTAAAGTGCCTGTCGGCGGTGATGCACCGATAGCAGTACAAACAATGACGAATACTTTGACTACAGACGTTGAAGCCACAGTTGCGCAAATAAAGCGAATTGAACAGGCAGGGGCTGATATTGTACGAGTATCAGTGCCGACCATGGATGCAGCAGAAGCTTTTAAATTGATTAAGCAGCAAGTTGATATCCCAATTGTAGCCGATATTCACTTTGATTATCGTATCGCACTTAAGGTTGCTGAGTACGGCGTCGATTGTTTGCGAATTAATCCTGGAAATATAGGTAAAGAAGACAGAATTAGAGCTGTTGTGGATTGTGCTCGTGACAAAAACATTCCGATTCGTATTGGCGTTAACGGCGGTTCTTTAGAAAAAGATATCCAGGAAAAATACGGCGAACCGACAGCAGAAGCTCTGCTGGAGTCAGCGATGCGCCATGTCGATATACTCGATAGGCTTAACTTTGACAATTTTAAGGTTAGTGTTAAAGCGTCAGACGTATTTTTAGCAGTTGATTCATATCGGTTGTTATCAAAGCAAATTGATAATCCATTGCATTTAGGTATCACAGAAGCGGGTGGTGCGCGCACTGGAGCGGTTAAATCCTCGATTGGTTTAGGTATCTTATTAAACGAAGGTATTGGTGATACGTTGCGCATATCTTTGGCGGCAGACCCAGTTGAAGAAGTAAAAGTTGGTTTTGATATTCTAAAATCACTGCGCATTCGCTCTCGCGGTATTAACTTTATTGCGTGCCCAAGCTGCTCTCGTCAAGAATTTGATGTGATTTCAACTGTGAATGCGTTAGAAGAGCGCCTAGAAGATATCACAACCCCAATGACAGTATCAGTAATTGGTTGTGTAGTGAATGGACCTGGCGAAGCACTCGTATCCGATATCGGTTTGGCTGGTGCTCAAAACAAAAGTGGTTTCTATCTTGATGGAGAGCGCCAAAAAGAACGGATTGATAACACTAATATAGTCGATTCACTCGAAAAACATATTCGTGCAAAAGCTAATAAGCTAGATGATGCAAAACGCATAGACGTACAAACTGTTGAATAACAGGGTTGTATCTTTGATTAGAAGTTTCCTATAATTCGCGGTTTGGTCTGCTCCGACCGCGATTAACAAGAATTTTCACAGGATTTTAAAGTGTCAAAAAATATTCAAGCCATTCGAGGTATGAACGATTGTTTGCCAGCGCAAACGCCAGTGTGGCAGAAAGTAGAAAGTGTTTTACGCAATGTTGTTAGTCGCTACGGCTATAGTGAAATTAGAATGCCTATCGTTGAAATGACAGAGCTATTTAAGCGCTCGATAGGAGAAGTCACTGATATTGTTGAAAAAGAAATGTACACCTTCGAAGATCGTAATGGTGACAGCTTAACGCTACGCCCTGAAGGCACAGCAAGTTGTGTACGGGCGGGCAACGAGCATGGGTTACTGTACAACCAAATTCAACGTCTATGGTATATGGGACCAATGTTTCGCCATGAACGACCGCAAAAAGGCCGCTATCGTCAATTTCATCAATTTGGTGTTGAAACCTTTGGTATGCAGGGGCCAGACATCGACGCTGAAGTGATTGCAATGACAGCGCGTTTTTGGCAAGAATTTGGCATCGCAGACAAGGTTAAGTTAGAGCTTAATTCATTAGGCTCAAATGAAGAAAGGGCAGAATATCGCGATGCTTTAGTGAACTTTTTGCAAAAACATGAATCCATTTTGGATGAAGATTGTAAGCGACGCATGGTGAGCAATCCATTGCGCGTGTTAGATACAAAAAACGCTGACATTCAGGCCGTGTTAAAAGACGCACCAAGTTTAAGTGATTATTTTGGTGATGAATCAAAAGCGCACTTTGAAGGCTTATGTGCTCGCCTTGAAGCTTTGGGCATTGAATATACAATAAACTCCCGATTAGTTAGAGGCTTAGATTATTATAATCACACCGTATTTGAATGGGTTACCGACAGCTTAGGCGCGCAAGGTACCGTTTGTGCTGGTGGCCGGTATGATGGGCTAGTTGAACAACTTGGTGGTAAGTCTACCCCAGCTGTCGGTTTTGCTATGGGATTAGAACGTCTGGTCTTACTAATGGAAACTTTAGGCTTAGATAAAGACGTACGTAAAGCCGTTGATGTATTCGTGGTTATGTTGGGTGAACAAGCTGAATTAAAAGCACCAGCTGTGATTGAGCAATTGCGTGATTGCTTGCCTGATGTGCGAATTCAATTAAACTGTGGCGGTGGTAATTTTAAGAAACAATTTAAGAAAGCCGATAAAAGCGGTGCAGATATAGCGTTGGTATTCGGTGAGCAAGAAATCATTGAAAGCAAGGTCACTATCAAACCCTTAAGAAGTAACGAAGAACAATCAACTATAGAACAAGAACAGCTTGTCGATTATTTAAATCAAGCGCTATAAGAGGTCAATCGATGGAAATTTTTTCTACTGAAGAACAACAAGAAGAAGCGATTAAGAATTTTTTATCTAAATACAGCAATGCGATAATTGGTGGTTTTGTTGCTGGTTTAGTCGGCATTTATGGTTATAACTGGTATCAAGATAAAACCATTGCAGATCAAGAAGCAATGTCTCAAGAATTTACTCAAATTGAAAGTGAAACTGGCTTAAACAAAGAGCAAGCAGCTGAGTTCGTAGTACAAAATAGCGAATCAGGGTTTGCAGTGTTGGCTTCATTTAAATTAGCAAAAGCATTTGTAGAAGAACAAGCATTTGACAAAGCAGCAGAACAGTTAAAATGGGTTATCAATAATAGTGAAGATGCATCTGTTGTTGATTTAGCGACAGTTAGGCTTGCAAGAGTTCAAATCGCACTAGGTCAATCTGAGCAAGCATATACACTTTTATCAGCACCTAAAACGGAAGCTTTTGTCGCTCAATTTGCTGAGTTAAAAGGTGATATTGATTACAAAGCAGGTCGGATTGATCAAGCACGCGAACAATATCAATTGGCAGCAGACAATGACGGCTTAACTGGTAACCCAGGCTTAAAAATGAAGCTGGATAACTTGGCGACAGATAATGGTACGGTTGCGTTGTAATGAACAATATTCTACGTTTAGTGGGTAGAAAAACAGCGTTTGCAACGCCAGCAGTACTCATGTTTAGTCTGTTATCTGGTTGTGCTTCAAACGATGACAACCCTGATACTCAACCCGCTCCTAGACCGGAAGTGAACAATCAAATTTCAGTTAAAAAAGTCTGGAGTGAAAGTGTTGGTGATGGTGTTGAAGGGTATTATTCTCGACTGAAACCAGCATCAGGTTATGGCAAGCTATTTGTTGCAGACCGCGAAGGTGAAGTCGCAGCATTAGAACTCGACTCCGGCGATTCCGTATGGGAGGTTGACGTTCGTAAGCCAGATGGTAGCTGGTTAAATTGGTTTGGTATTAACTTAGCACCAGCCGCTAGAGTTTCTGGGATGGTAGCCTCGTACGAGCATGTTTATGTCGGTACTGAAAACGGGCAAATCATTGCGTTAGATGAGAAAACTGGCGAAGAAAAGTGGCGTGCTGATGTTGAAGGCGAAGTACTCGCGCCAGCAATTGCTGAAGATGGTAAAGTCATTGTCAATCTAGGCTCGGGTAAAACCACAGCGTTAGACGCAAAAGATGGTAAAGAAATTTGGACCTCTGTGTCTGATGTTCCATCATTGACTTTACGCGGTGTATCTACACCAGCATACACTCAAGGTGGTGTTTTTGTTGGTAGTGCAGGTGGCAAGGTTATTACCTATAATGCAAAAAATGGCCAGTTAGCATGGGATTTAGCGATTGCTAAACCAAAAGGTGCAACTGAATTGGCTCGAATTGTAGATATCGATGCGACGCCTCTCATTTCTGGTTTTAACCTATATGCGTTATCCGCTGGTGGTTCACTCAGCATGGTTGATATTCGCAACGCAAGAGTTGCTTGGACTCGCGAATATCGTGGTTATCAAAACATGTACATGTACACTGGCACATTGATTTTAAGCGATGATCATAGTGTTGTGTACGCTGTTGATAGCCGCAATGGTGTAGAAAAGTGGGCAAATACAAAATTACGCAATCGCCGTTTAACGGGGGCAGCAGTGTTGGACGGTTATGTTATTGTTGGTGATTTTGAAGGATATATATATTTCCTCGACATGGCCAATGGTGAAATCAAATATTCAACGCAGCTTAGCTCAGACGAGTTGCTTGCCCAAGCAGAAATCGTTGAAGATATCGCGTATATTCAAACCAGAGATGGGAAAGTTTATGCTTTGCGCATAACACAAGATGACAGCGAATAATCTAACTTCATGGCCGTTGAATATCATCGGCCATGTACATTCCCCATACAAAGAAAAATTCTCAGTACCTCGCCAACCTAATTTAGTCACTTGTGCTAAAGGGTATATTCGATTAGACGGTGCATACGCCAATTTAGATTTATTCGATGGAATCGACCACTTTAGTCATATTTGGTTAATATTTGTTTTTCACCAAACAGCAAAGCAGGGGTGGAAAGCTAAAGTTCGACCACAAAGATTAGGCGGAAACAAAAAGATGGGCGTGTTAGCGACCCGTTCAACCTTTAGACCAAACCCAATTGGATTGTCTTGTGTACAATTTTGCCATGTTGAAAGAGTTAATAAACATCAAACTCGGTTGCATGTACAAGGAATCGATTTGGTTGACGGCACGCCTATTGTTGATATTAAACCTTATGTGCCATATGTAGATAGAATTGAACAAGCAACCAGTACTTTTGCCCAACAACCTCCAGACGCGTTGTTAGATGTGGTATTTGCACCTGCTTTAGTCAGTAAGTTGTCGGTATGTGAAGCTGAATATCCAGGGTTTGAGTCGTTTGTTGCACAGGTTTTAGCACAAGACCCACGACCAGTTTATAAACGCAGTAAAGACGATGATAAAACTTACGGTGTAACGCTAGCAAAATGGAATATTCGTTTTGTGGTTAATGCGCATATCTGCACAGTTGTTGAAATTGAGCCTGTGTAGCGAGCATAAATTTAGCACTATGATGTGCTTTTGTAAAAGGTTCGGCTGATAAACAAAGCAGCAATCGCAATCAAGAAAAACACTAGCCGAGTGTTAGAGCTTGCATCAACCAACATAGCACTGTGAGCCTGTTTAATCGGTTTTAGATTAACCGCAACACGAAGGTAACCAGCAATTTCTTGTTCTTTCTTTAGTTCAATCACAATTGGTATAAGCCTTGTGTCATTTACTTTTGTGATCCCCGTTTGAGACTGTATATCTCCTTCAGATAAATCAAACACCACTCTGCCTTGTGGTCCATGGAGGCTGACATTGTGAAGCCAATCTGGCTTATTTGAAAAGCTAAAGAGTAAATTTGCGCTATCGGCCAAATTGGTTAAATCGAGTTGAGCTGCAAAGGTGTTTGCCAAAGCTGAGGCCATTTGATAATGCACTGTACGCATTTTAGCTTGTTGTGCTTGCTGATGGTTAAACCACACCACAGAGGCAATCATAATCAATGTACCACCTAGCAGGGCCTGAATAAATTTACGGGCTACCCAGCGTTTTGGACTTGCATTAGCAACAGCGTACGATGTAGACACTTAAAATCTCGAACAAGTTGGTTTCACATATAAGTATAGGTTATATGAATCAGCTGCAATATTCAGTACAATTACAGATAAAATTTCTAAAAAGAGTACCAGTGTGGAAAACTTTCAATCTTTTGCAGTATCACCTGCAAACATAGTGCTTAATCAAGCTTTGATTCAGTCTTTAGATTTAAACGCCGAGCAGCAAGTTGTGTTAAATCCGCAAGATTTGACTCAGTACCAAATTCAAGCCTACCAAGGCCACCAAAACAAACTTGAATTGATTGCTTATGCACAACAACTCACCAGTACACAAATCGCTGGAATCAGTCAATTGCTGGCTGATAGCGTTGACGCCAACCAGTGGTTACGTGTTATCACAGCTGGAGATAATCAAGGTGCAATCGGCTTAGCTTGGCAATTAACAGAGACTTTACCTGACGATAAAAAGCAAGCTTTAGTTGAATTTGCGGCTAACTCTCAAATTGAAATATGGCAAGCGGCTGTCCGTCCGCAAATTCAACAAGCTGGTTTGTTGTTGATGGATATGGATTCAACCACAATAAAAATTGAGTGTATTGATGAAATTGCTAAGTTAGCTGGAGTCGGTGAAGAAGTTGCAAAAGTCACTGAATTAGCGATGCAGGGTAAGCTCGATTTTGCAGAGAGCCTACGTGGGCGCGTTGCCACGCTAAAAGGTTGTCCGGTTGATGTGTTAGATAAAGTGGCTAATGACTTACCGCTAATGCATGGCTTAGCTCGATTAGTTAAAGTATTGAAACAGCATGATTGGCGAGTAGCGATTGCTTCCGGCGGATTTACCTATTTTGCCGACAAATTGAAAAACGATTTAGGCCTAGATGCTGCAGTGGCTAATACGCTGAAAATCGCTGATGGCAAATTATTAGGTGAAGTAGAAGGGCGAATTGTCGATGCGCAAGTTAAGGCTGAAACTTTACAGGCTTTAGCAGACCAGTTTGCTGTCGAACACAGCCAAACTATAGCCATGGGTGACGGTGCAAATGATCTAACCATGATGGCTGCTTCTGCTTTAGGCGTAGCTTTTGAGGCCAAACCCATAGTTCAACAAAAAGCGAGCGTTGCAATTAACCATCACGGTTTGGATGCTCTTTTATATTTAATTCGTTAATAATTTTACAAAAAACTTTAATAATTCAAGCCGCTTAGCTAACCTTATTGAAAAGATGATTAGTCAAAGGCGGCTTTTACATGTCCAAGAACAAACAATCTGTTTTATTAGATCAAGTAGAAAAACTAATACGAGCCAAAGTATCCCCAGAGCAAGTTCAAGTTGTACAGAAATTTGCTCGTCTCATATACAAAGATATTTCCCCTGATGATTTATTAAATCGTAACGACAGTGATTTATACGGCGCATCGTTAAGCCTATGGCACACCTTTAGTGCGAACTGGCAAAAAGCTCCTGGTATTCGAGTCTTTAATCCCGAATTGTCGCAACATGGTTGGCAGAGTAATCATACGATTGTTGAAATCGTTGCAACTGATCAACCTTTTTTAGTGGGCTCGTTAAGAATGGCGTTGAACCGCTTGGGCATTGCCGCGCATTGGTTGCTTTACCAAACGATAGGTGTAAAAAATGGCAAAAATGATGAAGTTTTAGATATTCACAGCGGTCAAATTGAACAAAAACTAGCAAAACGTACGGTTTTTCTAATTGAAATTGATCGTCAATCAGACAAGGCTCGGATAGATACCATAGAAAAAAGCATCTCAGATGTTCTCACTCAGGTTAATTTAACCGTTACTGACTGGCACGATATGCAAGCTAAATGTGCAGAAATAGCAAAATCGCTTGCAGACTTGCCAGATAACATTGATCGCCAACAAATTGATGAAGCGAACGTGTTTTTAAATTGGATGGCCGATGGCAAGTTTACTTTTATGGGCTACCGCCAATATAAACTAGAGGCGGTTAAAGGGGATTATTGTCTGTCTCGGTTAACTGAAACCAGTTTAGGTTTAATGAAAAACAGTACCGGACCAAATATAAGATATTTAAACGATGTGCCAGCGTCTGCTAAAGCACAAGCTTTAAGTCATGACCTTATGGTTCTGACTAAAACGAATCGAAAATCTCAGGTGCACAGACCCGCATATATGGATTATGTCGGCATCAAAATTTTTGATAAAAAAGGCCAGGTGTGCGGTGAACATCGATTTATCGGCTTGTTTTCGTCAGATTTTTACAACGATAGTGTGTTTGATATTCCATTAATCAAAGACAAAGTTAATCGTGTTATTGAAAATAGTGGTTTAACAGGCTCTTCTCACTCTTACAAAGCAATTCAAAATATACTTGAGACGTATCCACGCGAAGAAATATTACATGCGAATGAACAAGAAATCTCTCAAATTGCATTGGGCATAATGCAGATGCAAGAGCGTGGGATCTCAAGATTATTTGTTAGAAAAGATATTTATGGTCGCTACTTTTCATGCATGGCGTTTGTACCGCGTGATCGTTATTCAACCCAACTGCGCAAACAAACACAGCAACTGCTGCAAAATTATTTAGCATCTGATAAAGAAGTTGAGTTTAACACCTACTTGTCTGAATCTTCGTTGGCTAGAACCCACTATATGGTTCGAGTTGAAAACAATAATGTCGAAATTGACGAACACCAATTACAAACAAATATGATTGAATTAACCAAATCGTGGGAAGACAAATTAGAACGCAGTTTATTGTCTTTGTATGGCGAAGAAAAAGGTCGTGCGTTAGCCCGTAAATACGAAAGTGCATTTACCCGTAGCTACAAAGACAATGAATTACCGAATACAGCGCTTGTTGATATTGAAAAGCTCGAAAGTTTGAGCCAAGACAATACCCTAGAAATGTTGTTGTACCGCCCGCAAGAAGATGAAACTGCCAAACATATGGTGAGATTAAAACTCTTCCATCGTGATAAGCCAATTCACCTATCTGATGTACTACCTATGCTGGAAAACTTTGGTTTACGGGTAATAGATGAGCGTCCTTATAAAGTGACAACATTAGATGGACATGTGAATTGGATCTTAGATTTTTCAATGACCACGGGTGAAGAATATGAACTTGACCTAGGGGTGAGTCGCGATAACTTCCAAAATGCTTTTAACAACGTTTGGTTTAATCAATTAGAAGATGATGGATTCAACCGTTTAGTTTTACAAGCCGAAATGACGGGTCGAGAAGTTGCGATTTTACGTTGTTACGCCAAATATATGCGACAAATTGGTAGTAGCTTTAGCCAAAACTATATTGAAAATGCGTTGGCGAGTTATCCTGAGTTGGCAGGCATGTTGGTTGACTTATTTCATCTGCGCTTTGATCCAGCAAGCAAGTTTAGTAAAGATGACCAAACTGCATTGATTGTCAGAATTGAGCAATCATTAGAAGATGTTGCTAACTTAGACGATGATAGAATTATTCGCCGCTTCGTTGACATGATGTTGGCGACATTAAGAACCAACTATTATCAACAGAGCGACAATGGCGCAAAAGAATACATATCCATTAAGTTAGTACCAGCAAAAATACCCGAAATACCTAAACCTGTACCTGCATACGAGATTTTTGTTTATTCGCCTGATGTTGAAGGTGTGCATTTAAGGGGTGGAAAGGTAGCCCGTGGTGGGTTACGTTGGTCAGATAGACGCGAAGACTTTAGAACTGAAGTTTTAGGGTTGGTTAAGGCACAACAGGTTAAAAATACTGTGATAGTGCCTGTTGGAGCCAAAGGTGGTTTCGTATGTAAGCGAAATATAAAACCATCAGAGCGTGCTGCGTTTTTCGCGGAAGGCAAACGGTGTTATCAAATTTTTATTCGTGGTTTATTAGACATAACAGACAACATACAACAAAACGAAGTCATACCACCAAAATCAGTTTATCGTCATGATGATGAAGACCCATATTTGGTTGTTGCAGCAGACAAAGGAACCGCAACCTTCTCGGATATTGCAAATGCTATCTCTCAAGAATACGGCTTTTGGTTGGGTGATGCATTCGCCTCTGGCGGCAGTGTCGGTTACGACCATAAAAAAATGGGGATTACAGCTCGAGGTGCCTGGGAATCAGTTAAACGTCACTTTAGAGAAATTGACATTGATTGCCAAACTACCGAATTTACCTGTGTTGCCGTGGGGGATATGGCTGGTGATGTATTTGGTAACGGCATGCTGTTATCCGAGCACACTAAGCTGCAGGCCGCGTTCAATCATATGCACATATTCATCGACCCTAAACCTGATGCTAAAAAAAGCTATGCTGAACGTCAGCGCTTATTTGAGACAGTACAAGGTTGGGGGGAATATGATCAGAGTTTGATTTCCAAAGGCGGCGGAATATTTTTACGCTCAGCAAAATCAATAAAGCTTTCTTCGCAAATGAAAGAAATGCTAAACACCAAAGCTGATTCATTAGCACCGAATGAATTAATTCAACTGATTTTACAAATGCAAGCTGATCTGTTTTGGAATGGCGGGATTGGTACATATATCAAAGCAAGCAAAGAAACTCATGCTGATGTTGGTGATCGCGCCAATGATTCAGTACGGGTTAATGGTAAACAGGTTAAATTTAAAATTATCGGTGAGGGTGGCAACTTAGGCTGTACACAATTGGGTCGAATTGAAGCGGCAAATAAGGGTGTTAAAGTTAACACTGATTTTATTGATAATGTTGGTGGAGTTGATTGCTCAGACAAAGAAGTCAATATCAAAATTTTACTGAACTCATTAGTGCAAGATGGCGAATTAACGTTAAAGCAGCGTAATAAGTTGCTTTATGATATGACCGAAGACGTTGCGGCTATTGTACTAAAAGATTGTTATCGCCAAACACATTCTTTATCCATTACTGAATATAAAATTAAAACTGGGCTTAAAGAACAAATTCGTTTCTTGCATGCTTTAGAAAAAGAAGGGTATTTAGATCGAGAGTTAGAATTTTTGCCATCAGACGACGAACTTGCCGAAAGGCAGGCGGCAGGGCATGGTTTAACACGGCCTGAGTTGAGCGTGTTGATTGCCTACGCCAAAATGGTGCTTAAACATAAACTGAATATTAGCGAAATTACCGACAATCCGCACATTAGTAAGTTATTAGTCAGCTATTTCCCAAAAGCTTTGCAAACGAAGTACAAAGCGGCAATGGAAAGTCATCCGCTTCGTAGTGAGATAATTGCAACCGAAATAACCAATCAAATAGTCAACGATATGGGGATGAACTTCGTTCATCGTATGGGCGAAGAAACGGGGGCACCAGTAGGTGAAATAGCCGTTTGTTATACCGTTGCCAGAGAAATATTCGGACTCAGTGATATATGGGCTGAAATTGAGCGTTGGGACAATAAGGTTTCTGCTCAAGTGCAATCAGATGTTTTATACCAGTTAAGACGAACCATTCGACGCACAACGCGATGGTTTTTACGCCACCGCAACAAAAATATTGGTATTGAAAAAACCATCGAAAAATATCGTCCTGTATTTGTTGAGCTCAGCGAGAACTTAGATAAATACCTTGTAGACTCAGAGCAGAGTTCACTCGAGGCTGCGGCAAGTAAGTTGGTTGAGGCTGGCGTTGACGAGCAGTTTGCTAAGAAAATATCCTGCATCAGTACATTATTCTCGGTTATGGACATCGCAGAGGTTGTAGAAGAAAGCGAGCGTCCAATTGAATTGGTCGCGAGTGTTTATTATAAACTCGGCGCTGAGATGGATTTACATTGGTTCTTGGAGCAAATCAATAAACAACCGGTTGCGAACCATTGGCAGGCGCTTGCTAGAGCCGCCTACAGAGAAGAACTCGATTGGCAGCAAAGGTCAATTACCTCTGTTGTATTGAGAGGGTGCACAGAGCAATGCACCGCAGAAGGTATGTTAGAAAGTTGGAATGAACAATATGCTGATATTCTTGCACGTTGGCGACACATGTTGTCGGATTTTAGAGCGACACAAAGTCATGAATTCGCAAAATTTTCAGTTGTTTTGCGTGAATTGATGCTGTTAAGCCATCATTGCGATACAATGCAATAAAATTTGTATTAGAGGCTTAGGCCTCTGTTTAGACGCCAGTTGAGGGCAGCATGTATCCATTATTAAGATCTTTTTTATTTACTCAAGATGCTGAGTGGTCTCACGACTTTACGATAAAGTCACTCAAAAAACTACAAGGTGGGCCGCTTGAATGTTTGTTTAGACAACATGTTCCAGCCAAACCTGTAAACTTGTTTGGAATCGATTTTAAAAACCCAGTAGGCTTAGCGGCTGGTTTAGATAAAAATGGTGAATGTATTGACGCGTTTGCCGCCATGGGTTTTGGTTTTATTGAAGTTGGTACGGTTACGCCTAGGCCTCAACCAGGAAACGACAAACCAAGAATATTTCGTTTACCTGAAGCCCACGCAATTATCAATCGTATGGGGTTTAACAATAAAGGGGTTGATTACCTAGTAGAGCAAGTGAAAAAAAGTCGATATGACGGTGTACTCGGTATTAATATTGGTAAAAATAAAGATACTCCTAACGAAGATGGCAAAAACGATTATTTAACTTGTTTAGAGAAAGTTTACCCTCATGCAAGCTATATAACAGTAAACATTAGTTCGCCAAACACACCTGGATTGCGTAATTTACAGTATGGTGAAGCGCTTGATGAACTACTTGGTGCAATTAAAGAAAAACAAGCACTACTTAATCAGCAGCATGGTGCGTATAAACCAGTCCTGGTTAAAATCGCTCCGGATATGGATGACAACGAAGTTGCGCAAGTGGCTAATAGTCTAATTCAGAACGAAATTGATGGTGTTATCGCAACCAATACCACACTTGCACGTGATAAAGTCAAGCACTTACAACATGGTGACGAAATGGGCGGCTTGAGTGGTATGCCAGTCCGAACGCAAAGTACCCATGTTGTCAGTGAATTGAAAAAATTATTGGACGGCAAAATGCCAATAGTTGGCGTCGGTGGTATTAATAGTTCTGAGTCTGCCAACGAAAAAATTAAGTCGGGAGCTGATTTATTGCAAGTTTATACTGGCTTTATCTACCGAGGTCCCAATTTAATAAAAGAAATCGTCCAAGGACTTGAATAAACGATAATTTTTTGACATCTTGAACGCAATCTAACCATAGGAATAAGGTTTTCATGCTACAAGCAAAAGCAGACTGGTATTGGTTTTACGACCTTGAGTCTCACACTTTGCGTTTAAATATGACTGAGTTTACTTTTGTAACAGCTTGTAAAGCCAGCAAGTTGTTGCCGAATGCAAAACAAACTCAATCTTTTAACGTGGCAGACAACCAAAGCTACTGTGAATTCTACGCCGTTATAGAAGAGCAGTTAGGGTTGTCTGAAGCTGCTTGTGTTCAAATTGCGTTAAATGCAGTTGCTCAAACTAAATTTGTGCGCCCAGAACAGCCAAAAAGTTGGTATTTTGTGCCACAGAAACATGCCCACAAGCGGACTATGTTTGAGCAGGTTGTATTGTTACAGTCACAATATGCTAGCGCTGAATTTTTAATACTGGAAGAAAATAAAGACTGTGCTAACTTAATGTTATTGTCAAAATCTTTACAGTTAGATGAGCGCAAAATAATGAAGCAATTTGAATGCATTAAAGTTCTTCAAGATAGAATCTCGTCGCTACCTAAATCAACTATCACCCGTGGAAAATACCAAGCTTAAGTCCAATTTACATAATCTATGCAAACACAACAACTCGAACATTTGATCAATAGCTGGTTAAAACCAGAACTCATTACTGATTACTGCCCGAATGGATTACAGGTAGATTGCAACAAACCAATAAATAAAGTGGTAACTGGAGTGAGTGCCACCCAAGCACTTATAGATGCAGCGATTGAAGCAAATGCTGATGCAATCTTAGTACATCATGGTTATTTTTGGAAAAATGAAACACCTACGCTAGTCGGCATGAAGTATCAGCGCATTCAAAAGTTAATCAAACACAACATTAGTTTATTTGCTTATCATTTGCCATTAGACGTTCACCCTGAAGTTGGTAATAATGTCCAGCTTGCGCAATTGTTTAATTTAAACAGTATCTCCGCAATTGATGGCATAAAACCTCAAGGCGTCTTGATGCAAGCTCAAACCGACAAGGCAATAGATTTAAAAACTTTTGCACATGTTGTGGAGCAGTCTCTTCAACGCAAGCCTTTGGTCGTATCAGGCGGTGATTTCTTAATCAACAAAGTTGCGATTTGCACGGGGGGCGGGCAATCTTTTATCGAACAAGCGGCCAACGCAGGTGCTGATTTATTTATAACTGGAGAGGTCAGCGAACAAACTGTACATATAGCAGCAGAGATGGGGATACATTTTATTGCTGCAGGTCACCATGCTACAGAGCGATACGGTATTAAAGCATTGGGTGAACATTTGGCTCAACAAACTGATATCGACGTTGAATTTATCGATATTTATAATCCTGCGTAAGCCGAGAGCCTAAATGAAACGACGCTGTAAAAAATCGCCACATCCGCAATTAATTGTCACTATGGCGCGCAAATCTTTGTGGTCAAAGTGGATCGAATTAGATGAACTCAAGCCTTTTGACCGCTGGTTAAAAGCACAATTTAAACACAGTGGGAACCTAGCTAGACAAGACAAACTTGCCATCAGCCGTGAGCTATTTGTTGCGGTTAAGTTTGTTCAAGCGGCAGACTATTTTGAAGCAAGTTTTAGCCAGGGTGAGTTATTAGATCCAATAGCATGGGACCGCAACTGGCATTTGTCGAACGCTCAGTACATTCAAAGCAAAGAATTCTGGTTTTGGTTGACCTTATTGCAAGGTGAAGAGCCGAGCGTCACCAATGGTGAAAATAAACGCTTGCAGTGGTTTAAAAGCCTGTTGGGTAAAATTAATTCTCAACTTGAGTTATTGGCATTGCGATATGGTGTGCGTCCGAGTTGGTTACCTATTTTAACGCAAAGAGCGATAGCTTCGTCATGGTCGGATGAAGAACTGAAATCTTTTATTAAAAATCAAGCTATGTCACTACCCATATATTTGCGGCCTTTAGTGGGGGTTGACTCAGAACAATTATTTAAAGAGCTAAAATCACAAGACATTAAAGCCGACTATAACCACGGTGTGTTGAGCGTTAATGGCGGTGCTGATGTGACCCGTACCAGCCAGTTTGCATTAGGCCAATTTGAAGTTCAAGATCTTGCGAGTCAGCAGATTGTTCAAGCGGTAGACGTGCGAGCGGGTATGAAAGTTTGGGATTGCTGTGCCGGCGCGGGTGGTAAGACGATGGCGCTGGCCGACCACTTGCAAAACAAAGGATCAGTAACCGCAACCGACTTGCATAGCTACAAACTTGATGAACTTAAAAAGCGAGCTAAACGAGCAGGGTACTTTAATATTCGTACCTTTACTTGGGATGGTAAACAAGCTTTAAATTTACCCAATGATGTAAAAAGGCAAAATGGATTTGATCGGGTACTAGTTGACGCGCCTTGCACGTCGGCTGGAACTTGGCGGCGTAACCCTGACGCTAAGTGGCGTTTCTCGCAAGCAGACACCGAAGAGCAAATTGCCATTCAACAAACTATTTTGGCTAATGCCCAGGCGTCAGTGCGTAAAAACGGTAAATTAGTTTATGCGACTTGCAGTTGGCAACTTGCTGAGAACGAAGCTCAAGTCAGTTGGTTTTTAGATAAATTTAAAAACTTTCAGTTAGACTTTCAAAAAACACTCGGTGGCTTTGAGCAAGAGTCAGACACTATGTTTGTTGCAGTTCTAACCAGAACTGCATAAGTAAATGCAATAAAAATTAATGAAAAAACGGCTTATGCCGTTTTTTCATTGTCACCTGCCATATTTGTCAGCTGAGTTTCGCTGGCAGCAAAGCGCTTTTCATCTAACTGGCTTTCAGATTTCGCAATCAAGCAGGTAACAGCAGCATCACCCGTAACATTAACCGCTGTACGGGTCATATCTAACAATCTATCTACACCCAAAATAAGTGCGATACCTTCAACTGGTAACCCAACTTGTTGAAATACCATCGCGAGTAAAATCAAGCCAACACCGGGCACGCCTGCAGCCCCTATAGACGCTAAAGTGGCAGTAATTAATACAGCGACATAGTCGGCAAAAGATAAATCTATACCATACACTTGGGCTATAAACACGGTCGCTACCCCTTGCATTATTGCTGTTCCATCCATGTTGACCGTTGCGCCAAGTGGAATGGTAAAAGAAGCAATTGAGTTATTTGCGCCTAATTTTTTGGTGACAGTATTTAAAGTGATTGGCATAGTTGCGTTACTACTGGCAGTGCTAAAAGCAAACATTAATGTATCTTTCATCTTGATTAAGAATGGTACAGGATTTAGCTTACCTAACAACACCATCAAACTCGGGTAAGTAACGGTTGCATGTACAAGCAGTACCAATAGAACGGTAAAGAAATATTGGGCTAGCTGAACAATTTCACTAAGCTCTAAATATGTAAATAGTTTTGCCATTAAACAAAACACACCGTATGGAGCAAGGTCCATTAAAATGGTAACCATGCGCATCACAATTTTATTTAAGTCTTCAAATAAACTAGCAATACGTTCACCTGCTTTGCCAGATAAGGCCATTGCAACACCAAATAACAAAGAAAATACGATAATTTGCAGCATATTGCCTTCAGCCATCGCATTAACAGGGTTTGATGGAAACATATCAATCAAAACTTGGGCAAAACTCGGTGCTTCTTTAGCTTGATAGGTCTGATCAGTTGTTAAGTTCATGCCTTCGCCGGGGGATATCAATAGTGCAATAGAGATTGCAAAGGTGATAGCAATAGCAGTAGTAAATAAATAAAGCCCGATCGATTTGGCTCCGAGGCGGCCAATTTTGGCTGAATCATTTAACGAACACACACCGCAAACCAATGAAATAAATACCAAAGGTACAACCAGCATCTTTAAACTGGTAATAAATATACTACCACCAACATTAAATAGCCCTTCAACAAAAAATTGTTTCATTGAAAGCTCAAAGATGAACAGGTTGACCACTGTATCTTGGCTTTCCGATACCCAAAAACTAAAAAGCCGTCCAACAACTACCCCCAAAATCATCGCAATTAAAATATGTAGCGTTAGGTTTTTATTTATATTTTGCAAACTGTTCCCCTAAAATCTTTACCAAATTGTAAAATAGTTAATTATTTTAACCTTTAACGATTGTTACTATATAAAGTTATGAGCTAATATTACCGAGATTACAACAATTTAAAACTTAAGACCATGGAGTGCAGAGAATGCTAAAGCAGTATCGCTATTGGTTCGTTTCTATATTGGCTATGTTAATGGTGGCCTGTGGAGGCGGTGGTAGTTTAGAAAATGGTAATGGAGACTCTGAAGAGCCAACCTACCAAATAAGTTTAAGCGCGGTTGATTCACAAGGTACGTCCTCTCGAGTAACCAGTCAAGATAATCCGTTAACTGTAACTGCTACGGTTACTGAAAATGGTAAAGCTGCCAACAATATTCGGATAAACTTTGTTTCAGATACCGGTAATTTAGCCCCGTCTTCAGGCAGCGTATTGGTACAAAACGGTTTAGCTACAATCAAGTTATTTCCAGGCCAAGTTGAAAGTGCAGGGATACTCACTGCTACGCTAGATGCCGATGGCCAAGGTGACCTTTCTGATACATTGGAATTTAGTTCATTAGGTGATGGAATTAATTCAGAGGAGGGAATTGAGTTAACTGCAGACCTTTATTATTGTAGTGAAACTTTGAACGCCTCATTAGACAACTTATCAGGTTGTACAACAACCAAACGCATATTTGGAAAACAAGCCGTAAACTTAGTGGTAAGTTTATCCGACAATGGTGTGCCTAAACCAAGCTCATTGGTTAGTCTATCATTGCCTCCTAGCGTTAAATCTAAACCTGAAATTGGTGAGAAGAATACCGATAGCAAGGGTATTGCAATCTTCGAATTAACAAGTGTTGGAGAAGAAAGTGGAGCAGCTATCTCTATTACAAGTCAAAATGAAAGTATTGATGTAAATGGTGTAGAAGTAACACAATTTGAATATAACTTGTTGACCACACTGTTGAAATGTACGAGTGACTTTGATTCCAATGCAGGTGATTTTTCTAGTTGCAACCAAATTTCAGCAATCGCAAAAGATGACTCGAAGTATTTTTTAGAGGCCACGCTAACGCACAAAAGAACTGCGTCTCCAATTGAAAACTTTGAAGTGAAAGTATCGAGTGATGTCGTATTTTCTACCCAAACAACAGACAACGTTGGTAAAAGCTATTTTGAGTTAAGTGCACCTCAAGCCGATGGTGTTATTACTGTTTCTCTGCCAGCCCTCAACGGGTTTGAGAGTGAGCAAGCGTATGTATTAGAAAAACAGATATATGTACTTGAGTTAAATTTAGCTAATGCACAAGGTGAATCAAATGTACAATTGTCTGCCGCTCAACCTTTAACAGCAACCGCAACATTGAAAGTCAATGGCGAGCCTAAACCAAATGCTATCCTTACTTTTAATACTAATGCTGCAAATTTATCTAGTGGCGCGCTTGTGACTGATGCAAACGGACAAGCTCAAACTGTTTTGGCAGCAACAGACGTTGCTGGCGAAGGTTCGATAACGGCTACGTTAGCCAGCCAAAATTTATCAGAAACCATCACATATATTAGCGCTGGTGATGGCCAAATATCGAGTGCTGAGAATTACACTATCGATATAGACTTATTCAAATTAAATGACAATGGAAATGAAGAGGCATTTCCAAAAATTAACGGTATTTATACTATCAGTGAAGACAATCCTGCAATCGTTGTTGCATCAGTGTTAAAAAATGGTGTGCCAATTGACGATAGTGAACAGTTTTTAGTGAGTTATAACAATGGCTCTGTTGGGGTGCTTTCACCGTCAAGTGCCGTAGCTGTGACTGATGAAAATGGCCAAGCTCGTATAACCTTGACAGCGGGCAGCGTTCGTACTGGCGGACAAGTAACGGCTTCAGCTACCTTGCCAAATGGGCAAGTAACATCCGCGCCAATTATTTTTGAAACGCTTGGAGATGATGCGAGTATTGTTACAGACCAATACAAGCTAACTTTAAAAACTTACGAGCCGGGTAGTGAAAACCCAACCTTTTTAGTCAGTAAAGACGCACCGGTTGAGCTATGGGCAAAATTAACCGATAACAAAAATGCCCCTGTAGAGAATGCTTTGTTAACTTTCTCAAGCAGCCTTGGAACTATTTTTCCAAACATCGCGACTGCTAGAACTGATAGCCAAGGAGAGGCCAGAGTCGTATTAACTGCTGGTGATGTTCGAGGGGCTGGGCAAGCGCAGGTTAATTATCAAGATGCAGTCGCCATCACCACATTTGATTCTGCAGGTGATGAAATAAAACAAGACAAAGCTTTCTCTGTTACAGTTGAAGTTTATGACTGCAGCAGCGAAGGTAATGATAAGGAAAAAGGTGATTGTGATGAACCAGATAACAGAGTGGGTCTCAATTCACCGAGGACTATAATTGTTCACGTTACCGATAATAACCAAGGAATACCAAATTTATTAGTTAATATTGAAACTGACAATGGGATTCTAAACCCATCTACTGGGCGCGTGCTAACTAATGAGGATGGATATGCCACCGCCGATATATCTATGGGAGAAGTTCCTGGCGCAGGGTTGATTACAGTTACGTTGCCAACATCAACGGCTTCAGGCAGTGTAACAGCAACAGTCGATATCGGAGCTGTCAATATCGAAATGGGTAATGAAATCGAAGGTGATTTTAAAAATACTATTGTAGCCAAAGATGTAAACGGTGTAGATATAGACGAACTAGCCCCGGGCCGTACAGCTGTTCTACAGGTAAATATAATAGATGCTGAAACAAAACAATCGTATTTACAACCAGTTGAAGTAACCTTTAGTTCAGCGTGTGCATCAGAATCTGATCCAAAAGCTCGAATTGACTCCACAGTAACTGCGTTTAATGGTGTTGCTAAAGCTGTTTATGTTGCGGATGGATGTGCTATTCAAGATGAGATAACTGCGACGGCAGATATCGGTTCGCGTTCATTATTAGCTACAGGTATTCTCAAGCTTGGTGAGGTTTCCGCAGACTCAGTTATTTTTGAATCTGTTGAAATTAACGGACAAGTGGTAGACCTAGCTGAAAACCCAACAATCGGCCTAAAAGGTAATGGAAGTAATGAAAAAGCACGATTAAATTTTAGAGTCGTCGATGAATTTGGTAACCACAAAGAAGGCCAAACGGTGCGTTTTTCTCTAGCCAATAATATTGGCAATACGTCAGGTTTGGGCGGTGTTACCATATCACCTTCGGAGGCTGTAAGTTTTAGTGATGGTACAGTTTTTGCGACTGTAGAGGCTGGGCAAGTGGCTAACCCAATTATTGTGATTGCTGAACTAGTGGATTCTGACAACAATGTCGTCTCATATGGTCTATCCAGAGGTCTTGCAGCCATAACAGGGGTTGGAGACCAGAATAGTTTTACATTTGTACCGGAAAGTTTAAATATTGAAGCTTGGGGGATAGTTGGTGTCGAGAACCGCATGAGCGTCTTTTCAGCTGATCACTTTAATCACCCTGTGCTTGACGGAACCTCTGTAACCTTTAGAACTGACCATGGCACAATAGACGGTAGTTGCACTACGTTGAATGGGTCATGTGAGGTTGTATGGCGCAGCACTAATCCTATAATCAACGGCAACACACTAGACAGCGGCTTTTGTGACGTGGGAAATGATAATGACCCAAGTAATGATATCCTGACAGATGGAATGCCTTGCTTCGGGGCTGTAGAAGATACCAATGGCGACAATGTTTTTGATGGAAACGATAGGCAAGGTCCATTACAAATGGCCCATCCAAGGTTAGGCAGAGTCACTGTATTAGCATATACATTTGGTGAAGAAAGCTTCGTTGATGCGAATGGAAACGGTCGTTATGATTCAGGCGAAACATTTTATAACTTAGGGGAAGCCTTCCTAGATGATAATCGTGACGGTTTATTCTGTGGTCAACAGGAAGCAAGTTCAAGCACTGAGTACAGCCCAAATGCAGATCTTCCATTCGCCATCGATAATATAAATTTTGCTCCTGGTGTGGATAATACCTTGTGTATTAAAACGGCTCGATATGGCGCGAGAGCGGGAGACGATTATGTCTATTTGGGGGCTTCGCAAGAAGAGTTTGTTGACGTTAATAATAATGGTATCTACGACTCAGAAAGTGATTCTGCACAACATAAATTTAACGGTTTAAGCTGCACTGTGGAAAATGCAGAAAATGATGTCTGCAGTCGTAACTTGGTGCAAATTCGTGATGATACTGAGTTTGTTATGTCGGGCCAGAGCCCTTATGTAAGAGTATTAGACTCTGATTCTCAACCAGTATCGAATGTTTACTTAAATGCGGATGTCTACGTAGACTGTAACGGCAACGGTGTTTGGGATAGCTTAGTTGATGAAACTCTAGTTGGAGCTGACTGTAACGGCGATGGTGATCAATTGGATATAGATGTCGCGGAGCTATTGACTCGTGATAATAATGGCAATGGCCGTTATGATGAAAGTAACACCGAAGTGCTAAATGTATATGTAACGGATATTAATAATAATCCAATGCCAGCTGGAACTTCATTCACTTACACTACTGATAACGGCGAGATATTCGGTGCCAGTTCATACGAAGTCTTAGAGACAAATCGTCTCTTACCGATGAATTTTAGCGTCGGCATTAAACCCGAATCAGAAGGAAATGAGGCGTTTCAAGGGACATTATTATTGACTGTAGAAACGCCAGGTGGGGTTTCTACAACGGTTTCAATTGCTAATGTTTTTGATAGTCAATAGCGCTTTAGTGCCTATGAAGGTTTAACAACTTAGGGTTAAACCTCATACCCTTGCAGATTAAGCGAAGCCAATTCGGCTTCGCTTAATACCACCTTCAATCGTAAACATGCGGGTCCTCCGCCATTTGCCATACTTTCAGACAAGTCAACATAATAAACTCGTTCAATCGGATTATCTTCAGCTAGTATTTTGTTAAGAACATTTTGAACAGCAGGATCAGTTTTGCATTCACAAGGCGCTATTAACGCCATGTATTGGTTTTTTGCACTGTTGACGGTCACCAACTGCGAGTTAAAAATATAACTGCTTACAGCTTGTTGTAGGGTTAAATCGTTTGAAGTTACTTCGATTGGGTAAAAACGTGAATTTGGATAGTTGCGCTGATACTGCGCTTGAATCTGTTTTATAACTTCGGTTGTATCGGTAAATGCAAGTTGGTGATAAAACAGTACATTTAAATTGGCGACAGCAATAACATCATTGTGAAAAACACCCGCGTTTATTGCTTTTGCCGATTGCTGAACAAACAAGGTGTTATCAGGTCTCAACATATGATTACGAGCAATAGTTTGACAGCTTTGTAGCGATTGCCGTGAAGGAAACTTAAGCTCAGGTTGTTTTTCAGCGAAAGCATCGTGACCGTAAACGAATATGTTTAGAGCAGAAGTGTCATAATTAGGGCATATTCTTAAATGGTTTGCCGATCCTTCATCATAAAACCATGAGTGGTTTGGTAAAGGTGGGTGATGTATAAAAAACTCAGAACAAAACACCTTTTTTAAATTCGCTTGGGTTTGTCGAGTTTCAATGGCTCGATGAAAAAAATGCGCTAAATTTGCCGGTGTAATATGCACTTTGCTATCTAAACTGTCGCAGGAAGGGGTTATACTCGCGGCGTTTGCAGCCCACATGGCTGATGCTGATATCAGTGCAGACCTTAATTGAGAAGGGCAGACGTTAGGGCGGCTTAAATCTTGAATTGATAAACCTAAGTTTGCTAATAGCTCGGGATCGGGGCGTTGTAATAAAGGTAGCTTATATTGTTTAATGCCAAGAGACGTGATTAGTTCAACTTTAGCCTGCCATTGTTTTAGTGCTTTGTGGTAGTTGGCCGATAAGCCTTTATGTTGTGTCGATGCAATATTTCCTTCGGATAATCCGGCAAATTCATGGCTTGGTGCAATCTGTCCATCAAAATTAACTTCATAATATTTCATAGCTGCACCTTTTAAAATACAAAATAGCCACTATAGTTCGCATTATAGTTGAAAAAGCGAGCAATTAAGCGCTGATATAAAAAATGTTAAGGAAATAGCTTGCTACTGAGCTAATTTGTCGATATATCTTTAAAAAGAAGCGTGCGACGACAATTGTCGTACAAGATTAAATTTAAATAGTATTTGATATCTAATGGGAAAGTCACTCGTAATAGTCGAATCGCCAGCAAAGGCAAAAACGATAAACAAATATCTTGGTAAGGACTATGTCGTCAAGTCGAGCGTAGGCCATATTCGAGATCTACCAACGTCTTCAAAAGGGAAAACGAGCCCAGCTGTCAGCACTAAGGGAATGTCACCAGAAGAAAAGGCAGCGCATAAAAAGAAAAAAGAAAAAGCTGCATTAGTTGCCCGTATGGGGGTGAACCCAGAGGATAATTGGCATGCTGAATATGAAATATTGCCCGGCAAAGAAAAAGTCGTTTCTGAACTACAAAAACTTGCTGAAAACGCTGAAACTGTTTATCTCGCAACCGATTTGGATAGAGAAGGGGAAGCAATTGCTTGGCATTTACGCGAAGTGATTGGTGGTGAAGATACTAAATATAAGCGTGTGGTTTTTAACGAAATTACTAAAAACGCGATAAAAAATGCATTCTCAGAACCAGATGAATTAAACGTTGACAGGGTAAATGCTCAGCAGGCTCGACGATTTTTAGACCGAGTGGTTGGCTTTATGGTGTCGCCACTACTATGGAAAAAAGTCGCGCGTGGTTTATCTGCCGGCCGAGTCCAATCAGTTGCAGTGCGTTTAGTTGTTGAACGTGAACATCAAATTAAGGCTTTTGTCCCTGAAGAATATTGGGAGGTTAATGCCGATACTCGTACAGCTGCAAATGCCAACCTTAATTTAGAAGTTGCGAAATATCAAAACAAGAATTTCAGGCCAACCAGTAAAGCGGAAACCGATAGCGCTTTAGCTATTTTGCAGTCAACCGCTTTTAAAGTGGCTGACTGTGAAACAAGGCCAACTTCGAGTAAAGCAGGCGCGCCTTTTATTACCTCGACCTTGCAACAAGCTGCAAGTACTCGTTTAGGGTTTGGCGTTAAAAAAACCATGATGCTGGCACAGCGTTTATACGAAGCTGGCCACATAACCTATATGCGTACTGACTCAACTAATTTAAGTACAGAGGCTGTATCGGCTTGTCGAGATTTCATTCAACAAGAATATGGCAATAACTATTTGCCAGACAATCCGGTTGTTTACGGTAATAAAGATAATGCACAAGAGGCGCATGAAGCCATTCGCCCATCGCAAGTAGGTGTATTGTCTGAGCATTTAGGCAAAGATATTGACCCTGATGCAAAACGTTTGTATGAGTTAATTTGGCGACAATTTGTAGCTTGTCAAATGACACCTGCAAAATACAAAGCCAGCACGATAAGCGTAAAAGCTGACGAATTTGAATTAAAAGCGAAAGGTCGTGTACTCGTATTTGATGGTTGGACAAGAGTTCAACCTCCTGTGGGTAAAAAAGGTAAAGAAGATCAATTATTACCAGATGTTAAGGTTGGTGAAACGCTTGAACTGGTTAAATTAGATCCTAAACAAAATTTTACTAAGCCACCAGCACGTTTCAGCGAAGCAGCTTTGGTTAAAGAGCTGGAAAAACGGGGGATTGGTCGTCCTTCTACTTATGCATCTATTATCAGTACCATTCAAGACCGTGGTTACGTACGTTTAGAAAATAAACGATTTTATGCGGAGAAAATGGGCGAAATTGTCACAGACAGATTGTTAAGTAATTTTACCGACTTAATGAGTTACGACTTTACCGCCAATATGGAAACGCATTTAGATGATATTGCGGAAGGTGAGTTAGAATGGCATAAAGTTTTAGATAATTTTTATGCTGATTTTAAAAGCAAACTAGAATTGGCCGAAGAAGATCCTGAAAAAGGTGGCATGAAGCCAAACCAGCCCATACCCGTTGCTATTGATTGTCCAGAGTGTGGCCGAGCAATGACAATTAGAACGGCTTCTACTGGGGTATTTCTGGGCTGTTCAGGTTATGCGTTGCCACCAAAAGAAAGATGTACCAAAACGATCAATTTAACCTCTGGAGAAGAAGCGGTTGACGCTAACGACGAAGAGGCTGAAACCCAAGCGTTAAGAGCTAAAAAACGTTGTAGCAAATGTGGCACAGCGATGGATAGCTATTTAATTGATACTGAAAGAAAATTACATGTTTGTGGTAACAATCCAAGTTGTGATGGCTACGAGATTGAGAAAGGTCAGTTTAAAATTAAGGGGTATGACGGTCCAGTTATCGAGTGTGATAAATGTGGTGCGGAAATGCAGCTTAAAAATGGCCGATTTGGTAAGTATTTTGGTTGTACCAATGAAGAATGCAAAAACACTCGTAAGTTATTGAGAAATGGACAACCTGCGCCACCAAAAGAAGATCCAATTCCATTACCAGAAATGCCATGTGAAAAGTCAGATGCCTATTTCGTATTGCGTGATGGTGCTGCTGGTATCTTTTTAGCTGCGCATAACTTCCCTAAATCTCGAGAAACTCGTGCACCGAAAGTTTCTGAGCTAGTGCGTTTTAAAGACCGACTGCATGATAAGTTTAAATACTTAGCTGAAGGGCCAGAAACGGACAGTGATGGTAATCCAGTTGTTGTTAAATTTAGCCGTAAAACGAAAGAGCAATACTTAGCTTCGGAAAAAGACGGTAAAGCAACAGGTTGGGTAGCTAAATACATCAATAACAAATGGGTTATTGAAGAAAAGAAATCAAAAGCAAAGAAAGCTAAAACGTAATTTGATTTAGATTATTTTGATTTTTAGATAAAGATAAGGCCAGCATTTGCTGGCCTTACTTATTATAGAATGCCTTACCACATAAAGTATTTTATTCTTTTAGCCACATTCTCGCTTGGTGTGCTGGTAAATGAAACTTATGCCAACTGCTCGAGATATTTGCGAAGGGCTGGGCGGCCGGAATGATTAGCTAAAAGTTTTCTTCTACTTGAGGTCTTAAGACTAAATCGTGTATGTGGGTATTAGCGTCAGTATCTAAGCTATGCAAAATCGCTTTAGCAACAGCTGCTGCCGTTAAGTACTCAGGTCTTTCTGCGGCCCTAAATTCTGTGTCAACTCCACCAGGGTAAACGGATAACATTTTGATATTGTCTGCCTTGAGTTCTTTACGCATAACTTTTACGTAATGATCTAAAGCGGCTTTTGAAGCTGTGTATGCTGCAATACCTGGGTTGGAAAATAAGCACACAGTTGATAATACATTGACGATAGTTGCACAGCCATTTTGTTTAGCTGCATGTTTTAATGAGGGAAGGCACAGTTGCATTATTTGCACGGGTGAATAAAAGTTTATTTTCATCATCCATTCTAATTCAGCAATTGATATTTCTTCGCCTTTGCCTCGAGCAGTGTTAATGCCTGCACAATTTATTACTATGTCAAAATCGCCTAGTTGCTCTTTAGCACTATTGGTAAAATCGACTAATGCTGCTTGGTCAGTCACACACAAACTACGACTAAAATTTTCAGTGTTAATAGCTAAGCTGTCTTGTGTGCGTTGCAACTTGTCTGGATTTCGGCCAGTTAAACTAAGTTTGTAACCCAGTTTACTGGCTTGAATGGCTATTTCGCGGCCGATTCCTGAAGATGCGCCGGTAATTAAAATATGCTTCATGTTAGTCCTAGTTGTTATTTTGTTTCAGGCTTTGTATTTGCTACAAAACTCATGGTTACTTGTGGTTGTTCTAGCCAATTTACAAATTGGTAACGAATCTGCTTATTGGCGTTTTCGACTGGACGAAGTTTCCCCAGGCTGCCTAAGCTAATTCTATCTCCTGCTTTTAAAGAGAGACCTTGTTGATTAAATTTTTCAATTAACCAAGCTAGCGCATTTAGTGGATGGCGCATTATAGATTCGGTATCTGCCGTTTGAATAAGCTCGTTGTTTTCATCTGTGACTAAAATGCGAGTATTACCAAGTTTACGAGCAAAATCACTGCTTGGCTCAACAGTTATTTGCTCACCTAATACAAAGTTGACCGACATTATATTATGCGCGATTAGTTGGTTTGCAGATATTTGTTCACGGATCTTTTTGTTTTGCATATTAAAAGGTAGCGTAACCAATTCAAACGCCGGGTACAGGTAACGGATATGTTCGAGCATCTGCAAATGGGTTTTGGCCCGCATTATCTGTGCAGATTTTATCTCTACTACCAAATCAGCTTCATACATTGGGTTGACAGCGAAGTTTGTCGCAATCTTACTGCCAGACGGTAAAAACTGCTGGGCAAATATAACGGCATGTGCGGGCTCACTCGTTGCAAACATCTTTTGAACTTTTTCGTGAGTGAAAGCTATTTTGTATCCAGCTGGTTGCAGCCCTGGCTGCTGATTTATTAAAGCTTGAATAAAGCTGCTTTGTAGGCAATAGGCTTGATCATGGCGACTAATTTCAAGCGGCTTAATTAGTTGGTGCGGTAATGTATGAGCGGCTTGTTGAATGTGCAGTGATTCTTGTTCGGTAAATTGACAATTTTTATTGTCAGCCGCCATTGCACTACTAAGATTGAAAACTAAAAAGCTTGATAGCAATGTACAATAGAATTTGATTTGGCGCATAATAAACATGACTAAATACAGCTAGATATATGGAAAGATGATACCATTATATTTAACCAAATTATCAACCTGTTAAATTAAAAACCGCAATGTCTTTCATTAAAAAAACCTCTATTACACTGTGGCTGATGTATTGGGTGGTCATCAACTCGGTATTTGCTAACAATATGCCCCATCACCAAGTGAAAGTTGCGGTTGCGTCTAATTTTATCCATACATTTGAAGCATTAAAACGTCGCTATTTAGAAATTACACCTAATGCTGTGTTAACCGCATCATTTGCATCGTCTGGCAAATTATATGCGCAAATTAAACATGGCGCTCCGTTTGACATCCTATTGTCGGCTGATAGAGATAAAATTAGCCAACTGATTAGTGCTGGTTTAGCTGAAAAACAAAACGCTGCGATTTACGCCGTGGGGCAATTAGCTCTAGCTTCATCTGCCAAATTGCAATCCCCACAAGCCGCTTTGCTCCAGCAGGAGTATCAGTTTATTGCGCTGGCGAATGATAAGTTAGCACCATATGGATTGGCCGCAGAGCAAACTTTGGCAAATTTAAAGGTTGAAGTACCAGCCAATAAAAAAATACAAGGAGAAAATATTTCTCAAACACTGCAATTTTTCCTCAGTGGGCATGCTGATTTAGCTTTTGTTGCTATGTCACAATTAACACAAGTTGATGTTAAGAACTATTGGTTGATTCCGAGCAACTTACACCAACCGATTTATCAAGAAGCCGTTGTGTTGAATCGTTCGCTTAACCGTCCAGCCGTTCTATCATTTTTTGAGTTTCTGACAAGTTTACAGGCACAATGTTTAATTCAAAATCATGGGTATAAGAGTTTAGTATGTTCGGATTAACGCCTGATGAGATAACCGCATTGTGGCTCACCTTCAAACTGGCAGGCACAGTGACTATTGTGCTTTTGTTTATCAGTACCCCATTGGCTTGGTGGTTAGCAAGAAGCCGAAGTTCAATGGTTGCATTTGTGTCTGCATTGGTTGCTTTGCCAATTGTATTGCCGCCCAGTGTACTTGGATTCTATTTTCTAATTGCGTTTTCACCACAAGGAGTGATTGGCCAACTCAGTCAAAGTTTAGGTATGTCGGGATTAGCTTTTAGTTTTTCTGGGCTGGTAATTGCCTCAGTCATTTATTCTCTACCTTTTGTAGTGCAGCCTATTCAAAATGCATTTGTTGCAATGGAGCAAAGTTCATTAGAAGCGGCAGCTACTTTAGGTGCAAACCCGTTGGCGTGCTTTTTTCAAATAGCGCTGCCAAATGCTAAAGTAGGCTTGTTAACAGGTGCTATTTTAGGCTTTGCTCATACGGTCGGTGAATTTGGCGTGATTTTAATGATTGGTGGTAACATCCCAGGAGAAACCCAAGTCGTGTCAGTCAAAATATACGAATACGTTGAATCGCTTAACTATACCCAAGCGCACAGGTTGTCAGCGATTCTATTAGTATTTTCGTTCATTGTATTATTTTGGGTATATTTAAAACAAAAACAGGCGGGACTCAGTGGCCGAGTTTAACGATAGTTATTTTAGTTTTAGTGGACGTTTGAATCAGTTTGAGTTTTCAATGTCTGCAAGTTTACCTAGACAAGGGTTAACCGCTATTTGGGGACCATCTGGATGTGGTAAATCGACCTTATTGCGCTGTATTGCAGGCTTGCAACCACAAGTTACAGGTCGCTTAACTATTATGGGGCGTAATTTTCAAACACAAAATTCTTTTATACCAGTGCATAAACGCGATATTGGTTACGTGTTTCAAAACGGCGCTTTATTTGAGCATTTAAATGTTCATGAAAATTTGCTTTTTGGTTTACGTAAAAAAAACAATCGGGCAGGTAACCAAGCGGTAAAGTTTCATTATGACGAGTTAGTAGAGCTGATGGGCTTAGCCCCCTTAGTTAATCGTCGCACTAATAAATTGTCTGGCGGCGAACGTCAGCGTGTTGCTATAGCAAGAGCATTGTTATCTCAGCCTCATCTCTTGTTGATGGATGAACCACTCGCAGCGCTTGACCAACACAATAAAAATAACTTACTCAATCTCATTGAAAAAATTAAAGAAACGCTGAGCATTCCAATCATCTATGTGAGTCATGATATTGCCGAAATTTGCCGCTTAGCTGATCACATTCTGGTTATCGACCAAGGGCAAGTGATTGATCAAGGTACAATTAATCAGGTTTTTGCAAAATCGAGTAAATTGCCTTGGTTGCAAGAGCAAATTGGTGTGGTTTTAGATGGCGTCATTACTACAGAGCTTCCTGAAGAAAACTTAGTCAAAATCAATGTTGCAGCCAACGCATTTTTGTTACCTGCAACAAATTTATCGAAGAATCAAAAAAATGTTCGGCTTAGAATCTTAGCTAAGGATGTCAGCTTGTCTTTGTCGGCCGACAATCAATCGAGCATTGTTAATCGAATGCCAATGCAAATATCGGATATTGAACAATCAGCAGGTGAGAGCATAGTTCACGTGCATTTAGTATCAACAGCGCAAGGCGCTGAATTTAAACTTGTGGCTAGTGTAACGCGCTACTCTTGGAATAGATTAGCATTGGCAATTGGCTGTAAAGTGTTTGCTCAAGTCAAAGCGGTTTCAATTATCAGCTAGCTGTACGTTAATGTATACTAGCACCAAGCCAACATAGAGTTTACACAAGAATAATTTTCATATGCCACGCAAAAACAATGACGAACAATATTTGCAAATTATCGAAGCGGCTATTTTTGCTTATGGCAAACCAATGCCATTAAAAGTTTTGGCTGACACGGTTTTATCTGAATTCAAGCTTTCGCAGCGTAAAATTACAACATTAATTAAAACTCTTTCCGATAGGTACCAAGGACATGGTATTGAGTTGGTGAAAGTAGCTGCAGGTTATCGTTTCCAAACAAAATCAACTTTAAGTCCTTGGATCAGTTTGTTGTGGCAAGAAAAAGCGCCGAGATACTCTCGAGCCATGTTGGAAACATTGGCGTTAATCGCTTACCGACAGCCGATAACCCGTGGTGAGATAGAGCAAGTTAGAGGCGTTGCAGTGTCCAGTAATATCATCAGGGCATTACAAGAACGAGGTTGGGTAAAGGTGATTGGTCATAAAGAAGTTGCAGGAAGACCAGCTTTATTTGCAACAACCCCATCGTTTTTAGACTATTTTGGTTTACAATGTTTAGAAGACTTACCTCAAGTTACACAAGCTTTGGTCAATGAGACTAAAGATGCCGATAAATTGTCAGATTCGGGAGAATCAGATGTCTGAGAAAATTCAAAAAATCTTAGCGAGAGCAGGTAAAGGCTCTCGTCGTGAAATGGAAAGAGCCATTAGTGATGGTCGTGTTAGTTTAAACGGCAAAATTGCTGCTTTAGGAGAACGTGCAACCGAGACAGATGAAATACGTCTGGATGGTCATATTGTTAAATTTAAATCAGAAGACGACGTACCGTGTCGGGTATTGATATATAACAAAGCGCTGGGTGAAGTTTGTACACGGAACGACCCTGAACAACGCAAAACGGTATTTGATCGACTACCTGTGCTTAAACAGGGGCGGTGGGTTGCAGTAGGCCGCTTGGATATTAACACCACAGGTTTGTTAATTTTTACCACTGATGGTGAATTGGCTAACCGATTGATGCATCCATCCAATGAAGTTGAGCGAGAATACGCGGTACGTGTATTTGGTGAGGTGACAGAGCAAACTATTCAAAACCTTCGCCAAGGTGTACAACTAGAAGATGGCCCTGCAAAGTTTAATAAAGTCGTTTTTGCTGGTGGTGAAGGGATTAATCGATGGTTTCATGTCACGCTATCAGAGGGACGAAACCGAGAGGTCAGAAGGATTTGGGAAACCCAGGAAGTTCAAGTTAGTCGCTTGTCTAGAATTCGTTATGGCGATATTACATTGCCTCGCACGCTGCCAATGGGTGGATGGGCTGAACTAGAAGTTAAAGAAGTCAATTACTTACGCAAATTGGTGGATATGCGACCAATTGAAATGCGTAAAGAAATTAGTCGCAACAATAAAATTAAAAACCTTAAAGCCAATCGCATACGCAAAGCGATTCGAAAATCAGAATTAAGAGAGCAGGGTGATGCGCCTGCTGATAAACGACGAAAAAAAGGTAGATAGTTTGCCAAATCAGAAAAAATGGACTGCTGATGTTAGTTTTCAGCAGGCCAATCTTTCAAGTGGAATATATGCAGATATCAGCAGATTATATCCTAGCCTTGTTGAGCAAGTGCATATTCCAACCGCCGAGTTTTTAACTGACTTGGTTGCCAAGCGCGCGCCAGTATTTACGCTGCAGTCATACCAATTTATTAAGCAAACTGAACTAAACCCGTTATTAGCTAGCCTTGGATATGAAGGGTTTATTAATCAAACAAAACAAATCCCAACGCGACATGATAATTGGCATGACTTATTTAATGGGTTAATTTGGGGATTGTTTCCTTCGTGCAAACAAGCAATCAACCAATTACATGTGCAAGACATAGGGCAGTTTGGGTTAAAACAGCGGACGAAACAAAGAGACGCACTTACTTTATTTGATGAATGCGGTGTGATCTTGGCTTACACTGATGAGCAGCAAAAAACGACATTACAATCACATCAATGGATGGACAGCTTCTGGGTTAACCGTCAAGACTGGTTTCGCTCAATTAGACCTTTTGTTTTTGGCCACGCCATGTATGAAATGGCGCTCGCTCCATTTATTGGCTTAACCGCAAAAGCTTATTTTGTTCAGGTTGAGCCTTGTTTTTTTGACTGTACGCTTAATCAACAGTATCAGATTCTAGATCAGCTGGTTGCAAAACAAATTTTGCTAGACAAATCTCTGGCTAACAACCAACGCCTTTCTCCATTACCTTTGTTGGGGGTACCAGGCTGGTATACGGATAATAGCAAGCAGTCGTTTTATGCGAATACAAAATACTTTAGGCCAAAACGGCAAAAAGTGGCTAAAGTTTAGCTGTTAATCTTCCTTGTCTTTATCTTGGTCATAACCTTGGGTATTTTTAAAGTCTTTAGGGATTTTAAATTTACCTGAGCCAGTTAATGCAACCAGTGGACCGATAATAAATAATAAAGCCAACACTATAATGCCAACTATCATCCAGTTAGACATAATAAGCCTCCACGTAGGTTTGATATAACGAGGGTAAGTTGTCAAGCAGAGTCTGTTTAAAGGCTAAACAATGCTCGGACAAAATATTTTGGCAATCCTGCATTCTAAAGCTGTTTTGTGCCTGACGGGCGACTGGAATGTAGCTAATATGCCATGGTTCAGCTGCAACGCCTACAGTTTTATTTTCTTTGTAAACATGAGTAAAACCAAAATTTTTACTCTGCTCAATTAACCAAGTATACAGCTTAAAGTTGGGGCCATTTTCGGCATATTCGCTGGCTAACAACTGTGGCCGATTATTCGCATCAAATTGGTTGGCGTCATACACATCAAAGTCACATCCCCAGTGGTGTCGACTTAATCCAGGAATTGCACTGTAGATACAAATTGCGTGAATCGCATCGAGTGCAGAGTATGTGGATAGTTCAAGCGGTTGAGCTGAACGGTTATAAACAACTCGTCCGCCAGAGGCTTTCTCATTCCAAATTATACTTTGACGTTGAAAACTTCTGAAGCTGCTTGCTAACCTGAGATCTATGCCTGCACTTTTTGCAACAGACTGAAGTTCAATTACCGCTTTCGCTGCCTGTTTATGCACATAATGGTTTGGATACAGTTCGATTAAATGGCCTGTATCCAAACCCATTAGCTGTGATTGAGAAAAATTCCAACTAGTCATTGGCCAAAAGGTTGATCAATATTTTCTCGTACATATCGGTTAATAATTCGATATCTTCAATTTTTACACATTCGTTGATCTTGTGGATGGTGGCATTGACCGGCCCAAGCTCAACTACCTGCGCACCAGTAGGTGCAATAAAACGACCATCTGATGTACCACCTGTCGTTAATAATTCAGGTTTAGTATGTGTAGTATCTTCAATCGCTTTTACCGCTGCTTCAACCAACAAGCCTTCATCGGTTAAAAATGGTAAGCCGTTGTAAGTCCAATCTAAGCTGTACTCTAATCCGTGCGCATCTAAAATGCTGTGAACACGTTCAACTAATATTTCTGCTGTTACTTCTGTGCTGTATCTAAAATTGAATTGTACGTGCATTTCACCAGGTACGACATTTGTAGCCCCCGTGCCTGCATTAACATTTGATATTTGAAAGCTGGTCGGTGGAAAGTAGTCGTTGCCTTTGTCCCATTGAATTTGTGAAAGCTCTGCAAGTGCTGGTGCCGCTATATGCACTGGGTTTTTAGCTAGGTGTGGATAAGCAACATGACCTTGCACGCCTTTTACGACTAAATCACCACTTAAAGAACCACGACGACCATTTTTGATCACGTCGCCGACTTTATGAGTACTTGACGGTTCTCCGACCAATGCCCAAGTGATTTTTTCATTACGCGCTTCTAAGGTATCGATTACTCGAGTGGTACCGTTAATAAATGGCCCTTCTTCGTCACTCGTAATTAAAAATGCAATTGAACCTTTGTGATTAGGGTATTTAGCGACAAATCGTTTTGTTGCTACCAACATAGCGGCCAAGCTACCTTTCATATCAGCAGTGCCGCGGCCATGCAAATAGCCGTTGATTTCGGTTGGTTCAAAAGGTGGCGTGTGCCATTGCTCAGTTGGACCACTGGGCACAACATCTGTGTGACCTGCAAAACAAAATACAGGACCTTCGCTGCCTTTGCGTGCCCACATGTTTGTGGTGTCTTCAAATACCATAGATTCGATGTTGAAACCTGACTCTTTCAGGTAGTCTGCCATCATCTGTTGGCAACCAGCATCTTCAGGGGTTACCGAGCGGCGAGAGATCAAATCTTTTAAAATATCAATTACTTCAGACATAAATATTACTCTTTAATAAATCGCTGATCCCAATCTTGGGCTTTAAATCCAACAGAAAATTCACCATTATTATCAACGACTGGTCGTTTAATGATCGACGGGTTTTCTAACGCAAGCTCAACCGCTAATTGAGCGGTTAAATTTTGTTTGGTTTCATCCGGTAGCGCACGCCAAGTGGTTCCTCGTTTGTTTATTAACAACTCTGGTGGAACTTGTTCTAGCCATGATTCGATTAAATCTTTGGTGACACCGTCTTTCTTAAAATTATGAAACTTGTAGTCGATACTGTGCTCATCAAGATATTTTTTGGCTTTTTTCACTGTATCGCAATTGGGAATGCCATAAATAACTAACACTTTCACTCCTGTGTTTGTTTTGCCGGGGGGTACACTTTTATACAAAAGTCTTGAGCGGCTGTTACTCGGTTAAAGGTGCATTGTACTACATATTCAGCGGGTAAGTTAGGCAGTGTTATGAGCAGTTGAGGTTTTTTATTGCCGTAAACTTTATTATATAAGCGTGTGAGTTTTTGTTTATGACACAACAATAAAATGTCACCAGCTTTAATTGCTTGATTCAACTTACTCTTAAGTTGAAAACCGTTGCGCATCATATCTTGCACTATATCCGGCAAGCGTAACTCAACTATTAACCCCTTTTGGCATTTTATCCTAAACACATCAAGCGCTGGGCTAATAAATTGTACGATCCCATTGACTGGGCTGACGATTTGTTCTGAATATAATTCAATACATATACCTTCTCCAGCAAAACCTTGGCGGATGAGCTCACTATAATGCGTGGATAATGGTTGAACTTTACCATTGCAAGGCGCTGCAATTTGCCATATCGGCTCAATATCAGCCGGGAATGTGTTTGTCTGTGAATCATCCATTATATGCAGTGCTTCAGCTAATAAAGGGGTTTAGCTAATTGTATCAGATGTGAATAGTTTTGATGTACAAGAAAATTTGCGAAAGTGAATACAGTTGCTGTGTTTATCATCAAAATGGCTAAAAAATCTTGTGGGTAATGTGGATAACATTTGGTGTTTTTCGCGTTTTATTAAAAATTACTAACAAATATCGGATTAAATCTATTTAAAATGTATAACTATACAAAACTGAAAAAATAACTAACAGAAACTGTAGATAACTGTGTGTATTAGCTAGTGGGTAACTTTTATCTATTTGATATAAAAGGAAATAAAAACTGATCAAAAACTGATCTGTACTATAGGAACAATTTGTACAATTAATTTTTTGCAGTTATTGTAAGCAGATTTTGTTTAATGAATGCTCAAAAAAATGATCGAGTTTGCAAAGATGACAGATAAAATAAATCGATATTCATGGTTGATGAATTATTATTCGTTTTTGTACGTATTTTATACTGAATGAAATTTGCCTGTTGTGCTTATCCACCAAACATGTGGATAGTTTTGTGGGTTTAGGTGTGGGTATGTTTTAAGTGTTTGAAATATAAGGTTAAAATGAATTGGTTAAATTTTGGCTAGTGTTTAAATATATGGATTTAATTATGGCTGTGTTAAGCTTATAAAATGATGAAATATAAGGGTGTTTGGTATGGAATTTTTATATGAATATGGGTTGTTTCTAGCAAAGACAATAACCTTTGTCGCAGCCATAGTAATAATACTAGTAGCCGTGGCGCAAACAAAAAAATCTCAGAAAGGTAAAAAAGGTGAATTGGAACTGACTAATCTGTCAGAAAAATTCAAAGAAATGAAAGATGGTCTGGAAGCACATTTATTCAGTAAAGAGCAGCTAAAACAAAAAGAAAAGGCGCAAAAAGAAGCAGACAAAGCCGCTAAAAAACAAGCCAAAGCGAAAGCTAAAAATAAATCTACTGATGCAAACGAACAATTAGGGGAACAAGATAAAAAGCGTTTATTCGTGATTGAGTTTAAATCTGGCATTGATGCTCAAGAGGTGGATAATTTGCGTGAAGAAGTGACAGCAGTTTTGGCTGTTGCGACCGAAAATGACGAAGTTTTAATTAAATTAGAGAGTGGAGGCGGCGTCGTTCACGGTTATGGTCTTGCTGCTAGTCAGTTAGCGCGTTTAAAGCAAAAAGGGGTTCCATTAACGATTTCAATTGATAAAGTCGCTGCAAGTGGCGGTTATATGATGGCTTGTGTGGCTGACAAAATTATTGCAGCACCATTTGCGATTGTTGGGTCAATTGGTGTTATTGCTCAGCTACCCAACTTTAATAAAGTATTAAAAAAGCACGACATCGATTTTGAGCAAATTACAGCGGGTGAATTTAAACGAACTTTAACTATGTTTGGTGAAAACACTGACAAGGCGCGGGAAAAATTTAAAGCTGAATTGGAAGAAATCCACAAGTTGTTTGTTGAACATATTGGGTCATTTAGACCTGAATTAGAAGTAGAAAAAGTTGCAACCGGTGAGCACTGGATGGCTTCAAAAGCACAAGCGCTCGGTTTGGTTGATGAGCTGCAAACGAGTGATGACTATGTGGTTGAACAAATCGATAGTGCTGATGTTTATCAGGTTAAGTATGCGGTTGCTAAAAATGTATTAGAAAAATTACCTTTTGCAGCATCTGCAACAATTGAAAAAGTCTTTTTAGGCTTAGCTGATAAATTAAGAAATATTCGTTTTAGCTAAAATAACACATCAAGTTAGCTAGCCGCCGGTAGTGTTTAGAAATCTGTGTCACTCAATT
>NZ_ARZY01000002.1 GCF_000568405.1 Catenovulum agarivorans DS-2
AAGTTCGAATCTTGCATCACCGACCACTTTCATTTTAATTTTTTAGACTTAAATCATATTCGCTCTCGACTCCTGCTTAAGTGATCGCTATAATGCTGCGTCATTTTTTTAATGTTCATAGAAATCGTGCTTGGTGATAATAAAATCCAGCAGGTTTATGTAGATTCAGGGCTTATCAATTATAAATTGGTCCCAAAGGAAAAAGAGCCATTCGCTCATAATTTTGAGGTATAGCAATGCAAGTTTCTGTTGAAACAACACAAGGCTTAGAACGCCGCGTAACCATTACTGTTCCTGCAGACAAAGTTGAGTCTGCAGTAAAGAGCCGACTACAAGGTTTGGCAAAAACTCAGCGCATCGACGGTTTCCGTCCTGGTAAAGTGCCTGTTAGCGTAATTAAAAAGCGTTTCGGTGCTGCTGTACGTCAAGAAGTTGCTCAAGAAGTTATCCAACAAAACTTCTACCAAGCTGTTATTCAAGAAAAATTAAATCCAGCTGGTACACCTTCAATTCAAGAACAATCAATGAATGAAGGCGAAGACTTTAGCTTTACTGCTGTGTTTGAAGTTTACCCAGAAGTAAAAGTTGAAGGGTTAGATTCACTTAAAGTAGAAAAAGCAACGGCAGAAGTGACTGATGCTGACTTAGAAAACATGTTAGAAACCCTACGCAAGCAACACTCAAAGTTTGAAACTGTTGAGCGTGCAGCTGCCGAAGGTGACCGCGTAAACCTAGATTTTGAAGGTACAGTAGACGGTGAAGTGTTTGAAGGTGGCAAAGCTGAAGGCTTTGACATTGAATTAGGCTCTGGTCGTATGATCCCTGGTTTTGAAGAAGGAATCATTGGTTTATCTGCTGGCGACGAAAAGTCAATTGATGTTACGTTCCCAGAGGAATACCACGCAGAAAACCTAAAAGGTAAACCTGCTGTATTTAAAATCAAAGTAAACAAAGTTGAAGAGCGTAAACTACCAGAGTTAGATGATGAATTTTGTAAATTATTCGGTATCGAAGAAGGTGGCTTAGAAGCGCTTAAAACTGAAGTTCGCCAAAACATGAAGCGCGAACTTGAGCAAACATTGAAAGCTCAAGCAAAAGAAAGCACAATTTCAGCATTGTTAGATGCTGTTTCTTTTGAAGTGCCTCAAGCATTAGTTGAGCAAGAAATTAACGCATTGCGTCAACAAGCTGTACAGCGTTTTGGTGGTAATAACCAAAATGTTCCAGAATTACCTGCGGAATTATTTAAAGACCAAGCAGAGCGTCGCGTAAAAACTGGTTTATTATTATCTGAACTAGTTCGTAGTAATGAAATCAAAGTTGATGAAGACCGCGTAAAAGAAACAATTGAAACTTTAGCGTCTGCTTATGAAGCGCCGCAAGAAGTTGTTGATTATTATTACAACAACAAAGAAATGTTATCGAACATTCAAAACGTTGTAATGGAAGATCAAGCAATTGATTTTATCCTAGAACAAGCGCAAGTAGAGACTGTAGCTAAGTCTTTTGACGAAATTATGAATAAACAAGCTTAATTATTCATTTTTCTATTTGACTTAGCAGGGTTCGCCTTGTTTAAATGGCTTGGATGAGATTCGTTCAGGCCATTTTTATTTTTAGAGCTAAGGAATTCATGAATACAAACAATACAAATTTCGATCCGGTCAATGCTTTAGTACCAATGGTGATCGAGCAAACTGCCAAAGGCGAGCGTTCATTTGATATTTATTCACGTTTATTAAAAGAGCGTGTAATATTTTTAGTTGGCCAAGTAGAAGATCACATGGCAAACTTGATCGTTGCTCAGCTGTTATTCTTAGAATCAGAAAACCCAGATAAAGACATTCATATATATATAAATTCTCCAGGTGGTTCTGTAACTGCAGGTATGGCAATATACGATACTATGAAGTTTATCAAACCGGATGTTTCAACTGTATGTATTGGCCAAGCCGCTAGTATGGGCGCATTTTTATTGTCTGGTGGAGCGAAAGGTAAGCGTCATTGTTTACCAAATTCACGGGTGATGATCCATCAACCTTTAGGTGGTTTCCAAGGTCAAGCGTCCGACTTCGAAATTCATGCTAAAGAAATTCTTGCGATTAAAGAAAAATTGAATCGCTTGATGTCAGAACATACTGGTCAAGATTTAGAAAAAGTTTCGCAAGACACAGACCGAGACAACTTTATGACAGCTCAACAAGCACTCGATTATGGTTTAATTGATAGTATATTAGACCGTCGCGAACAAACTGAGCTAAAATAAGGTCTAATAGATTAGATACGCGAATAGATAGAATAGAGGTAAATAAATGACAGATTCCCGCAAAGGTGATGGGTCAGGAGACAACAAACTGTTGCACTGTTCATTCTGTGGTAAAAGTCAGCATGAAGTACGAAAGCTAATTGCTGGGCCTTCAGTGTTCATTTGTGATGAATGCGTCGAGTTATGTAATGACATTATTCGCGAAGAGATCAAGGAAATAGCACCAGAAGCGCGTTCGACTAGTGAAAAATTACCAACGCCAGTAGAGATTCATAAGCATTTGGACGATTACGTAATTGACCAGCAATTGGCAAAAAAAGTATTGTCAGTTGCCGTTTATAATCACTACAAGCGTTTAAAAAATAGTGAAAAAGCCAAAACTGCAGTTGAGTTAGGCAAGAGTAACATATTGTTAATTGGTCCAACTGGTAGTGGTAAAACATTATTAGCTGAAACTTTAGCGCGTTTTTTAGATGTACCATTCACCATGGCTGATGCAACTACGCTAACTGAAGCGGGTTATGTGGGTGAAGATGTAGAAAACATCATCCAAAAGCTATTGCAAAAATGTGACTATGATGTCGAATTGGCGCAGCGTGGTATTGTTTATATCGATGAAATCGACAAAATTTCGCGCAAGTCAGACAACCCATCTATCACTCGCGACGTTTCGGGTGAAGGTGTTCAGCAAGCATTGTTGAAGCTAATTGAAGGTACAGTTGCCTCTGTCCCGCCTCAAGGTGGTCGTAAGCATCCGCAGCAAGAATTTTTGCAAGTTGATACTTCAAAAATATTGTTCATTTGTGGTGGTGCATTTGCCGGTTTAGAGAAGGTGATCGAACAGCGTACGGCTAAAGGCACAGGTATTGGTTTTGGTGCAGCAGTTAAATCAAAGGACGAAGAGAAGAGCTTGTCAGAAAAATTCTCTGATGTTCAACCAGAAGACCTGGTTAAATATGGCTTGATTCCAGAGTTCATTGGTCGTTTGCCTGTTGTTGCAACTTTATCTGAATTAGATGAAGCAGCCTTGATTCAGATCCTTAACGAGCCAAAAAATGCATTGACCAAACAATACTCTGCATTGTTCGAGATGGAAGGTGTAGAGCTTGAGTTTAGAGATGATGCATTACGTGCGATCGCTAAAAAGGCTATGATACGAAAAACCGGTGCTCGAGGCCTTAGGTCTATTTTAGAAAATGTGCTGTTAGATACCATGTATCAGTTACCATCGCTTGAAGATGTATCAAAAGTTGTGGTTGATGAAACCGTCATCAGTGGTGAATCAGATCCAATTCTGATTTACGAAAATACTGGTAAACAAGCTGTCTCAGAATAAACGTTATAAAAAGGCTGGTTTTCCAGCCTTTTGTTTATCAACTCATGTAATCGCCAAACTGTTTATATATTGTTCATTGTGGTATATAAAATAATCTATTCGCTTTAATCCTTACTTTTACACAAGTTTTTCTCGGTCAGAGATTGGATTAATCGCTTGAACTCGCTATATTGAACCCCATATAAACAGTTATCACCTTCCTAGGAAAGAGAAATAATAAAATGACAATAGAATCATCTGGTTTAGCGGATATACCTGTTTTAGCTCTCCGTGACGTGGTTGTATACCCACATATGGTTATTCCATTGTTCGTCGGTCGTGAAAAATCTATTCGTTGCCTTGAAGCTGCAATGGAAAACGACAAGCAAATATTTTTGGTTGCGCAGAAAGATGCTTCTGTTGATGAGCCGAGTACCGACGACATTTATCAGATCGGTACAGTCGCTACCATTTTACAGTTATTAAAATTACCTGATGGCACGGTTAAGGTATTGGTTGAAGGTAATCAAAGGGGCAAAATCCATAAATATTTGAGTACTGAAGATTATTTCTTTGCACAAATTGGTTTGGTTGACTCGCCTGATGTAGACGAGCGAGAGCAAGAAGTACTAATACGTTCTGCTGTTAGCCAATTTGAAGGTTACGTAAAGCTGAATAAAAAAATACCACCAGAAGTACTGACTTCACTTAATGGTATCGAAGAGCCTGCGCGTTTAGCCGACACTATGGCTGCACATATGCCTCTCAAATTAGATGACAAGCAAACTGTATTAGAAATTGTTGACGTAACAGAGCGTCTAGAGTTTCTTATGGCGCTTATGGAAAGCGAAATTGATTTGTTGCAAGTTGAAAAGAAAATTCGCGGCCGAGTTAAAAAGCAGATGGAAAAAAGCCAACGCGAATATTATTTAAACGAGCAAATGAAGGCGATTCAAAAAGAATTAGGTGAGTTAGATGATGCGCCTGATGAATTTGAAACCTTACAGAACAAAATTAAAGATGCACAGATGCCTAAAGAGGCTGAAGAAAAAGCGCTCGCAGAGCTGCAAAAACTAAAAATGATGTCACCAATGTCTGCAGAAGCGACCGTGGTGCGCAGTTATATCGATGCAATATCGTCAGTGCCATGGAAGAAACGTTCAAAAGTTAAAAAGAATTTACCTGCAGCGCAAAAAATTCTTGATACCGACCACTATGGTTTAGATAAGGTTAAAGAGCGTATTATTGAATATTTAGCGGTACAACAGCGTACCAATAAAGTTAAAGGACCCATTTTATGTTTAGTGGGTCCTCCAGGGGTTGGTAAAACATCATTAGGTCAATCTATTGCTAAAGCGACTGGGCGTAAATATGTGCGTATGGCTTTAGGTGGTGTTCGAGATGAAGCTGAAATTAGAGGCCATCGTCGTACCTACATTGGTTCAATGCCAGGCAAGTTAATTCAAAATATGACCAAGGTTGGGGTAAAGAATCCACTATTTTTATTAGATGAAATAGACAAAATGTCATCTGATATGCGTGGTGATCCAGCTTCGGCCTTATTAGAAGTATTAGATCCAGAACAAAACAGCACTTTTGCTGATCACTATTTAGAAGTTGATTACGACCTGTCAGATGTCATGTTTGTTGCCACTTCTAATAGCATGCGTATTCCAGGGCCATTGTTAGACCGTATGGAAGTGATTCGCTTATCTGGATATACAGAAGATGAAAAACTGAATATCGCACAGCGCCACCTTATTCCGAAGCAGATAGAACGAAATGGATTAAAAGCAAACGAAATAGCCATTGAAGAGTCTGCGATACTTGGCATTATCCGCTACTACACTCGTGAAGCTGGTGTTCGTAGTTTAGAGCGTGAAATTTCTAAACTATGCCGCAAAGCTGTCAAAGAAATTCTCATGGATAAAAGTGTCAAACATGTAGTCATTAACCAAGAAAACTTGAATGACTTCTTAGGTGTTCAACGGTTTGATTACGGTAAGGCCGATAGTGAAAACCAAATTGGTCAAGTGACGGGGCTTGCTTGGACTGAGGTTGGTGGTGACTTACTAACAATCGAAACAACTTCTGTTTCTGGTAAGGGGAAAATGACCTCTACTGGTTCGTTAGGTGATGTGATGCAAGAGTCAATTCAAGCTGCGATGTCGGTTGTACGTGCTCGAGCAAGTAAGTTACGCATTGCTGAAGACTTTTACGAAAAGCGCGACATTCACGTGCATGTACCAGAAGGCGCAACGCCTAAAGATGGTCCAAGTGCGGGTATTGCAATGTGCACAGCGTTGGTTTCAAGCTTAACAGGTAATCCAGTTCGATGTGATGTCGCGATGACAGGAGAAATAACTCTACGTGGTGAAGTGCTTGCGATTGGTGGTTTAAAAGAGAAGCTACTTGCGGCTCATCGTGGTGGTATTAAAACCGTTGTTATCCCTAAAGATAATGAGAGAGACCTAAAAGAAATACCGGCCAATGTCATTGGTGACCTAGAAATTCACCCTGTTAAGTGGATTGATGAAGTACTAAAAATTGCTTTGGAGCATCCACCTGAAGGGTTTGAAGTCGTAAATAGTTAAATTTGCACCAGTTAGGGCTTCTTATTTGTATTTTTTATGGTAGCCTTATGGTTTTTGTAGCCCTTGTTATATGGGGGCTGCAGCAACATGTTAAAAAAGTGGTAAAGTTAGGTTTACATACTTGATTCAAATGTCTAAGCCTGCTATAACTTTGTGTCTAATTTGAGCCGCAGTAGGGTAGAAGCTCGCTGAAGTGGCGGAATAATAACAATCTAAGGGGATGAAATCTTGAACAAGTCTCAACTTATCGACAAAATCGCAGCTGGCGCTGATATTTCTAAAGCTTCTGCTGGCCGTGCATTAGATTCTTTTATTGATGCAGTTTCTGGCGCTTTACAAGAAGGTGATCAAGTAGCTTTAGTTGGCTTCGGTACTTTCTCTGTGCGCGAGCGTGCGGCTCGTACTGGGCGTAACCCACAATCGGGTGAAACAATTGAAATTGCAGCAGCTAAAATTCCGGCATTTAAGCCAGGAAAAGCTTTAAAAGACGCTGTTAACCAATAAATAGCAACGCTTTGTAAGATTAATAAATAGACAGGCTTCGAGTATATCGAAGCCTTCTTTGTTTATAAAAATTAATAAATAATTATTGTATTTATCCACTCATATTAAGTTCTTGAAACAGTTAGTACTTAACTTATAAAGAGATCCAGCATGTTAGAAAAAATCCGTGAAGGTAGCCAAGGGCCCGTTGCCAAGATTATTTTAGGCCTGGTGATATTTAGTTTTGCGTTAGCCGGGGTTGGTTCCTATATCAATTCAGGTAGTGAACCTAAAGCTGCCGAAGTTAATGGACTTGCAATCAATGTAAGCGAATTAGAGCGTGCCTACGAAAATGAGCGAGCTCGAATGGAAGCTCAATTTGGCGAGATGTTTTCGCAAATCGCGTCTGATCCAGCCTATTTAGCCAATTTTAAACAGGGTATTCTAGATCGTCTGATCTCTGAACAACTTGTCAATGACCTAGCAAATCGACTATCTATTCGTACTAGTGACGAAGAAATTAAGAAGGCTATTTTTGAAATGCCAGAGTTTCAAGTCGATGGTAAGTTTAATAATGACAGATATCTGCAACTGTTAACACGTGCTGGTTATACCCCAACCAGATTCAAAGAAATGTTGCGTGAAGATATGACTCGTCGTGCAGTGGTATCCGCTTTAACAGACACAGATTTTGTATTAGAAGACGAAGTTAAGTACTTTCAACAACTTCAGTTACAAAAGCGTGATATTGAATACGTAGAAGTGCCAGTTGAGTTGTTTACAGATGCGGTTGAAATCTCTGAAGCTGATATCGTGAGTCATTACGAAGCCAATATAGAACAATACGAAACGGAAGAAAAATTTGATATCGCCTACATAGAGTTAAAATTAGACGATGTTGCTAAGGGGATCGAAGTTTCACAAGAGGAAGTTAGCCAGCATTATAAAGCAAGCCAAGCGCAATATGTTAAAGCAGAACGTCGCCGTGCATCTCATATCTTGATTGACAACTCAACCGATGACGCGCAGCAAAAAGCGCAAGAGTTGCTAGCAAAAATTGAAGCTGGCGAAGACTTCGCGGAGTTAGCAACAACTCATTCTGCCGATACCTTTTCTGGGCAAAATGGTGGCGATTTGGACTTTTTCGGTAAAGGTGTAATGGACCCAGCTTTTGAAGAAGCAGCATTCTCACTAGAGAATATTGGTGATGTATCTGAAGTCGTTGAATCTAGCTTCGGTTACCACATTATTAAATTAACCGATATCGAAGAAGAAACCGTGCGCCCATTGGCTGAAGTTGAGCAAGATATCGTTGCACAATTACAGCAAGATAAAGCTCGTGATATTTTCCTCGAAAAACAACAATTATTGGCGGACACTGCATTCGAAGTTCCAACTAGCTTACAAGATGCGGCTGAAGTGACGGACTTAACTGTTAAACAAACAGGTTTACAACCCGTTTCAAGTACAAACTTCCCATTCACCGAAGCAAAATTAATTGAAGCGGCAAAAGAAGACGATGTATTAAATGCTGGCTACAACAGTGCTTTAGTTGAAGTTACAGGCGAACACTTAGTGGTGTTGCGTGTTAATGAATATCAAGAAGCACGAACTCAGTCACTGGATGAAGTTAAAGCCCAAGTTGAAGATGCTGTAGCAGCAACAAAAGCGCGTCAGCTTGCACAAGATTGGGTTGAACAGCAAACAGCTGATTTAGCTGCCGGTCAAGACGTAAGCACATCATTGGCGGATAAATCTTTAGCATTTACTGCAGAGCAAGATGTCGCACGTTTTGGTTCTGAAGTCGCCAGAGCCATTGTGCGTAAAGCGTTTGAAATGAAAAAGCCTACTGATACTGAAATTTCTGCAGCATGGGTGGAGCTTAACCCAAGCAGCTTTGCCATTGTTAAAGTAAACGATGTTAAGCAAGCTGAAGTTGCCGATGCAGACCAAGCGACAGCAGAGCGTTTAGAGTCGGCTATTACCGATTATAACTATCAAGCTTTGATTAGTGCATTGCGAGAAAACGCTGACATAGTGACTTATCAAACAGCCAACTAGCTAATAAAATTAGTTAGTCGATAAAAAGCCATTCAGATTACATGAATGGCTTTTTTGTATGTAATTCAATCGAAAATTAAGCGATTACCTCGGTAAACTAGTGATTTCTACTTAGCAACATTTGTTGTGAATACAGCAATTTTTTCGTGACTACGTGGCGAGGGTTTGCAAACACATCTGATGTACTGCCACGTTCAACAACTTTGCCCTCGTTCATGACAAAAACCTTATCACTGATATGTCTGACCATGTTTAAATTATGAGAAACAAAAACATAAGATAGGCCAAATGTTTGTTGTAAGTCTAAAAACAAGTTTACCATTTGGATCCGAGTAGAAGGATCCATCGCGGCAAAAGGTTTGTCTGCGACTATGATCTTAGGATCTAAAATCAAAGCTCTAGCTAATGCAATACGTTGCTTTTGACCACTAGACAACATATGCGGGTAGTGCCATATGTAATCAGCCAACAAACCCACTCGATTTAGTGTTTTTTTAATCTTTGCTTGTCGTTCTTCACTATTTAACTGGGTGTTTAATTTGAGTGGCTCCTCAAGGATTTGCCCAATCGAAATACTAGGGTTAAGTGAAGTGGCAGGATCTTGGTAAATCATGCGTATATGCTGACAACGTGTCGTATTATCGTTATCTTGCAATACTTTACCATTTAAAATAATTTCACCTGAGGTGGGTTGCTCTACGCCTGTTAGCAGTTTTGCCAAGGTTGACTTGCCCGAGCCAGTTTCGCCAACTATAGCTAGTGTTTCAAACGCATTTAACGAGAAGCTGACTTTTTCTAGTGCTGTGGTCATTGTCGATTTCCACGGCAGCACGCGCTTATGGTAGGTTTTACACAGGTCGTTAACTTCCAATAAAACAGACATGACTTACTCGATATTAATAGGATAGTGGCAACTAAATACATGGCCTTTGTATTTAGTACTTTTGGGGGTTACAACACATTCCTTTTGTGCTCGTAAGCACCTTGGGCCTAGTCTGCAACCAATAGGTAAATGTTGCAATGGTGGTGTTGAGCCGGGTAAAGCTTGTAACCTTGATTTTGGTGTTAAGTTGTCACCTAAACGCGGTACAGTGTTAAATAATACTTCTGTGTATGGATGAAAAGGCCGGCGGATCAAGTCTTTGGTAGATGCTGATTCAACACTCTGGCCGCTGTACAAAATTGTAATGTCGTCAGCAAACTGAGTGACCGCATCTAAGTCGTGTGTGATCAATAGCACGGACATATCTTTTCTCTCGTTTAGTTTGTGCAACAAGCGCAAAATCTGTATCTTGGTTGTACTTTCCATTGCATCTGTTGGTTCATCGGCAACCAATAATTTAGGGTTACGCGAGATGGCCATGGCAATCATGACTTTTTGACATAAACCTTCGGACAATTCGTGCGGATAGCTTTTAAAGCATTGCTGATAGCGCTTGATGCCAACACGTTTAAGCAATTGGTGAATATATTCAGTGCGTAAACTGCGCCTTTGCCAGAATGAGCCTTTGCATTCGCTTTCAGGAACCACTTCACTAAGCTGTTCGCCTATAGTTGCCGTTGGATCTAAACAATGCCCGGGCTCTTGGAATATCATCGCAATGTCTTGATGAATAATTTGGTCGCGTTGTTCGGCAGAAAGTTTTAATAAATCTTGCCCACGCCAGAACATTCTATCTGCTTTAACTTGCCATTTTTCAGAAAGGGTGGCGGTGAGAGCTCGCGCAAATAATGATTTTCCCGACCCAGATTCACCAACCAAGCCATGAATGGTTCCATCACGCATAGATAAACTCATTTTGTCTATCGCGTTGACTTCTGTGTTGTCGGTTTTGAGCGTTACAGTTAAGTTTCTCACATCGAGTAACATCTTATTCGCTCCTTTGTTTTAAAGCGTTGCGCAAGCCATGACCAACGGCATTTACCGATAATAAGCACAAAAACATGGTAATGCCAGGCAATGTAGTCAACCAAGATGCACGATAAATAAGATCTATGCTGGCAACTAACATAGCGCCCCACTCAGGCGAACCTTGTTGCGCCCCCAAACCTAAAAAGCCTAAAGCCGCAATATCTAACATCGCTGCGGAAACGGCTAAGGTATATTGCAAAATAATACTTTCGACAATGTTAGGAAAAATAGAGCGAAAGAGTATCTGCCAATTGTTCGCACCATCTAAGCGTGCAGCTGTGACATATTCTTTTTTAAGCTCTGTTTGGATAGCTTGACGGGTTCGATGGACAAACAACGGGATTAATACAAGAAAAATTGCCCAAATTGTATTTGGCAATCCTGGCCCTAATATTGCCACAATCACAATGGCGAGCAGCAAAGAAGGAATAGATAAGATGGTATCTAATAAATGGTTAAAAACACTGGCGCGAATACCTTTACTCATGCCTGCAAGTGCCCCCAAAGCGGTTCCAACTAACATAGCGGCAAGTGCAGTTAATAAGCTTAAACCAAAGGTAATTTGGCAACCATAGACCAGTCGCGAGAAAACATCACGGCCTAAATCATCTGTTCCTAAGATAAAGCGCACATCACCAGCACTACTCCATGATGGTGGCAATAATACATCTTGCGGGTGTTGTGCTAACGGATGATAGGGCGTTATCAATGGCGCAAACAAAGCCATAGCCACGAAAAATAGCACAATACAAAAGCTAATCCACGAAACATGGTCGGACTTAAATTTGTTCCAAGCCAGCATATACGGGCCAGGATGCGTCGCTTCATTATATATATCTGGACTAGCCATTAATTTCTTTCCTTACCAGTGGGTTGACCATGGTGTGGCAGACATCGGAAAGGACATTGATAAAAATCATAAATGAACTGACCAGTAACAATGATGCTTGAATAACAGGATAGTCACGTTGATAAATTGCTTCCAGTAACCAGTGCCCGATACCAGGCCACGAAAAAATGATCTCGGTAATCATAGTGCTTGTCATCAAAGTATTAAACAGCAAACCAAATTGCGGAATAATGGGCAATAATGCATTGCGCAATACATGTCGGCGGATGATTTGATACAAAGAAAGTCCTTTAGTTCTTGCCGCTTTAATATACTGACTGTTCATAACGCTGATAACATTTGACCTCATCATGCCTATTAATAAAGTAGTCGGCAAGGTCGCCAAAGTTAGCGTTGGCAAAATTAAGTGTCGCAATGCATCGTGGTATATTGGCCACTTGTTGTCAAAGTCACTCAGGGCAATATCAACTAATAAAATGCCTGTCTCATAGGGTATGTCGTATAACAGGTTAAGTCGCCCAGAAATTGGTAACCAAGCTAAGTTTAAAGAAAATAATAGGATAAAAAGCAAGCCTAACCAGAAAATTGGGATAGAGTTGGCAATTGCAGAAATAGAAAATATTACTTTGTCCACCAATGTATTGCGTTTTATCCCAGCCCATAAGCCCAAAGGAATCCCAATTAAACATGTGACTAACAACGCATAAAAGCTGAGTTCAGCTGACGCAGGGAATACACGCATAAAGTCTCGCAGAACCTCGCTTTGTGAGCTAAATGATAAACCAAAGTCACCCGCAAATACTCGTTCTAAATACACGACATATTGCATAAAGTACGATTCATCTAGCGCTAAGTCTTGGCGCAATTGTGCATATTCTTCGTAGGTTAAACTTTGTTGGCCAGTAAAATTAATCACTGAATCACCTGGGAAAAGATGGCCTAACGAAAAAGACATTAAGCTCAGTAGAAAAAGCGTCGTGACCAGTAGGTTAACTCGTTTTATTAAATAAACTAGCATTAAAACTTCTCCGCGTGTTTAAACGATATGGCGGAAAATGGTTGGAACTTAACTTTAACGACATTATGCTGTTTTGCCAAAAAGCTTAGAGAGTGTGCTATTGGCACCACTGGCATTTCTTGCAGTAACAGGCTTTGAGCTTGCATGTAATGATCTTTTTGTTGTTTCAAGTCTGTTGATGCGGCGGCGTTGTGCAACAGATTGTCAAAATATGGGTTACACCAAGCCGCGCGGTTATTACCAATGACGGCTGCAGGGCAACTCAATGTTGGAATAAAATAATTATCAGGGCCTTGCATGTCAGGTGTCCAGCCGAGCAATACAGAATCGTATGAATAGTCGAGCAGCTTTTTTCGGAGCGTACTCCACTCAAACTCGACAATTTCCACCACAATTCCTACCTTAGCAAGGTTTGCTTTGATCAGTTCAGCCATTTTAAGCGAGTTTGGGTTGTACTCACGCTCAATTTGCGCACTCCAAATTTGCATTTTGAAACCTGGTTCAATACCAGCCGCTTGTAATTCTTTTTTTGCTTGTTCTGGGTTGTATGTGATAGTGGGCAAATTGTTGTTGTAAGCCCAAGAGCTTGGAGGCAATAACGAATTAGCTGGAAAAGCCATACCGTAATAGATTGTTTTGTAAATCGTTTGTCTGTCTATTGCTTTTGCTAAAGCACGTCTGATTTCGCTTCTATTAAACGGTGGTTTTAACGTATTGAATGCCCAGAATGCAATATTGTCCGCATTTTTAGATTGCAAACTAATGCCTGGTCTGTCTTGTAACACTTCCATCTCGCTGGCGACGGGGTGGGCAACCACATCACATTCGCCAGTGATTAATTTGGCTAATCGGTTAGAGCTTTGTGGGGTGATATCAAAAACCAGCTGATCAATTTTGGTTTTGCCTTGCCAATAATTTTCATGTGCTTTGTAGCGAATATATTCGTCTTTAACAAAGTCTTCTAAATAAAAAGGGCCGGTGCCGATTGGGTAATTATCTAGCTGTGACTGTGCTTCTTGCAATGCTAATTTGGCGCCATATTCAGCCGACAATATCACCATATAATCTGTGGTTAATTGAGTTAAAAAGTCATGATTTTCAGAGGATAACTTGAATCTTACGTGGTGGCTCGAAACCTGTTGAATATCATCAATCAGCAACTCAAGTTGGTAACTTTGCATGTGTGGGTAACTATCAGCGCTGGCATAAAAAGGATGTGTATTCAGCCGCCAACGATTGAAGGTAAAAATGACATCTTCGGCATTAAACTCGCGACTGGGAATAAAATAACGTGTTTTGTGAAACTTAACCCCTTTTCTTAGGTACATGTCAATGGTTTTGCCATCGTCACTGATATCCCAACTTTCAGCCAAACTGGCGACCAATTGGTCGGAGGAATCTGATTTTTCGATTAGACGATCATAGAGTTGATGAGCACTGGCATCTAGGGTAATTCGTGAAGTCGTTGTTTGAGGATTGAAACTTTCCGGGTTACCCTCGGAGCAATATATCAGGCCATTTTTTAGACGTTTATCTTTAATTTGCTCACAGGCCGCACACAGCCATATTATTATGCCCGTACTTAACCAAACCTTGGTTAAATTATTCATCATTTCGCAGTGTTTCCAATAATTGATATTTTTTTAAGTACCCGCGCAGTTGGTGGTAGCTTACTTCAAGTAAGTCAGCTGCTTTTCTTTGGTTAAATCGTGCTTCTCGTAAAGCTGATTTTATCAGATATATTTCGTATTCTGCAGTTTTGTCTTTAAAGTTAAGTGGAAAATCTGCTGTGGGTTTAGCTGCAAGAGCGCTCTGTTTAACTTGCTTCGAGGCTGGAGTTGGTCGAAAAGGAGATTGAAAAGGATCAAAAACTATATAGTCCAATGGCTTAGCAAAAGAGTTGTTGCGATAAACACTGCGTTCAATAACATTTTTTAATTCTCGAATATTGCCTGGCCAGGGGTAATCGAGTAGCGATATTTGTGCAGCTTTGCTAAAACCTGGGAAGTGCGAATGCGACAATTCACGCGCCATATTGACGGCAAAATGTTCGGCCAATAGCAAAATATCTTCTGTTCGTTGTCTAAGTGGTGGGATAGTAATCACATCAAAAGCCAACCTGTCTAACAAATCAGCTCTAAAACGGCCTTCTTCGGCCAGTGTGGGTAAATCTTCATTGGTTGCGGCAATTAATCTAACATCTGTTTTATAAGTTTGACTGCCTCCGACGCGCTCGAACTCACCGTATTCGATAACTCTAAGTAATTTTTCTTGTACCATTAATGATGAGTTTGCTAATTCATCAAGAAAAAGACTACCACAGTGTGCTCGCTCAAATCGTCCTGCATGTTTTTTGTTGGCACCAGTAAATGCACCAGACTCGTGGCCAAATAATTCACTTTCCAATAGATTTTCGTTGATGGCTGCACAATTGAGTTTTAAAAACTCCCCATCCCATCTGGAAGACAAGTAGTGTAGTCGTTCAGCAACCAGCTCTTTACCCGTGCCGCGCTCACCAATAACCAGTACGGGCTTATTCAATGGGGCCAGTTGTGAAATTTGTTCAATCATGCTGAGAAAAGCATTCGATTGGCCAATGAGGTTTTGCTGAACTTTATCCATGATATTGGTCTATTTTGTCAACTATTGGTGTATTTGATTATGTTCCGAAAGTGAACAAATTGCTAGATTTAAATAAAGATATATAAATCAGTATATTACCTAGTTGGCACAAAGATTGTTTAGATCACTACAACTTTCACAGGACGTGAAGTTTTGGTAGGGGTGCCAATAGAGGGATAAGTCACTAATTTTATCGGATACAGTTAATATTTAGAGAGGTTTAATATGGGTATTTTTTCAAGATTTGCCGATATCGTTAATTCCAATATCAATGCTTTGTTAGATAAAGCCGAAGATCCTGCCAAAATGGTCAGATTAATCATTCAGGAAATGGAAGATACGTTAGTTGAAGTTCGTTCAAACTCAGCCAAAGTGTTGGCGGACAAAAAAGATTTAGTTCGTAGATTACAGCGCTTGCAGCAACAACAGCAAGATTGGCAAGAAAAAGCTGAATTAGCGATTAGTAAAGACAGGGAAGATCTCGCCAGAGCCGCTTTGCTTGAAAAAAAGCGAATTTCTGATCAAGAAGCAATGATGACTTCAGAAGTGAATTTGTTGGACGAACAGCTCGACAAGCTGCAATCTGAAATTCAGCAGTTACAAGACAAATTAACGGATGCAAAAGCCAGACAAAAAGCACTGATTATGAAGCATGAAACTGTTAGCGCTCGGGTCACGGTAAAACGCCAGCTTGATGCGGATAAAGTTAGAAACTCGCTTGATAGATTCGATGCTTACGAGCGCAAAATAGGTGACATTGAGGCTGAAGCAGATAGTTATGATATCGCAAGTAAAAATCTTAACGCTGAGTTTGAAGATTTAGTTGCCAAAGATGGATTGGATGAAGAATTAGCTAAGCTAAAAGCAAAAGTTAAATCGGATAATACACAAGATAAATAGCAGGAGGTTTATCTATGACGGCCTTAGTCGGATTGTTGGTTGCACCCATTATCATATTTTTGATATTTGTCGCACCAATTTGGTTAATTTTGAGCTACCGAAGCAAAAAACAGTTAAATCAGGGGCTGACCGAAGCAGAGCAGAATCAGCTGATCGAATTATCAAAAAAGGCCGAACGTATGGCAGATCGAATAGAGGTGTTAGAAAATTTATTAGATATAGAGTCACCAAACTGGAGGCAAACAAATGACAGCAACAAATAAAAAACTGACCCGAGATGTGCACAACGGCAGAATTGCAGGGGTATGTGCAGGCATTGCCAACTATTTTTCACTTGAAACTTGGGTTGTACGCCTAGTTACCGTAGGTGCACTTATTTTTTCATTTAGTTTTATTTTGTTTGTTTACATAGCTGCATGGCTAATACTTGAGAGAAATGACAAAGTAAAGCCAGCACGCGTGTATGAAACAAATACACGCGACAATTATCATTTTGATATCAAACAAAACGTATGGCAAGCAGGAAGTCCACCTAAAGTGGTTTTGTCTGATTTGGCCGAAGTATTCGAACGATTGGAGCTCAGAGTGCGCAACTTAGAGGTCTATGCAACAAGTGAGCGCTACCGAGTTGAAAAAGAAATAAATAAGCTATAATTGGTTAAACTTTCTAATATATGAAGGATGTTATGGAAATTTTATCAAATCAAACGTGCGAGGCGTGTAGAGTAGATGCACCACTCGCGACAGCTGAAGAAACTGCAAGCTGGATGACGCAGTTAACAGATTGGCAAATTCAATCAGTCGATAATATTAAACGCCTTGTGAAGGTATATAAGTTTAATAATTTTGTTGATGCATTAGCTTTTACGAATCAAGTAGGGGAGCTTGCGGAATCTTTAGCGCATCACCCTGCCATTTTAACTGAGTGGGGGCAGGTGACCGTTAGTTGGTGGACCCATAAAATCGGTGGTTTACATAAAAACGATTTTATTTGCGCAGCTAAAACAGATAGCTTATACCCAAGCTAAAGCAAATAGCGTATAATCTGCGGCAGTTTTAACTCAAAAATTTTAAGTTATATGTCGCAAATTGAACTTAACGCAGGTTATGAATTTAGTTTCCCTGCGAAACCTGAACCTTTATCTACTGAAGACAAAGCGCAATACAAAGAGCGTATTAAAAAGCTTCTAGCTGAAAAAGATGCTGTTTTGGTTGCGCATTATTATACAGATCCTGAAATTCAAGCCTTGGCTGAAGAAACAGGCGGATGTGTATCAGACTCTCTAGAAATGGCGCGTTTTGGGCGCGACCACCCAGCAAAAACACTGATTGTCGCGGGTGTTAAATTTATGGGTGAAACCGCAAAAATATTATCACCAGAAAAACGCGTGTTTATGCCAACACTAGAAGCAACCTGCTCGTTAGATTTAGGTTGTCCAGAAAAAGAATTTACCGAGTTTTGTGATGCGCATCCAGACCATACAGTTGTTGTTTATGCCAATACTTCGGCAGCTGTAAAAGCGCGAGCTGACTGGGTGGTAACTTCATCTATCGCATTGGAAATTGTTGAGCACTTAGATGCAGAAGGGCACAAAATTATATGGGGCCCAGACAAGCATTTAGGTTCGTACATAGAGCAACAAACTGGTGCTGAAATGCTTAAATGGAATGGCGCTTGTATCGTCCATGACGAGTTCAAAGCGAAACATTTGCGTGAGCTTAAATCTATGTATCCACAAGCTGCAGTGTTGGTTCATCCGGAATCGCCAGCTTCTGTTATTGAATTAGCAGATGCAGTAGGCTCAACCAGCCAATTGATTAAAGCAAGTCAAACACTTGAAAACGATATGTTTATTGTAGCGACCGACAAAGGTATTTTTTATAAAATGCAGCAATTGGCGCCACACAAAACATTTATTGAAGCACCAACTGGTGGTAATGGTGCAACATGTCGCAGTTGTGCGCATTGCCCGTGGATGGCGATGAATGGGCTTGTGGCCATAGAAAACGCATTAGTTGCAGACGACTTATCAGAGCATGAAATTTTTGTTGATGATAGTTTGCGTGAGCGAGCTCTACTTCCATTGGATCGGATGTTAAATTTTGCAGCTGAATTAAAAATGAAAGTAAAAGGCAACGCCTAATTCACCTAATTAAAGTTACATTGGTGTTTTAATCGCCATTTAGTTGCAATTTAACAAACAATGCTTGCTAATCTGGGCTGATTTCCCTATTATTCAGCCCGCTTTGTAAAAGCTCTATGCGGTGAGGTGGCTGAGCGGCTGAAAGCGCACGACTGGAACTCGTGTATACGTTAATCGCGTATCGAGGGTTCAAATCCCTCCCTCACCGCCATTTCTTCTTTTTGACCATTCCAGCCCGTTTTAGTCTCATTTTATCGTTTTTCCGTGTTTGTTACGCCATTTGATATTTTATTTTATTAAGAATTTGTTAATATCCATTGATGGTGGATGGCTGTCAACGTTTGTTTCCCACATTCACCCAAAAACATAATAAAAATAATATTTAAGCTATAGCTGGCTTCAACACATACACAAATGGAAGGTAAAATATGAAGAACCTAATGATTAGCCTAGCGTGCTGTATTGGTATTAGTTTACCCGTCTCGGCTGCTCAGGTGACTTTGAATGTTAATAATTCAGAGTCGATTAATAATATCTATCAATTGCAGTTATTAAAAGAGGCGCTTTCTCGCGACCCAAACAATCAGTATATAATTAATACCTCGCCGGTCGACCTCAATGAAGGGCAGATGGTTAACTACATTCAGTCGGGAGAAATGGATGTTATGTGGGGTGGAACTAATAATAAATATGAACAACTAATGGAGCCGATTCGTGTTCCTTTGTTTAAAGGGTTGTTGGGACACAGGTTATTTATTATCAGAAAGGGTGAACAACAAAGGTTCAATGGTATAGATTCGTTATCAGCACTAAGACAGTTTAAAGTAGGGCAGGGTCGCCAATGGGCTGATACCCAGGTACTTGAATCTGCAGGTTTAGACGTGGTCACAGCGATGAAATACGATGGATTATTTTATATGCTTGAAGGCGGTCGTTTTGACGCTTTTCCACGGGGAGTGCATGAACCTTTTGCTGAAGTATCAAAACACTCAGAGTTGAATTTAACAGTAGAAAAGAATTTATTGTTGGTTTATCCACTTGCGGCTTACTTCTTTGTCGCAAAAGACAACGCCAAGTTGGCGCAAACGATAGAAACAGGCTTGATGGAAATGATCGATGATGGTTCATTTGATAAGTTCTTTTATCAAAACCCTATGGTTGCACAAGCATTGGAAAATGCTCAATTAGCTAACCGCACAGTATTTAGAATTGATAATCCAAATATGCCACCCCTAACGCCTTACGATAATGAAAAGCTGTGGTTTAAGATTGAATAATAAATTGTGAGATTGGAAGAGTGAATGGTGGCGACCTCAGTCGCCACCCAAAGACATATCATCTAACCTTGATGAAGACTTGCCTGTCGTGTGTATCCCTAAAAGCACCTTTCGGTGTGTCCCAAATTAATTATTCTTTTTGTATTTTGCATCCAGCGGGATTCCACCCTATAGATCCTTAAAACCTCATCCTGAGCTATCCCTTTTTCCTTAGCGTCACTGCCATCTGCTCCATGCTAGCCAATTCCTTAGCTGTTGGTCCTTTTCGTCCTACTTCCAATAATCCTTAGTCCTAAGTGTATCCTTGGTGCTATCCTAAGCTATATTGTCCCTGCATCCTTAAATTCCATACCTTCCTGGTTGTCCACTCCGTTATCCATCCATTCCTACATAACATCAATACCATCCTGAGTATCGCAGTGTCCATACACCTTGTTTTCCAATTCCAATAGTGTAATGCCATTTACACTTTTTCCATCCTAGAAAACTAATATATCCATTTATTCCATTTATTCCATTTCCTGTTTTTTCCATGTCGCTCTGAACTTTGGGTGCGTCCGTTTTCCTAAGCAACGAGTGTTATATTACTTAGTTGACTGATGGTCTGGAATGCACTTTCCAAAAATTTATTTTGTTCATTTAATTTTAATTAGAATGATTTTTATAAAAAGGTATATAAATCAGTTCGTTAGGGGGTTTTCTGTCTCTAAAGAGACATAAAGTAGGGATAAGTCTTAAGGTTGTTGTGAGAAATGTCTTACAGGGAAAGTGCTAAATTGATATTTATACTTATACGCAGCTATTTGCTGCGCGTATAAGTATAAAATGTATGAGCTAGTGCGTTTTTATCGTCAACTATACCAGCTTCCTGTTCAACGAGTTGCCACTCGTTGCTATCTATTTGAGGAAAATAGGTATCTGCATCAACGCTTGTTTCAACCATTGTGATGTACAGTTTATTTGCATGTGGCAACATGCTTTGGTAAATGTGACCTCCACCAATCACAACAATCTCTTCAGCTGTAGCAACATGCTGCTTGGCAAGTTCTAAAGCATGTTCAACAGACGATGCTAATAAGACATCTGGGTGGGGACTTTGTTGTTGACGGCTGATCACAATATTTAGTCGACCAGGTAAAGGTCGACCGATTGAATCAAAAGTTTTTCTGCCCATAATAACAGGCTTGCCTAAAGTATTTTGTTTGAAAAACTTTAAGTCATTAGGCAAATGCCAAAGCAATTTATTGTCTTTGCCTATCGCTCGCTCTGGTGTCATTGCTGCGATCATTGAGATTATCATGCAAATCCTCATTATTTTTGGTAGATGACTTCTGGGCCATCTTCGTCATCGTCCCAATCGTCATCCCAATCATCATCGTCCCAATCTTCAGATTCCATTACACTGTCATGGTAGTTCTGCCATTTAAATTCAACTTGCTCTTCAGTTTTTTGTTCTTCCAAGCTAGGCAGTGGGTGTTCTAATAACCAGTCTCCCAATGTATTTACTAATTCTTGGGTGCCATTGCGTTCTGCAGCAGACATTGAGTAAATTGGACCTTGCCAATCTAATGCTGCAACAATTTCATCCATTTTGGCTTTGGCATCTTCTTCTAGCATTAGGTCTATTTTATTGAAAACTAACCAGCGTGGTTTTTCAGCTAATTCAGGGCTATATTTTGAGAGCTCATCAACTATGGTTACTGCATCTTCAATTGGATCTGATCCGTCAAAAGGTTCAATATCCACAATATGTAATAACACGCGGCAACGTTCTAAATGTTTTAAGAATCGAATACCAAGCCCTGCACCTTCTGATGCTCCTTCAATCAAACCCGGAATATCTGCCACAACAAAGCTGTTGCCAACACCTTGACGTACAACACCTAAATTTGGCACTAATGTGGTGAAAGGGTAGTTTGCAATTTTCGGTTTGGCGGCAGAAACTGCGCTAATAAAGGTTGATTTACCGGCATTTGGCATACCTAATAAGCCAACATCTGCTAGCAACATGAGCTCAAGTTTTAGTTGACGAACTTCACCAGGTGTACCTGGTGTTTTTTGTCTAGGTGCTCGGTTTACACTGCTTTTAAAGCGGGTATTACCTAAGCCGTGGAACCCACCTTTAGCAACCATTAATTTTTGTTCATGGTGCAATACTTCACCAATAACCTCACCCGTTTCTGCGTCTGTGGCGCGCGTACCGACAGGCACTTTTAAGTATTTGTCTTGACCACGACGACCTGTACAGTTTTTACTTTTACCGTTTTCGCCGCGTTCGGCTGCATGAAAACGTTCAAAACGATAGTCTATTAGGGTGTTGAGGCCTTCGTCGGCAATTAGATAAACATCGCCTCCATCGCCGCCGTCACCGCCGTCCGGGCCACCATTAGGAATGTATTTTTCACGACGAAAGCTGACACAGCCATTACCGCCATCACCAGCATCTACTTTTATTTCAACTTCATCGACAAAATTCATTGGTTACCTCTTGGTATATACCTTCAAACGCCAGCTTATTCAAATCTCTTCACGCTGCCTGCTTTATACATTTAGTTTAGTTGAGATTGGAATAAACTTGCGGAAATAAAACAAAAAACCCCGCCAGAGCGGGGTTTTTACATATTCAAATCGGTTTGGTCTTAAGCAGCTTCGATGCTTACAAATTTACGATTTTGAGGACCTTTAACTTCAAATTTTACTTTACCATCAGATAAAGCAAATAAAGTGTGGTCACGACCAATACCAACATTGTTACCCGCGTGGAACTTAGTACCACGTTGACGAACAAGGATGTTACCCGCTAGTACAGATTCACCACCGTAACGCTTAACACCTAAGCGTTTACTTTCTGAATCACGTCCGTTACGCGTACTACCTGCAGCCTTTTTATGTGCCATTGATTCAGTCTCCTAAATTAAGCGTTAATGCCAGTGATCTTAACTTCAGTGTACCACTGACGATGACCAGCTTGCTTGCGAGAATGCTTACGACGTCTGAATTTAACAATCGTTACTTTCTCACCACGACCGTGACCTACAACTTCTGCAGTCACTTTACCGCCATTTACATAAGGTGCGCCAATTTTGATGTCTTCGCCATTAGAGATTAACAATACATTGTCAAATTCAATAGAAGAACCAGCTTCTAATTCAACTTTCTCTAGGCGAACGGTTTGGCCCTCAGTTACACGGTGTTGTTTACCACCACTTTGGAAAACCGCGTACATATTCTACTCCGCTCACTATATAGACGTTAGCTAAACTAACGTACAAATCTTCAAAACAGGGCGCGAATTCTAAGGCAAAGCTTTTAAGATCGCAAGCCTAAAATAAGTTTAATTCGCTATTTATTCCACCACGGTAGATTAAAATTACTTATGTTGGGTAAATACCCTGATTAAAGGGCATATTTTATCAAAAAAAAAGTGTAAACTTAGCGCAAATTTTCACTCGAACCAGACAGTTTAGTTTTTATCAATGCAGCTAGAACAGATTAAGCAGTTAGCCAATGAAGATATGTTGGCGGTAAATAAAGTCATTGCCGACCAACTCCAAAGCGATGTCGCTTTAATTCAACAGTTAGGTTTTTATATCGTTAACAGTGGTGGTAAACGTATTCGGCCGCTTATTACAACTCTGGCTGCACGGGCGCTATCCTCGACTAACGACAGTCATATTACCTTAGCAGCGATTATCGAATTTATTCATACCGCTACTTTATTACATGATGATGTTGTCGACGAATCAGATAAGCGGCGTGGCCGCGACACCGCAAATGCTCTGTTTGGTAATTCTGCATCAGTTTTGGTTGGTGACTTCTTATATACACGTTCATTTCAAATGATGGTGTCGTTGAATGAAATGAAGGTGATGCAGATTTTGTCGGATGCAACTAATGTAATTGCAGAAGGCGAGGTTATGCAATTAATGAATTGTAATGACCCGAGTACAACTGAAGCTTCTTATATGGAAGTTATTTATTGTAAAACCGCCAAGTTATTTGAAGCAGCAACGCGCTTAGCGGCTGTATTGACCCAACAAGATGAAAAAACTGAGCAAGCTCTGGCAGATTATGGCTGTTATTTGGGAACAGCGTTTCAGCTAATGGATGATTGGTTGGACTATGCTGGTGAATCTGAAAGCTTAGGTAAAAATGTAGGTGATGATTTGGCAGAAGGGAAACCGACATTACCACTTATCCATTCAATGCAGCATGCGGAAGCAAAAGATGCTGAGTTAATCAAAAATGTGATAGAGCACGGGGATGGGTTAGCCCATTTGGACGCGGTATTATCCATTATCAAACAAACTGAGTCGTTAGACTATACCTATCAGCAAGCTGAAAAACATGCGCAAATGGCTGTTGATGCGTTAGCTGTATTGGCTGATTCACCATATAAACAGGCGTTAGAATCATTAGCCTGGTTGTCGGTAAGGCGGGCTAATTAAGTTTAGTTAACCCGCTTGAATATGGCGATTGTGTTTTAGTGGCGACGAATTCGCAAAAAAACTGCAAATCTAGGTAGTCCATTTTTAGTAAAACCAGTGTATTTGTAGGTAATTATACTCCCTATTTTGGGTGGGTTTTTTCGCTCAGCGTAAGATAACCCACTGCCTATTTTGAAACGTTTGCCTGTTTTCAGGTCTTCAACCACCAGTGCACCAACCACATTGCTAAAGCGCCCTTTACCTTGAATATGGCCGACTACGGTAGCTTCGGCATCTTCAAATCGTTTGACCTTTATTAAATCGTCACTGCGCTTACCTTGATAGAAAGAAGAAGCTTTATGCAGCATTAGGCCTTCTGCTCCCTGTTGAACATATTGATCCAATAGATTTTGCAGTTGCTGGTGGTTAGCAACAGTAAACTGTTTAACAATGGTGATGGGACTGTGTGTGCTGTGTTGTTTTGCAAATTCAGTCATGCGCTGGTAGCGGGCAGAAAAAGGCAGGTTAAGTTGAGGAAAATCAAAAACCATAAATTTAACTTCGGCCCAGCGGTTATCTTGTGGATCATGAATGATGGAAAGCAACCGAGCAAATTGCTCACGTGCTAACCATAACTCCCCATCTAATGGAAAATCGGGCAAATGTTTTACAAAATATTTTGGGGGGATAATTTGATTGCCTTGGCGAGTCCATAATTTTTTACCGTCCCAATACGCTCGCACCCCATCATATTTTTCGCTGACTAGGTAGTCTGCAACATTTATTTGTTGCGAATATTTTTCTGCTAGCATTAGATCGATAGGCTCTGCGAAGCCGCGGCTGCTAAAAAGAACCAGCAGCATGAATTTAGTAACAAATGCAGAAAAAATAGTCGGGATTTGCATAGAACACTCCATGTTCAAAATAGTTAATAGTTAATGGTTTGGTTAGTTATTTGTATTGGCGCAAAGTTAATACATTGCCTCTTTGGCTAAACTCAATACGTTTTAATGCGCTCATCCCAAGTAAAATCGAATCTTGGTGCATGTGGGGATTAATATTTGCCTTAACATTATACAAAGTAATATCGGCAATCTCTAAACGATCTATTACTGTACTATACACGGTGACCGTACCATTCGCCGTGCCAACGGGAAAGCTGTTGCCATAGTTTAGGTTGAGGTCGCGAGCAATGTGCTCAGGAATAGAGACATGCGTTGCGCCTGTATCCAGTAAAAAGGTGACAGTTTGGCCATTTATTCTGCCATTGGTCACATAATGGCCATGTCGATTGCGAATGAGCTCAACTTCTACGGCACCTTGTCCGGTATAATGACTTGAAGGGTTTTGATTCGGGTTTTCTTTTTTGTTTAAATAGCCTTCAAACCAATAGGTTAATAAAAAGAATGCAATGATCCATGCGGCATAGTTCATCCATTTGCCGGTTTTTTGATTTAAATCTGGTTCCACTATGACTCAACCTCAATCTTCGTCTGACAGACATGATATTTTAACTGACGCCGTTTTTAAACCTTCAAAATTTTTTAATACTCGGCCTGATAATATTGATATCGATTTATTGGTTATTCATTGTATTTCGTTGCCCGAAGGCGAATATGGATTGCCCTATATTGAAGATCTGTTTCTGGGATGTTTGGATTGTAATCAACATGCTAGTTTTGCCGACCTAGTCGGATTGGAAGTCTCGGCACATTTTTTCATTAAGCGAAATGGTGAGATTATACAATTTGTCCCAATGGACTTAAGGGCATGGCATGCTGGAGTTTCCAAATTTGATGGGCGTAGCAATTGTAATGATTTTTCAATTGGCATAGAGTTAGAAGGCACGGATAAATCTGAGTTTACCCAACTCCAATACCAAGCATTGGTAAAAACTACAGGACAAATCATGCGGTTATATCCTAAAATAACCCCCGAACGAATCGTCGGTCATAGTGATATCGCACCTGGCCGAAAAACTGATCCAGGTATAGGTTTTAATTGGGGTCACTACAAACAACAATTGGCCAAGGAACTATTATGACATTGTTAAGTATCATTATTGTAGTCGTGTTGGAACGTTTGGTTAGAGTGGAGGAGCAATTCCACTACCGACATTATTTTAATTGGTATAAAGAAAAATTTAGCCAAAATTTCACACAGTCAGAATCGATGTCGGCTGAAGTGTTCATCCTAATCTGGCTCGCTATTCCGTGCTTACTGGTTAGCGTTTTACTGTCGCTATTGGGTGATGGCATTTTATCACTGGTATTAAATTGTTTCATTTTATTCGTCTGTTATGGTTGTCCACAACATAGGCGTTGTTACCGACAATATTTGGAGGCCGCCTGCAGAGGTGACCAACAAGCATGTTATGAATACTCGTTGCAACTAGGCCAGCAGGTTACCGAAGAAAGTAAAAGTGAAACCTTAGGACAAACTTTAGTTTGGATTAACTTTAGACATTACTTTAGTGTTATTTTTTGGTTTGTTGCATTAGGCGCACCAGGTGCCTTGTTATATGTATTTGCTCGAAATTTAGCTAAAGTGTCAGCAACAGAAGAAAATTTTGCATGGTTAAAAGAAGCAAGTGAACGTTTGTTGGCTATTTTAGTTTGGCTGCCAGTGCGAATATCTGGTTTTGCGATATTGTTTGTTGGCCACTTCTCAAAGGCGTTGCCAGTTTGGATGTCAGGCGTTGCTCAGTGTAAGGAGTCTGCTCGAGGTTATTTAGCGCGTATTGCTAAAGCCGCAGAGGATGTTTATTCACCTGAAGATGATCACTTAACTGAACCTTGTGTGATGTTAAAATTGGCTAAGCGTGCATTTTTATTTCAGCTCAGTGTGATAGCTGTACTGACATTGTCTGGTGTTATTTAAAGGTAGTTGTCGTTTGAACCAAACAGAAAAACAAGACGCTTTATTAAAAGCATTTAAAACTTTATTAAGAGAACAAAGTTTTTCTTCTCAAGCTGATATTGTTGAAGCGCTCAAAGCCGAAGGATTTGACAATATCAGTCAGTCTAAAGTTTCACGGCTGTTAAGCCGCTTTGGTGCAGTGCGCACCCGCAATGCATTGCAAGAGATGGTGTATTGTTTACCGCCTGAATTGGGGGTGCCGACAACAGACAGCCCGCTTAAACAGTTGGTGCTAGAGGTTAGCCACAACCAAGCGATGATTATTGTGAGAACGACCCCAGGAGCAGCGCAGCTGATTGCACGTATGTTAGATTCTTTGAATAAGTCGCACGGTGTTCTGGGCACAATTGCGGGTGACGATACGATTTTTATTGCACCTGTTGATACTTCGGTGATTGAAAATACCTGTGAGCAAATCGAACACTTCTTTGAAACGGTATAGTGCTTTAGCATTGCTGGTAAAGGATGCTTACGGTTACAAATTCATAGGCAGGTGAAAGTTTAATTCAATTGTCGCGGTCTATTATTCGAACGTTATCAAAGGATAATAATATGCTTGAATATTGTCGCAGCGTCATCCAACAAATTGTGTCGGTATTGCACTGTTTAACCGATGAAGAGTATGTTTACTCTGCTCACAACCACTCGAGTATAGGTGCACATATACGGCATATATACGATCATTTTAATGCATTAATTGCCGTTGTTGATACAGGCGTTGCAGACTATAGTCAGCGTAGTAGAGGCAGTCAGTTGGAATGTGACCGTCTATACGCATCCGCTCAATTTAACCAACTGCCCGCTGCATTGAATCACCTGATGCTTACACTTGCAGATAAACCGAATTTTCGGCTTATCCCGGAGACTCAAGCATTATTGGCTGGGCAGCCATTTATTGCCACCAACCTGCACCGAGAGTTATTGTTTGTTACAAGCCATGCAATTCATCATTTAGCGCTGATCAAAAATCAATGTCAGCCAGATCATGCAATTCACCATATCGAATATTTAGGGTACGCGCCTTCAACCATTCAATCGCTAAAATCTTGCAATGTGCACACTGACCTGGCAACAAACCCTTAGCGGCTACCGGCTTTTATTCACTCGGGACGAACAACGTACACGCGAGTTGGCTGAGTTACCCATATTTGACGAAGTACGCCAAGCAATTTATCCAATTGACCCACAAGGGCAGGGGACCTGGATTGCAACCAACCAAAATGGAGAAACTTGGTGTTTGCTCAATTTGTATCAGAAAAACCAAGCTGCGGAATTGGGTTATTCAGCAACGTCTGCTCGCAAACAGAAGTTGTTAAGCAGAGGGCAAATTATCTTGGCGTGTTTATCAGCACAAACAGATATGAGTTTGCCGAGGCTGCAAGATTATTGCGGTAAATATAAATTTTCGCCGTTTACCCTGTGTTATTTTCCAAAGGTGTTAACACCGCAAAACTGGCAGCCTATTTATTGGCAATGGGATGGCATACAAGTAACAGCACAACAACTGCCCAATATGTTTACCTCATCAGGTAAAGCTTTTACAAAGGTATTAAGCCACCGCCAAGCCGTTTTTAGTCAATTTAGTCGGCAACAGAGCAATGATTATTTATGGCAGTTTCACACAAGCCATCAGCCAAGCAAAAGTCACACAAGTGTATGTATGCACAGAGCCGATGCCAAAAGTGTCAGTATCACTGAGGTGACATCGAGTACAACTGTTCAACAAATGAAATACTGGAACACTTCACCATGCCAGGCCCAATACAGCAAACCAACCGCGAGATTAATCATTAACCGCTGAGTTGAGGTAATTTTGCCATCCTTGACCCAAGTAAAGTTTTAACCACTTTTGCTCAGTAGCTGGCAAGTGGACTTTTAGCAGCAGTCCAGGTGTTTGGGCAAATTGACTGTCGATCGCCAACGAGATGAACTGAGCGCCAAGTTGGTGGTATTGTTTTACCAATACTGGCAAACCTTTCTTGTCAGGCTCAATTTGTTGAATAAGCCAATCTAAGGTGGCTATATCTGGCTTATATTGCTCAATAAAAGCTGTTAGCAAAGGTAATTGTGGGTGAGTAAACTTAGATTTGGCGAGGGCTGAATTATCTGGTTGTTTTACTAAAAACTGCTCGATTAAATATACGCTTAATGGACTGTAACACCGGCTCAAAGAGACTGTGCCGTATAAGGTTTGGTATTGTGGATATTTGCAAACAAAACGACCTATCCCTTTAAAAAGTAATAATAATGCATGATGACTGCGTTGATATTCGGAGACGATAAACGAGCGACCCATTTCTAAACAAGGTGACTGTTTTCCAACAAAGGTTGTCGAAAAATCAAACATCTGTGTTAGGTAAGTTGGGGAAACTCGGTCGGTTTGGCCCATTCTATAAGCTCCAATAATTTGCTGTTTTTGTTGGTCAAAAATAAACAAATGTTGGTAACTAAAGTCAAAATCATCACCATCTTCGGGTTGGCCACTGCCTTCTTGCCAATCTCGAAATGTTTTCTCCCGTAAGCGACGAATTTCTGCAACACATGTTGGGATTTGTCCGCCATGTGCATGTAAAACTAACCAGTTTTTGTAACTAAGCAAAACTTGGTGTTTGGCAATTGTCGCCACTTCACTTGCCATAGTGTCACCATCACTCGCTGGTGCTAAAGCTTGTTGTTCTGCTTGGGCCTGCTGTGGCCAAGTTTGTTGGCCAATATGAGGTTGAAGGTAGGTCAACAACTTTATCAGTGCACTTTGCTGATCTAGATTTGAGCTAGGTAAGTTGGCGACATCAAGCTGATTTCCAATTGTCATTGTTATTTGTTTGTCCTTTGACGCGAGCATTTCTCTAACTAACATAAGTAAGCGAAAACGAAAATAAACTCTACCAAAAAAATAAAATCTTTTACGATTACTTGCCTGAATATGCACAGGTAATATATCGGCATTGTGTTTTTGCGCAAGCTTCACAAAACTGCGGTTCCATGGGTGATCATAAATGCCAGTCTTGTCTGCTTGATAGTAGCTAACTCGACCCGCGGGGAAGACCACCAAAATACCATGTTTGACTAAATGTTGTTCGCATTGTCTCAACGAAGTAACGTTTCCTCGAGCGCCTGCTTTCAATGGGTTGGTAAAGATAAAGTATTGATGGAGCGGTTTAAACAGCGATAAGCCAACATTCGCAAGAACTTTTACATTGGCTGAATATTGCAGGAGTTGCTTGAGCAAAACAACGCCGTCAACACCACCTAGCGGGTGGTTGGCAACGATAATCAGCGGTCGATTACCGTTTGTCAGTTCGCGTACGTTTTCACCAAAATTATCGCTGATTTTAAGCTTAAATAGCTCCACAAAGGCTTGTAAAAAATCAGGGCCAGATAGCTGGGCAAAGCCGTGCTGTTGATATAGTTGATTGAGCTTTTTAATGCCGAGTAGTTTGTCGAGCAATTGAATTAAGAGCTTTTTGCTTCTACCTTGTGCAGAAGCAAAAAATTGCCCAATTGATAATTGTTCTGTTGAATCATTCATGTTTGTTGATGGCTAGGTGTTTAACCCAATAGTCGAAACTGGTATAGCGACCACCGCCAGTAAATAATAGTACAAGCAACATAATAAAATAGGTCGCGGCAAATTCAATTCCGTTGTTTAAGATAACAAAATTGCCACTGCTGGTTAACCAATCGTAGTGGCCATGGGTTTGTAGTAAACTTTTTGCCGCAGTGAGCTTTTCTTGTGATTGAATGATCGACTCGTTCAGTAATAAAGTACCATCGGCCAACCAACTGCTGCTGTCTGCTATCGCTAACCATCCATGTTGCCAGTGAACAGTTGCCATCGCAATTATCATAGTGATCATTAGAGGAATGCTAATTAAACGCGTGAGTGCGCCAAATAATAATAGTATGCCACCGACTAGCTCTGCGCTGGTTGCCAGAAAAGCCATTAACCCTGGTAAAGGTAAACCAAGCCCCCATTCTGCGTCGCCAAACCATTGAACAATATTGTCAAAACTTTGATATTTAGTCCAACCTGCTTGAATCATGACTGGCGCTAAGTACAGCCTTAGCAGCAATGGCGCAATGCCATCTGCATATTGTAGTTTGCACAGACTACATTGGTAAAGTTGAATAAGTTTGCATAGGTGTTGCTTCATTAGTGTTCTCAGCTCTTTAAAGTCTTGCTTGCATATGTAGACAGACTTGGGAGCTTTTTTATTTCAGTTTATATCCAACTGTTAAACCACATTCTTTGATAAAACGCGCTTTTTTCTAACGGTATCCCCAATTGAAAAGGTAACCAGTAGACAAAACTTAAAAATATACTGACGAGAATAATAACAAACAGTACACGTGTTAGACGCAAATTAGTTTTATGCAGCAGGCAGAGTAAATAAGCTAAGCTCATAAAACTAAAAATAGCGGCTGATTGATAGTGATATAAAAACGTACATCGACTGACCAATGCCCAAGGGAGCCAATTGGCAAAATAGCCCAATAAAATCACGCCACAGGTCACTAACTCATTGGTTAAAATGCGATGTTTTATGTCGAATCTAATTTTATACACAGTATAAAAACACATGAATAATACTGCGAAACTAGACCACCAATACAATAGAGGATTGGCAAAGGAGTGGACATTCTTATAACAAGCTTGTGCTTGTTCGTTTATTGGTAACTTTTCAAAATGGTAGCTAATTGGACGTTGCATTAACGGCCAGCTATACCATTTAGAGCAATACGGATGAGCATCTTCTGCGACTCGATTGTTGTGATAACTAAAAAATTGTTGGTGGGTTTGTACGAAGTCGAATTTAGTATTGAGCTGAAGGTCAGGCAACCATAAAACACTATAGGTTAGCGCGGGAATTAAGGTTAAACAGAATAAATAAGGTAACAGCGATTTACGCATCGGGCTAGAAATGATCAGTCCCGACTTCAGCCAGCTATTCGAGGCTAAATTAACTTGGAGTAATTTAACTAAATAAATTAAGCTACACAGTGCGATGCTCATCGCCCAGTAACTTAAGCCACTCCACTTTATACATGCAACACAACCGAGAGAGATACCTAACAGCAAGGGGTAGAGCCAATTTCGCGTTTGCACTGTCAGTAAAGCAAGGAAGACAGATAAACCACCCCAAAATTGAATGTGTACATTGCTTAAACCAAATCGAGAAGAAACAATCAGCGCGCCGTCTAAGCCTACAAAAGCAAAGACAATCACAGTAAATAAGTGACTTTTTGTTAATCTCCAAGCTGAATAAGCAAAAAATATCGCGGCGAAAAAGCCAAGCGTTGCATTACCCCAGCGATAACTGACCGGGTTGAGCTGGCTAAAGTCAACTGTGCCCAAAGCAGGCTCATTAACCCAAGGCAGCGCATGATATAGCGCTATAGCTCCTTGCATTGTGTACTTAGCAAGGGGCGGGTGGGAATGAAAAAAAGGTTGTTGTTGGATGTAGTGATAGGCAAATTTCGGAAAATAAATTTCATCAAAAACGGGTTTGTTGATGTCCCCTAATTGATAAAACCGAACCGCCAGAGCCGCTATAGCAATGCCAACATAGAGCAAGATATAGCGTGTTGGAGCCATTTTTGTTTGAAATTCAAGCAGTATTTTACCAGTCATATAAATTAGGTAGCCTGTCCATTTCCGCGATAAGGAGATCAGTCATCTGTTCAACTTCTGCTTTTTGCCAAGTTTTCATTGAGTCCGTTAAGTCTGCTACTGTATCTTCATATTGATAATCAGGCAAATAATGTTGTAGCACCTGATAATAGGCCGCGGCACTGACAGGATCGGGTGACACACCATGGTGATAACGTACCGCTAAATTAAATAGTGCATTTAAGCTACCATGTTGGCGAGCTTGTTCTAGCCACATCATTTGTTTGTGATAGTAGTCGATTCGCTGTGCTTTTTCAGCGTTGTTCGAGCCTGCCAGTGCCATATCCGGTAGGTGCGACAACATCATCATTGCTTGGATATTGCCTTGGTTGGCAACATAAGTTACCTCTTGATATAAACGTTTAATATAACTGAGCTTTACCCCATTGCACCGATTAATCTTTTCAACCAGAGATTGACTGATATGGTCGGGCACGCCTTGGCTAGCATGTTGATTTAAGGTGTTTTTTAACCTTTGAGGCGAAATATTGATCGTACCGTCAATGTTAGCGTATCGGTGAAAAGGCATGCACTTCTCTAACGCTAATAAATAGCTTAAATACATGTCTAGAGAAACTTCTTGCTTAAATTGGTCTAGATCAATGTTTGCAATATTGCTTTCTAACGCAGATGTTGTGGGGTAATGTTTGATTTTAACCCTAGTCGGTGCTGATTGTTGTGCAATTTGTGGTTGCTCGGTTTGAGCTGCAATAGACGGTTGTTTGGGGATTTCTTCTGGTTGGTTTGGTTCTATTGCAATAGAAGGAGAGGTGTCTGTATGCAACGCATCAATAGTTTGCTGCTGAGCTATAGGCGCTGAGGGGACTGGCCACAACAAATAGAATAGCCCGGTAATAACAGCCAAACCGAGCGCAAACAGAAAAATCTGAAATAGTAAAAGCCAGTGCCGCAATTGGACTCCTTGTTATTTTCCGCCCCAAATTTTTGCAACTGCTTTGTCCGAACCTAACAAACCAACCACTAAACAGACTAGGCTGGCACCACCAAATACAATTAACGGAATTAGAAAACCAAGTTCATCTTGCGGACTCAACCAAGTGACAGCAGATGCTAAAATGGCGAATAAAACACCTACGACTAATAATATAGTCCGATTAAGCGGTTTATAGGCATAATTTTCGTCGCCTTGTTCAAAAATATTGAGCAAGGGGGCAAAAACCTTACGAAGTATATGTTTCATATAGCTTACCTTATACTAAATGAGCGACTAGGCCAAACAGACCACCAAAGATCCCACCCCAAATGACCAACCAGCCTAAGTGCTCGTTTATCATTTTATGCACTATCTCTTTGACGGCCTTAGCTGTCAATTCATTTAATCTAGCGTCTATGATTTGGCTGACCTTTTCACGCATTTCGGCCATGATATTTGGTTGTTCAATACTTTGTTTCAGTAACTCGTCAAACTGGTTGGTTTGAGTTATATCTATGAGTTTTTGTTTGAGTTTATCTATGTAGGGCTCTTTTAATGGATCTATCAATGCTCGACCACCAGCCAGTTTCAGCATGTCACCAAATTGCGAATTAAGCACGGTATCCACCAAAGACTCATATGCTGGGTCAAAATCTATATTTTCAATTACTGGGGCAAAGTCGAAGTGGCGAGCCTGTCCTAAATTATCAGATAAAAATTTATCGATATTTTCATCGCTAAAAAACTCGGTCATCATCAGATCTTTTATCGCGACTTTAAAGTTTTCAAACTTGGCTTCAATGACGCCAGAGCCGTATAAACCTGGGACTTTTTCAAACAACATGTGAATTGCCAACCAGTTGGTACATGCCCCAGACAAGGCAAATAGACCCATTGTCAGTACCAAAGGAAGCGAGAAAAAATAACCGATTAAAGTAGTTATTAATGCGATTAAGCTGGTAAGTGCGCTAACGTTCATTGTAGTGAAACCAATAACCTCAATACTGAAAGGATTAAATAAAATGGGGATTAAATCACAAAAATCAATAGATGCACAATTTAACAATTTAATCGAAGTTAAAAGCTCGCTTATTAGTTACATTTTGACTACTATTTAGTTACAGCTGTTGTGCTATCGCATAAGTTTGTTTTCCATATAGGTTTAAATATGTACGCAGCCATTTACCGGCTATTAAAACAATTTTCTCTTCACTCCTTAAAAGCACGTGTGGTGTTGGCGCTTATCTTGTCAAGCTTATGTGCCACCTTGCTGATTGTGTCTTTATTTTCGGCTGTGCAATTTTATAAAGTATCCGATCAAATTAAAGCTGACATTCAAAAGAATATCGAGCTCATCAGTGACAGTTTGTCAGAAGCTTTGTGGAGCTTCAAAGAAGAAACAGTTCAATATATGGCATCAGGTTTGAGCCAAACCCAATATATTGCTGCAGCAGAGGTTATTAGTGAAACTGGTGAACACTATCTGTATGGAATGAAAATTGGTCAACCAGAGTTTACCAAGGCACTAATTCACCAAAACGAAAAAGTTGGCACCATATACATCTGGTTGGATCAGCAAGCAATCAATCGTTATGTCAAAGACTCAGTGATTTATGTAATTTTGGTGTATGTGGTTTCTGCCATTTTAGTTGCATTTATTTCGATTCGACTCATTGGCTTTATGCTATCGCGGCATTTATCCAATATCGTCAATCATATGCGCTCTTTTAAATTGGATGATTCTCTTAAAAGTGAAATAGAGTTAGATAGGGCACCGTATATTGATGACGAATTAAATCAAATCGTCACCAGTTTTAATCGGTTAAGGCACGACACACGTGACTATCTATCGGCTAAACAGCAATATGAAAAACATCTAACTTATCAAGCAAACCACGATGATTTAACCGGCATTGCTAATCGTCGTTATGGGTTGCAATTATTGGAAGAAAAAATTAAGCAAGTTGGATTTTCAGGTCGCTTTGCCTTGATGTTTGTTGACCTTGATGGCTTTAAAGATATCAATGACACTCATCACCATTTAGTTGGTGATGAAATTTTAAGAATTGTTTCTGCACGTATTCAACAACTGGTTAAACCGCATGATGGCTTTTTGGCCAGAATTGGTGGTGACGAATTCATGGTAGTGGTTGATTTAGAAAGTGCAGAGCTGAGTGTTTTTGCTGAAAGTATTCTGAAAAAAATCAAAGAACCTTATGGTGTTGCCAGCGACAAATTAATCTTAAGCTGCAGCATAGGCATTGCAATGTACCCTGAAGACGCCGACACAGCAACTAACCTGATAGCTAATGCTGATACAGCAATGTTCCAAGCAAAAAATGCGGGCAAGAGTCAGTTTAAAACCTTTTCTGCTGAAATGTTTGAAGACTTGATGATTAAGTCTCGGCTGAAAACTGCACTTAAAACTGCGCTTGAAAACAATGAGGTACAAGTCTATTTTCAGCCTATTTTTGCGATTGAAGATGGCAGTATTGTTGGCTTTGAAGCATTGTGCCGATGGTTCCATCCTGAATACGGGGCGGTTCGGCCGGATATCTTTATTGCATTGGCTGAAGAAACGGGCGATGTTGTTGAAATAGACAGGTTTGTTTTAACCGAAACAGTCAAGAAGCTACATAAACTGCAAGGCCAAAATACTAGACTGTTTGGCACAGTGAATTTCTGCCCGCTTGATTTTGAGCAACCAGACCTTGTGGATTATCTAGACAATGTGTTGACTCGCTACCCTCTGACAGAAAACCGTCTTGAGATAGAAGTAACAGAACGCTCTATGATTAATGAGTCGGGCAATACCAATATCAACTTGCTGTTGGAAGAGCTGGAAAAGCTCGGGGTTAAAATAGCAATTGATGATTTTGGTACTGGGTATTCAGCTTTAAGCTATGTTAAGAGTTATCGAGAATTTATCTCTAAAATTAAAGTTGATCGCCTGTTTGTTCGAGATATCGAGCAAGACTCTGCTGATGTCGCGCTCGTAAGTTCAATTATCAGTATGGCTAAAGGGTTAGATATGACTGTAGTTGCAGAAGGGATTGAAACCGTGCAACAGCAAGATTTATTGGCTAACTTAGGTTGCCAATATGGCCAAGGGTATTTAATTAGCAAGCCATTGCCGATTGATGAATTTTGTCAATTGGTTGCAAGCCAAAAAGTTCAGGATAATGTGAGTTTTATCTAACCTGAGTGTTCTAACAATTGTTGTAAAAAATGGTGTGTTGGACCTATCGTTGGCTTAACGTTTAGTTTGCTTGCGGCATAGTGAAGGTTAAATAACTCGAAATAGGCTTGCAAAATTTGCGCAGCCTCAAGCTGATGCCATTGAGCGAGTGCTAAAGCGGCCGCTTCAGCTGTAGCAAGTTGATGGGCTTCGGTAGATTTTCTTAATTTATACTGCGCTTGCTGACTGACATTTAAATCTATGCAGGGGAGGTGGTATAACCACTTGCTTTGATTAAACATTCTTTTGCATTGTCGCCAGGTACCATCTAACACCACTAGGGTTAAATTTTTATCGGTCGAGCTTGTGGGTGGATTGGGCGCAATGTGAATTGGTCTTGCGGGTTTCCTTTTATCGTCGGTTGGTGGGGGAAACAATATTACACAATGCCTTTGTGGATCATTTAGCAGCTTTAGCAAGTCGTGAGCAGGCTCAGTGCGTGACCATTCAAACAAAAAACATTTGTCTGTAAAAACATCGCTGATTAGATGGCCTGTGTTGCTTGGTTTGAGTATTTCGTCTGTGTGCATTATCAGCACTATATCTACCGCGCAAGTAACTTTAGGCTGCCAGCTACATATACAAGCATATGTTGGCAACTGGCATTGTTGACAGCGCTTTACCGTCACCCCTCTGGCATTGAAGGCTTTAGTTGCTTTACTTAAACGTTGCTGACGAAATTGGAAAAAATTCACGAATCTTTCTATGTTTACTGCGAAAACGCTATTCTAGGCAAAAATAAGCTATTGTGCAGCGTTTTTTATCATACTTGGTACATGCTTTGCTAAACCTCTCTTGTAATAGAAACTTTTTAGTTAAAACGTCAAAATTTTGTTGTTTAGGAGTGGTGTATGGATCTATTGATAATTGTTTTAATGATGGTTTTGGTCATTATTGCAGGTGCAGCTATTCATTTTACCCAAACGGGGGCGCCTTTTCCTTTTCAAAAACGTACCGTGTTGTATTCTCAACCCGAAGTCGCATTTATGCTTAAATTAGAACAAGCTGTTGGTGATCAGTTTCGGGTAATTAGTCGAGTTAAACTGAATGACTTGCTACAACCACAAGGCAATTTAAAACCCAGAGCGGTACAAATAGCCAAAACTAAAGCGTCGAATAAACAGTTAGATTTTGTCTTATTAGACCGCAAAAGCTTTGAACCTGTTGCTGCGATAGATTTGGTAAACACTGAATCGAAACAAGGTTACAAAGCAAAACCAGATTGGTTTGTGCGAGGTGCGTTAGAAACAGTCGGTATTCCGCACGTTAGAATAAAAATAAAACCTGGCTACAAAGCATCCGAAATCCGAGAGTGTTTGTCGGCTAAAATAGGCAAAGGTAAATTAATGCCTCTTAACGTCCGTCCTGTAGTACCAAAAGGGCCGACTCGTCCAGTTAAACCCTTAATGGCAAAACTCTCTGCAGAGGTTGATTCTTCTCAAGCTGTGGCTTAGTTATTGTCTTTGCAGCATATATGCTATGCTGCGCTCAATTTCTGTTGGCATAAATAAGTTATATGAAAATTGGTATTATTGGTGCGATGGCACAAGAAGTTGCGATCTTGCTTGCGCAGATGGAAAACAAGATTGCAGAGCAGCATGGTCCTTGCACCATTTATTCAGGTATTTTGGCCAATAAAAATGTGGTGTTGGTGCAAAGTGGCGTCGGTAAAACAGCTGCGGCGATGTCGACAACCATGTTGTTAGATAATCACAAACCTGATGTTGTTTTGAATACAGGCTCAGCCGGTGGTTTTGCCGCTGATTTAGATGTGGGTGATTTGGTTATTTCGAATGAAGTGCGTCATCACGATGTTGATCTAACCGCATTTGGTTTTGAGATTGGGCAGGGATATGGTTTTCCCGCCGCTTTCGTTTCTGAGCCGACGCTGGTTGAGCGCGCGCAAGCCGCAGCAGCCCTTCAGCATGATCTGCAAGCTAAAGTCGGACTCATATGCTCCGGTGACAGTTTTATGGCATGTCCTGAAAAAGTTGCCCTTGCTCGAGAAAACTTCCCCAACATGATCGCGGTTGAAATGGAAGCGGCTGCAATCGCACAGGTTTGCGCGCAATTTAATACTCCATTTGTAGTGGTACGGGCTTTATCGGATATTGCAGGTAAGTCCTCTCACCAAAGTTTTGAAACTTTTTTGCAGCAAGCCGCTAAACACTCATCTCAGCTTGTTTGTGACTTTATTCGCTTATGTTAGACACAGTGGCTTTGCCTGAGTTTACCGCATATAGCTATCAAGTTTTGGTTTTAGCGCTGGCGGCTATTACAGCTCGGGTTTTGCCTGTTTCGGTGAAATACCACCCAATCTTCTTTTTTGCATTGGTGACATTTAGACTGGGCGAAAAAGTTAATCCCGATCCCAATCGCAATTCAAGCCAGTTGGTTATTTCAGGTTTACTCGGGCTAATGAGCGCCATCGCCCCTTTGTTGTTGATAGTATGGCTGTTTATTCCATTGGTGGAGTTTCCTCTATTTGTCGACTGGCTTATTTTATGGCTGTGCTTAACCGATCAAACCAATTGGAAAGCTCAGCTAAAAGTTAAAGATGCGTTAGACAAACAGCAGAAACTGCTGGCACGTGATAGGTTAAGTGATACTGTTTTACGTGATGTTAGCAAGTTGTCGCCTATGGGCATCGCCAAAGCCAGTATTGAATCCATGCTGCTGCACAGTGCGTATCAATATTTTGCTATCGTGTTCTGGTATTTATTGCTAGGACCGTTGTTTGTGTTGTTTTATCGTCTGTTGGCTGTACTGCAGCAAAGCTGGAATATTAAGCTGCCTGCGTTTAAGCATTTTAGTAAAAGCATCAACTTTGTTTTTACTTTGATTAGTTATCTGCCCGTGCGTTTATTCGCATGGTCAATTTTATTATTCCGAGCACCATTCAAATCTTTGTTTAAAATGGGCAAAACACTGCGCCAGTTTGATAAACAATATCACTGCGGCAGCTTTTGTTTATTCTACGCCATGTCTTTAAGTCTTAAACGCCAACTTGCAGGGCCTGTTTTTTATGGTGAGCACAAGATAAATCGCCCTCGAATAGGCGACTTTCCACCGCCAGAGGCAGCCGATATCCAACATTGTCGGCGAATTATCAAAGAAACTGCGATGATTTGGTGGATAGTGATTGTAATTAGTCTCGTTGTCATTATGATCTCAGCCTAAATTATATTAGCAATAATCGGAATCTTCATGGCCAAGTACAATGTTTACGGACTCGGTAACGCACTGGTTGACCTCGAGTTTGAAGTAACGGACGAATTTTTAGCACGTCAAAATATTGAAAAGGGTTTAATGACCTTATTAGACGAGCAAGCCCATCAGGTTTTATTAGATAAATTAAATCAAGAATTTAGTTTGCTCAAGCGTGCAGGCGGTGGTTCTGCTGCTAACTCTTTAGTTGGTTTGTGCCAATTTGGTGGTAGCGCATTTTTGTCTTGTAAAGTTGGTGATGACGAAAGTGGTCAATTTTATGGTGAAAACTTGCAACAAGCGGGTGTATCGATTCGTGTTTCAGAGTTAGACCTACATGGTCAAACGGGTAAATGTATGGTTATGGTCACCGACGATGCTGAGCGTACCATGAACACATTTTTGGGCATCACCGCTGATTTTTCTGAAAAAGAGTTATTTATCGAAGAATTAGCCGAAGCAGAGTATTTGTATATTGAAGGTTATTTGGTTACTTCTGACAATGCGCGCCAGGCCATCTTAAAAGCAAAATCACAAGCCAAAACCAACGGCAATAAAATTGCGATGACTTTCTCAGATCCAGCTATGGTTAAGTATTTTAAAGAAGGTATAGATGAGTTGTTGGGTAGTGATCCAATCGACTTATTATTCTGTAATGAGGAAGAGGCATTAACATTTGCAGATACAGATAACTTAGCCGATGCAGCCAAAGTATTGTTAACTCGCGCTAAACAAGTTGCGGTAACTCGCGGTGCAGACGGTGCTAGCGTATTTACTGCTGAGGGTGAAGTAAAAGTAGCAGCACCACAAGTTAAACCTGTTGATACCAATGGTGCTGGCGATATGTTTGCGGGTGCTTTTTTATATGCAATATGTAATGGCTGGGACACTGCTAAAGCGGCTCAATTCGCTTGTGCTGCAGCTTCTGAAGTAGTGCAAAGCTTTGGCCCACGCATCAGTAAAGAACAGCAACAAACTTTATTAACTCAATATCAAGGCTAGAATTAGCCCAATAGTTATTGAAACAAATTAATCGTAATAACGGAGTCCAGAATGACAGACTATAAAGTCGCCGATATCAGCCTTGCCGATTGGGGCCGTAAAGAATTATCTATCGCAGAAAGCGAAATGCCAGCACTTATGGCGATTCGTGAAAAATATAAAGCAGAACAACCATTAAAAGGTGCAAAAATCTTAGGTTGTATTCACATGACCATTCAAACGGGTGTGTTAATTGAAACATTAGTTGAGTTAGGCGCTGAAGTGCGTTGGTCATCTTGTAATATCTTTTCTACTCAAGATCACGCTGCTGCTGCAATTGCTGCTGCTGGTGTTCCTGTGTTTGCGTGGAAAGGCGAAACTGAAGAAGAATACGTTTGGTGTATCGAGCAAACCATTAATAAAGATGGTCAGCCGTGGGACGCAAACATGGTTTTAGACGATGGCGGCGATTTAACTGAAATTCTTCACCAAAAATATCCTCAGTTGTTAGAGCGTATTCACGGTATTACCGAAGAAACCACCACTGGCGTGCATCGTTTGCAAGAAATGTTAGCCAAAGGCGAATTAAAAGTACCAGCCATCAATGTAAATGACTCGGTCACTAAGTCTAAGAATGACAATAAATATGGCTGTCGTCATAGTTTAAATGACGCAATTAAACGCGGTACTGACCACTTATTATCAGGCAAAAAAGCCTTAGTGATTGGTTATGGTGATGTGGGTAAAGGCTCAGCGCAAAGCTTACGTCAAGAAGGCATGATTGTATCGGTAACCGAAGTGGACCCAATTTGTGCGATGCAAGCATGTATGGACGGCTACGAGGTTGTATCTACTTACAACGACGGTATTAACACTGGCAAGCTAGAAGACATCAACTCTGCATTACTTGCAAAAACTGACCTAATTGTAACGACTACTGGTAACTTTAATGTATGTGATAAAAACGTATTACAAGCATTAAAGCCGGGTGCGGTAGTTTGTAATATCGGTCACTTCGATAATGAAATTGATACTGCATTTATGCGTGAAAACTGGCGTTGGGAAGAAGTTAAACCACAAGTGCATCAAGTGTATCGTAGTGACGATGCAACAGACTTCTTGATTTTATTATCTGAAGGCCGTTTGGTTAACTTAGGTAACGCGACTGGTCACCCATCACGTATTATGGATGGTTCTTTTGCTAACCAAGTATTAGCACAAATTCATTTATATGCAGCTAAGTTTGCTGATTTACCAGCAGCCGAAAAAGCTGACAAAATTACCGTTGAAGTATTACCAAAACAATTAGACGAAGAAGTTGCTTCATACATGGTTAAAGGTTTTGGCGGTGTTGTTACTCAACTAACGGAAAAACAAGCTGAATATATTGGTGTAGAAGTTGAAGGGCCATTCAAGCCTGAGACTTATAGATACTAAAAGTTACTACTTGTTGCAAAATTAAAACCCCGTTAGTGTAATCACTACGGGGTTTTTTCATATATGCGAATTAGTACAAGAAAAATAAGCAACGTTGTTAATTTATGTCTTTTTTGCGCTAAAAACATGACAGAATCAAAAGTGCGTGCGATTATTAGTTAGTTGCTTATAAAATGTGTTGGTTATGTTGCGTAAAGTTTGTTTAGTTGTGCTTTTGCTCTTTTGTACTCAGGCTAGATCTGAAACGATACAGTTATGGCGTACTTTGTCGGATGACGATGAAATGAGGACATTTGCCCAGCAAGTGAAACGGTACAATCGAGTTCATCCTGAAGCCAAGGTTTCAATAGAAGCCATTCCTCATGGTACATATGCTGACAGTGTAATTGGTGGCGCGTTAGCTCGTGATTTACCATGCATATTAGCCGTTGATCAACCAAATGTTGCAAATTATGCTTGGGCTGGATTGATTCAGCCTCTGTATGTTGATGAAGAGTATTCTCACAATTTACTCTCGCAGGATGACTTTGAGCATGTAAATTCAAATGGGATCGGAATTTACCAAAATAAAGTTTATTCATTAGGGCCATTTGATATCGCATTAGCGCTCTTTACGCGACGTTCGTTGTTACAAGAGTTGAACGTACGTATTCCAACTTTGGAACACCCATGGTCAGTTGAAGAATTTAATGTTTTGCTAGATCAAATTCAGCAGCAGGGGCTGTATAAATACATCTTCGATTTGAATTTACTTGGAGTTGGTGAATGGCCCGCATATGGTTTTTTGCCTATGTTGTATAGTGCAGGTGGTGACTTTGTTGACCGAGTTGAATATCAAATAGCTGAAGGATATTTAAACAGCGAAGGAGCGGTTACGTGGGGGTTATGGCTACAAAAAATGTTGCGGGAAGGTTTCATTCAATATACTAGTTTGGAGCATGGCCAATTTGAAAAAGGTTTGTTGGCAATTCATTACACGGGTAGCTGGATGGTTGATCGATATCAGAAAGCGATAGGGGATGATCTACTTATTTTGCCGCCTGTCGACTTTGGCAATGGTGCTTATATTGGTGGTGGAAGTTGGCACTATACAATTACTCGCAATTGTACAAAGCCTAAACAAGCATCAAAATTTATTGCGTACTTGATGACAAATGAAGAGATAGCTTTTTTTAATCGAGGTAGTGGGTTTATTCCAACATCCGCAGAGGCTGCTAATCAACTGGAACTTTATCGCGAAAGCGGTGCATTGCGAAAGCTATATCTAACGTCCGAGCGCAATGTTGTGTTGCGTCCTGCGACGCCAGCCTATCCCGCTATTTCTGCTATATTTTCACAAGCAGTGAGGCGCATAGCACAAGGTGCCAGCGTGACAGAGTCGTTGGATAGAGCCGTTGATGAAATCGAGTTAAATATTTTGGACAACCGTGGTTACCAGTAAATGCCGATAAAGCTACCGAAGGACGCAGAACATCAATTCAACTACAACAGCATCCAGCAGGACAAGTTAACAGCAGGATTAATGTTGGTGCCCGCACTTTTTCTATTGTTTGTATTTTTGTGTATACCTTTAGTTGTTTCAGTTGGAGTCTCTTTAACCGATGAAAGGTTGATATCGCCTAATTCGGCTCGCTTTGTTGGTTTAGAAAATTATAAAAAATTATTAGGGCTACAAATTATTGAGGTGAACCGTTTTAATCGGGAAAGCGGAAGTGAAGCCGACGAGTTTGTTTATAAAGATAAACGTTACAGTAAATTAAGAAATTTGGTTCGCAACAATGCAGAGTTGTTAGGGTACTCAGAACTAAGCCGATTTACAGTATGGGATAAATCATGGGTAATAGTGGCAAGAGATGTATTGTTTATTCGTTCATTTTTAAATACATGCAAATTTGTGCTTATGGTTGTTCCAATACAAGTGCTTCTGGCGCTGGCGTTAGCCTTGGCGTTGCGGCGAAATTTTATAGGTTCGGGGATTATTAAACTGTTGTTTTTTACGCCCGTGGTCACCTCTATGGTAGTGGTGTGTGTTGTGTGGTCATTGATGCTCCACCAACAAGAAGGTCTGATAAACCAAGTGATAGCGAGTCTGTGGCCGCTTTATGATGCAATAGACTGGTTAAACGATCCTGCTTGGAGCCTATTTGCAATAGCCGCTATGTCAGCTTGGCAAGGAGTTGGCGTGCAAATGCTGATATTGCTTGCTGGCTTACAGGCTATACCTAATTCTTTGTATGAAGCTGCTAGCCTAGATGGCGCGTCACGATGGTCGCAGTTTCTTCATATTACTTTACCTGGATTACGGCACACGTTGATTTTTGTCGTGCTATCAACAACTATTTTTGCGTTCGCTCTATTTGTTCAGGTCGATGTGCTAACTCAGGGAGGGCCGCAAGATTCGACATCGACAGTATTATTTTATGCAATAGAAAAAGGTTTTCGACAGCAACAGATTGCATATGGTTCGACTGTTTGTATCTTGTATTTTGTTGTGATATTGACTTTGTCATTAATACAGAAGAAATTATTAGGTTATGAGAAATAAACAGCGAATGTTGCCGCGATACATTTATAGAGTTGCTCTAGCATTGACAGGTGTGTTGTTTGTTCTTCCGATCATATTTGTGTTTGTTGCTTCGTTCAAAAACGAGAATCAAATATTTGCTGACGCAGGTTTTCTCTCAATGTTTGACTTGACCGAAGGGGTCGGCTTTCAAAATTATCAAAAGGTCATTGAGCATACACCGTTTTTAAACTATCTGACAAACTCAATTGTCATTACCTTAGTGTCAGTCGTCTTAGGTACATTAGTTAATTCCATGGCTGCATATTCGTTACTGAGGTTTCCGTGGGTTGGAAAACAGGGCATATTAGTGTTGTTATTAGCTTTACTGATAGTTCCATTTGAAGCAGTAGTGTTACCGTTAGTTTTTATTGTTACTCAATTGCCTTGGATAGAATACCAAAACGGTAGTTGGTCATTGGTTTATTCGTGGTTTAACAGTTTACATGTACAAATTATCCCTGAACTAGCCAATCCGTTTTTTATCTTTTTGTTTTATCAATACTTTAAAAACATTCCGAAAGATTATGAAGAAGCTGCTTTGATCGATGGAGCAAGTATTTGGAAAATTTTCTTTACTATTGTTATGCCGATGGCTAAACCCGTTATTGCCGCTGTTGCTATTTTAACTTTTTTACGCAGTTGGAATGCTTATTTGTTACCTGTTTTGGTCGCAAATGCGCAAGATGTCAGGCCATTAATGCCGGGAATGCAGCAATTTTTTAGTCATAGTGTCGATTGGGGGGCAGTAATGGCCTATGCAAGTATGACGACCTTACCTGTGTTAATTGTGTTTTTTGCGTTGCACAAATATTTGGTTGATGGTTTGAAAACTGGCGTGAAGCGATAGGCTAGGCTATGTTATGCTAAAAAAAGCCGCCATGAGGTTAAGGCGGCCAAAGGTCACACATGGTAACCAACACGTGGGAGCGTGCTTAAGCTGCTTTCAACGCTTTATCTAATTTTTGAATTGAAGCAAAATCGGTTAAACCCGTCATTGGTCCTAAGTATTCGCAGACCACTCCACTAACTTTGTTGCCAAGTTGCACATAGCCTGCAAGCTCTGCATAGGTTAATTCTGACAAGTTTGCTTGTGATAATTGATATAACACAGCGCCGATAAACGAATCGCCTGCGCCTGTGGTATCTACTGGCGTGATTTCGTATGCAGGAATAATGCTTTTCTCCGTTGGAGTTGATAAGAAACAGCCCCTGCTGCCAATGGTCACTGTTATGTAATTAACGCCTTTGGTATGCAGATAATCACAACCTTTGGCTAGGTCCTGTTCTTCCGTTAGTAAAGCCAACTCCTCTTCACTAACCTTCACAAAATTGGCCATTTCGATAAGTTGCATGGAGCGTTGAATAAATACATCTAAATTGTCGTTCCACAAATCTTCACGATAGTTAGGGTCAAAACAAATAAAGTGTTTATTATCGTGAGCATATTTTGCTGCGGTTAAATAGCTTTCAAATAGATGGCTTCCGAGTAATGCTGTCGCTGAGCCCAAGTGCAAGATACTGTTTTCTAATAATAAGCTTGTTTGATTGTGCGGTAATGTAAATTCAGCATCTGCGCCACGATTAAAAACAAAATCACGTTCACCATTTTGAGCTAATGATATAAAAGCCAAAGTTGTCGGGGTAGTAACTTTATGTACGTACTCAATATTTACATTAAAATCGATTAGCTCATTAATTAAGCTTGTACCGAAAGGATCATTGCCGACGGCTCCAGCAAAGTAAGAAATACCACCTAATTTAGCGACACAAGCCGCTACATTTGCAGGCGCGCCACCGGGCTTTTTCAAAAATTGTTCAGCCTCTACCAAATTTGTACCTATGTCAGTGCTAACGAAGTCGATTAACATTTCGCCTATACAAACAACTTTTTTCATACTATTGCCTTAGCTTGCTTAATTTTTGTTAAATTATATTTATAAAAACAACGTTGTCAAATGGTGTTGTAGATTTTATTTTGGGGATTTTATGCATTGCTCTAGTTAACAACTTTTTCCACTCGTTGTAGCTGCGGTTTAATCTGAAGATGAATTAACGTTTATAAACAAGGCCTAGTTGCTTGAGAATTATTAGGGTTTTGTTAGATAATAACGTTGTTTAAGCATACAATAACAATATTCTGAATAAGTGAAATGTATCCATGGTAACAATTAAGCAGGTAGCAAAGCGGGCTGGAGTCTCATTTAAAACCGTATCCAGAGTGGTGAATAATGACCCGACTGTTAAGGAAGAAAATCGAGTAAAAATACTTGCTGCAATTGAAGAACTTGGTTATCAACCAAACTTAGCCGCTAGAATGGTGCGCAAAAAAAATTCAGATGTCATTGGTTTTATCTCGGATGAAATATCTACAACACCAGCTTCGGTTGATATTTTGCGTGGCGCTCAGGATAGAGCGTGGGAGCTTGGTAAAACATTGATGGTGTTTAATATAGATCCGAAAAAACCTTCTGCAAGCAACTTATTAGAGCAATGCCGACAACATAGAGCTGAAGGGGTTGTTTATGGTGCCATGTACCACCAACCGGTTAATTTGCCGATTCAATTTGATCAGCAGCCACTGGTTATGGTCAATTGTTTCGATCCAAACCAACAGCGAGCCGCAATTATTCCAGATGATGAGCAAGCAGCTTATGACGTAACCTTACAATTACTGAACAAAGGTTATAAACGCATTGCATTTCTTAATTTAAATCCTGAAATTGTTGCTGCCAAACTTAGGTTAGCTGGTTTTTTAACTGCATTAAAAGAGTTCAGTGTTGACGAAGACCAATATATAGTTGAATCGGTCGAGAAGGTAGTTGAAGGGCGCACAATAGATATAACGCGAGAAGTGGCTGATAGAGTTATTACCGACTTTAAACCGGACGCTATTTTGTGCGGCAAAGACTTAGTTGCACTGAGCTTATATTTTGTCTTAGAAAGACGTGGATTACGAGTCGGTCAAGATATAGGGGTAGCTAGTTTTGACGATTGGGATTGTATCCCGCAAATATTAGTGCCGTCGTTATCTTCAGTTGCCTTGCCATATTACCAAATGGGCAGGGCATCAGTTACTCGACTGGTCAATCTTATATCGGGTAAACAAACGTCACTTGCGACAGAGCGTGTTAAGTGCCAGCTTTCGTCGAGAGAATCTTTCTAAGCTAGCTTTAGTTATTTTCATCTATACTTTGTTTTATTTTTGTAAATTTGTTGCAAACAACGTTGTTTTTGATTTATATTGTAGACAACGTTGTTAAATTCATTGGAACTGGTATATAAATATGAAATTCGTTTACCCATTGATAGCTGCGGGTATATTAGCAGCATGTAGCCAAAGCAATTTAGACTCAATGTCTCAATCGCCGAAAGTATCAGGAGACAATCAAGTGGAAGCTGCCAACACTTTTCATTATCAAGATCATCATCGACCGCAATTCCACTTTACCCCTCAAGCGAATTGGATGAATGATCCAAATGGTATGGTTTACCACAATGGTGAATATCATTTATTTTTTCAATATTATCCCGACGCAACTGTTTGGGGACCTATGCATTGGGGGCACGCTGTATCAAAAGACTTAGTTCATTGGCAAGAACTACCAATAGCACTTTATCCAGACCAGCACGGTTGGATATTTTCTGGTAGCGCAGTGGCAGATGTTAACAACACCTCTGGCTTAGGTACTACAGACAATCCACCGTTAATTGCGATTTATACTTATCACAATGAAGCAGAACGTCTGACTGGCAGTAAAAATTTCCAAACCCAAGGTATTGCATATAGCTTGGATGATGGTCGAAGCTGGACACCTTATGCAGATAATCCAGTGTTAATTGGCCCAGATATTCCAGATTTTCGTGATCCTAAAGTTGCTTGGTATGAACCAGAAAACAAGTGGATTATGACTTTAGCGGTTGATGATCATATTAGTTTTTACTCTTCACCAAATTTAAAAGAATGGAAGTTTGAAAGTGATTTTGGCATTGATGCCGGTACCCATGGTGGTGTTTGGGAATGCCCAGATCTAATCAAAATGCCAGTTGCAGGAAGCGACGAAGAAAAATACGTATTGTTAGTTAGCATTAACCCAGGTGGACCAAATGGAGGTTCGGCTACACAGTATTTTGTTGGCGATTTTGACGGCAATAAGTTCACTTTGGATGACAAATTTAAGCAAGATGTGAGCAAAATACCATCGCAATTTCCAGACGGTTTAGTGTTTGCTGACTTTGAAACGGATTTTTCTGAATGGACTTTATCCGGCACTGCGTTTTCTGGTGGGCCAGTTGCAGGTAATTATCCTAACCAAGGTGGCGTATCCAATTATATTGGTAAAAGGTTAGTTAACTCATTTTATAAAGGTGACGCTGCAACAGGGACTATGACTTCAAAAACCTTCACTGTAGAGCAGCCATTTATCAACTTTTATGTTGGTGGTGGCATGCACCCTGGCAAAACCGCGGTTAATTTATTGGTCAACGGTAAGGTGGTACGTACGGCAACTGGGCCAAACAATGAGCGTTTAGAAATTGCTAGTTGGGATGTTTCCGACTTGGTTGGTCAACAAGCACAAATTGAAATTGTCGATCGTGTGTCGGGCGGCTGGGGTCATATCAATGTTGATCATATTGTGTTCGCAGACAAAGCAGCCCATCCAGATATTGAACCAGCAGTGTGGCTAGATTATGGCACCGATAATTATGCCGGCGTTACATGGGCAAATGTGCCTGAAGATGACGGACGTTTCTTATTTATTGGTTGGATGAGTAATTGGTTGTACGCCAACAATACACCAACTGATAGATGGCGCAGTGCTATGACTATTCCACGAGAGTTGCAACTGTATAAAGCTGAAGCAGGTTACCGAATGCGCTCAGTACCGATTGATGAGCTTGATAAATTACGCACGAAATCTTTTATCGAGCAAGATACGTTGGTATACGGTGGTACTAACCTGAGTGCTTTGGCGAATATATCGAGTGCGCAATTCGAGTTAAATGCCACAGTCGATGCGCAATCGGCTAAGCACTTCAGTATTGATGTAGAAAATGCAGTTGGCGAAAAAGTATCGATCAAATTTGATCGCAGCAATAATCAATTGGTATTAGACAGAACGCAGTCAGGTAAATCTCGTTTCCATGGCTCATTTGCTAGCGAGCAAATCGCTCCGTTGGACGGTTCAGCTCAACAGTATCAAATTAGGCTGTATCAGGATGCGTCGTCTACAGAAATATTCGTAAATAATGGCGAAATTGTTATGACTGCACTAGTCTTTCCTAATCAAGATTATAAGCAAGTAACAGTAAATGCCGAGCAAGAAATCAAATTGACACAGTGGTCTTTACACCAACTGCAGTCTATTTGGAAATAACAAGTTTAGGCAGGCTAGGATGCCTACCTACAGATTTCTAACTTTAGCAAGGACGCATTTATGTTGGATAAATTTAGAAAATTTAAACAACGTTGTAATTTGTTGTTGCTTAATAACCTATAAACATGGGGACACACAAACATGAAAATGTTCAAGTTAAATCCGTTCAGTAGCAAAAGTGCGATTCCACAACTATGTGGCTCGTTGCTGTTAATGTTACCAACAGTCGGCTATACGGCTCAAGAAAGTGCACAAGAAGAATGTACTACAGAACAAATTGAGTTAGGTGTAAATGGCTGTGAAGTTGAAGAAACTATCATAGTGACAGGTTACAGTACTCAAAGAAAAGAAGACTTAACCGGGGCTGTATCTGTTGTTGAATTAGGTGATCTAGAAGATTTACCCGCGGGCAATATTATGAAAAACCTGCAAGGTAAAATTCCGGGTTTATCAATCAGAACAGACGGTAATCCAGGCTCCGGTGCTTCAATTCGCATTCGTGGTCAAGGTATCGGTCGTTTGGGCAATAACGACCCGCTATACATTGTTGACGGTATTCCAACAAAGTTAGGTATGCATGAACTTAACTCACGAGATTTTGCGTCGGTGCAAGTGTTAAAAGACGCATCTGCTGCAAGTATTTATGGTGCGCGTTCTGGCAACGGTGTCATTGTCATTACCACTAAAAACGGTGCGTCTGAAGATATCAAGCTTGATGTTTCTTACAGCCAATCAACCCAAGAATTCAAGTACGATTTAAATCCACTAAATACAAAGCAGCGTGCTCAGGTAATTTGGCAAGCCGCGGTCAACGACGGCAGTGATCCAAATTCAGCGAGTCCTTTATATCAATATGATTGGAACGGTGACTACACAAGTCCACAATTAAATAAAATTATTTTACCTAATTCGCTTGACCAAGAAGGGAATACTACACCAGCGGTACCGGGTACTGATTGGTTTAACGAAGTCATTCAAACATCTAAAATTCGTGATTTTCATATATCAGCATCAGGTGGTTCAGACCGAGGGCACGGTTATATCTCACTTGGATATTTTGATGCAGAAGGTGTGGTAAAAGGCTCTAAGTTTGAACGTATTTCATTTAGAGCGAATTCTCGTTACGAAATCATTGATGATATTTTTGCGGTTGGCGAAAACTTAACGGTTACACACCAAGTTGAAAACCAAAATAATCGAGATGCTGGCAACATTGTTAGCTTAGCGATCGAGCAACAATCTATTGTTCCAGTGTACAACGATGACGGTAGTGACTTTGGCGGCCCACGCTCGGGTATTAACGACAGACGAAATCCAGTTTCACTTATTGAAGGAAACAAGGGTAACGACAGCCGTTACAATCGCCTTATGGGTAATGTTTATGCTGAGCTAAAACCTTTAGACGGGCTAACATTACGTTCGAACTTCGGGTTAGATTATGGCCAGTTCTATTACCGCCGACTATTCCCAACAGTCTCTGAAGGTAACTTATACAACGAAGAACGTATAACAACCCAACAGAATTGGGAGCAAACAACCGTTTGGTCAAATACAGCCGAATACAAAACCACTTTCGATAGCAAACATAACTTAACCGTGCTTGCCGGTACAGAGTCTATCGAATTCGAACGTGAAGGATTTTTTGTATCTTCTACGGGGCTACTAATTGAAGATCGAGATTATGCCTTTTTAGATGCCGCAACAGGTGGTGGTGTCGCATCGGGTGGTGGCGATGAGTGGTCACTGAACTCATACTTTGCCAAAGTAGACTATAACTACGATGATAAATACCTATTGTCAGGTACGATTCGTCGCGATGGTTCTTCACGTTTTGGTGAAAACAATCAATATGGTAATTTCCCCGCATTTTCAGCTGGTTGGGTTATCAGCAACGAAGATTTCTTTGATGTACCATTGCTATCAACCTTAAAACTACGTGCAAGTTGGGGTCGTACAGGTAATCAAGAAATAGATACTCGTGCAACTTCGTTCACCTATCAAACCTTGTATTCAACACCATCAGTGTTCACCACTGAGCAAGATAATGGCACAGCTTACGATATCGGCGGTAACGACCAAGGTGTATTACCATCTGGTTTTGTACGTACCCAAACAGCCAACCCAGATCTAAAATGGGAAACGTCAGAAATGGTTAACTTTGGTATCGACTTTAGCCTTTATTACGGCACCATTTACGGTACCTTGGATATTTTTGACAAAGAAACCAGTGACATTTTAACCCTCACTGAACCTCTAGCGACATTGGGTGAGGGCGCTCAACAAATCGTTAATGGTGGCACAGTAACCAACAAAGGTTGGGAGTTCACAATCGGTTATGATGATTACATTGAAATAGACGGCATAGGTGAAATTAAATTTGATGTTTTTGCTAATATTTTTGCCGGTGACAATGAAGTAACCGACTTACCAGACAATGTTAAAAATAGCTTTGGTGGTAATGGTGACGACATCACTATTTTGGGTCACTCAGTTAACGCTAACTATGGTTATGTCGCTGATGGTTTATTTCAAAGTGATGAAGACGTTGCCGCTCATGCAGACCAAACAGGCGCGGCACCAGGGCGTATTCGTTACGCAGATTTAAATCAAGATGGTGTAATTGACGATAAAGACCAAACTTTCTTTGCAGAAATGGATCCAGACTATGAATATGGTTTTGGTATCAATCTAGAATATGAAAACTGGGATTTCAGCATGTTCTGGCAAGGCATCGAAGGCGGTCAAATTCGTAATGGCTGGCGCAACTTCACAGACTTAGTATCAGTCGGTACCACCAGCAACTTTGGTGATCGTGTGTTATCAGCTTGGACACCAGAAAATTCAAATTCAGATATTCCAGCCTTGTCATTACAAGACACCAATGGTGAAGGCCGCAATTCGACATTCTATTATGAAGATGCGTCTTATTTGAAACTTCGTAATATTACCCTTGGATACAAACCTGACGACAAAACAGTGCGTGATTTAGGCATTAGCCATTTACGTGTCTACTTGTCTGCATCTAATTTATTAACTTTCACTCCGGACGGCACAATTAGCCAAGATCCCGAAACACCAGATGCAACTTTCCCAGTACCAAGAACTATCACATTTGGTATTGATGTCGGTTTCTAATTCAACCACGTGTAATAACTCAGGAACAGTATTTAGAGAGAAGATTATGAAAAACTTAAAGAAACTTATCAGTGCGTCAGTATTGGCCGGTTTGTTAGCTGCATGTGGTGCAGATTTAGATGAACCAGAACCAAAAGCAGTTTTAGGCCCAGACGCAGTAACAGAAGAAGACAACATTGATCGTTTGGTTATCGCGGCCTATGCATTTTTAGGCAATGATCACTATTCAATCCCACATTCATTTTGGTTAACCGGTAACTTGCGTGCGGGTGATGCTCATAAAGGTGGTGATGGTATTGATGATGTGCAATGGGGTCATGAACTGTCGGTATTTACCGGTTTAAAACCTGATTTATCTCAATTGCCGCGAGACTTTATTGATATCAACAATAATCAATGGGTGCGTTGGTACGCAGCAGTGTCGCGCGCAAATGCAGCGTTATCAGCCATGCAAGCGGCGGATGTAGATGAACCAGCAAAAGAAGCTGAATTGAGATTTGTCCGTGGTATTTTCTACTTTTGGCTGAAAATTCATTATAAACATATCCCGATTGTACCAGCTGATGCTTTGCCTGCAGAGGTAGCACAAATCGGTAATAGAGATATGACAGACCAAGAAACTTGGCAGTTTATTGTTGATGAGTTTGCATTTGCTGCAAATAATCTTCCTGCGGTGCAAGCAGATGTTGGTCGTGCGAATAAATACTCAGCGCAAGCTTTCCAGGCAAAAGCATTATTGTTTAAAGCTTATGTCCAAGATGAAAATCATCAAGTTACCAGTATTAACCAAAGTGAATTGGCAGACGTTGTGAGCTTAACCGAAAGCATTATTTCATCGGGTGAATATGCATTAAATGAAGATTACGCGAATAACTTTTTGTACGAATTCGAAAATAGTAAAGAGTCTGTCTTTTCTATTCAACGTTCTCAACAAGATGGTTCGCAAGATGGTAAAGGCGCGTTTGCTTTTGCGTTAAATGGTCCACAAGCTGAAATTGATGGTTTTTATGGTTGTTGTGGTTTCCATGTGCCGACGGATAACTTTGTTAACGCGTTTAAAACAGATGCGACGACTGGTTTACCTTTGTTTGACAGCTATAACGACAGCATATACGTATATGCTGATCCAGTTGACCCTCGTTTAGACCATACGGTCGCGATGGAAGATAAGCCTGTTAAATATGACTCAAATGTTGTTCATAAAGGGGCTGACTGGGCGCGTAAAGCTGACCAATATGGTTCACACACCTCGATAAAAGAGTTAGAACTGCCTTCGTGTAATTGTTTAATGAAAAACGGTAATAACGACGTTAAACCATTTACTTTAACTTCAATGAATACACCGATTTTACGTTATTCAGATGTATTGTTGATGCAAGCAGAAGCTTTGATTGAAATTGGCGGTAATGACAATTTAGAAAAAGCACGAGAATTGATTAATCAATTGCGTGCGCGTGCGAAAAACAGTACTGACAAATTGGTCGCTGCTGGCGTGCAAAGTAACTACAAAGTTGAAGAGTATAGCCAAGCATTTGTTGACCAAGACGAAGCGCGTAAAGCGTTACGTTGGGAACGTCGTTTAGAGCTTGGTTTAGAAGGGCATAGATTCTTTGACTTAGTGCGCTGGGGAATTGCAGCCTCTTGGCTAAACAACAGTTATTTTCCAACTGAGCGTGAGCGCAAAGTATATCTAGCCGGTGCAGAGTTTAGCCCAGGTAAACATGAATATTTACCTATTCCGTTAGAGCAAATCGTATTAAGCCGTAACGGTAAAGAATACGTGCAAAACCCAGGTTATTAATCTGTTTTGAGAGTGTTGCTGCCCAGTGCAGTAACACTCTGCTTTTTTAGAGGTCGATATGCGTTATTTATATTTTGTTTTGTTCTTGCCTATTGTTGTAGCTTGCGGCGGCGGCTCAAATTCTGATGCTACCAATGTCAACACTGACACGCCAACCCACGAACAACCACAAACTGAACAAACTATAGATGATGAAATTGCAAATTTGGCTGCACTTGCAACTTTTGATGCTAATACAGTCAAACCTCAACATAATTTAGCCGCACAAGGTGCAATTTTTGAGTTAGGCAAAGCTTTGTTCTTTAGCACAGATCTAAGCATGCAAGACGATGTAGCTTGTGTATCTTGTCATCATCCACAGTTAGGTGGTGGAGATGCATTGTCGTTGCCTGTTGGTGTAGATGCGCTTGATATTAAAGTGATAGGACCAGGTCGTACACACGACGGAGAACGAGTTAAAGATCCGTTAGCCGATGGTGGGCCAAATGTTCCACGTAACGCCCAAACCACCTTTAACTTGCACGTATACACAGAGCATATGTTTTGGGATGGCAGAATTGAGCGCTTAACTAACGGGATAAAAACACCTGATAGTGTGGCAAAACAAACAGACCCAAGTGTAGGTGATGATTTAGTTGAAGCCCAAGCGAGATTTCCAATAGTATCAACCAATGAAATGTTTGGTCATGGCAGTGATGCTGGTAAATCCAACACCGAAAAACGTCAATTATTAGTTGAAAAGCTTAAACAGAAACAAGCTTGGTTAGATCTTTTTACCGCCGCATTTGCAGATGGCAGCGATGAAAATGCAGCTGATTTGCTGACAGTTGATAACATAGCTAAAGCTTTAGCCCACTATCAAAAATCGCAAGTTTTTATCAACGCCCCTTGGTTTGATTATTTAGCGGGCGACACATCTGCTATTTCTGAATCAGCCAAAAAAGGTGCATTATTGTTTTACAAACCGCTTGGGCAAGGTGGTTATGGTTGTAATGTTTGCCATAGCGGAGCTGGTTTTACCGATAATCAATTTCACAATATTGCGGTGCCGCAAATTGGCCGAGGTAAAAATACCGCTGCTTTTGACACGGGTCGTGCACTGGTCACCTCGTTGCAGCAAGACAAATATAGTTTCCGTACACCCAGTTTATTGAACATAGAGGTGACAGCACCTTACGGGCACTCGGGCGCGTATTTAACCTTAGCGCAAATGGTAAAACATCATGTGGGTGTTGAATCTGCACTCGTTGAATTCGATTATTCGTTAACTGACAATCCACAATTTGCCCATTTGCCGGTAGACGCACAGCGCAATCAAGAGCGCAGCAGCCGCGCATTTGAAATATGGCAAACCTCTGAAGATAGAGATTTATTGGCAACATCTGTATTTGGTCAAAACAATATCAATGATTTGGTTGCTTTTTTAACCACATTAACAGACCCATGCACTAAAGATGCTGCGTGTTTGCAACCTTGGGTTGAAACAGGCTCAAATTCGGCCGAAGCACTCGCAATATTGCCCGCACAGTTTGCTACTTTTGATGAACAGATAAGTACATGGCAGCCAGCTACCAACAACGGCGGACAGCAAGGCCAAGTTGTTGACGAGACGACGGCATTTACTCATGTAAGTTCATTAACAGGGTTCGATTATAATTTAGCCGCTGCTGAATTTACCGATGAAATGCATACCATTGCTGGTGGGGTCAGTGTTGCCGATATCGATCAAGATGGTTGGTTAGATATATTTGTGAGCCATGGCAATCAACCAGGCAAGCTATTTAGAAATAACCAAGGGGTCTACCAAGAAATTACATCAACACAGTTAAGCAGTTTGAAAGGTATCCAATTTAGTTCGATATTTATCGATTTAAATGCTGATACTTGGCCTGATTTAATTGTGCTTAATGACGATATCAGCATGGGTTATTTGCAAGTATTTATCAATCAAGCTGGAAATGGTTTTGTTGAAGACAGTAGTAAAAAAGGTTTGAGTTTTAGTCGGTTTTCGCACTCAATTGCCGCAGGTGATTATGATGCTGATGGTGATTTAGACCTCTACGTAACTCATTGGAATACAGGGCGAATTAAACCAGTGAGCCGAGAGAATTTGTGGCGAAATGACAATGGCGTTTTTACCGACGTAAGCCATCTATTGCCGGCACCACGCAGCTCACAGCTTTATGGTGATATAGATATGCAATTTACCCCAGCATTTTACGATTACGATCAAGACGGCCTACTGGACATACTTATTGCGGCAGATTTTGGAACTTCACAAGTGCTAAAAAATACCGGTGACGCGGGTTTTATTGATGCGACCCCAGCAAGTATAACCGATGAAAACGGTATGGGCAGTGCATTAGGTGATTACGACAATGACGGTGATTTAGACTGGTTTGTTTCGTCAATATGGAACCCATCGGAACATAAAGCATATGACGGTGGCGAGTCAGGCAATCGATTATATCGTAATGATAACGGCACTTGGGTGGATACAACCGACAAGGCTGGCGTGCGCTTTGGTTATTGGGGTTGGGGCGCTTGTTTTGCAGACTTCAACCAAGATGGCTGGGAGGATATTTTCCATACCAATGGCATGACAGATGGACGCATTGCCAGTGAATCTGAAGTTAGCCAATTTTTTACAGATCCAAGCCTTTTATACATCAATCAACAAAATGGCACTTTTACCGAAGAGTCGGTTGAGTGGGGCATATCACATACGGGGCAAGGCCGCGGGATAAGTTGTTTTGATTTTGATAACGATGGTGACCAAGACATCCTAATTGCCCACAACGGTAAAGCACCTCAGTTGTATAGGAACAATAATCAAGGTAATTATTTAACCGTTCAACTTAAGCAGTCAGGGACTAATCGCAATGCGATAGGCGCAAAAGTGACAGTGGTTACAGATGTTGGCAGCCAAACAAAATGGCTAACGTTAAACTCTAACTATATGTCGAATAACCCAACGCTTGTTTATTTTGGATTAGGCCAAGCTCAGGGCATAACGCGCGTTGAAATTGTATGGCCAGATGGCAGTACAACATCAAAGCAGCAGGTTTCATTAAATCAAGTAATTGTTATTACAAAACCGTAGGTAAAATATTTGTTGTAAATGTTGCAAATAAGGTTGTTATTAAATATATTAAAACAACGTTGTTAATTTGTTGGGTTGCAAGCAGCACCTTGTAACTCAAAGTAATTTGAACATGACACGGCGGAGTTATTATTTAAATTTCTACATTTACATAAGACAACGTTGTTAATGTTTGTATTCATGGGGATCAGAAATGAAAAATTTAAGTTCTATCGCGGGTTTAACCGCTTTAACTATTGCGCTTGCTGGTTGCAAAACCGGAATCGAAGATGCGCCTGCACTATCTGTGCAGCCGGGTAATTCAGAGGTGGTGATATCCGATCCACCGGAACCACCAAAAGAGTCTTATCAAGAGAGCAATGTTAATCAAACATTGAACAATGTGAGTGTTGCGCCGGATGCATTTGCTCAAGTAATTGGTAGTTTTGACAATGCGGTTACTACATTGGATGCGGGGTGGGTTGCAAGTGGCGCTTTTGCTAATCCGTCAAGCGAAGCAAGCTGGGCGTTCTTACCGGATAACCAAGCAACTAACGAAACAGAGCCAACCGCATTTGTCGGTTTGCATGGTGTTTCAACCTGTGAAATTAATGAAAATGCCCAAGGATGTGATGGCCCAACGGGAACTTTATTATCACCATTTTTTAAAGTGGAAGTTGCTCGTCCTTACGCAAGGCTACTAATGTCTGGCGGTAATCCAGAGGGAAGCAATGATGTTGGTTTGAGAGTATTAGACGAAAGTGGCAATGAAATTACTCGATTAAATCCTGGTAATTGTGCTGGAGCTTGGAATAAATCAAATGATGATTGGCAAACTATCGACCTAACTGCATATGCTGGAAAATTTGTTCAAGTTGAGCTGTTTGATAACGAAGAAGCAGGCTGCGGTTTTATTGCCTTTGATCATTTGCATATGAGTGCGTTTGATTCACTAGTAACCGATTATTCAGAAACGAATGTCGACCAAACCTTGCTAAACGTAAGTGTATCAAACGACTCCTTTGAGCAGGTTATCGGCAGCTTTGATGATGCATTGGCCATGTTAGACAGTGGTTGGAGCGCCACTGGTGCGTTTGCATCACCGGCTAGTGCGACTAGTTGGGCGTTTTTACCTGACAACAACATGACAGGTGAAACACCGGTAGCTGGTGTAGTTGGTTTGCACGCGGCATCTACTTGTGAAATCAACGAAAATGAAGCTGGCTGCGATGCGCCAACAGGTACACTCACATCGCCGCTATTTTTGGTGAACGAAGCGCGTCCTATTTTAAATATCTTGCTATCGGGTGGTAACCCTGAAGGCAGCAATAATGTAGGGATGAAAATATTAGCTGCAGATGGCAGTGAAATTGCCAGTTACAATCCGGGCACCTGTGGAGATGCATTTATAAAAGGTGATCATAATTGGGTATCTCACGATCTAACAGATTATATTGGTCAAAATGTCCGAGTAGAAATTTACGATAATGAAGAAGCTGGCTGCGGTTTTGTCGCCTTTGAGCATTTACATATGAGCTCAACCGCTGGCCCAGCAAATGATTACAAAGAGAGTAACCCAGACCAAAGTGTTGCTAATGTCACAGTTGCGGATGATAGTTTTACCCAAGTGATAGCCAGTTTTGACAACCCATCAGCAATGATCGCGAGTGGTTGGCAGGCAACGGGTGATTTTGTTCCGGCTGAGGGCACATCTGCTTGGACATTTTTACCAGATAATCACTCTGGCGACAATGGTGAAAAAAATGCGCAGGTTATAGGTTTATCAGCGGGTTCTACTTGTGAAATTAATGACAACGCGAGTGGTTGTGACGCTCCCACTGGTACACTCACTTCACCACAATTTGTGGTAAATGCTGAGCGCCCTTATTTAAACGTTAATTTAGGCGGCGGCGATGCAGGCAAAGCAGTTGGCTTAAAAGTATTAAATGCAAATGGTGAAGAAATTGCCGTTACCCAACCACAAACCTGTAACCAAGCTTGGTTAGGCGCTGGTGGGGTAGTTGACACCAACTGGCATACTTTAGATTTGTCTGATTATATTGACCAAAGCGTCCAAGTTCAGTTATTTGACAATGAATCGGGCGGCTGTGGTTTCTTAGCATTTGACCACATTCATATGAGTGCGACTCAGCTCGCGCAGTAGTTCACCTCAGCTGGCGCAGGATCACATCTCAGCACGGAGTTCATCAGGAACTTCGTGCTTTTACTAAAATACATTCACATCATTTTATTATTTAAACAGACCATTACAATTCAGCCACTATAGCCACTATAGCCACTATAGGCACTATTTGGCGGAGAAAAATTATTCGCCCCGATTTAATAAGGAGAGATAAATAGTGCATAAATCCCTTTGGTTCGGAGTTTTGAGGTTTCTCATTTTATTATTCTGTACGTTTATTTTGTTAGGTATTTTCAGCAACGGAGCTTATACCGTAAGTAATGTGCTTATCGTGTTGTTTATTAATTTTGTGCTATTGGGTTGTTACAACACATATAGGCAGTACTTAATAGCTAAACAGTTAACGACTACAGACTATATTAAATTTAAGCGTAAAAACCGACCTCGAGTTCCTGAGTTGAAGTGGCAGGGACATACCTGTGAAAACCAGATTGGGATTAACAAAAATAGCTTGTTTGGTTTAGTTTGGTTGAATGAAAAAGGTATCCATATCTACTTTTATACACTTATATTTTGTGGACCGGTGTTTATTGCTTGGAAAAATGTAGTATCGTTAAAACGATTACCCATAGAATCGGTTAGTGATAGCTATTATGTTAGGGTTTATTTAGATTGCTCTAATTGTGAATTGTTTATTCCAATTTGTTTTATGTATGAAAAATTCATTCCAAGCAGTGTTGGTGTCAGTGATTAAGATTAAAACTGTGTAGGTATGCTCAAATGGTAAACATTATACAAAAAATGATTATTAGAAAGTTAGCGAATGATTTATCGATAAAATTGGCTTGCTCGTATGGTAAAAACGATTTTTATACAAAAAAGCAAGTCGATAACAGCCTACAAAGGGGGAGGTGGTTTTACCGATATATGTGCGAAGTCTCTCAAGTGATGTTTTGTAAGCAAAGTGATATCGATATATCACAGCAAAGATATGTTGAGCTCCGTCAAGTTATCGCAAAATCATTGTTCGAAAAAAATGTTGATTTTACCGCTAAAACGTTAAGAAGCTTTGCTAAGTTAAGTGGTATGCAAGACACAAATTTTAAGCCCAGTACCACTTCGTCTGAAAATTATTCTGATACCAGCGATAGCGGAGACTAAACCAATTAAAATTAATACTTTGGTAAAACTACGAAGCCCAAAGAATTCAGTAAATACGTGTTTTAAGCTTGATGGCTGCCGCTGCCTTTACGTCTTACCCTACAGGTGGAAATGTTTTAATTGCATTTGCAGTTGCGATTATATGTTTTCCTGTTATCCGAAAACTGCTCAATAAAAAGTACTACAGAGAAAAATGTTTGAATGACAGATTATCGAAAATTTTAGAGCCTGCAAGTAACGACTTAGCTAAAGCATATGTGTGCAACAGTGAAGTAGAGTGTATTACTAAACGCTACCCGCTACGCAGCGGTATCCCTCTCAGGTGTTTTTCAATTGCTTCAATCATAGATTTTGTTAGCGGTAAATGGGCTTTTTCTTTCGCCCATACTTCGTAAAACTGCGCCACTGTTTGTTTAGCCGTATCCAACACTAACTTTTCTGGCAACATGGCTTTGGCCGCTAAGTGTGATAACTCATCAAGCGTAAAATCACTAAATTTTTTGCTGCGGCTAACTTTTAACGAGGCATTATCATCGGGAATATAGGGAATGGTTGATACAAAATCATAAGCCGGAGCAATTGAGGCGGTGCGTTTGTCTTTGTATATCATAGACCAATTCTTCAAATGCATGTCAGCATTGCCAATGAGCGTATTGAATACCAACCTGCGAGTAAATTCAGCAATATCTTCCTCTTGGCCCTCTATGCCTATAACTTGAGCGATGTTACGCATACTGGCTTTTTTGTATTTATCTTGTGGATATATACCAAAGACTTGCGCAAAATCTTCAATGTGTATTGCTTGATCATTAGCACGGTCAAAACGCTTAATCGCAAAGGCTTGAGCATTGTTAAAATAAGAGCCGAACTTGCCGATTCCGGCTGGGATATTAGCAATCTGATTGATGGGTAATAATTGAGTTTCGGGCACATCCATTCCCAACATTCGAGCTAATTCCATCATCGAATACTCATTTTCTGGTACAGCTTCAAAGCGAGAGGATGGCAATTTTACAATCCATGAGCCACCTTTACCGGTAGCCGGAATTGTTAAACCACCACTGGCATGCTGTACGGCTGAAAACTTCAACTGTACACCTGCCAATGAAAAGCGCATAGGTGCTTCGAGTTGAGTTTCATCTTTAACTTCTTGATGTACGTTAGGCGGCAGCGCTTCACCATCGGCCGGTTCAACGGTTATCGCGCCTGCTAAATCTTGTCCTAGCACCCATAATAGAAAAAATTCCCGCGCTGGATTCACACCTGCACGCTCTGCCAGATAATGGCGCATTGTTTCTTCTGGCAGTAGATTGGAAAAAAACGGTGTTAACTTAGTTTGGGTTGGTTTGAAATTAGTCAGCAAGTCACCAAGCGAATCTTTAAAGCCAAGCCCTAACACAGGCCGTGATTCGTCATTAATATACGAATCCATAAAGGCAAATAGCGTTCTATCATTACCAACGTTGGTCAGTGTCGCAATAGGTTCACCGTAGAGCAAAACGTTTAACGTGGATACATTGTTAGTCATCGCTGTCTTCATCTAAATTGTACGCTGGTGATTGTAGCTCACCGTCATCATGATTACCTTTGCTACTTCGTATAATCGACTTTATTGCAGGAACAGACTTTTTAGGTGCGACAAATAGTTCTAGGTCGAGTACTCGGGCGAGTGCAATTAAACTGGAAACTCTTAGGTCAACACCACCAGACTCGATTTTTGAGATATGACTTTGTGGTACTCCAGAACGAGCGCTCAGCTCTCTCTGGCTAAATCCCTTACGTGTGCGGGCTTCTCTAAGGCTTGTCAGTATTTGCTCTGTTATATAGCTCATGTTGATGTGCTTTAATATATCATTAGTAAAAAAATATATAAAAACATATCATGGTGTTCAAAAGAGTACAAGTTTGATTAGCTAAGATATATCAAAATGGCATTTGTGATATATGATGATAGATTATTTACCTCACGTCCTTGTGAGGTAAGGTTTAGTTACTATTCAACTGGTACTAATATATGGTCAATATTTAGATGACCCCATCCGCCAGTTGCGTTATCAACTACTTTTAAATAGAGGTTCTGGCCTATGTAGTCAGTGCCATCTATTACTTTTCGCTGGTAAGCCTCGCTATTGTTGCCTGTTACTTTGACCAATTCTTGCCCGCTAGAGGCGTCAACTAAAGCGACATAGGTTAGGCTAGCTAAATCACCACCACTAATAAGCAACGGTATTTGCCCGTTACCACTTAACTTAAATGTTGCAGATTGCATTGTGCCAGTTTGGCTGTCACCACCATCTTTAAATCCCCATAAATGTTGATTGCCGTGGTGGTTAAATGGATAACATTCAGTCCAATAGCATGTTTCTGTAGCCAAGTCGGCTGTAGAAAAAGCATTGCCTGTAATTGTCCAGTCAGACAAATCAGCACTTTCAAAGTCATATACTAGAGGTTGTGGTATGACATACAAGGGGATGCGTACGTCATCAATATTGATATGTCCAAAACCACCTGTTTCATTATCCACTACCTCTAAATATAATGTTTCGCCTATGTAGGTTGTGGCATCAAATACAGTTTCTATATAACCTTCCATATTGCTACCAGTTGCTTTGTACAAAATGGCATCGTCAGAACTACGTACTAAAGCAACATATAAGTTGTTGATGTTATCGCCACCGCCAACTTTGAACTTAACTTGACCGTCACCACCTAAGACAAAATCATTGGTGCGCATGCTACCGGTTTGGCTGTCACCGCCATCTTGGAACGACCACATATGATATGTTCCTTGGTGGTTAAATTGCTCTGTACCCCAATAGGTTGTTGCCGTAGATATATCTGCAGCTGAAAATGCTAAACCTGTGGTTGTCCAACCGCTTAAGTCACCTGTTTCAAAATCTAGTACTAGCTCTGTTGGTGCAGTAGAGGCTGAAGAAGTGACCAAAATTGAATCAGTCAGTGCACCATCGAAAGTACTTGCGGTAATGGTTGCAGTACCAGCGCTTAAAGCGGTAATAACACCGTTTTTATTTACACTTACAACGTGGGGTGCGCTTGATGACCAATTAACGCTTGCATCACAAGTGTTTGTTGGCGATACCGTTGCAGTAAGACTTAATGACTCACCCGTGGTTAAAGACTGTGCCCCGCCGTTTAAGCTGATACTGGTGGGTGGATTACCTGGCCCAGCAGAAGGGAATTGACCAGACAAGCTATCAGCTACTGGCACGCGAACATAGTCAAGGTTGATATGACCCCAACCACCTGTGCTGTTATCGACTAGTTTTAAATAAACCGATTGGCCGATATAAGCAGAAGCATCCATAATTTTTTCTTCATAGGTTTCTCTGTCGGCACCTGTCGCCCATAAAAGTTCGGTATCGGTATTCGCATCAACGAGTGTCAGATATAAGTTAGTTAAATCGCGCCCGCCGGATATTAGAAATTTTATTTGGCCATCACCTTCCAAGACAAAATTACCGGTACGCATTTCTCCTGTGTCACTATCGCCACCATCGAAAAAGCTCCAAAGGTGATAAAAACCATGTAAATTAAATTGTCCTGCAAACCAGTGGGTTGCTGTTGAAACATCTTCATCTTTAAAGGCGTCACCTTGTACTACGCACCAATTGGTTAAATAGCCTGTTTCAAAGTCGTAATTTAATACACCATTGGTTGCGCTAAATTCAACACCGCTGCTGGTGTGTACGGACGAACCGAACAGTTCAGGATCAGTGTATAAAAATGCTGAAGGGTCAATATCGACCGTTAAATCATTGATATCAACATCGTAATCTGATGCGTTACCAGTTAGTGTAATTACCGCTGTTTGGCTGTCTTGAATGGTTATTTGGTAACCCACACCCGCAGGCAGGTTGGAGATTGTCCAGTCAGCTGCATTAAATGTATCAAAGCTATTATTTACCAAAGAAACGGTAATTACTTCACCATCTTCACTTCCTTCCGTTATTTGGCCGTCGTAACTTAAAGATATTTGTGTCACCGGCTCTATGCTAGCGGTAAATTCAACACCGTTGGCATTCACCACTTCTGGCAGTTGGCTGTTGACTAGCTGATTACCATTTACGCTTAATGTGGCGTTTAAGATGTTGGCGTCGTAGTCGCCTGTTGTATTGCCCGATAGTGTTATATCCACTTGGGTATCAGAGACGCGTGATATGCTGCCAATGCTCACACCAACTGGTAAGCCACTAAAAGTCCATTGGTTGACATCTAATACTGATTTGAATTGATTGTTTTGCAGGGTTGCAGTAATGACTTCACCATTCTCAGCTTCTTCGAGTATTTCACCGTCAAATGACAGTTCAATAATGCTATGCTCAGTAGCATCGGCGTCGCCAAGTTGGTAAACATCGACTTGATTAAAATCAGTTGTACCGCCATTTGAATATAGGTATAAATCTACGCTGTCGGCTTTTGATGGGTATATTCTATTTTCAAATACAGCTTTGTCGTTGATAAACACGGCAATCGCTGAGTGATCAACAAACACTTGAAACTTACTCGGTTTACCAAAGGCGATTTCATCGTATCTGTCTTTATAAATGCCTGTTTCTTCCATGCCAGCGGTCAGCGTGGTTTTGGTTTTATCTATGACTATGTCTTCGCCATCATAATAAATTTTGGTCAACTCAGATTTATCAGCAGAAGTGCTGATATAAAAACCATATTCATCTGCTGTGTTGTTTGGGTCAACTTCGATGAGCATTTCTACTTGGTTGCCACTAGCCGCAAGTTTGTATTCATTTGCAACTGATATATTGCTTTCAGTTATTAATGAGCTATTAATGCGTAAGTCTTTGAGGTTTCCAGCTGGTGTTTGGCCAATGGTTAATCCATCGTCAAGTAAGCGCCATTCTCTAGGCAAGCTAAATACATGTGCCCAACCTAAATCATTTTGCATTTGTGAGTTGGTACGCTCGTCAATTATGCCAATTGAGGTGAGTTGCCCTTGGTCATCGCGTACAAGGGTAGGCGATAGGTGCCCGTGGATCACATCCAAATTTTTCGGTGCAGAAAAGTCAGGCACAAATTGTCCGGCATTGCCATTAACGTTTTCTTGCCAAGTACCAATCCAATATACGCTTCTAACATAGGGGGCAACTGTTTTATTCATTGCACCGCCGATAGGCGCAACAACCAGTGCGTATTTGTCTACGCCATTGTGTTTGCCAATAAATTCGAACACTGGCATTTCCCATATACCGGCGCCAATGCCCATTTGTCCATAGGGTATCGATGAAAAACTATGTGGAGCGCGTTGCCAGTTACCTGTTGTGATATCGTCAGTTGTATAATATTCAACAGCGCCGCTTGATCCTATACCCGCGCCAATCAGCATATGCCAAGTATTGCCAGTTCTAAAAATGTAGGGATCTCTAAAATCAGCAATTGCACCAGGGTTTGGATCGTTTTTATCGATTATACCGCCGTGCAGTGTCCAGTTTTCTAGTTTAGCGTCTGTACTGGTTGCCCAAGCTACACCTGGGTTGTAATCACCATTGTAATTTACTGTTGTATAAAAAGCATGGGCGGTACCAAAGTCGTCCACTACAACATCGCCTGACCAAATACCTTTAGAGCCCAGGCCATTAGCTCCGCCAATGTTTTGCCTAGGATAAAAAGCGTCTTTTAGATTTTCCCAAACAAGTAAATTATCACTGGCCATATTACCCCAGTGCATCATGGTCTTATAAGGGCCATTAGGTGTACGCTGGTAAAACATATGAAATTTACCATTGTACTCAACCAAACCATGCGGCTCATTTGTCCAGTTGGCTGGTGGCATTGCATGGTAACGTGGTCTTAAATTGTCATCGGCAAAACGAGTGTCTGGTACGGCTAATGAAGGCTGCCATGGGGTATTTTTGCCTGCGTCATACGCACCAACAAATGCACTTTCGGCTATCGCAACATCGTGGATTTTAGTTTCATCGTAAGCAGCGTTAATTGCATTAATTTCAAATACGCCATCTATTTGTGGGGTCAAGCTGCGACCAATCACCATATCTGTAGCTGGCGCTAAAATAGCATCGCCAGTTTGAGTAAATTGTTCCGCGACTTTTTGCCCGTTAACAAACAGTTTTATCAGGCCGTTATCAATGGTTGCCGCTAGGTGTGTCCAGTCGTATAGCGGGAACGTATCTGGTGCAGTAACACTGTATTCTTGGCCATTAATATTAACCGTGAACCACCAAGTTCCGTAGGTATTAATGCCAAAATTAAAACCATTTGTGCCACTTTTCTGATGCCATAACGAAGAAGGGATATGGTTATTTTCATGAGTAGAAGGATAGCTTTCTAATGCTACCCAAGTTTCAAATGTTAAAGCATTTGCTTGAGTTAAGTTAAATGGGCCTGTCATCCAAGTTGAATAACCGTCGGTACGCAGTGCATTACCATATATACCTGGTGTGCGTTCTGGTGGGTTATTGGTGTAGTGCGTCGAGAATGTCGTTGCGTTTATCACATCTTGTGTATTTTGCGTTCCGTTTGCTTCGTCATAGAGCAAGGCAAACAGCGGATCTGCATTCACAGATTGAGACAGCAGTAAACTTGCGGCTAAACAGGCTTTAATGCTATTGAGTTGTAGCGTGTAAACTGGTTTTGAATTAAAAATTTTCATTATATGAACCCTTGTGTGCTGAGGTTTAGTTTGTTGCTAAATTCAAAACAACGTTGTTTATACTAGGCGTGGTTGTTGTGTTTTTCAACAGAATGTCACATTTTTTTTACTTTTTCTGCAGTGATGCTGCTGAAATAGTGTTATGCATCTGCATATTCAGTTCGTTCTGAGTCTGTTTTGGCTCGATAATACGCTGTGCTCGAGCATTAAAGTTAAAATCTTGTAATTTTACTGTTGTTTGTGTAATATTTAACAACGTTGTTTTTTTTCTTCTGTTCAGCACTATTGGAAAATTTATGAATACAAGTAATATATTAAAATTAAGCCTAGTTGCGTTGGCAACTAGTTCATTAAGCGGTTGCATACTCGATAATAAAGCAACTATCGACGCGTCGGATGTAAAGGTTATTAGTCAACCAGAACCAACCCCAACCCCAGAGCCGACACCATCACCATCGCCTGAAGAACCAGTCGCTTTAACACAAATGGTTTATTTAAATTTTGACGAGCAAACCGGAAGCTCTGAAGCTATAAACCAAGTTAATCAAGCTGCTTATAGTGTAAGCAATACGTTTTTAAAACCAGAACGAGTGTTAGGTGTTCAAGGGAATGCATTACGCACTGATGGTTTTTCTACATGGGTGACGGGCAACCCTGATTTAGCCAATTTATCTGAAATGACCATAGAGACTTGGGTTGCATTAGAAAGTTATCCGAGTGATCACGAAACCGGCCATGCGAATTTATCGCCAGCCTCGTTTATTTCAAAAATGAAAGATGGCAAAGGTTTTAGTTTAGATATTAATACATTTGGTCAATGGCAATTTAATGTGTCAATTGATGGCACTATGTATAACTTACCAGCACCAGAAGTTTTCCCTCTGTATAGCTGGAACCATGTTGCCGCTGTGGTAGATGGTTTTAACGGTAGTATCAAACTTTATTTAAATGGTGTAGAAGTTGCTTCAACAGAGGCGAACCCTATTGGTGGTAAAATTGACAACGTTGATTCTAGTTTGCTAATTGCAAAAAGTCATGCAACCACATCTTCAGGGCCATTTTCAGTGATAAATGGATTAAACGGCGCGTTTGACGAAGTTAAAATTTACCAAGGCAGCAAATTGGCTGAAGCATTTACGGCAAATATTCAGATAAAAGATGACAATCATCCGTTAGGTACAATCTCGTTGGAAACACCTGAGAGCCGTTTTATTGATGATCCGAACAGACCTATTTTTCATGCGATGCCGCCAGCCAATTGGGCCAACGAACCACACGGTTTAGTTGAGTTTAATGGCCAATATCACATGTTTTATCAACGTACTCCTAACGGCCCGTTTAAAACCCAAATGCATTGGGGTCATATGATGTCGGATAATTTTGTTAACTGGACACATATGCAAGATGCGCTCTGGCCTGAGGTAGAGCAGGGCGGTACTAACGGGTTTGATATGAAGGGTATATGGTCAGGTGATGTGGTTGTTGAAGGTGACACAGCCTATGCGTTTTATACTAATGTGAATCATACAGGGCCTTTTAACCCAGGTGTAGCGGTCGCAACGAGCACGGATGCTGATTTACAAACTTGGACAAAGCTAGGACCGATTATTGATCGAACTGGGGTTGACGATATGCGCGACCCTTATTTATGGAAAGACGGTGATACCTGGCACATGATAGTTGGCGCAATAAAGAGCGGACATGGCGCCTTGCTGCATCTTTCTACCTCTGATATTTCGGACATTAACAGCTGGCAAAGCAGTTCCTTCATGGCTGATTTTTCAGTTCTTACCGCTCCTGATGGTTCTAAAGACGGGTTGGCCAGTGTTTTATGGGAAATGCCTGTTTTTGAAAAAATTTCTGACGACAAGTACATGCTGTTGGTTAATCCGGTTGGCAATGGTTATAAGCCTAGAGGTTTATATTGGATTGGTAGTTGGAGCAATGGCCAGTTTGTACCGGACGATACCCAAGCAAAATATTTAGATTTAATTGTCGGTCATATATCACCAACGGTTGCGCGTAATGCCGATGGTTTATTAACAGCTATTGGTATAGTCGACGAAAGACGTTCATCTGAAGCTCAATTAGCGGCTGGTTGGACTCAAACTTTTTCGGCGCCTCGCGTTTGGTCGTTAGCAGCAGACGGTGCGACAATTCAACAAGCGCCTGCAGCGCAGTTGAGTGATTTACGTTTAAACAACAGTGTCCGCGAGCAATCTAACTTGATAGTGAATGGTGAAACTTTGCTAGAGGCGAAAGGACGTCGTGTAGAAATTATCGCTGAATTAGATGCTAGCGACACAGCGAACAAGTATGGTGTTGTAATTGCTGCTTCTGCTGATGGGCAAGAAAAAACGGTTATTTATTACGATGCGATCAACAAAAATATTGTATTAGATAAAACAAAATCAACAACTTCTAGCAGTGCATTTGAGCTAACTGAACAAGCGGGTAGCTATGACGAAAGCGCTTTTGGTAAACCAGAAAAATTCCATATATTTGTTGATGGTTCTGTGGTTGATGTTTTTATCAACGACAAAGCGGCTTTTTCTTTTAGAATATATCCGACAAAAGACGACAGCAACAATATCGCTCTGTACTCGCAAGCAGCAGATACCAGATTTACCCAAATACAGGTGTATCAATTGGCTGACATGCAAAATAAACGCACCTTTATTGCTGCGAAAGCTGATGCCGATGGTATTGTTGAAGGAAAAGAAGATGGTGAAATTATTACCGTTAGTGTTGCCAATAACACCTTTGCGCAAACGCTCAATATTGCCGGCTGGCAAGCGACAAACTTACCAAATGGTGTGAGCTTAGGTAGCATTAATCGTATTGATGATGCGACGGCTGAAATTACCTTATCTGGCAACTCTAGCGATGATTTTGATAATAATATTTCTAATATCGAACTCGCTGTGGCGTCTGACCAATTTGTATCTTTACCTCTACCTCTTGAGGTCAAAGGTTTGGCCCCAACTATTACTGCTGAAGTTGAAGCGGTCACCTCTGCCGAGTTAACCATTGGTGGAGATACGCAAGCTAACATAAGTGAAGGTTCAGAAGCGGGGCAGGTTATTTCAGTTGCCTTAACCAATAACACCTTTGTAGACCCTGTTGATAAAGCACATTGGACAGCACAAAACTTACCAGCTGGTCTAGATTTTACTTTAACTAGAGTCGCTAACAATCAAGTTGATATTCAACTTTCAGGTACTGCTGAGGGCTATCAAAACCAAGATCAATTGGTCACCTTTAGTATAGCTCCGCAAGCTTTTTCTCAAGTTGACCCTGAATTATTTGGTCAACCTGCGATGTCGACCTCCATTTTGTTTAAAGCCAACAAAATATACAACGTAAATTTACCTGCTGATGGTCAAAACAACTCACTTGTTGTCGGTAGGTTTGATGGCGCACAAACTACGCTTGCACAAGGTTGGTCGGCTTCTGGTGATTTTGCCAACCCTGCTACCGAAGGTGCTTGGCGTGGTACAACGATAAATAGTGCTTCTGCACAAATAGGTGATGGCGCAGTAAGCACCTGTGAAATGAATGGTAATGCCAAGGGGTGTGACCAAAGCACAGGTCGTTTAACTTCGCCAATATTTACCTTAACTAAAGACAACTTATATACCTTGCTCGCCGGTGGCGAAAACAATAGCAAGGCTGTTGGTATTCGAGTGCTAGATACAGCGGGGAATTTATTACATAACTATTCACCAGCGAGTTGTGGCCCAGCAAATATTGATGGTGATGACGATTGGACGGTAATACAAGCCAGCGTATTAAAAGGCGCGAATATTCGAGCACAATTTTACGATGAAGAGTCGGGCGCTTGTGGGTTTGTCAGTTTTGACCATTTATTCCAAAGTGATGCAGCCAAAGACGATAGTATGATTGACGGCGGCACTGTCACTTTAACTGCAGAGCAAAGTGCCAACTTAACATACGGCGTAAGTTTGCCATATCAAGATTCTGATTCAAATGTCATTGGTTCATTTGATGATGCACAAGCAATGATTACGGATGGCTGGGTTGCAACCGGTGATTTTGCAAATCCGGCATCAGCAGACGCATGGCATAGTTTAACGACCGCTAGAGCAGATGCTGCACGAGTAGGTAATGGTGGCACGACGACTTGTGAGTTAAACGGCAATCCGTGCGATGCGAGTACGGGTACGCTTACCTCATCGTTATTTGATGTAAGCGCAGAACAATCTACCCTAGCCATGTTAATTTCTGGTGGTAACGCCGAAATGACGAATGATGTGGGCATTCGGGTGTTAGATACAACCGATGCTGAACTCGCAAGGTTAAATCCTGGTACTTGTGGCGATGCTTACGTCAAAAACGATAGTCATTGGAAAACCATTGATTTGTCGGCGTATGTCGGCCAACAAGTAAAAGTACAAGTGTTCGACAATGAAGCGGGTGGTTGTGGTTTTATTAGTGTTGATCATGTTCATTTAACTTCGGGACAAGCAGTTGACCCCAACTATGTAGATTTTAACTTCACTGCGACAGATTACGCTGAAGCAAATCCAGATCAAACACTTACCAATATTACTGTGAATGCCGATTCGTTTACGCAAGTGATAGGTAGTTTTGACAGCCCTACTGCAATGTTAACAGATGGTTGGTCAGCAACAGGCGATTTTGCAAACCCAGTTGATGATACTGCTTGGGCTGGCACTTCCAGTTTTAATGATGCAGCAAAAGTGGGTACAAATGCGGTGAGTACTTGTGAGTTAAACAATAATGCGAATGGTTGTGACCAGCCAGTGGGTACGTTAACTTCTCCAACATTTAAAATAGATGCAGCTCGCCCACACTTAAACTTTTTAATGTCAGGTGGCAATGGCAGTGCGCCTGTTGGTTTAAGAGTCATTAATCCTGCAAACGATGCTGTCATTACACAATTTACGCCAAACTCCTGTGCTGACTCGCGTATTTTGGGTGACCAACATTGGCAAACAATCGATTTAACAGATTATATTGGCCAATTTGTGCAAGTGGTTGTGTTTGATGAAGAACAAGGCGGTTGTGGGTTTGTTAGTTTTGACCACGTGCATTTGAGCAGTAGTGCTAAATAATAAAGTTAACTTAACCAAAATAAGGTGCAGTGACTCAGTTGCTGAACCTTATATTTATTGGTTCATATATGATTCTGACCCAATTAAAATGCTTAAAATGATTCTCGATCAAACAGCAAGCAAGGCACTTTGTAATGAGTCGGTTGGTGAGCTTTGTTTTTATTCGTTATCAAACCCAGCACTTGGGCAACTGCCATACGTCCCATTTCGTAGTAGGGAAGTGCCATAGTTGAAAGTTGTGGTTCTAATATTTCTGGAATATCGTGCCAATTGTCAAAGCTAGCGACCCCAATATCTTTACCTATGGTTAAGCCTAATCGCTCCAAGACTAGATAGACTTTTATCGCGGCTAAATCTTTACCACATAATACTGCATCAGGTTTGAATTCTTGTATTACTTGTTTTGCCACTTCTCCGGCAATATTGACGGTACGGCCTTCAACCACTTTTTCAATCGTATCAATATGCCATTGCTCTTCAGGTATACCATATTCTTGCATGGCTTTTAAAAAACCTTGTTGGCGTTGTTGTGCCGCCATTATTTCAGGATTTAAGTTTAAAAAAGCGATACGGCGATAGCCTTTGTACAAGAGTTGTTTGGTGACGTAATAACCCGCAAGCTCGTCGTCTGGTACTATTGAGGTAAAGTCGTTCTGGGCGCTAACACAATTCACTAATACGGTCGGTAAGGTTTTAAATAATTCAGAAAATTCAACTGACTGATGATACATAGCGCCATAAATGATGCCTTCAGAGCGGTGCTGCAGGCACTCTTCATACAGTTTGTCTTTGTTTGGGTGTTTAAGATCTAGGTTAAAAACCATTAGGGTTTTACCTTGCTCCCAAGCCATATCTTGTGCACCTTTTAAAATGGCAACTGAAGCAGGAGTAGTGGAGATCTCGTCGGAGATAAAACCGATAATATCACTTTGTTTTTTACGTATTAAACTGGCTGCTTTATTTGGCCTATAACCCAGCTTGGCAATAGCATCTTCGACTTTTTCAACATTGCTAGCTTTAACACCTGGCTCTTTGTTAACAACTCGAGCTACAGTTTTAAATGATACACCTGCCAATTCAGCGACTTGTTTTATCGTAACCATTAGACATTATTCTGAAAAAACAATGGCCTATTTAACCCCAAAATGGGCAACGTTGTCAAAATTAACTTGGGTTTTGTTCAAAAAATGATTAAAAAATTGCTACATTTTGTAAATTATATTTGATATAGGCGATAATTTAGTTTATAAATAGACAACGTTGTAAAAGTAACTTGCACTAAATAGATAAATTTCTCTGCATATTCGTACAGTTTTACTAAGCTGTATGAGTGTTTAACGAGTTAATTTAAAGTCTTATAGCACAACAAAGTTGTCCACAAGAATGACAACGTTGTAAAAATGATTGAAGAGGCTAGTAAAATGCTTAACAAATTTAAACTTAACAAGATAGTTCAGCAATGCACATTATTGTCTGGAGTCGCTATTTTATCTGCATGTAGCACAGACACGACAGATCCCGGGGAGAAAAGTGTTAACAATGACAATGTTGAAGTTGTTATTTTAGAAGAAGGGCAAACAGCTGACGATATATTAAATCCGGGCGACAACAACGGAAATGGCGGAGACGGCGGTGACGGTGGAGACGGCGGTGACGGTGGAGACATCGTTTTAACAGATACGCCTGAAACAGAAGGCGCGAGTCTATTTGTGCGAGCAAATGATGCGAACCAAAACATTGCAGGTTTTGAATTTTGTTGTGGTGGTTACGACACATATCAAGAACACGAATTTACCAATGCAACTGGCGACTTTATTGAATTAGATGGCGGTTTTTGGGGCGCAGATGTAGCTGGGCACATAGGTGAAAGAGTATTTTCTAGCTACGGTGATGGGTACGACAGCGATGATGACACCACAGCTGCACAAGTAGGCGCAAGTGCTACAGGGAGCATTCGCTCACCAGAATTTACCATTGATAAAAAGTACATTAACTTTTTAGTTGGTGGTGGCAGCAACCAATATGGCAGTGCAAATACCACCAGCGTATTACTGATGGTTGATAATCAAGTGGTACGTACCGCCAGCGGTAATAATCAACACAATACAATAGATTGGCAAACTTGGGACGTTACTGACTACCAAGGTAAAACCGCATGGATTGAATTTGTTGATATGCATACCGACGATAGAAGTGATGCCGGTTTAGCGTATATTCTAGCGGATGAATTTAGAGCGGCAGACAAAGCTGCAGTGCAACCTTCGGCCAATAATATAGTTAAAACCTCAGCCACATTAACCAGTGCACCGGCAACAACAGGTGAAGCGGCATTTGTTCGCCAAACGGATGTAAACCAAAACATCGCGGGTTTTGAGTTTTGTTGTGGTCAATTTAATAGTTATCAAAACCATAGTTTTCGAGCCACTGGCGATATGATTAAACTCGACGGCGGCTGGTGGGCTGCAGATGTTACCAACCATGTTGGTGAACGTGCTTTTTCTAGCCGAACAGATGCATTTGAAGCAGATGGAACCAATTTAGGTTGGCTGGGTGATGCTGCAACAGGCTCTGTGATCACGCCTGAGTTTGTCATTAATAAAAACTATATTAATTTTTTAATTGGTGGCGGTACTAACCAATATACATCAGACAAAGCAACAGCGGTTGTATTGCGTGTAAACGGAAAAATTGTTCGCCACGCAACTGGCAATGGCGAAGAGAATAAAGTTGATTGGCACAGCTGGGACGTATCAGCACTCAATGGCCAACAAGCTGTAATTGAAATAATCGACCAGCATGATGCTGCCGAAGATGACGGTTCACTTGCATTTGTCTTAGTTGATGAAATTCGCCAAGCCGATAGAGCTGCGGCGCAACCAATTGCTTCTGCAGTGGTTACCAGTGATAGTGGCCACAATCAAAACTTAGTATTAGATTTGGGCGATCCAAACCCGTTTTATGATAATGGTGAATACTATATTTATTATCTAGAAAACCTTGGTTTCCATTCTTGGGCAATGGCCAAAACCTCCGATTTATTAACTTCTAGTTTTCCTCAAACTGTTTTGCCAGCTTCGGGTGATGCAAGCAAAGCTGATCAGTGGATTGGTTCAGGTAGTGTAATTAAAGCACAAGACGGCAGTTACCATATGTTTTACACAGGTCACAATCGTGACTTAACTCCGGTTGAAACTGTGATGCATGCTGTGGCGACCGACAACACCTTAACAAACTGGCAGCCAATACCGGCAGATACTTTTAGTGGCTCTGATGGTTATAGCGATTTTGATTTTAGAGATCCGTTAGTTTTTTGGAATGAAGCGGAAAGCAAGTATTGGATGTTAATCACCACGCGTTATCAAAACAAAGCAGCAATTGGTTTATATACATCAGAAAACTTAACAAGTTGGAGTGCGCAGCCGCCACTTTATACTGAAACTTCAAACCTAAATTTAGAAGTGGCTGATTATTTTGAGTTAGATGGCACACCATTTATTGTTTTTTCTGACCAACGTGACGATTCACGCCAAGTTAAAGTATTAACCAAACAAAATGACGCTTGGGTATTGGCAAATAATAGCGCATTAGATGGTCGAGCTTATTATGCTGCGCGTACCGCTGGGCATGCAGATGAACGATTATTATTTGGTTGGGTAGCGCATAACTTTGGCCGTAAAGACGGTGCAAATCCTGACTGGGGTGGCGACTTAATGGTTCACCAAGTTAAATTAAAAGACGGTGAATTGGCCGTTGATCTACCGGAAAAATTACGTACAGGTTTAGCCAAAACAATGGTAACAGATTCTGTATTTAGTGAAGGTTCGGCCTCGGCAACCGCAACTGGTTTTGATTTACAAGCGCAAAGCTTAACAACGCTTGCAGCTTCAGATGTTAAAAATCGTTGGAGCTTTAAACTATCAAGCTCGAATGCAGATGCTAAGTTTGGTTTAGCGCTGGTCAAACCTTTGGCTGAAGGTGGTGATAAACGTGCGTATGTTGAATTAGATGCGGCAAACAATCAGGCAAAATTCTATTTTAATGCGGATGAAAACAATCAATTTAATCCTAAAGTCAGTTTGCCGTTAGACGCAGCCAGTGGGATTGATTGTGAGCTAATTGCCGACCCTGAAGCCGGTGTTGCTGCACTATACTTAAACGGTTATAGAGCTTTGAGCTTTAGACTGTACGAACTTAAAGACTATCAAATTGGTTTTTATAGCACAGCCGATGCCGTTAGCGTAACTGATTTAAACCGATATTCACATTAATTTAGTGCAAAAGTTTTCTGATCCCCATGATCAGAATTGGCGTCACCAGTCAGTGCTGAGTCTGGTGGCGCCGCTTTCTTTACCTATTTATTGAGTCGTATTGTTATGAAGCTTAAAAAATTAACTTGGTTAATTGCACTGTCGATGACCGCGGGGTTAACCACCTTGCCTGCGGCGGTTCACGCAAATCAAGCAGTTAAACCAACCACATCAAAACCTGAATACTTTCAACACCATAGATTACAATTTCACTTTTCTCCGCAACAAGGTTGGATGAACGACCCCAACGGCATGGTTTATCACAATGGTGAATACCATTTGTTTTTTCAGCATTATCCAGATGGCACAAAGTGGGGGCCGATGCACTGGGGTCATGCGGTTTCTAAAGATTTAGTTCACTGGCAAGAATTACCCATTGCGTTATTTCCTGATGATAAAGGTTGGATATTTTCCGGCAGCGCAGTGGTGGATAAATACAACACCTCAGGTTTAGGCACAGCAGAAAACCCACCGTTAGTTGCCATATTCACCTACCACGACAAAGTTGCCGAAGCCGCTAGAGCGGAAAACGTGCAAACACAAGCATTAGCCTACAGTTTAGACAATGGCCGCAGTTGGCAAAAATACGCGGGCAACCCAGTATTAGAAGGTGGCAAAATTGCCGATTTTCGTGATCCAAAAGTATTTTGGCATGACGAGTCAAACCAATGGGTAATGGCATTAGCCGTGCAAAACCGCATTGGCTTTTATGCATCACCCAATTTAAAGGACTGGCATCACCTAAGTGATTTTGGCGCAGAATATGGCGCGCACGGCGGTTATTGGGAATGCCCAGATTTAATTAAAATGCAGGTTGAAGGTTCAAGCGAAGAAAAATATGTGCTGCTGGTCAGCTTAAACCCTGGTGGGCCAAATGGTGGCTCGGGCACACAATATTTTGTTGGCGACTTTGACGGTAAAACCTTCAAAATGGATCCGCAGTTTAAAGCTGAAGTAACTAAAATCCCAGCTGTATTCCCGCAAGATTATATATTCGAAGACTTTGAAGGCAGTTTAGCTAAATGGCAAAAACAAGGTGACTCGTTTAAACAATCACCCATTCGCGCAAGAGAAAACGAATTTATTGGCCGTTATGGTGCTCAGCTTGCTAACTCTTTTAATACTGGCGATGCATCACGCGGCAAACTTATTAGCCAACAATTTAGCATAGAGAAAGCTTACATTAATTTTGTGATAGCGGGTGGTAAATATCCGAAAGATGCGGCTATGAACCTAATTGTTGACGATGAAATTGTTGCATCAGCTACAGGTAAAAACTCAGGCAGTATGTCGATCGCCAGTTGGGACGTAAGCAAATGGCAAGGTAAACAAGCGCATTTAGAAATTGTCGACAACGCAATTGGCCCTTGGGGACATATTTCAGTAGACCAAATTGCATTTGCCGACGCGCCTGCAAAATCAGCAATAGAGCCAGCAGTATGGTTGGATTATGGCGCAGATAATTATGCCGGTGTAACTTGGTCGGGCATTGAAGATGGCCGCCATTTGTTTATTGGCTGGATGAATAACTGGGCATACGCCAACGAAGTACCAACCGACCAATGGCGCGGTGCAATGACAGTACCAAGAGAACTGAAACTGCATAAAACAGCCAAAGGTTACCGTGTAGCCTCAGTACCTACTGCAGAATTAGACGCATTGCAACAAAACACGTCTAAAGGCAGTAACTTAGCAGTAAAACAAACAGTTAGCTTAGACAAAAAAGCAAAACTGACCACTGAGTTGGCCGATATTTCGTTTGAAGTAGATATGCAACTAGCGAGCGAATTCACTATAGTGTTAGCCAATAATTTAAACGAACAAGCCGTTATTCGTTTAAATAAGGAAACAGGATTAATGTCGGTAGACAGAACTCAAGCTGGACAACAAAGGTTTGATGAAGACTTTCCTATGGTACAAACCGCACCAATTGAAACTAAACAACAATACTCAGTGCGCATAGTGCAAGATGTTGGTTCAATTGAAGTATTTGTGGATGACGGCAAAGCAACCATAACCTCGTTGGTTTTTCCAAATAAACCATTTAGCCAAATTCAATTACAATCTGACCAAGGCAGCTTAGTAACAAGCTGGCAAATTAGTCAGTTAAAGTCTATTTGGTAGTTCCTCTACAACAAAATACCTATTCGGCGCGGTTGTGATAATTGCGCTGAATGGTTTTTTTATTCAACTCTATGTTCATTACTTATCCCTAGCAACCCTTGCCAAGTTCAAAATATTATTGGTTTTTAGACATGGAAATTCATTCGAAAGCCCACAACCGCCATAAAAAGAGAGAAACTGTACTTTAGTACAGTTCAATTGCATTCCTAATGGTTTAAATTGAATAGGTGTAAAGTACGTTGTTCTAAAGCATGATTAAATAACAGCAATGGCGAACGGCCTAGCGCCTTAAGCAAACTAGGTTGCAATATGGTAACGCTATTGCCTTAGAATATTAAAAGCTAGGTGTGGTTTAGTCGAAGCATACCTTAAACCTATTTGATTCTTCAACTCAAACAAAAAACTTTTTGGCGCGATATGGATAATAATCGAGCCAAAAAGTTTCAGTGGTTGTAACTCGTAGCTAGTCCTTGTAATCACCACAAATTTGTTTATAGAAGGTAGTAAGTTTTTCTATGAGAGACTTTACGCCTAACACAGTTAAAACACCTAGGATTATAGTACTAAAAATATCCAGCCCTAAGCTCTTGAAATAAATACCAGCAATAAAGCAGAGTACTATATAAAAAGAATTATTTTTTTTCATACAAAGACTTGTATCTACTAGTTTAGCTTAAAAAATCGGAAGTAGTATTATACGCCCACCCACCTAAGGCAGTACTACCAACCCATTGGCTGCACTATTGACCGAGTTGCGAAATGCTGTGTTTGTCGTATATAGTCGTGCAAGGCCAATCGCACCAGAGACTAATATTGTGGGAGTGACTCCTCCATTTACTGCTTCAAGCTCGTCTACTGTCAGCTCTCTAATTTCATGCATATTAATATCCTATTCTCAGTATCAGTGTTTATTGGTACATCTATAATACTAAGATAATAAACCTATAATTTTACCTGATCTAAAGTACAGTTTTGTGTAGCTAACCCGATTATTGGGTTAAACTTTACTCCTCTAAGTCAGTAAGATTGTGGCTTAGGTTGTTTTCTTGAAGGCAATATGGCACCAATCCAGACATCAATTTCAACATAAAACCATTAATACACGAGTAGACATCCTAGTATAGGTCCAAATGTTACCCCAAAACTCAACTAGGTAGCCAAAACCGGCTACCTAGTTTATTTATCACCTCATCTACAAACCAATTCGAGTCATATCCTTAACCTCAAACATTCCTTTTATTGCTTCAAGGCCAACTTGGTAATCTTTTAGTTGGTATAACCTAAAGCTTAGGGCTTTGTCGTGGTTGATATAGAGCGAGCCAACGCCCGATTGCGGATCAGAATACAGTTGTAGTTGTATATCTTTTTTCGGGTCAAGTTGTACTGCAACTTCAGCAATCATATTTTGCTGGCCATTAATCTCTTGCAACAACATCGCTTTATTTTGGGCGCTGTTAAGCAGTATTTTGTACTGAACAGAGTGTTTATCGCTGCTTAGTAGCACTGCCAATTTTGCATTGGTGTTTTTGCTGACTACCGACAGTTCAATCAAGTTTTTATTGCTGGCTGCAGGTAACAAAAATTGTCCTTTCGACAGCACAAGTAACGCTGAGTTTGCGAAACGACCCTTATTAAAACTGCGTACACCTTTATTTGCTTGTAGGTTATCTACTGGCATTTGTTGGCTCATTTGCTGTTTTAATTTTTCCGGAAATTTAACTGCTAACTCGCCAGTTGGTTTTTTGTGCAATTGGTGCATCAGTAAATCGCCACCCCAGTTTGGCGCAGCACCATCGTTGCGGCCATCTGTGTGCGGCACCCAACCAAACAATAAACGCTCATTTTCTGGCCCAGCTGAGCGTGCAGCATAAAAGTATCTGCCGTCTAGCGCATCAAAACTTGGTTTAATCCACTGATTATCTTGGTTAATTAAATATTTAACTACGGGCGATTCGCTGCGTTGGTCGGAATACACAATAAAAGGTGTTTCGGTTAATTTAAAATACTCAGGCACTTCTAAATTTAATGGTGAGCTTTCTGTGTATAGCGGTGCTTGCGCAGTCCAGTCGGCTAAGTCGGTAGATGTATACAAACCAATAGCCGCTTGGTTGTTGTAGCGTGTGGTAATTAGCATCCAATAGCGTTGCTCGTCTTCATTCCAAAATACAAATGGGTCACGAAAATCATAATCGCTATAGCCGTTGTTACCGCTAAAAGTATGCTGGCCAATGGTTTGCCAATTTTTTAAGGTATTGTCTGTGGCAACAGCATGCACTACCGCTTCAACAGGGAAGTGGTTTTTATTGTGGCCGGTATAAAATAAATGATATTGACCGTTTTGGTCTTTCATTACGCTGCCTGAGCCAGTCCATTGGTCTTGCGCTGTATGGTCGCCCGATGCGGCTAACACTTCTTCAGTAAAAGTGCCGGCTAATAAATCATCTGTTTTAGATAAATACCAAGAGTGATAGCCCGAGTTTTGTAAGTAGTAGATATAAAACTCGCCGTTTTCATAATATGGGTTTGCATCGCCCATATTCAGTTGCAGTGGCACTTTATGGCCTTCAACTTGGCTGACAATTGATGAGGTAAGTGGCGTGGCCGCTGCTTTATCTGCTTGGCGAATTTCATCCACTAAAATAAACGGCAAACTGCCATCGTTAACTGTATTGTCGTGTTGGTCGATAATTTCAATTACCGCTTGTTGGCCGACTAATCCGCTGGTATCCCAACTCGTCCAGGCAAGCTCTGTTGCTAAGCCGTTGCCAGTTGCATGGCGGACAATTTTGCCGTTAACGCGTAAAACAATTGCAGTTGGGTTGGCTGTGTCAAACTGATTGGTGCCGCCGCCTGTTAATAAATTAATGTAAGCTTGGGTGATGGTAAATTCAGGCGAAATTAACTGGCCGGTTGCTTCACCACCGTACCAACGGCCAGTCGCGTCTGTACTGTTCGCATAACCTTGGCCGTAACTGGCAAAAATACGATCACCCAGGTGGTTAGTTATGTCAGCCGCCCATAGTCCACCGTCAAACCGGATAAAATCACCAGTCGCACGAAAGTTATGTTGATGGTAAGCATCATAACCCCCACAACAAAATTCAAAACCTGCAATATGTTGTAGCGGGTGGTTTAAACGCGAAAAGGCCGCTTCGCCAGCAAGTTCTGGTGATTCAATTATTTGCGCCCCAGCTAGGTTAACCACACTGTCTGCAATTGGGGTAACAACTGGGCTATCAGCGGCACGAAAGTGATCTGCTAATAGAAATGGTAGACTACTGTCTGATTTATCATCTGGGTGGAAATCTATAAATCTGAGCTGCGCTGTTTTACCCAGAAACTCGCTAACATTCCAACTAGCCCAGTTCAGTTTATTTGTTTGGTTATTGCCGCTGGCGTGTCGCACTATTTGGCCATCAACCATTAGTACAACTGAAGTTGCGTTGGCCGAGTCAAAGCGGTTGCTGCCACCGCCAACTAAAAAATTAATAAAATTATGCTCAATAGTAAATGTTGGGCTGTCTATTGTGCCGGTTGCTTCGCCGCCGAGTTGGGCGATATTACCTAGTTCGTCAATTGCACCGTCGCCGTAACTTGAAAATACTCGCTGGCCAATTGCGCCGTTTATTTCGGCTGCCCAAAAACCACCGTCTAGTTTATTAAAATCGCCAGTTGCATTGGTGAATCCGTGAGCTGTGTATGTGCCAGCACCTGCGCAACAAAATTCGAAATCAGCTAAATGGTCTGGGCTAAAAAGCGCCACGCCTGAATAAGCGGGGTTAACCCAATTTGCGATTGAAGGTTGGGTGGCTGCCACATCATCGGCTCTAAATTCATCCGCTAACAAATAGGGGAGGGAAGTATCTGAACCATCTGCCGGGTGCATATCTAAAAATAAAACATAAGCTGTACTGCCAATAAATTCGCTTACATGCCAAGTTTGCCAGTTTAGTTGATTGGCAATGTTTTGCCCGCTGGCATGGCGTACCCATTCACCATTTACAACCAACACAACCGATGTGGCATTGATATGGTCAAAGCGATTGTTGCCACCTCCTATTTTAAAATTTATATAGTCGTGCTCTATGTTAAATTCTGGGCTTCGTATTGAGCCAGTGGCGTGCCAACCAATATGTTCGGCGCTGTTGTCCCAACTGCCGTCAAAACCGTCGCCATAACTGGCAAAAGCGCGCTCACCAATAACACCAACTATATCAGCCGCCCATTGGCCGCCATCTAGTTTAATAAAGTCGCCGCTGGCTTGCGTAAAACCATGTTGGTGGTAAGAGTTAAATCCCCCGCAACAAAATTCAAAGCCTGCGATGTTTTGCCAAGGTGCAGATGGCCTAATAAATAAGTTATAGCCCGATTGCTCTGGGTTTTCAGTTATGGGTACGTCAGCAATGGCTAAATTTGTATACAAGCTACTGCCAAATAGAATGCCCATTAATAAGTGTGTGTTGTTTTTTATCATGGTTATTTCCGGTTTGTAGTTGCAGGAATTAGGTGTGCAAATCACCTAATTCCTGTTTGAAGGGTTATTCGCTATAACGTGTTAAGCCTGAAGCTGTTGTTGCACTATTTTCGCTAAATAGACCTATTTGATATTCAGCTAAATCGTATAAACGGAAGCTCAATGCTCGGTAGTGGTTTAGGTAGATTGCGCCTACGCCCGATTGCGGATTTAGCCACAAATCAACATGCACACCTGATTGCATGTCTAAATTAATATCTATGCTTGGGTTAGTGCTGTTTTGTTCGTCGCCGTCAAAATAGAACTTGGCATTGCCATTCGTTGGGTCGAGTTTTAAATACGCGAGTTTGTCTGCTTGGCCAGCTACAGGCATTCTGAATTGAATACCGGTAACTGCGTTGGCAGATGCACTCGAAATATTAAACTGTAGTCGATTAACTTGGTTGCTTGCTGGCAAAGTAAATGCGCTGTTGGCTTGTAGGCTTGCACTATTTGTTTGTACTTGCACATTGCCTTGAGTCCAAGTTGGGCTGATTGGCATAGCTGAGTTTAGTTGGCTAATTACTTTATCAGGCATTTTTACTGCCAGTTCACCACTTAGGTGTTTATGCAATTGATGCACAAGTAAATCGCCACCCCAGCTTGGCGCTGCACCATCGTTGCGGCCGTCTGTGTGTGGTACCCAACCAAACAATAGGCGCTCATTTTCTGGCCCAGCTGAGCGTGCAGCATAAAAATATCGGCCATCGAGTGCATCAAAGTTTGGTTTAACCCATTGGTTATTTTGCTTAATTAAATATTTAACGACTGGTGACTCATTGCGTTGGTCGGAATAAACAATAAAAGGCGTATCGGCAAATTCAAAATACTCGGGCACTTCTAAATTTAATGTCGAAGTTTCAGCATACAATGGTGGTTGAGCGGTCCAACTGGCTAAGTCGGTTGAAGTATATAAACCAATCGCCGCTTGGTTGTTATAGCGTGAAGTAATCAGCATCCAATAACGTTGCTCGTCTTCATTCCAAAATACAAATGGGTCGCGGAAATCATAATCGCTATAGCCATTTGAACCTGTGAATGTGTGTTCATCAATGGTTTGCCAATTTTTCAAGGTATTGTCAGTTGCAACGGCATGCATCACAGCCTCAACCGGATAGTGGTCTTTATTGTGGCCGGTATAAAATAAGTGATATTGACCGTTTTGGTCTTTCATTACACTACCAGAGCCAATCCATCTATCTTGTGCATTAACGTCGCCAGATGCTGGGATAATTTCTTCGGAGAAGGTGCCTGTTAATAAATCATCAGTTTTCGACAAATACCAAGAGTGATAAGCCGAGTTTTGCAAGTAGTAGATATAAAACTCGCCGTTTTCATAATATGGGTTTGCATCACCCATATTGAGTTGCAATGCCACTTTATGGCCGTCAACTTGGCTGACGATTGATGAGGTAAGTGGCGTTACTGCAGCATTATCCGCTTGGCGAATTTCATCGACTAAAATAAACGGTAAGCTGCCATCGCTAACTGTATTGTCGTGTTGGTCGATAATTTCAATTACAGCTTGTTGGCCGACTAAAGAGCTTGTATCCCAAGACGTCCAAGCAAGTTGTGTTTCTGAGCCGTTGCCGGTTGCATGGCGAACAATTTTGCCGTTTACACGTAAAACAATTGCAGTTGCGTTGGCGCTATCAAAGGTATTGGTGCCACCTGCGGTTAACAAATTAATGTAAGGCTGTGTGATGGTAAATTCAGGCGACAATAAACGGCCTGTTGCTTCCCAACCGTACCAACTGCCGGTTGTGTCGGCATAATTTGCATAACCTTGGCCGTAGCTGGCAAAAACGCGATCACCCACATAGTTTGCTAAGCCGCTCGCCCATTGGCCGCCGTTAAATCGAACAAAATCACCATAAGCTAAAAAGTTAAATGCATGATAGGTGTCGTAGTTGAAACAACAATTCTCAAAACCTGCAATATGTGTTGTTGGAAATTTACTTGAACTAAAGGCTGCTTGACCTTCTGTTGCTGGTGAGCTGGTTGTTGGCGCCGCTGAATAATTAATTTCGCCTGCGATATTTTGTGTGGCAGGAATATCTGCTGCACGGAACTGATCAGCAAGTAGATACGGCGTTGCTGTGTCTGAGTTATCGGCAGGGTGGTAGTCTAATAAACGTATTTGTGCACTCTGGCCGATAAACTCATCAACATCCCAGCTATGCCAACTCAAGTCTGTTGAGTTGTTGCCACTGGCCTGACGAACAATTTGATTATTTATTATTAACAGCGCGGCTGTTGCGTTAGCTGCGTCAAACAGTTGGTTGCCACCGCCTAATAAAAAATTAATGTAAGATTTGTTAATTACAAATTCTGGTGAATCTAGGCTACCAGTGGCTTGCTCGCCTATAGGTTCAATACTGGTATCGTAGGTATCTTGATAACCATCACCTGCACTGGAAAATACCCTGTCACCAATTGCGCCGTTGTAGTTAGCCGCCCATTGACCACCATCTAAGCTAGTTAGATTTCTTACAACGTTGTCAAAGTTGTGTTGGGAAAAACTATCATAACCTGCACAGCAAAACTCAAACCCAGCAATATCTTGCGTTGTATTATTGGCATTAATAAACAAAGGTTCGCCCACGAGTTCAGGTTGCACGTAATCTTGTGTGGTTGGCATTGCAGCAGCGAGATTTGCAGTTCTAAACTCATCCGCGAGTAAATAGGGAAGCGCGTTGTCGACACCATTATCAGAATGATTGTCAATTAAACGTATTGACGCTGTTTGGCCTTGCAGGTCGCTAACATCCCAAGTGTGCCATGCAATTGCATTGTCACGGTTTTGCCCGGTTGCATGGCGTACAACTTGTCCGTTTACCAGCAATACAGCGGCTGTGGCGTTAGCGGTTGTGTAATTGTTATTGCCACCGCCAATTTTAAAATTGATGTAATCATTAATGATCGTGAATGTTGGACTATCGATACTACCGGTTGCGTCATAACCAAAGTAGCTGCTATTTTCGCCTTCTGAAAAATATCCCGAACCAAAGCTTGTGAATAGACGATCGCCAACAACACCTGAAAAACTGTCTTTCCAATGGCCGCCATCTAAATACAACAAAGCGCCTGTTGCGTTTGTAAATGTATGTTCTTGGTAGGTATTGTATTGGCCGCAACAAAACTCAAATCCGGCAATATTTTGTGTGGGAGAATTACTATTTACAAAGAGCGCAGAGCCCTCTGTTTCTGGTTGTTGTGTAAGTTGTGGTGCCGCAATAGTGCTGTGTGTTCCTGCTAGTAATAGCGTTAGAAGTCCCGTTCTCGCTAGATATTTTGTGTGTATTGGTTTCATTTTAGACTCTCTAATTAAATCTGTGCCAATTACATCTAGGCGTAATTAATAGTTTATTTTTTGTAAAGCTTAATTTTGTACTTCCTCCTTTACTATTTTTAGCCATTTGTTTACAACGTTGTCAAAAAATATATACCAAAAACATTTTTTTAACAATGGCAAAATGATTGTCTCTTTAATTAATTCAATTATTTTTGATTTAGCAGATTAAATATTTGATGCGACAGCTAAATGTACTGCGCAACTAGTATTGATAGGCTCTTAACGCTTTAAGTTTTATTGCCTAAATCTAGAAGATACTAAGTGTCTAATTATCTAGATAAAAAACAGGTGTCGATTTTGTTTTAAAAATATACTTTAAGTTTGCTTAAACGATTAAAGTTGGTTTTTTAATTAGAGTTTTTAACTAACCTGAGATCCCTATAAAAAATAATGTACAACTAATTACTTACGCCGACAGACTTTCCGGCAGCGACTGACAAGGATTAAATTCGTTATTATCCAAGAAATTTGACTCACTATTTGGCGGCGTGCATTTAATACCATTTGATTATCCAATAGATGGTAGTGACGCTGGCTTTGATCCAATTGATCACACACAAGTAGACAGTCGTTTAGGTAACTGGAATGACATTGCCAACATAGGTGGCAGTTTTGACACTATGGCTGATTTAATTGGTTAATCATATGCCAGCTCAATCAGAAGCTTTCCAAGATGTGTTAAAAAATGGTCGTAATTCAAAATATTGGGATTTGTTCTTAACTAAAGATAAAGTTTTTCCAAATGGTTTGTCGGATGACGATAGAGCAAAAATATATCGTCCATGCCCTGGTAGTTGTTTCACTGAATATACTTTGGCAGATGACACAACTTGTGAATTTTGGACTACTTTTACCTCAAATCAAATTGATATTGCACAAAAATAGACCGCGTATATGACTTTGCGTTGCCACCTTTGGTATTGCACAGCATATTTAGCAAAGATTTTTCTGCGTTGGCGAAATGGTTAAAAATCTCACCAAGAAACTGTATTACAGTGTTAGACACACATGACGGCATTGGTATTATTGATGTTGGCCCTATGGCAGGCAAAGCTGGGTTATTTAATGAAAATGAAATTGATCACTTGGTTGAAAAAATCCATAACAATAGCCAAGGTCAAAGTCGATTAGCTACTGGGGCTGCTGCCAGCAATGTCGATTTATACCAAGTCAATTGTACTTATTACGACGCACTAGCGCAGAATAACTTTTATTATTTACTTGCAAGAGCCATCCGGTTTTTTGCACCTGGTACCCCACAAGTTTATTACTCAAGCTTTGTTTAAGTTAATTAAAATTCGTAACACCAGTGAAGCATTTAACGTGGGTTTGTGATGCAAGCTGATAAATCTAAACTACAAATGTGTTGGACAAAAGAGCATGCCAAAGCTGAACTAACAGTTAACTTAACTGACAATAGTGTTACGATTTTCTTATCTGATATTGGCACAGAAGAAGTATTTGATTTACAGCAAATGCTACTCGCTGATCACTCAAATTAATAAATATTACAGTGCCAGAGCTATGCATTCTGGCACTAAATGAGTCAAGCCGACATTAAAATTTTTTCATCATTAAGTCCTTATTTTTAGTTAGATATTTTGTCTGAGAGAGTAATACATTTGAATATTACCTTAGTTATTTACAAATACTGGTGACAACGTTGTTTTATGTGTTTATACTAACTGTACATTTTTTTAACAAATGAATTAAGGTGGGTGGATTATGAGCTATAAAAAGTTAACTATTCATTTTTTATTGGTCATTGGTTTAGCTATTTTTACCTTTAGCCAAAAATCTCTGGCTAATTTAACCGTTGGCGTGGCTATTAACGACTTAAACAACCCATTCTTTTTGCAGATAGTTAAAGGTGCTAAGCGTAAGGCAGACGAACTTACTAACGGTAAAGCAAATATTCTGGTGGTTGCAAGTGACTATTCGTTAAATAGACAACGTTGGCAGTTGGCGCAGTTGGTTGAGCGCAATACAGATATAGTGGTGATAACCGCAGCCGACCAGCAAGCTTTGGCATCCGACATTCAAAAAGCGATTAAACAAGGCACACAAGTTATTGCAGTGGATGTTTCAGCTGCTGGCGTTGTTGCAACGGTAGCAACCGATAATGTCAAAGCGGGATTTCAAGCCTGTACGCACCTAATTAATCAGCTTGGTGGTGTTGGCAAAATTGCGATTATCAATGGCCCAAATGTATCTGCGGTAGTTGATAGGGTAGATGGATGCAACCAAGCTATTGCCAAAGCTAGTGGTATTCAGCTGTTGCAGGTAGACGCGCAAGGCCAAGGCAGTCAAGCCGGTGGTGAACAAGCAATGAAAACAATTTTGGCTACCTATCCTGATGTTAATGGCGTATTTGCGATAAATGACCCAAGTGCAATTGGTGCCGAGCTAGAAGCGCAGAATCGCGGTAAACGCAATATTGTCATTACTTCAGTGGATGGTGCGCCGATAATGCAACAAGCGTTAAAAAATTCAAATGCATTGGTCAGTGCAACCGCTGCCCAATACCCTGATTTAATGGCTGAAAAAGCCGTTGAGTTAGGTTATCAACTAAAACAAGGTCAAAAACTATCGCAGCAATTGTTTTTAATAGACCCAAGTTTGGTTAACAAAAACAACGTAATGCAGTACAAAGGTTGGGCGGAGTAAAGACTATGACACTTCAATTTAAAATCTCAAGCGTATTTAGTTTTTTAGCTTTGGTTATCATAGTTGTGATAGCCGCTGGTGTACAAAATAGCCAAACTATCAGTAATCGATTCGATCAATTTTCCGAACATGCAACTGAGCTACTACTCAATTTGGCTGATATGCGTGAAACCTTTCAGCAGGTGGACAACAAGGTTTTACAGCACTATTTGGCTCGTTCAACTCATCAACAAAACGGTTTAGAACAACAGCTCAAACAAGATGATACTAATTTGCAGCAGCTAACGCGCAAACTGGTGAAGAAGGCGGAATTGTTGTTTGCTAACAATGATATGCAGCTAACGGATGTTCAGCCTGATTTAAATGCGCAGCAGGCGCTAATTTTAATTAATCGACAAGCGCTAGCGTTAGATTTGCAACTGCAAAATAAGCAGGCTGACTTTTTAAAACAGTGGCAACAAGTAAACGAACTTGTTGAGCTAAAACTTAAAGATTTAAACAGTCAAAGTTTTATTTGGTTGTCGTCGTTAATGGCAATTAAAGATGGTTTAGACCGAATTCGTGCTTTAACTGAAATGGTTGCGGTTACTAAAGATCCCGACGTTTACCCAACACTTATCCCAACGGCTTCAGACAGTATGAAAACCTTGAAAACCAACTTAGAAATTTTGGCTTATCAATCAATGTTTTCGGTAAGTGATTTAGTACAGGTAGTGGATAAAATGGAAAGGTCGCTGCTGGCACAAGAGGGCATGTTACCAATTGCTGTGAGTTATTTAACCGCGCGCGATAAACAAGTTGAGCAGCTAGAGCAATACCGTCAAGTTTGGCAAATGGATTTAACCAAGATTGATAAATTTGCCGATTGGATTAACCAACAAACCTCACAAAATGCGCTACAAAGTAAACAGCAAAATGCATCGGCTACGCAATGGTTAATTATTGCTGGGGTGATCTCGGTAATTGTTACTGCAATCATCAGTTTTATTATGGTGATGGGGATCCGCCGTCCAATTAAGCGCTTAACTAAATTTAGCCAAAAAGTCAGTAGAGGCGACTTAACGGAAAATATCTCAAAAACGTCAAGTGATGAGTTTGGCACCATAGGTAAAATGCTCAATAGCATTTCCGAACATTTAAATGCGCTGGTGGTGGAAGTTATTCATACCAGCCAAAGCGTTAATTCTGCCAGTGATAATTTGCTTAGCAATAACCAGCGCAGTTTAGACCGAGTATTTAAAATTAGCAGTGATATCGAAACCTTGTCTGCTGCGTTGCAAGAGCTTGGCACTTCGGCCGTGCATATTGAAGAGCGCACAATCAATACGCAAAAAGAAGTTGATAACATTGATAGACTCATTATGCAGAGCCGTGATTTATCAAAACAGAATGCTGACAAGTTAGCCGAACTTGGCACGCAAATGAAAGATGCTTCAAATATTGTGCGCTCACTACGCCAAAGCAGCGAAGATATTAGCAGCATAGTCGCGATTATCCGAGCGGTAGCAGAGCAGACCAATCTACTTGCGTTAAATGCAGCGATAGAAGCGGCGAGAGCGGGTGAGAATGGTCGTGGATTTGCTGTGGTTGCCGATGAAGTTAGAGAGCTTGCCGCGCGCACGCAAAAATCGACCGAAGAGATTGAAAGCATTGTGAGCAGATTACAAAGCGAAAGCCAAAATGCTGAAAGCATGGTTGACGCAGGTGCGGAGATCACACTTGCACGCATTAGTGATGCGAATAACTTGTCGAAAGATATGCGCTCTATCGGTGACGCTGCCTCTATTATTAAAGATATGAGTGCTTCTATCTCAACATCAGCGACTGAACAAGGGGCTGTAATTCAGGAAATTGCACAAAATATTGTTGATTTGGCTGAGCAAATTAACGACAACAAAGCTGAGTTTAACGACAACGTAAAACAAACTGAAGATCTGGTTGAACGAGCACATACGTTACGTGGTTTAACGGCAAAATTTACCACGCGTTAGTTTGATGAAGTGTGGGCTAAATATTGGTAGATGTTTTTGCAATTGGGTTCAGGCAGTTTTTGGATAAATGCATAATCGATAAACATAGAGTTGAGGTAAAGGCTAGTTAGCGGTGTTTGCGACTCTATGTTTTTGATAAGTTTAACTGCACTGGCATAACCAATTTGGAAGGCATTTTGGCTGATAAAACCAAGCATTTTATTCGCAGTTGTGGCTTTAATCAGCGCTGGGTGGCAATCAAAACCTATTTTGATGTTTTCGATTTCCGCCAAATCCTGATTTAATGCAAGGCTGCCCAGTTCGTTAGTGGCATAAACCACTTGAGCGCTGCGAATGAGCTCTTCTTGTTGAAAGATCATTTCTCTGGCTGAACCAACTGAGCGCCCAGAATGCAGGTGTTTTAATTTTACTTGGCTGAAAGTTTGTTTTAGCAGGTTGGTAAAACCAAGCGCACGTTGGTTTAAATGCGCTTCGGTTTGATTGTTAAGCACAACCGCTAAATCAATGGTTTTTTGACTGAGTTGAATAAGCTGTTTAGCCGCTAATTCGCCAGCAAAATAGTCATTGGTTTTAACCACGGGTAGCTGGCTGTTTTCGGGTTTGCGGTCAATTAGCATAATAGGTTTGTCATAGTTGAGTGCGAGTGCGTCTACTACTGATTTTTCATTTGGCGCGAGTATCAACCCGTCACACTTATAGTTTTGGAAGAAATTTATAATTGAGAGTTGTGCGCTGGCTGTGGTGGACTCGTAAGTTCCTCTAGAAATAATTTGGTATCCATTATCTGTAGCTGCTTTTTGTGCACCAAGCGTTGTTGCGTTCCAAAAGGTGTGACCTCCACCTGCTGTGACCATTATCAAGCATTTTCCATGGAGAGAAAACGTCAGTAAACCCAACAGCGCAAACATAATAGCAGTGAATTTTTTTACCAAAGCTACTATTCTTGATTGGAAATAGCGTAGAGGAAACATGTGATATCCTGTGCTAGTTTAAGCAAACATTATTCAAAATATTAGTTGATAGACTTTATTTTTGTAAGACGTTTAAATAACGTTGTTTTTCGTTTAATTTGATCTGGTGGTTAAACTAAGGCTCTACTTTGACAAAATTAACATTAAAAAATTTATCTAAAACTTATGTTTTGGGTGAAATGTGTACGATAAAAAATATAGATCTAGAAATAAAGTCAGGTGAACTGATTGTGTTTATTGGCCCTTCTGGCTGTGGCAAAACGACCTTGCTGCGTTTAATAGCAGGACTTGAGCCGCTAACTGATGGTGAAATGTGGTTTGATGAAATACTGATGAACCAAGTAGTACCAGCCAAACGTAAAATCGGCATGGTTTTTCAAAACTATGCGCTTTATCCACACATGACTGTGTTTGAAAACTTGTCGTTTGGACTCAAGCAAAAAGGCATCAACAAAAAGTTAATTAAGCACAGAGTTGAGAAGACTGCTGAGAAGCTTGAAATTTCGCATATCTTAGCGGAGAAACCAGACAAGTTATCGGGCGGGCAGCAACAAAGAGTTGCGATTGGTCGTTGTATTGTGCAGCGCCCACAACTGTTTTTGTTAGATGAACCATTGAGTAATTTGGATGCGGCGCTTAGAAGCAAAACTAGGCAAGAGATAAAGCAATTACATCGCTCATTGGGCACGACTATGATTTATGTAACACACGACCAGCACGAAGCTATGACTTTGGGTGACAGAATTGCGGTGTTTGCTCCTTTGTCGGCTTCGAATGAATGTAACTTGCAGCAAGTTGGTTCGCCGCTCGATTTGTACAATAAACCTTGCAATAAATTTGTAGCGCAATTTTTAGGGCAACCAAAAATTAATTTTCTTGCAGCTATTGTTGCTACGACCTCTGATTCCAGCATTTCAGCGACACTTAGCTGCAGCGAACAAAACATCACTTTACCCAGTTGTTCTGTAGTTGCTGGGCAGCAGATTGAACTGGCTTTTAGACCTGAACATATCGCATTTAGCCTTGATCCTGAATTAACCAATACTGACAAGTATATTGAGCTGCAAGCACAGTTAAGTTCTTATGAGCAGTTAGGCAGCGAATGTATTTTGCACTTTGATTATGCCGACACGCAAATTACTGCAAAAGTACAAAAGCAATTTGATGAGCAAGAGTTGCAGCCTGCGCTGTGGAATTTGTATGTAGAAACTAAATATTGTCATGTGTTTGATAAGGTGACCGGGGATAGGGTCTCACTTTAAGTTATCATTAGTTTAATTTTAAATATCTAACTTGTTAAATAAGACAACGTTGTTATAATGATTTGAGTATTAACAAATTGAGAGTATATATATGCCAAAATTACTACTTTGGTCGATAACTGTAGCTGTAGCCGGATTTTTATTTGGTTTTGACACTGCGGTTATTTCTGGTGCCGAACAGAAGATTCAAATTTTATGGAATTTATCACCTATGGAGCATGGGTTGCTGATTGTTTCTTCGGCGCTGTGGGGCACTGTGATTGGTGCCTTATCTGGCAGTTATCCTTGTGATAAATTTGGTCGTAAAGCAACACTGATATTTATTGGTATTTTGTACGCCTTGTCTGCTTTTGGTTCGGCAATTGCTCAAGACCCTTATACCTTTGCGCTTTTACGTTTTATCGGTGGTATTGGTGTGGGTATTTCTTCTGTAGCTGTGCCTGCATATATATCAGAAGTTGCACCGGCTAAACGCCGTGGTCAGTTAGTTGCTTTGTACCAGTTCCAAATTGTGTTCGGTATTTTGGTTGCTATGTTGTCGAATTACTTTATTTCTGGCGTAGCCGATTGGGATTGGCGTTTGATGTTAGGTATAGAAACTTTACCGGCAGTATTATATTTACTTTTTGTTAGCCGAGTGCCTGAAAGTCCGCGTTGGTTAGCGATTCATCGTGATGATATTAGTCAATGTCGCAAAATCCTTAATGATATAGGCGAAGAGAATGTTGAGCAGATCATCAGCGAGATAAAAGCATCAAAATCTACTAAAGCTGATTTAGCTAAAGCAAAAAGTGCGTTAACTGAATTAGAGCATCACAATGTTGAGCAGGAAGTTGAAGACATAGTTGAAGAAAAGCAATCTGAGCCTAAAAGTTTATTTAGTGCTGTTTACCAATTGCCGATTATGTTGGCTTTTTTAATTGCATTTTTTAATCAGTTATCAGGCATAAACTTTATTCTGTATTACGCGCCGCGGGTATTTTCTATGGCGGGGTTAGACTCTAGCAGTGCGTTATTGTCATCAGCAGGCATAGGTTTAGTTAATCTAATATTCACTATGACTGGCTTGTGGTTAATTGATAGAGCAGGGCGTAAAAGCTTAATGTATATAGGCTCATTCGGTTATGTTATTTCGTTAGCAGTAGTGGCTTGGGCATTTGCCAACAATATAGGCGGTGCGGTTGTGGTATTTTTTGTCTTTATGTTTATTGCGTCGCACGCTATTGGGCAAGGTGCGGTTATTTGGGTGTTTATTTCAGAAATATTCCCGAATGCGGTACGGGCAAAAGGGCAGGCGCTTGGCTCAGGTACGCATTGGGTATTTGCTGCATTAATTAGTTTATTAATGCCAACAGCACTCGCGGCATTTGAAGCATCTACCGTGTTCTACTTCTTTGCATTTATGATGTTGCTGCAGCTAGTTTGGGTGAAATTTATGATGCCTGAAACGAAAGGGAAATCGTTGGAAGATTTAGCGCTTGAGTTAAAGCGCTAAATCGATTCGATTAAACTTTCTCGAACATTAAGTCCCATACGCCATGTCCAAGTCTATGACCGCGCTGTTCAAATTTAGTTAGCGGTCTATGCTCTGGGCGTGGCATATAATCACCGCTTGGTGATTGGTTTTTGTAGTTTGCCTGCGCTGACATCACTTCCAACATATGTTCTGCGTAATTTTCCCAGTCGGTCGCCATATGGAAAACACCACCTGTTGTTAGTTTTTGTGCTAACAATTGAGCAAACTCAGCTTGCACTATACGGCGTTTGTGGTGGCGTTTTTTATGCCAAGGATCTGGGAAAAACAGTTGTACGCAGCTCAATGATTCATCGCTAACACAGTCTTTTAAAATTTCGACTGCGTCATGATTAATCAAACGTAAGTTTTTAACACCTTCTGTGGTGGCATCTTTTAAACAAGCGCCAACTCCTGGTAAGTGCACTTCAATACCAACAAAGTTCTTTTCAGGAGCGTTTTTGGCCATTTCAACCAAAGAAGCGCCCATGCCAAAACCAATTTCTAATACTACCGGGTTGTTATTGCCAAATATACGCTGCCAGTCAAACGCACCTTGTTCGTGAGTTAAACCATATTGATCCCAGTATTCATCTATTGCCGCTTGCTGCCCTTTAGTTAAACGCCCTTGGCGCGTTACAAAGCTTTTTACTTCACGAATAAAGCGGCCTTTTTCTTTGGCTTGTTCGAGTCTGTCTTGCGGCTGGTTAGTCATCTGTCTAGTAACTTTTGTTGGTTGAAATATCAAAACGCACATTATTGTGATCCTGCAACCGAGTGCAAGTAGTTTATCCACTTGCTGAATAAAAACTTGTTTTTAAGCTGGGTAGCTAATACAAGCTTAAACGTTTAAAATTGCTTTTTATGCTAATTATGGAGTTTAAATGGATAGCATTATTCATAAATTTGTTTTGTTATGGGCTGTTATCGACCCTGTTGGCACAATCCCTGTGTTTATTGCGGTAACCGCAGCGCTAAAAACCACAGCAGAAAAAAATAAAGTTGCGCTTAAAGCCATTTTTATTGCGGCATTGGTTTTAATCTTTTTTGTGGTCGCTGGTGAGATTTTGCTTGATGCTATGGAAATTCCACTACCCGCGTTCCAAGTCGCTGGTGGTGTCGTATTGTTTTTATTTGCCTTGACTATGATTTTTGGTGATAGCAAACCAGAGCAAGAACTTGGTTTGGTCGAGAAAGCTGCAAATGCTGCGGTTTTTCCATTGGCGATCCCTTCAATAGCTTCACCTGGTGCTATGATGGCAGCTGTATTGCTTACCGATAACCATAGATACTCTTTAATGGAGCAAACAATTACAACCAGCTTAATTTTGGTGATTTTATTGGTGACCTTACTGCTGATGTTGGCTGCGAATCGGATTGTCAAAATCATTGGCGACACAGGCGCAAGCGTTGTCAGCCGTGTGATGGGGCTTATATTGTCAGCTGTGGCAATGAATGCGGTTTTATCGGGGTTATTTAAATATTACAGCTCGATAAATAGTTAGAAACTTGCAAAACCACAAAGCTTGGCTAAATATTAAACAAGCGAAGCATTTTGGGTTGCGCAAGTGAATGGGACAAAATATAAATAAACAAAGCTTTACCCAGCAAGACTTTGTGCTGTTTAAGCAAAGGTTGCATCAGCAACTTGATGAATTAAAAGTCATCATGTCACGACCTAATTTTGGTCAAGCTTCGCTTATGCTGGGGGCGGAGCTTGAGTTGTATTTAACTGATGATAATGGCTTATGTCAGTTGAGTAATCAAAAAGTCTTATCGGCACTGCACGACTCTGTTTTCCAACACGAAATCAATCAATATAACTTGGAATTGAATGTACCACCGGTCGCGTTAGATGGCCATGCTTTTAGTCATATGGCACTCGAGCTTGATAGGCGATTAAATCAATTGAATCAATGCTGTGGCAAGCTGGGAACACATGCGACTGCCATAGGTATTTTACCGACTTTGCGCCCGCAAGATCTAACCAAAAAAAATATGACGGATTTGGAACGTTATCAAATTTTGGTCGATCAATTAAAAGTCAATCGCGGGGCGCCTTTTGCTATCGATATTGATGGTGAAGAAGCGGTACATATGCAAGTAGAAGATGTAACAGCTGAAGGCGCAAATACTTCTTTCCAAGTGCATATGATGGTTCCACCTGGGGCATTTGTTGATGTTTACAATGCGGCGATGTTAAGCCAGTCACTAGTCACTGCGGCTTGTGGCAATTCACCCATTTTTTTAGGCAAAGTGGTCTGGGACGAAACACGCATTGTTTTGCTAAAACAAGTGCTGGATTGTCGTGTTAGAGATTTAGTCGCACGTCAATTGCCCGCTCGGGTTAATCTGGGATTAGGTTGGTTAAAACAAAGCGCTTGGAGCTTGTATGCTGAAGCTGTGGCTTTATATCCAGTTTTGTTACCAAACTTATATCGACAAAATCAAAGTGTAGAGGGGTTGCCAGAACTATCCGAACTATGTTTGCATATGGGTACAGTATGGAATTGGCACAGGCCTGTATATTGCAATGATGCGCCAGGCCATGTCCGTATTGAATTTAGGGCCTTACCAGCTGGGCCCAGTGTTGAAGATATGGTTGCTAATGCTGCTTATTCTATTGGTCTAGCATATGGATTAAGCCAACAAATGGAAGCGTATTCGGCAATCATGCCTTTTGAAATTGTTGATAATAATTTTTACCGAGCGGCACAATATGGCTTGGATGCTTCAATATATTGGCCTGATGTCGAGCAATATCATGTCACCCATCAGCCAATCAAGCAGGTGGTATTAAATAGCTTAGAAATTGCGAAATTTGGGCTGACCCTGTTAGGTGTAAGCCAAGCCGAAACCAAACATTATCTAAATATTATTCAGCAACGGGTCGAGCAGCACATGACAGGCGCAAATTGGCAAAAAGCTGCGTTACATTATTTTGAGCAACAGCACGATCGCCATCAAGCATGTCAGCTGATGTTAAATTGTTATCAACAACAGAATTTAACTGGTGCACCTGTGCATCTATGGGAGCGACCATGGCAATAAACTTAACAAAGTTGCGTTACACCCATGCAGAAAATTTACACTTACCAGATGACCCGACCGACTGGTTGTTAAGTTTACATGGGCCAACCGTGATTGATATGCAAGGGCTTATTAATACCCGCACTCGAGTTGTCAGTGTCCTTGTACATGGAAATGAACCGTCAGGGTTTATCGCGTTGCATCGATTTTTGCTAAGCAAAGTTATACCTATGACCAATGTTCGATTCATTATTTCATCTGTTGAAGCTGCGCAACAATCTCCTGTTTTTTCCAATAGATATTTTGATGATAAGCACGACTTAAATAGGTGTTTCAATTTAGACAATAGTGATGCTTTAGTGAATCAAAGGGCTGGCAGTATTTTACAAGCAATCAATGAAGTTAAACCTGAGGCGGTTATTGATATGCATAATACATCAGGCGCGAGTCCTTCATTTTGTGTGGCAACACGGATTGATATGCAGGTGCAAGCTTTAGCTTCATTCTTCTGTCAAACTATGATTTATACCAGGTTGAATTTAGGGGCATTGATGGAACAAAATTTTAATTGCCCGATTGTGACTGTTGAATGTGGTGGTGCTCAAGACCAACAAGCACATGAAGTTGCTTACCAAGGTGTCCACGAGTTTTTAATGGCAGATAACTTATTTGCCGGACATCATTACATGCTGGTTGATATTGTTGAACATCCGTTGCGATTGGAAATTGACCCGAAAACCAACTTATCGTTTGCGGATAAAAGTGACCCGAGTGCCGATATTACTTTAGTTTCAGATATTGAGCAGCATAATATGGGGGTGACGCGTGCAGACTGTTTAATTGGCTGGTCGAATATTGGCTGTACACCTTTTACCGTTAGAAATGAAGCGGGTGATGTACAGTCCGATAGCATTATTTATTGTAAAGATGGGCAGTTGTTTACACGGCAAAAACTGCGAATATTTATGGCAACCACAAACCATAGAATAGCGTTAAATGATTGTCTGTTTTATGCATTTTGTGAAGATTAACCTGTTTATCCAGACGATCGAGCTGAACATAACACAGGTACTTCGTTAACAATATTGCTGCAATTTCCGTTGCGCACCTTTGCCTTACGGCAAATAGACACAGACCAACTGACTTTGGCAAAATAGTCTTGTGCGTCAGGTACACCTTCGCACAATTTAGTACTGGCGGTGGCGTGTTTGACGCAATGGGTTAAAAACACTTTTAACCCAACTGTGCAGTGGGCTTCACGACAGTCGCGGCTTTGTTGAATAACATGGTTTAAGCAAGCCATTTGGTCTTGTTCGCGGGCAAACGCGATAGCGGCATCTATTTGGGCTGTTTCTACTTCAGCCAACATTTTGTGATTATCTTGCCAATAGAAATAAAATGATAGGGCGGTGAGTATCACAAATACAGGTATGCCAACGGCAAAAATATATCTAAGTTTCATATAAATCTAAATTGCTTTGTTGCAAGCTATTGATTACAGGCGCACAGGCTTGAACGGAAAAAAACGCATCATATAGCTTAGAGTTAACCTGGGTCAAATAACATTGGCGATAATGTGACTGCTCATAAGCGATAACTTGTGCTTGATCAAATATCTGATGTTGCTCAATTAAATAGTTATGCAGGGCCGCTGAAATATTCTGCACGGGCTTGTGAATAATGCAGCGTAAAATACGCACATATGCGCCTAAAGGGTTTGGGTTGTCAGCCAATTGCAGGTCAAGTGTACCTGTGTTTAATGCGTCAAAATAGTTATCAGTACATATTATTTGTTTGGTTTGTGTGTTGTATACAATCGCATCCCAGTTCAAAATGGTGGTTTGCAATAAACTTTCAATACCCATATAGGTCACTAACTGCTGTTTAAATGCCCAAGTGTCAGCCAATGGCCACACATCTAAATACCATTTTTGGCAATTTAGCCGATAGCCGCCAAACTTATTAAAGTGCACCGGTATGCTGTTGGCATATGTTTGCATCATGCGCTTCAGAGTTGCACTATTGCAGTCAACCACAAAATCTAAGTCACCGTAAAAGTTACCAATACCCTGCAGGGCGATATCTCGAATTGCACCACCAAATAAATAGACAGTGCCCAGCTGGTTTAAACTATCAAGAATTTGTTGGACTTGCCGTCTGCCTTTATTGTTATGAGCATAGAAAAAACGGTGTAGACGTTTTTTTAAAATATGTTGATTATGCGCAATATTAACCATGAAGGTTTTTTAACTCGTCGTGCAGATAAATAAGGTAGCTGTCGGTCATACCAGAAACGGCGTCAGCTAACAATTGAGCTTTTCGGTAATTGTCGCTCATTTCTGATTCAGTATAAATACGCCGATAGTTTTCGGAGATTCGCTGAAAAGCGTATTGGGCAAAAAGATTATCTTGGCCTTCATGGCTAATACCCACCCACAGCATATCCATAATGTTGGATATATAATTGTTACCCCTGAGTTCTAGTTCTAATACTGATTTGTGGCGGTAGCCGTGTACATAATCGAACTTGCGCATGGCAGCACAAAATTGAGCCGCTTCGCTGCTATCTAATAGGGTGTAACCAGCAGGCGTTTGACCAAGCATTATCTGTTTAATGTCGGTGACTAAGGAATCTAAAATTGCCTTAACCATAGCGCTAATTGCGTATACTCGAAACATTTGCATCGATACATCATTGAGTTCTTTAGGGCTTAAACCAGCATTTTTAAATTCTTTATTTTTACTTTTGGCAGCACTTAGAACACTTTGAGTGAGTGCGTCATCTGGGTTCATATGGTTTAAATGGTCAACAATGTCTGAAAACGACGCAATATCTTTTTTTACGATGTCTTCAGCGTCTAACACTATATAGGCAATATCATCGCAAGCTTCCATGACAAACGTAAATGGATGGCGTATTCCTTCGGATAATCCTGTTTGTTGCCAAACATCTTCAACAATGGCCTGCTCAGATTGAAAGTATCCGGCTTTTTTCCAGCCTAACGATTGCACTTGACGGTTTGAAACTGGGTATTTAAGCATTGATGCCAGCGTTGCGTAGGTTAAATTCAAACCAAAAGTATCATTGAGTATTTGCAAACGAGTCACTAAACGAAAGGTTTGTGCATTGCCGTCAAAGCCCAAAAAATCTTGGCTATCTGTATGATTGTGTTCGCCAAATACTTTGACTTCGTTGCGTTTAAACCAGTTTTGAATGGCTTTTTCACCTTGGTGGCCAAACGGTGGATTGCCTAAATCATGTGCTAAGCCAATCGCGGCTAGCAGGGCGGGGACACAGCGCTCAATATCTTTGCCTGAGTCATCCCCAAAAATCTCTGTGCGAAAATCAAATGCCAAGCGTATGCCAATGCTTCGAGCAAGGCTAGATACTTCATGCGAATGGGTTAGACGATTGCGTACACTGTCGTTTCTTTCTAGTGGAAATACTTGAGTTTTATCGCCCATTCTGCGGGTTGGGGTTGCAAAAAGGATCCTGTCGTAATCTCGCTCTAGTTCAACTCGTCCATTTGCTGATAAAACTGTACTGCCTGTGCCATGTCTATCTTTACGGCGTTGACCGTTTAGAAGTTGCTCCCAATTCAACATGAAAATGCCCTTTGTTGTTTCCGCTCATTGCTTGTTGTTGGTTTAGCATACTACTTGAATTATTCATTCACAAATTAATTGGCGGGCAGCGCAGCTGTCTTCTATACTCAGGTAAGATAATGTTTCATCGAGTATAGTGACATCATAATAAGGAGATAGTATGGAGCAATCTGATAGGGAGTTATCGACTGATTGTTTTCGGGCTGAAACGGCTAGGTTGCTGTCTTTGTCGGTTGCGCAAATCCATTTAGGTTTGTCTGACGGTGATGCGTCTATTGGTAAAGTAATTGAGTTTTGCAGCGAGGTCGCAAATCAATGTGAAGCGATACAAGCGAGCATGGGTCACGAAGAAGCCGCTCAGGCAACAGAAGCGATGCATCAGCAAATAAAAAAAGCCATTATCGCATTGCAATTCTACGATAGGCTATCGCAACGTTTAGCGCATGTATCAAGTGGTTTAGAAGAACTGGCTGAGCTGTTGGCCATGGAAGAGCATATTAAAAAAGCAGCTTCGTGGTCAAATTTGCGCACTAAGTTAGTTGAGCAGTATTGTTTAGTCGATGAAAAGGAAGTGTACGACTACATTATGCAGGGCGCTTCGGTGCAACAAGCGATCGAATTAATGCAAAAGCAAAAAGCACAACAGAATCAACAACAAGATGATGAGACGGATATCACTTTATTCTGAGTTGGTAAAATTGCAGTAAAGCATGCGCTTAAACACAGCTTTACTGCTGTCACAGTTACAAACGCTCAAGCACTGCTTGAGTAAACTCGGTAGTACCTGCACTTCCACCTAAATCTCGCGTAGTGCGGTCTCCAGTTTCAATGACATCACGCACCGCATTGCGTAATCTGTCTGCTTTATCTTTCATTCCAAGATATTCTAACATTTGCACTGAGGCCAAAATGACTGATGTTGGGTTAGCAAGGTTTTTACCTGCAATATCGGGTGCGCTTCCATGTACAGCCTCAAAAATTGCGCAGTCTGTACCAATGTTTGCGCCTGGCGCCATACCTAAACCACCGACTAGACCTGCACATAAATCTGAGATGATGTCGCCAAACAGGTTAGTGGTTACTATCACATCAAATTGTTCAGGATTCATGACTAATTGCATGCAGGTATTATCGACAATCATTTCTGTTGATTCGATGTCTGGGTAACGCGCTCCAACTTCTCGGGCGACTTTTAAGAATAAGCCTGAAGTGGATTTTAGGATATTTGCTTTGTGGACCGCAGTTACTTTTTTACGGCCTTCTTTTTTCGCAAGCTCATAGGCAAATGTAACTATCGCTTCAGCGCCTTCTCGGGTGATTTGGCTTTTTGCCTCAGCTGTCGCTCCATCGTCAGATAATGTTTGCCCTAACCCTGAATACATGCCTTGAGTGTTTTCACGGATAGTAATGATATCGATGTTTTCGTACCTTGCACGGGTTCCTTTAAAAGATAGCACAGGACGTAAATTAGCATACAGCGCAAATTTTTTACGCAAGGTGACGTTAATAGAAGTAAAACCTTCGCCAACTGGAGTTGTTAAAGGGCCTTTTAAGGCGACTTTGTTTTGTTCTATCAAGTCTAATGTTTGCTGTGGCAGCAATTCACCCGTTTTTTCGTAGGCAGTTAAACCTGCATCAGCGTAATCGAAGTCAAATCCACATTCCAATTTCTTTAAAATTTGTACTGCAGATTCAATTATGCTCGGACCTATGCCGTCGCCAGGTATGACTGTAATTTTTTGTTTTGTCATAAGTTGAAACCTCTTGAAGTAGTCGTGATGTGTGGCAACTTTGGTTTAATTCTAACCAATGTCGTTTCTCATTCTAGCGAATAAGCCTAGGGAGCGGGCTGTATAAGTTATTATCTTGACTATTTTCTAGCTGAATTTGTTGCAGGCTTGTGAAGTCCAGCTTTAGCAGTGATAGAGCGTGAGACAACTCGGTTGGCAGTTGCGTGGAGCCAATTTCAGCAGGGTTGTAACTTAACCCGACACTTGAACAAGCACAAATCAGTAGAGCGCAGGTTTGTTGAGTTTTAAGATTAAAGCGAGGTAAATCAGCCAGTGAGTTTAACGCAACTAAGGCATCTGCACACCAATGTTCAATGCGCAATTGTTCGGTGAGGGTTTTAATCAATGCTTGCGGATAGGTTTTGATTTGCGCAAATATCTGCGCTGGTGAGATAGATATTAGCTGTGGGCGAACCACTTTGGTTTGAATTTTGGGCGCATTTAAATAAGGCATAAATGCAAGTGTAACCAAAAGTTTAGCTTGTTCTGTTTCAATAAAGCCTAAAGTCTGAACCAAGCGCTCGGCTACAGATTGAGCCTGTTTGAGGTACAGCAAATGTAAATTCTGTTGATCGTAGGTGTATTTTAGGTAGTAGGTTTCGATTTGATAACGAATCAACCAATAATAAACGCGACCAAGACCGAGCATCATAATGGCATGTTTGGTTTTTTCAATTGGTGTAGATGTTTGGGCTAACTCGCTCGCATAGCGGCACAGTGCAAGCCGCACAGTCGGCAGGTTTGTAATATCATCGCTCAACAAGCTGACAGGGTCGCGTTTATGTTGATGAAAGTGACCAAGCAGGTGAGTCAGCTGAGTTAAGCTAAAATTGTTAACCTCAGACGTTTGGTCTAACCTAATCAGTTCTGTGCTTTTGTGTTGGCAGCACAATATAAGTTCTTGGGGTTTTAGGTATTTCTCACTGTCGGTTATGGTTAAATTCTCTGTCGATTTTAATTGCCAGATGCCAGAAGTAGAAAGGCAAACCACATGATCATTTGCCTGCGCAGCTGACATTACCCAATACAAGCTCTGTTGCTTGTCGGCGACATAACTCCCAGGGGGAATTGGCCCTAAACTCAAGTAGAGCTTGTCCAACCAAAAAATTGGCAGTTTATGTCCCTCAGTTGTCATGATTGCTTTAAGTATGTGTCGCCAGTTGGCCAAAGACAGCAAATTTTGTTGATGTACGAGTTTACATACCAAACTAAATACTGTTTGGCTAAACAACATATTGGGGGGGAGTTGATACTGCTTGGCAACCAAGGGCACTAAAGCCGAAAACCCAAGCTGTTGCAATTGACTAGCGGATGCTGTGGCGCTTGCAATCAAGGTTTTGTTGTCTAGTTTTGATTGTTTCTGTGTTTTTGTTAGCGCAATATCTCTAAGACTGGCGGCTATTAGTAGCTTATGCACCAGCTTAGGATGAAGTTGAAAAATATCTGCGCAGTGTAAAAGTAATGTGCATGTGGACAAATAACGTTTCTGCAATCGAGGTAATGCGATTGGCAGTGTAATAAAAGCAGTTTTATACGGGTTATTGGCAATGGCAGGTGCTAACCAAGATTGAGCTAGTTTATTCGCCAATTGTTTGGCTTGGCTGGGGTCTAAACTGGCAGACGATATGGCTTGCATTAGGCGCTGGTGCTGCTTACACAAGGCCATTAGGCCTTGTGTTGCTATCAGACCAGCAAATTTAGGCGCTTGCTCGTTTACCAAGGTATAGGCTGACCGTCATATGCTACAAAACTACCACTTGTTTTTTCGGTTAATTTATTAATTACCGAGCGCATACCTTTTACTGATGTTTCACTGTTTATCAGCGCGTTAGGGCCACCCATATCGGTCAATACCCAGCCTGGATGCAAAGCAACTACTTTAACGTCGTATTCTGCTAGATCTATTGCTAGGCTTTTAGTTGCAGCATTTAGTGCCGCTTTGGAGCTGCGATAGATGTAACTTCCGCCTGAACCGTTGTCAGTCATACTGCCCATTTTACTGCTTAGAAATGCTATTTTGCGCTCATTGCCGAGTAATAAATTATCGATTAAAGCTTCAGCGAATTTAAGCGGTGCAATGGTGTTAATATGCAAAGTTTTTAGCCATTCAACTTGGTCAAGTTGACCAAACTGACTGGTTTCGTCTTTTGGCCCATAGTAGCCAGCATTGGCAATCAAAATATCAATTGCTTGGCCGTTTAACATACTTTTGATACCAGCAATTTGTTTTTCGTCGGTTATATCCAACGATAATACTTTAATGTTACCCAGCTTGTTCGCTAAGGCGTTTAGTTCAGCTGATTCTAATGGTGTGCGAGTAGTCGCGAAAACGGTATAACCCGCTTCAGCATACTGCTTAGTAAATTGTAGGCCAATTCCTCGATTGGCCCCGGTAATTAAGACGGTTTTCATAATAATATTTTCTAAGTGTTTTCGTTATATTTGGACAATTTGATAGCAGGGTTCGTATTTAGTGCCCGGCAACTTCATTCTACCTTGTTCGACAAAGGCTTTCAGTAGCTTATCTATCATCAACATTAACTTTTTATCGCCATTTATCTGAAAGGGCCCATGTCGAGCAATTTCTTGAATACCTTCTTCTTTTACATTACCTGCCACAATTGCTGAAAATGTGCGGCGTAAATTGGCCGCTAGCACAGATTTTTCGTGTGAAAAATGTAAATCCAATTCTGCAACGTTTTGATGATTAGGGATAAATGGACGCTGAAAAGCTGGATCTATCTTGAGTGACCAGTTGAAATGATATGCATCACCGCTTTGTTTACGATTATTTCTGACCTCGGTCATATAACCTTTCATATGCTGGGCCACTTTTGTTGGGTCATCCACAATAATGGTATACATGTTGGCTGCTTCATCACCTAGTGTCGCACGGATAAAGTTGTCCAATTCTTCAAAATAATTGGCACTTTCGCGTGGGCCAGTGAGCACAATCGGTAAACATTGTTTGTTATTTGCCGGATGGAGCATAATGCCTAACAGGTAGAGAAGTTCTTCGGCGGTGCCTGCACCACCAGGGAATATGACTACGCCATGAGCCACGCGCAAAAAAGCCTCTAATCGTTTTTCGATATCAGGTAAAATCACCAACTCATTTACGATTGGGTTAGGTGGTTCAGCGGCGATAATCGACGGCTCAGTTAACCCCAAATAACGAGCACTGTTTACTCGTTGTTTTAAATGGCCAATTGTTGCACCTTTCATTGGACCTTTCATTGCACCGGGTCCGCAGCCTGTACAGACGTTTAACCCACGCAATCCCATTTGATAACCAACATCTTTGGTGTATTGATATTCATGTTCGCGAATAGAATGGCCACCCCAGCAGACAATCATATTTGGGTCTGTGTGGGTTTTAATCGCGCCAGCATTACGCATTATATCAAAAACATAGTGGGTTACATGGCTGGGGTCTTGCAAATCTATTTTGCTTAGGTCGCGCAGTCTCACCCCTGTGTATAAAATATCGCGCAATACCGCAAATAATAATTCTTTTATGCCGACGATAAGCTCACCATCAACAAACGCATGACTTGGTGGATTAATAAGTTTTATCTTAACACCACGCTCACGGCGAATTACATCAATGTCGAAATCTTGGAATTGGTCGTAAATTTCAGCGCTGCTGTCGGTATGACTACCTACATTTAGTACAGCTAGTGAGCAATTTCTGTATAAACGATATAACTCGCTGGTGGAAGATTGTTTTAGTTTGTCGACTTCCAGTTGTGACAACAAATCCATACTACCGAGTGGATTAATCTCTACTATCATACTTCACTCCTTCATGATGAGCGCACAAACGGCGCTATATTTCTATTATCTGTAATAGGATGATAGAAGTATGAACAGCGCCAGTGCTGTTTTATACTCAAGCCATTCTTTTTATAAAGGCTTGAGTATAAGTATTACTTAAATTTCGAAAAAGTGAAGGAAAATAATAGCTTATCTTTTAAGCACGACCTTGTTTCTACCACCTTGCTTAGCGTCGTATAAAGCTTGGTCAGCTCTATCAAAAGCGCTTTGTGGTTGGTCTATCGCTTTAAACTGAGTCAGACCCATGGAAATTGTCACAACCAGATCTGAGTTTTTAAACTTAAATGGGATCTTGCATACTTCCATGCGAATGTCGTTTAGACGTTTTTCTATGTCTTTTAATTTCGATTCTGGAAATAACATGACAAACTCTTCACCACCGTATCTGGCAATAAAGTCGGTTTCGCGTAAGCCTTTTTGTAGGCAGGCTGCGACGATTTGTAACACTCGGTCGCCAACGGAATGACCAAAGGTATCGTTAATTGACTTAAAATGGTCGATATCTGCTACTGCGATGCATAAGTCGTGGTTATAACGCATCCATCGGCGATACTCCAATTCCATGCGCTCGTCCATTGACGCTCGATTTGGCAGTTTTGTTAAGGCATCTTGTAATGACTTAAATCTTTGTTCTGAAAGTTTTTTCTTGTATTCTTCGGCTTCTTTTTCGAGTTCGAACAATCTCTCTTCCATTTCGCTTAAGCTAGAAATCAGCAAGTCATGTTCTTGATGCTCTAATTCTTCTTTTTGAGTAAGTGCATCAACAATATCGGCAATTCTGCCATTGATTTGTTTTTTTAGGACGTCAAGTGATTTGGCTTTTTCAATTTCCGCAGACATGCCAGCAAGATCTTTTTTCAGCCGGTCATTTAGTGCCTGCTTTGATTCGTTTATCTCTTGGCTACCATTAATAGAACTCGCCACTGCGGTATGAACGGAATTTAGCGCGTCGTTTAAGCTGAATAAAAAGCTTTGTGCAGATTGACGCTCTTCAGTAATGCTCTTGATGATGATGCGAATAATTTCTACACAACTGCTTACTAAGATTTCAGGCGTAACAGAGGCAGATAAAATTTCTCGGATAGCATCTATTTTTTCGGCATTTTCACCTGAAAAAGCAATATTGCTTAATATGTTAACTAATTCTGCGCTGATATCACTTTGCAAGCCTTTTAAAGCTTCAGTGTCTATTTCGGGCGCCTGATTACCTGTTTGTATCGCTAAGCATTTATGATATAGCTTGGCGAGCTGCTCTATATAAGGCAGGTAATGCAGTATTGACGCTTTGGGCTCTTCCAATGCTTGCATATAGCCACGTAACTCGCGGCGAAAATCTGGGTCGAGATTTTTAACTTGTTGCAGCTGTTTGCCCGCGGCTTTTAACGTGCTTGTTGTTTGTTTAAGATTGAGCGCCAAGCGAGTACTGTGCTGGGAGAGAAGTTGCTCGATGTGAGTTAACAATGGCGCGATGTTTTGCATGTCCGGATTTTTGGCTAAGTACGAGCGCAGCTTGGCCAAGCGGTTGTCTAACTCGACATCAATTCCTTTACACACATTTGAAAGGCGGTTAATAAAGCCGGTTAAAGTTGCAAATTGCTGCTCGTATGTGCGTTCTAAGTTTTGCCTAGAACGAACTGAAACGACAAGTTTCTTTTTTAGTAACTCTAATTGCTCTTCAGACACTTAATAAATCCCAGTCAACTACTTGGTCGCTACAAACCTACTACATAACCTCTGGCACAGACCAGTATTTCATCCTTTACCTGAGTGTAGCCGAAAAATTTAATTATACCTATGCCAATGCTTAGCGATATTGTGCTGTTTTACGGCTCTTCGGTGTAATTTTTTAGACAGGTCGAATAAAACTGTTCGATTTAACCATAATCTGAACGGATAACCTAGTCCAATCAGTGGATTAACTTCATAAAACTTACATAAATGCTACTGGCGTACCAATCTGTGCTCAGGTTTTGACTTTAATAAACTCATATGAGAGACACGCAACGGGTTGATATCTAAACCACCTCTGCGGGTATATCGTGCGTATACACTTAGTTTGTCTGGTCGTAATTGCGTTTCAAGATCACGAAATATGCGTTCGACACAATGTTCATGAAATTCATTGTGGTTTCTAAAACCAATTAGGTACTTCAATACTGACGCGTGATCAAAAGCTTGCCCTTGGTAATAAATTTCAATACTTGCCCAGTCAGGTTGGCCTGTTACCAAGCAGTTTGACTTAAGCAGATGCGACACTAAAGTTTCTTCAACTATTTGTCGTGAATCAGCTAATTGCAATTGATTTGGTGCATAATCGTAGCGAGTGATTTCAACATCTATATTATCGATACACTGACCAGCAAAGTAAGTTACTCGGCGCTTTGCAAATTGGCCTAATGGGTATAGTTTAACCTCGACAGGCGCGCCACAACATTGTGTTAAGTCATTTTGCATTAACTCTACTACGTCTTCTATTGAATCAAATTTACTTTGGTTAAAGCTATTTAAGTACAATTTGAATGATTTAGATTCAACGATATTGCTTGAATTTGCACTAAAAATAAATTCACCAATGTAGACGACAGGTTTACCTGATGGCAATAACCAAGAGATCTCGTAGCCTGTCCATATATCAACGCCTAAAAAAGCTTGAGTGTTTTTTGGTAGCTTGTCGCGCATCAGTTTTCTGGGCACAGCTTGCAGTTGTGTTGGATCGTATCGATCAATATATTCCGTTGCTTTTCCTAGTTTTAGCTCGGGTAAAACACTTGTGTTCTGCTCTGACATAAGGCTTAATAACTGTTATTGACTATATAAAGGCCTATATTGTACCTTATGTCGGTTCAAATTGACGATGCACTTAAACAATTTTTTACCCTGAAACAAGATAACCAGCAATGGGTAGAATATGATTGTGAATGGACTAGCCCTTGTGTGAATAAAGTAGATGAAGCGCAAGGCTTATGTAGCTGGCAGCCGATACAACGTGAACAATCGGTTAACTTAGATAATATAAATCAAGCTTTGTCGCTTGAGTTGCATCCTGATGTGGTGGCTTTTTATTGTAGTTTTTTTGCGCCGACTTTGGATGCTGAATTTGCCGGTAATCAGTTGAATTTAATTCAAGCTTGGAATGCACAAGACTTTACGATTTTACAGGAAAATATTATTGGCCACTTGTTAATGAAGCAAAAGCTGAAACAAGCACCCACTGTGTTTATAGCGGCTACAGACGATGACCAATACATTATATCTGTCGATAATCAAACAGGTGCGGTTATGTTAGAAATGGTAGGTCGCAACCCGCAACGCCAGCTAGCGGATAGCTTAGCTAGCTTTATTTTGCAATTGAGCTAACACTTTTTGCAGTTCGGCAACTTGCTGTTCTAATTGACTGACTCGTTGTTCTAAAGCTTTATTGGTGTTGTTTACTGGGGGGATTTCCACCACAGTGTCAGATTGATGGTTTTCTTGCCAAGTGTCTAAATAGCTTTGTGGGTTTTCTTTAAACGCAGTGATCGCGCGTGTTATTGCGGGCAAAGGTAACGGTAGTGGGTTATGGTTTTTAACACTGGCAACACTGATGTTTTTATTTTGCTGGTGCAACTCGCAAATAGTATTCAACGCACTTTGTATTGCTTGCTCAATATTTGACATTGATTTAACCACACTCATTTTACAGTTTAATTTACCAAAAGCTTAAGTGTGCTACTACGCACACTTGAGCTGGTTTTTACCACAATCTTTAGCGTGATACAAGGCGTTGTCGGCGCGTCTAAATAGCTGTTTGCTAGTTTCATCTAGTTGCCAAGTTGCACTGCCAATTGAAGCTGAAACCTGGCATTGATGCATAAGGGCATTTTGCGAAACTAATGCTTGCACTCGGGCTGCAACGCGCATTGCTATATCTTCTTCTGCGTTGTTTAACAGCACTGCAAATTCATCCCCGCCAAACCTGAACGCTAAATCGCTTCTGCGAATACAGCGGCGCAAGATTTTAGCGAAAGTTTTTAGCACTTCATCGCCCATGTCATGACCAAAGCTGTCGTTAGCGCGTTTAAAATTATCTAAATCAATTACTAGCAAAGTGAGAGGTTGGCCGTCTCTGTGCGTTCGTGCTATGGCTAGGTCGAATTGTTCATCGAAGCCAGCACGGTTACCGAGTTGAGTCAAATGGTCTTTAACGGTTTGCTGTTGCAATAGATAATACTGTAGTCCATTGAATACAGGCATGGTTAACTTATGCTGTAAACCTTGCAATAGCTTTAAATCTTGATGTTCGAACTCGCGATACGACGCATAAGTCAAAATAGCCACTGACTTTTGGTTAATATGCAGCTCAGTAATATGTTCAAAAATACCTTCTACAAAGCGCTCCGTTTGAACAGTAACCGCTTCTGTTTGTATGCGTACGCCGCAAATTTGTACATATTTTGCCACTTCATCGGCAAATACTTGCACAATGCGCTGCAAATCTAACGATGCATGCAAACGCTCTGACAGGTTCGAAAAAGAACCTATCCCATAGTGCGATTCTGATTCTAGAAACTGGCTCGGCAAAGGGTTTATTGTGTTTTGGTCTGATGACAGATAGTTTTGCAAAATGTCCACCGTACACCTCTTTGTTGGCTATTGATGTTTAGTTCTTTGCTAATTTAGTGCCAATAATTAAAATTCATTTAAAAACATTCGGTTAGTTGGTTTTTCTATCGTTTTTGACGCTGTCTTTTTACTTGTTTTTTGTGTGGTCAATAATTTGACGAGTAATTTTTAGCGAATTTCCCTGCAGAGCTAAAATGTTCACCTATTATTAATACATCAACTTAATTTCCTTGAAGAATTATAACCATACGATGGAATTGACGCTGTTTTCTGAAATTTTACTTTTGTTGGCTATATCAGTTGGTTTAGTCGCGATTTTTCGTCGATTAAAGCTTGCGCCAATCCTCGCCTATTTAGTCGCGGGCATTATTGTTGGACCGTCACTATTCAATTTTCTGTCTGAAGCCAAAGAAATTAGTTTTGTTGGTGAGTTGGGCATAGTCTTTTTGTTGTTTTCGTTAGGGCTGGAGTTTTCTTTCCCGCGGCTCATTGCCATGCGGCAGTTGGTGTTTGGCGTAGGGCTTGTTCAAGTCGTCGTAACCTTATTGATTATTTTGTTAGTTTGCTTTGTCAGTGGTTACAACTGGCAGTCAGCCTTAGTGGTTGCGTGTGCATTGGCATTGTCATCCACCGCGATTGTCATAAAGCAATTGACTGAAAATGGCAAATTACAAAGTAAACGCGGTCAGTTGGCGGTGTCGATCTTATTGTTTCAAGATTTAGCTGTAGTACCTATGTTGATTGTTATTCCAATTATCGCGGGTGCTAGTCAGGTTAACTTAGCTTCTAGTTTGCTAATGGCATTGCTCAATGGTGCGTTGGTTTTTGTATTGTTGATATCTGTAGGAAAATGGTTGTTGCCGCGTTTGTTTAACGAAATTGCGCAGGCCCGCTCGGACGAGCTATTTGTATTAACCACGATATTAGTAGCGCTATTAACCGGCGCTATTACGCACTTGTTTGGTTTGTCCATGGCGTTGGGGGCTTTTTTGGCCGGGATGATGTTGGGGGAAAGTCAGTATAAACACCAGTTGGAAGCGGACATTCGTCCTTTTCGTGACATCTTAATGGGGTTGTTTTTTATCAGTGTCGGTATGCAGCTTGATATTGCAATATTGGCGCAGTCACTTCATTGGCTAATATTATTTGTTGCAATCGTATTGGCGATTAAATTGCTGATCATTCAAATGATCGCAAGATGTTTCAAACAAAGTAAAGCGGATGCTTGGGCTGCAGGCATTATGTTGTGTCAAATGGGGGAATTTGGCTTTGTTATCGCAGCGTTAGCATTAGAACAGGGGCTGATTAGTAAACATTTAGCATCTATGCTGGTCGGAGTTGGTGTTATCAGCATGGCGATAACACCTTATTTAATTAATCACTCTTCGCGTTTTGCCCAGTTTTTAGCTAAACAAACTGAAGAGCAAGAGCAAGATGCAACAGAATCTCAAACAGAACAATTGCAGGAGCATGTGGTGATTTGTGGTTTTGGCCGCGTAGGTCAAATAGTCAGTCGTTTTTTAAAGTTAGAATCAATCCCATATGTTGCGTTGGATGTAGACCCAACGCGCGTGCAAGAAGCTAAAGCGGCTTATGAGCCAGTACATTTTGGTGACTCTAGAAAAGTAGAGGTGTTAAAAGCAGTTGGCATTGAAAAGGCTAAACTGGTGATTATTGCATTTGATGATTTAAACAAATCTCTGACGGTTATCGATCTCGTTAAAAAATACGCTGCCAACGCTAAAATTTTGGTTCGAACAGGTAATGATGATAATTTGGAAGCGTTAATTGAAGCAGGGGCTGACGAGGTGATCCCAGAAACGTTAGAAGGCAGTTTAATGTTGGTTTCTCATGTGATGCTGCATTCGGGTGTGCCTGTAAAACGCATATTTGGCCGTGTCCGCCGTGAGCGCAAAAACCACTACAATGGATTACATGGTTTTTATCGAGGCGACTCGTATAAACAAGATGAACGTGAGGTTGAGTATTTGCATGCGGTCACATTGACTGATAATGCTTTTGCAGTGGGGCTGCATTTGAATGAATTAGATTTGCCTTTAAGAGGGGTTGAAGTCACAGCGCTCCGACGCGATGGCAAAGAATATTATAACCCTGAACCTGATATGGAACTGCAGCCTCAGGATGTGTTAATTATATTGGGTGTTCCGCGCCGTGTTGAGCGCGCAGAACGGTTTTTATTTGAAGGGGCTTAACATACGCTAAGCCAGGATATATTGGGCCAGGTGGGCAAAGTACAATACGCTGATATACCTGACAGTTTTGCCGACACCGACCAATAGAATAAAAGTGGCTAAATTAATTCTTAACATACCCGCAATCAGAGTTAGGACATCACCACCAACAGGCAACCAAGCAAATAGTAAGCTCCATTTTCCATAGCGGTTAAACCACTTTTGTGATTTATCAATTTGAGATTGTTTAAAGTAAAACCACTTTTTATGTTGAAACTTTAGTAAGTATCGTCCTAGGTACCAATTAACAACCGATCCCAAAGTATTTCCCAAAGAGGCCGTTAGGACCAAACTCCAACCTGGCAAACCTTGGTTGACCATGGCAAACAGAAACACCTCTGAATAAAACGGCAATATGGTTGCCGCTAGGAACGAGCTTATAAATAGGGTGAAATAGCTAAACATAAAAATGCAGCAACCTTAATGGCACGACTTTATTAGCCAGCGGAACAGCCTACGTTGGCGTGATTTATACAACAAGTATTCTGGGTGCCACTGAACGCCTAATAATGGCTGTTTATTGGTCGACTCTATCGCTTGAATAAAATTGTCAGCATCATATGCGCAAGCAGACAAGTTGTCACCTAACTGATTAATTGCCTGATGATGTAGGCTATTGACCCTAATGCGAGTTTTACCCAAGATGCTTGCTAGTTTTGAGTGCTTGCAAACCCGAACGGGTTTCCTTGCAAGTATCATAGCTCGGTTGGTTGTTTTTCGTCGCATTGGTCGAATGTCTGGGTATAAACTGCCACCACAAACTACGTTAAGCAGTTGAAAACCCCGGCAAATACCAAGCAGAGGTTTAGAATGTTGCAAAGCATACTTTATATAATGCATTTCTAGCTCGTCACGTTTGCGGTCGTAAGTTGCTTTCTCCATAACTTCGCCACCGTATAACGATGGATGGATATCATCACCCCCACTAATCACAAACGCTGCAAAATTATCCTGTTTACGTTGTCGTTTAATACTGATGCGCTTGGCACGGCCGCCGGCTAAAAAAATAGACAAGCGAATACAGTTCCATGAAGGAGATACGCGCTTGGCATTGCCTGTTACGCCGACAACAGGTCTTGATGTATTTGATCGAGTTGAGCAAACCATGAATTTTTCCCTAAAGCCAAATCGAGAACGGATTGTTGCTGATATTCTTTAGCAAGTTGTTGGCGCACCTCTGGGTTGTGAGCGATATATTCGATAACACTCCAGATATTCCAACAACGTGATAGCTGCCAATCAGGCTCATTAATCTGACAGTTGGGCAGTCGATAATGGAACGTTGGTCGCGCGTTTATTTTTTCTTTGGGCAGTTTGCTATTGATTGGCTCGGCATCAATATGTTTAAACAGTGGCAGTAAATCGAGTGCTCTGTTTCGGCTTGGATTAAATTTTAAATAATCATCAACCAATACTTGATAAGAAACATCCTCTGCATAATTTAAAACATGTTCAATGTAGCTTTTACTGTATTTTTCAATATAAGGCATAACCCTGCGGGTTAAATCAACTTGGTGTTTTTTTATCAGCCAGTCTTGTGCAATACAATAGGCCTGAAGATACGCCAAGATAGTTGTTGCAGATAAATCCGGTAGTTCTGGGTTTATATGTACCCCAAAAGCATAAATAGCAGACTCGTGCGTACCACTTGCACCCAACTGTCTTAATGCATCAATCATTTTATCTAGCTCTGCTAGCTGGCTAATTTTAATTGGCGGACAAACCACCTCTGCGGGAACAACATTAGCTGACAATTCGGTTATCCATTGTTGTATCTTTTCGTTGGCACTATCTAGTTCTGTTTTTACATCAGCTGATTGTTCGGCACGCTGTTTCGCCTTTATTTGAGCGTAGCGCCAATCTAGTTCAACAGTAAATTCGCCTAAATGGTCTACAGCTATTTTGTAATCTGTGTCGGTAACATATTCTGTTTGGCTGTCAAAAACTGCTGCGATTGTATCGGCAACTTCAGGAATGGTCACACTTGCAAACTCGAGTTCAAAACCGACTCTGCGTTCACCGTCATCAGTGTGCGTTTTTGTAGGTACTAAATACGAATGACTCATTTATTGTGTCCCTCCATAATTTGGTTGACTGAATGCCACTCAAGGGTTTTGGCGGTCACCGACAATATAGTTAACATAGGGACCGCAACTATAGCGCCAGCAATGCCCCATAACCACGCCCAAAAGAGTACTGAAGCAAATACGATGATAGGATTTATACGTAAACGAATGCCATGTATGTATGGGTCTATCAGCATCCCAGTGATATTAGTTAGCAGTAAAAATGCACCAACCGGCATCAGCGCAGGTACAATGGATTGCATTTGACTAACACCAATAACAAACATAAGTCCGCAAATGACTGCTACACCAATGTAGGGTATAAAACGTAAAAACGTTACGAGTACTAACCAAACCCATGGCATAGGTAAATCAAAATACCAAACAATTAAGCTGGTTAATAAACCACACAGCATATTTATCACCAACACAGTTGCGAGGTAGCGGCCAACCTCTACACGCAAGGTTCTAAACAACTTAATTGCGCGTCGTCTGTTAGTGCGATTATTCGAAAGTTTAGTGATGTTGTGCAGTAGTTCGCCACCATTGTTGAGCAGGAATAATGTTAGGGTGAGCACGATGACCAGAATGCCAAAACTTGTTTGCAAACCATTAAATATTTGGTCAACCCAATTTGATTGATTATCGATCACTATGCTGGTTTCGGCAGAGTTTTCAACAATACCTGACACCATTTCGTCTACTTTTTCTGACGTTTCTTGGAGTTTATCTATGGTGGATTGAATTTGTTTATCAGCGTGCAGTGCGGCTTCTATTTTTTCGGGAGCTGTTTGCATCCATTTAGCAAACGCAGGAATGGTCACCCAAACACTTGAAAACATTGCAAGTGCGGTTAACAGCGTCATGGTTAAACTGCTTAAAAACTTGGGTACACCTAGGTTACACAACCACTTTACCGTTGGGGATAGTAACAAAGCTAATAAACTTGATAAGACAAGTGGCAAAAATAAATCTCTAGCCAAAGCTAGTGCGCTGACTAATGTGAATACAAATAGGTAAGGGATTAAATACTTGTTCCGCTGTAAAATAACCTTCTCCTTGCTTGATGGCTTTGGGCATAGGTTATTATATACGTGGGGATGACCCAAAACGGATCAACCCCTTAGAAAAAATTAGTTTTTGGGTGGTGTATAGCGACGAACTTGTAAGACGATTCCCATGTGGGGGTGGTCGAAGTAGTGTATTTCAGTTGAACGAATGCGCTTGTTTTGTTTGAAATGATAGGGATATAAAAAGGTGTCAGCTCTATCCATGCCTGCAGGGTTATCAGTCGCTTTGATCGCATCGTTGGCTAACACTAGTTCTGGGTGTGGTCCAACTTTACGGATATTAAATTCGCTTTCAATAAACAAGTAGTGGCGCAAATAAATTTTAAATAAACCATCGAGCTGCCAAGTTTGTTTTGGCGTACCAGCCATTTGTTGTTGCTGTTGCCATTCAATTGCTTGTTTATCTTTTAACGCATTTTCGATAGACCAAGTATTAGACTCAACCTTATCTAACACCTGTTGAATGTTATTTAAGATAGACTGATGGTTAAGTGATTGTTCAACCGATAAATTAAGTGATGGGTCATTTTGTTCAATCACTACAGGTTGAGTTTGATTGTGCTCAAGTGCTTGTTCTAGTTGCTCTTGAGGTAAGATGGGTTCACCATAATAATCGTATTCTTTGGAGTAATTGTTACCCGCGTATATTCGCCAAGGAATCTCTCGGCTTTCAGATCTTACTGGTTGACGCCATGCCATATGCATTAAAGTTCGTATATCTTTGCGCCATCTAAACTTAGTTGCAACTTCGGTAAACGCCAAACTGTCAGAATCCAGCAAATATGGTTGCGGCTGATGACCTGAATCTAGTTGGGTGACTCGGCTTGGCAGTTGAGAAATAAAGGTGCTGTAGTCAGCTTGGTCTAAAATCTCTTTGTCTGGGTTTAATACACTCGCACTAGGCTGCAAGCAATGCATTGGGTATAACCAGCTTGGCGAATCGGTTGGAAAGGTCAGTTGTTGAATATCAACAGGGCGCTCAATTATTAAAGCAAAAGTCGGCACGCTAGGCTGCTCTGTTTGCTCTATTGCTAATTCACCTTCAGCTGTGTCAGTGCCTGTTGTACTTTCTTCCGTTTGGTTTTGTGACGGTGTAAATACTGTGTCGTCAGAAAAACTAGCACCATTTTGTGAAATTCCAGCGTAATAATTAGCATTTTCGTTGGATGCAAACGACTCTGCTGGGCCTTGATAGTCAGCTGTTGCCGGTAGCTGCAATGCGGGCAGATAAGGTTTGGCATCAGCACATTCTGGCAATAACTGGCGGAGCTTTTGCGGGTCTGGCTGGAATACTGGGCTTATTAAATCACGCGCATTATTAACCAGAATCGGCTTGATTTGTGGTTGATATTCTTCGCTAATATTTTCGTCTGACGGGTTGTGGGCAAAAATTAATAATTCAATTTCAAACCAGCGGTCTTGCCCGAGCGCAGCTGGGACATTACACAGTAGACCAAAGCCAGCAAACATTAGGCTCAAAGGAAGATGTTTTAGTTTAGACTGCCTGTCCATATTTACGGTTAGCCTTTCGATTGTTGCGCAAATTCGTTTAACATAGATTCTACCAGCTTGATGCGGTCGCGGGTATCTTCAGTTTCAATATTAAACCTTAATTTCTCTGCACCTGACATAGAATACACTTTTGGTTGCGCTTGAATTAAACCAATAATAAAGGCGGGACTTACTTGGGTATTTTGGCTAAATTCTAATAAGCCGCCTTTTGGCCCAACATCAATTTTCTTGATGCCTGCTTTGGCCGCCAGTAGTTTTAATTGGTTCACTTTAATTAAGTTTTTCGCAGCATCTGGCAATAACCCAAAGCGGTCAATTAACTCAATTTGGAAGTCGTCTAATTCTTCATTGTTTTGGCAACCTGCTAGGCGTTTATATAACGACAATCGCATATTAACGTCGGTTATATAATCATCTGGTAACAAGGCTGGAATGCGCAGCTCGATTTCAGTTTGGTTTTGTAATACTGAATCAAGCGATGGTTCTTTGCCATCTTTAAGCGCTTGTACCGCTTGCTCTAACATCTCCATGTATAAAGAGAAGCCAATAGAAGTAATTTGCCCGCTTTGATCATCGCCCAACAATTCACCAGCACCACGAATTTCTAAATCGTGAGTTGCAAGGGCGAAACCAGCGCCTAAATCTTCTAGCTGCTCAATCGCTTCTAAACGTTTAAGTGCGTCTTTGGTCATGCGTTTGACATGTGGGGTCATTAAATAGGCATAAGCTTGATGATGTGAACGACCAACACGGCCACGTAATTGGTGCAATTGCGCTAGGCCAAAGTTGTCTGCGCGGTCGATAATAATGGTGTTAGCACTTGGAATGTCGATACCAGTTTCGATAATTGTGGTACAGACCAACACGTTATACCTTTGGTGGTAAAAATCTGACATAACTTGTTCAAGTTCACGTTCACGCATTTGCCCATGTGCGACAATCACATTTGCTTCAGGCAATAATTCACGCACGTTTTGTGCGGTTTTTTCAATTGTTTCCACCGAGTTGTGTAAAAAGTACACCTGACCACCACGCATAATTTCACGTGAAATAGCCTCTTTAACCAAATTATCATCTGACTGGCGAACAAAGGTTTTAACCGATAAACGTTTTTTCGGCGGCGTGGCGATAATAGATAAGTCACGCATGCCACTCATTGCCATATTGAGCGTGCGCGGTATTGGCGTGGCAGTCAGCGTTAGAATATCTACATCAGCGCGGCGCGATTTGATTAGTTCTTTTTGTTTAACACCGAATCTATGCTCTTCATCAACAATCAATAAACCTAAGTCAGCAAATTGAACATCTTTGGATAACAACTTGTGCGTGCCGATAATAATGTCGACTTTACCGTCTTTTAATTGCGCTAACGCTTCATTTTGTTGTTTAGCACTTTTAAAGCGTGACAATACTTCAACTTGTACAGGCCAGTCGGCAAATCTGTCTTTAAAGTTTTCATAATGTTGCTGTGCCAGTAGGGTAGTTGGCACTAATACTGCAACCTGTTTGCCTTCGTTAACTGCGACAAACGCCGCACGCATGGCGACTTCAGTTTTACCAAAACCAACATCACCACAGACTAGTCTATCCATAGCAATAGGTTGTTGCATATCAGCTAGTACATTTTGAATGGCATCTAACTGATCTTGAGTTTCTTCAAATGGAAAGCCTGCTGAGAATTGGCGATATTGCTCTGCATCAATTTTAAATTCATAACCTGGTTTAGCATTGCGGCGCGCATATATATCTAACAGCTCTGCGGCAACGTCGCGGACTTTTTCTAACGCTTTACGTTTGGCTTTTTCCCAAGCGTCACTGCTGAGTTTATTCAATGGTGCGTGTTCAACATCACCACCTGTGTAACGCGCTAACATATGTAATGATGAGACAGGCACATAAAGTTTAGAGTCGGCATACTCTATGGTGACAAACTCGGTTGGTACACCTGCCGCATCAATAGTTTGCAAACCCAAATAACGACCAACACCGTGATCTAAATGCACAACTGGCTGACCGACGGATAACTCGGCAAGGTTTTTTACAACCGAGTCTGTACTACCTGTTTGCCCACGTGCACTTGAGCGACGACGCCGTTGGCTGACTTTATTGCCGAGTAATTCGGACTCGGTAATAAATGCGATTTTTTTGCCATTGATTTCAGCTAAAAAACTGTGCTCTAAGTCGGCTACCACAATACCTGCTTCCGCGGTATTTTTTAAGAAGTTACTGACCGACTGATAAGTAGTTGGTTTTATTTTATTTTGTTTGAGTAACTCTAATAAGGTTTCACGACGACCTTGCGATTCAACCACATATAAGGTGCGAGCTGCATTTTGGCTTAGGTATTGGTTTAGTTTTTCGTACGGTTTTGCCAGTTTTGCATCTACTGCAATATCGTCAATTGCTTCAATTAAAAAGTTAAAACGACCCGATTTTTCATCTAAATTTTGGCTGGTGAATTCAATGCGAGCAAATTGTTTTAAGCCAGAAAATAATTGGTCAACCGATAAAAATAGTTGTTTTGGCTCTAATAGTGGGCGCGATTTATCAAAGCGACGGTTTTCATACCTTTTGTTAACTTCGTCGATAAAATGCGTTGCGGCACCTTGTATTTTGTCGGTAAATAAAATAGTCGTTTGTGCTGGCAAATGCTCAAACAAGCTACTAGTTTGCTCAAAAAATAGCGGTAAATAATACTCAATGCCTGCCGGCATGATTTTTTTACTGACTTGATAATAAATCGACTCTTTGTCTGTGCTTGGCTCAAATTGCGCGCGCCAGTTTTGGCGGAATTTTTCTATACCTGCATCGTCAGTTGGAAACTCGTGCGCGGGTAACAAATCAACCGTTTTGATGGTATCGCCACTGCGCTGGGTTTCTGGGTCAAATATACGAATTGAGTCGACTTCATCATCAAAAAAGTCGATGCGATACGGCTGATTGCTGCCCATAGGGTAAAGGTCGAGCAATGAACCGCGAATACTAAATTCGCCATGCTCCATAACTTGGTCAACCAAACGATAACCCGATTGCACTAATCGACCACGCATAGAGTCGATATCTAACTTATCACCTTGGTTTAATATCAGGCTGTATTGACCAATAAAATCAACCGGCGCCATACGCATCATTAGCGTATTAATAGACACAATATAAACACCGCTGCGCTGCTGTAAATTATGCAAAGTGTGTAAACGCTGCGAAATAATGTCTTGATGCGGAGAAAAGGTGTCGTAGGCTAGGGTTTCCCAATCTGGGAAAAAGTGTGCGTTTTGTTTGTGTTCTTTTAATAGCGAATCAATTTCTGCATGCATTTTTAACGCAGACGCAGTGTCGGGCGTCACCACTAATACAGGCGATTTTTGTTGTTGGCTCAACTGGCTAATAGCAAACGCAGCACTGCTGCCTTTTAAATTGCCCCATTGAATATGGTCTGAACTATTTTTTGGTAATGCAGGTTTGGTAATTTGGCAGAAAGTCATTCACTTGAACTAATCGTTTTAGGTTGCGGCAAGTTTAATCAAATATCAGGAAGAGGTGAAGGGGCAAAGGTGATTTGCTTTTAAGGTTTTAACAGTTCGGTAACTATAATTCCATTAACATATGATGTTTAATTATGTAATATGTGTTAATTTTATTACATATACACAATATTTAAGGAATTCTTATGTTAAAAAACACAATTGCAGCGTTTATTGTACCAGCAGCTGCTGCATTAACTTTGTTAGGTTGTGGTGCAACATCGGAGGATATAGCACAAGTTAAGCCATCCAATTTGCAGCCTGCTAAACTATTTGCACAGTTGCCAGATTCTTGTCCAACGCCAGATGCATTTGATATTGCGCCTGATGGCAGTTTAACTTTGTCGTGCGTGAATTACGCAAACAAACAACCAGGTATGTTGTTGAGTTTGTCTGCAACAGGCGAGGTTAGCGAAATTGGCTTAGTACCAGCAGGCAAGCGACCAGCTCGCCCTATGGGCATTGCCTATGCGCCAGACGGTTCATTATTTGTTGCCGATAATGCAGGCAAACATCAAGGTCGTTTAATTCGTTTAACTTTTAACCAGCAGGGCAAAATTGCGACGAGCGAAGTGGTTGCACAAGGTATGACCTCGCCAAATGGTGTGCGGTATCACAATGGTTTTGTCTACTTAACCCAGCTACAACTACCAAAAGCAAAAACCAAACATTTAACCAGTGGGGTTTATCGCTTTAAAGAGACTGACCGCAACATCAATGTGGCAAGTGATGGTACATCTAAGCATCTTATTTATTCAACTCAAACTAAAAATCCAGATCGCCAATTTGGTATTGATGGGCTAGTTTTTGATAAAGCAGGTGCTTTGTATGTAGGCAATTTGGGTGATGCGGTTATTCACAAATTAACATTAGATGCAAATGGCGTTGTGGTTGATGATCGAATATATGCCCAGCTCCCAAACTCTGTCGGCCCTGATGGTATTAATATTGATGCTGAGGGTAATTTATACCTCGCTGGTTTTTTACAAAATGAGATCTACAAAATTGATACCAATCAAAAAGTTACTTTGTTAGCTAAATATCCTGATAACAATGGTGCAAACGGCGAGATAGATCAACCAGCTGATTTAATTGTTTATCAAGGAAAATTGGTTGTTTCCAATTTCGATTTAATGAAAGGCAAAGGTATTGTAAATTCAGGCCATGGTAAGCCGTATACAGTTTCGTATATTGAGCTTTGATAGCTTTAATCTAAATTTTAACGCCTACAAACCCCGCTGCTAGTGGGGTTTGTACTATTGAATAAAAATTCATTACTGTAGAATAATTATCTTTAACTTGTCGTTGTTATCTCGTATATTATTTCCAACGCTTCGCTTAATGCTGAGTAATGTCCAACAGTCGTTTTTTTGCCAGCTGTTCATTGTTACTAAAGCTGAGTTAACGGCAAACAAAATTTAATTATAATTCGATGAATTTACGGTTGTGGCGAATATTATTGCCACTATACTTATAAGAAATTTATTCAATGGAGAATTTCAATGACTGATCAGCTTCAGGTCAATCGCGCTACTTTTGACGAAGTGATGTTACCCAATTATGCCCCACAAAATATGGTACCTGTACGTGGTGATGGTTCACATGTATGGGATCAAGATGGTCGAGAATATATAGACTTTGCTGGTGGTATAGCGGTGAACTGTTTGGGTCATTGTCATCCTGCTTTGGTACAAGCTTTACAAGAGCAAGGACAGAAATTGTGGCATGTCAGTAATGTTTGGACTAATGAGCCAGCTTTGCGCTTAGCTACTAAGTTAGTGGATGCTACTTTTGCCGATAAAGTCTTTTTCTGTAATTCAGGAGCAGAGGCCAACGAGGCTGCATTAAAACTGGCACGTCGTTATGCAGTAGATGTTTACTCAGAAGAGAAAAATCAAATTATCTCGTTTAAACAATCTTTCCATGGCCGTACTTTCTTTACCGTGACCGCTGGTGGGCAAGAGATTTATTCTGATGGTTTTGGCCCTAAGCCTGGTGCTATTGATCATGCTGTATACAATGACTTGGCCTCGCTTGAAGCACTTATTTCCGATAAAACCTGTGCCGTTATTTTAGAGCCGATGCAAGGTGAGGGCGGTGTAATGCCAGCTACACCTGAGTTTATGCAAGGTGTACGTGCCTTATGTGATAAACACAATGCCTTAATGGTTTTAGATGAAGTACAAACAGGCTTTGGCCGTACAGGTTATTTGTATATGTATGAGCTATATGGTGTGGAGCCAGATATTGTCTCAACCGCTAAATCATTAGGTGGGGGCTTTCCAATTGGTGCGATTTTAACTAAAAACCATATTGCCGAACATTTAAAATTTGGCACACATGGCACGACTTATGGTGGAAACCCCTTAGCTTGTGCGGTAGCAGAAGCAGCGTTTGATATTATTAATACCACAGAGGTTTTAGCTGGTATTAAAAAGCGCGAGGCTATGTTCCGTCAAAAGCTTGAACAAATTAACGATAAATACCAAGTATTTTCAGAAATTCGCGGTGAAGGGCTATTGTTAGGTGCGGTAATGAACCAAGCACATGAAGGGCGAGCAAAAGAATTTATTGCAGCCTCGATTGAACAAGGATTTATGTGTTTGGTAGCAGGGCCTAATGTTGTGCGTTTTGCGCCGTCTTTAATTGTTGAAGAACAAGACATTGAAGAAGGATTTAAACGTTTTGATAAAGCGGTTGCGCGGGTAGTCGCTGGCGATTAGTTTTGGTTGCAACGCAAGTTTTTAAGCATAATCGGCGTTACTCCCAACGCCCGATAATCGGCAAACAAGCGAGCGATAATTTAGAGCAAAACTTCAAACGTCTGGGATGACGTTTGCGAGCGTACAAGGATTGTATTTACAGCATTTTTGCGAAAATTATGCTCGGTTGGTAGCCGATTTACTCCAACGCTACCGTCACACTATCACCTCTACCAAGATATATCTCAAACTCAGTCGTCCAACTGCCGTGTTGCCCTAATTAAAGGATTCAACAACTCACCCGTATGCAAATTCCAAAGTTGTTGATTAGTTTGTTCACTTTCCAAGCCACCTAAATTCGCAATCCACGGGCCATATTTAACATAGTCTAAATGTTCTAACACAGTATTAGGCAGGTTATTTTTGCCAGTATATAAACAGGTTTTTAGTTCCAATTTGTGAGCCAGTTTCAGCAGTTTTATCAGATATTTTTGTTCCCATTCGCCGCCAAAAAATAACACGCAGCTAATAAACTGTTTGTAGTCAATCAGCCACTGTTTATAAACTCCAAGGGTAAGTGGTGAGCCTGCAGTAGGGTCGTGCGTGTCTTTGCTATGGCAACCTGGGCAATTAAGTGGGCAGCCTGTTATGGTAAAACATAAAGCAATTTCCTTTGGCACTTCCTGAAAAACCATCTCTGGTGGGGTAACGTAGTTAAACATAACAATGCACAATTTAAGTATTGGTAATACTAAGATTAAATCGCGCTGGCGATAAAAGCTTTGTGTTACATCAATAAACTGCATGATTGTGAGTTTTACAATGTTTAATCTGAGGGTTAGGTTGGACATACCAGTCGTAAAATAGGAGTGGGGTGATGAATCTATTTGAATATCGTCGGGAGTATACAAACGGCGAACTAAACGAAGCGGATATGCTGACAGAGCCGCTTGATCAATTTGAACATTGGCTAAAATATGCCGTTGAACAGGGTATGCAAGATGCCACTGCAATGGTGCTATCTACCGTTAATACGGATGGCCAGCCAAATGCGCGTAATGTATTGTTAAAAAATATTGAGCCTGACGGTTTGGTGTTTTTCACTAGCCTTGCCAGCCAAAAAGCACTTGAGATTAAACACAATCATAAGGTGTGTTTGTTGTTTAATTGGTTGACGTTAGACAGGCAAGTAAAAATACAAGGTATTGCCGAGCCATTAGCTGCAGAGGTTGCTAAAAATTATCACATGGGGCGACCACGCGAAAGCCAAATAAGCTCTTGGTTGGCATCGGTTGATGCTGGCAGATTTACCACCAAACAAGCTTTGTTGTATCAATTTGAGGTGCTCAAACAAAAATTTAAAAACAAACAAGTACCTATGCCCGAAAGTTGGGGTGGTTACATAGTTAAACCTCAGCATTTTGAGTTTTGGCAAGGTGGCAAAGGTAGATTGCACGACCGCATTATTTACTTTAAAAAAGACTCGGATGGCTGGCAGCGCGAGCGCATTTTGTAGTCGAGGATAATTTTTATCTGCTATAACTGTTATATAGTTGATGCGAGCAAGAGCTATTGAAAAATTTAGAGTCATATACAGTTCATGCAGACGAGTTAGCTTTGATTTTTAAGCAAAAAATGGAAGATGAATGACGAACTACATTCCACACGAAGAAGAACATAGGTCGCATAGGTCGGGCTGGTTGCGCGCGGCGGTTATGGGCGCCAATGACGGTATTGTTTCAACCGCCAGTTTGATCATTGGTGTTGCCGCTGCAGGCTCTAGTATTGAAAGTATTATGCTTGCGGGTGTCGCTGGCTTAGTTGCTGGAGCTTTGTCTATGGCGGCGGGTGAATATGTTTCGGTTAGTTCGCAATCAGATATTGAGCGTGCTGATTTAGCAATTGAAAAACAATCTTTAGAAGACAACTATGAGCTTGAAGTATTAGAGCTTGCGAAAATATATCAAGAGCGCGGCGTTGAGTTTGAACTTGCAAAAAAAGTTGCGCGGCAATTAATGAAACACGATGCACTCGGTGCGCATGCGCGTGATGATATTGGCATATCAGAAATCTCTAGCGCCCAACCTTTTTCAGCCGCTGCTTATTCAGCCACTACCTTTTCGCTTGGAGCATTTTTGCCATTACTAATGGCATGGCTGGTCCCCTTGTCTTGGTTAACAATCAGTGTCGCTATCAGCTCAGTGATATTTTTAGCCTTACTTGGTATGCTCGCTGCGTATGTTGGTGGCGCACCTATTAAAATAGGCGCGCTGCGCGTTGCTTTTTGGGGCGCAATTGCTATGGGGTGCACTGCAGCTGTCGGTCAGCTTTTTGAGGTCGTCGTTTAGGCTGCTTATGATAATGCCTAAGCGCATGCTCTTGTTGTCTTGGGCTACTAAAACTCGACACACGTTTTAAATAACCTATTACTCGCGTTGCCCAATCGACATTGTTGGAATGGCATTTAGGGCAATTGTGATGGGTTCGTTTGTCTATGTGGTTACAAGCATTACAAATGGTTATTTTGATATTGGTGGTCCAATAATTACAGCCCGTGTGGGCGGCCATTTGGTAAATTCGGTAGTATTGTGCTTGGTCTGGATACTCTTCAAGATTGAGATGTAGCGCACTGCCACCATCTAAGAATTGATTAAGCTTTTTGCCGTGCAAAATAAACTTATCGGCAATATTTATGCTGTTATCTTCCACTGCATAAAAATACGAGTTGTAACAATCTCGATTAACTGACAAACCCGCTTTTTTATCCCATTTTGAGTTTTTAACCCCAAGGTTTTCTGCTGGCACAAACTCGGTATTAAATTTATAACCCCAATGAGTTGAAGCTTGGCGATTGGCTTGGTAAATAATTTTTAGCTGCTTTTGCACAAACTCAATATAGTTAGCATTATTGCTGGCGGTTAATCCTAAAGATTCGGCCGCTTCAACCATGCCGTTAATGCCTATGGTTAAAAACTGTTTATCTAGTTGGATAAAACCCGCATCGTAAACAGGCAATAGGCCATGGGTTAAATATTGTTCAATCAGTTTTCGATAGGCTACTTGGTATTTATGTACACGTTCAACCACACTGGGTAAATCTAACTTTCGTTGAATGAGCTGATTAATGTTGATGGTGATGACATTAATTGAGCCAGTTGCGACACCACCTGCACCTAGTGAATATGAAAAGGTATTGTGATTAATTTCATTGCGTAAGCGGCAACAAGAAGCGAGCGAGTCAGGGTTATCCGACATATAGACAAAAAAGCTGTTTCCTTTGGCATTTTGCTCGGCGCAAAAAGCGGCGAATTCTTTATCGGCTATTTCGCCATCGTTGGTTAGTAATGCGGCTGTTACAACAGGGTAGGTTAATATGGCTTTGTTACGCTCGTTATTAAACCAGTCCATAAAAAATGCCTGTAGTGCTTGAATGCTTGACCAGTTTGGGCAGTGCTCTTGTGTTTGATAGCTTTTGTTTTCATCGTGCGGAAAAACAAAATTTTCAAACATAGCTTGACCAAAATTTTCAGAAAACAAACTAATGTTCCAAAAGACTGACTGATATCCACGGGCTGCGGCCGGTTGATTTAAACTGTAGACTACATGTTGCAAATGCTCTTGAATGATATGCGGGTGGCTAGTTAAGTAGTGGTCGCCATAATCACGTCGCGCAAAATAATCAAAGTAAGTTAAAAACTCAACGGTAGCGACTGCGCCTGCGAATTGTGCGCTCACTGCAAACACTAAGTTGATAAAAGTACCACAAAAGGATGCTAAATGTTGTGGTGCTTTTGACTCACCCCCTAATTCAGTTAAACCATTTAGCAGCAACGGGTACAAATTTAAACTAACACAATAAGGTTTAAGTGAGCTTTCATCGTGCGTGTAAATTAAATGCTCATCTAAATCTTGTATGTATTGCTCTGCTGTTGCTTGGTCAAAATGTTGTTTAATGCTATGGCACAACAGCTCGCGGTTAACCGCTATATTTATGTCTTTATGTAGCTCATTTTCGAGTGTAGCAATATTTTTAACCGATACATTTGCGTTGGCATCGTATTTAGAACCATCTGCTGCGTTACCTGCGGCTAAATAATTCTCAATAAAACTAACTTTCTCTTGCACTAGCTGGGTGGGTATATGTCGCATTATTACTCTCTTTTTCTATATGTTGTGATTTTTATAGCTAATTTATCCATATCTTGTGTTACTGCAATTTGAAATACGCGGCCAGTTGACCCCAATCAAACAAAACTTTATTAATCAATTCTCGTATGAAATTTAGGGTTTTATTGGCATGCGAGGGCCCGTTTATAGTTCGAGTACAATTTTTCAGCAGTTATGATTACTCTAGTAACAACATATGCTAAGTTTGAAGCTAGGTTAAACAATATTCAGGGAGATAATATGGCTTTTGGAAAATTTGCATTGCTATCAATTATTTTGTTTGCTGCACTGCAAACTCAAGCGAAAACAATCAGAGCACACGGGTGCGGGCAAGATTTTGTTCGCATTGGGGATTCAAAATGGGATGTTATAGCTAAATGCGGCGAGCCTCTGCATACAGAGGTTGTTTCCGGAAATAACCAAAAGAAAAAAGAATTGTTGGTGTACAACGCGAAGCGATATCCGGCACATGCTAAGTTAATTTTTTCTTTTAAAGCAGGGCAGTTAGAAGAAATTAAATTAACCAACTAAGTGGTTAATATTGCGGGGCTTTAACAGCCCCCGCAATAGAATTTAAAAACCTTTTTTCTGCTGGCGGGTACCAGTTTGTACCTGTCGATACATTTTACTCAGGGCTTTATCTTTAGCGCGTTTTTGCTGCAAACTATCTGCATTATGTGCTTGTTCGCGTAATAACTTTCGATAGTTATCCAAGCGCCTGGTATCTAAATCACCTTGATTTATTGCTTTAATCACAGCACATCCAGGCTCATTTTCATGCTGGCAGTCGCTAAACCGACACTGATAGGCTAAAGCTTCAATATCAGCAAAGGTTTGTTTGACCCCGCTTTCACAGGCCGGCAACTGCAATTCACGCATCCCTGGGGTGTCGAGCAAAATAGCACCCGATGGCATAAAATGAATTGAACGAGCCGTTGTCGTGTGTCGACCTTTTGCATCATCTTCACGAATACCTGCAGTTGCTTGAGTTGATTCACCCAATAAGGTGTTAATCAAGGTCGATTTACCAACACCAGAAGATCCGACAACAGAAACTGTATTACCTGAACGGCAGTATGCACGCAAAGCGGCACAGCTGTTTTCATCTAGTCCGTTGACTGCTTCTACTGCTAAATAAGGCTCTAGAGCTTGAACTTGAGCGATCAACGGTGTTGCATCGTCACATAAATCCATTTTAGTTAAGATGATAACTGGGGTGATTTGTGCTTGATGCGCGAGTGCCAAGTAACGCTCTATGCGGCTTAAACTAAAATCTTGATTCAGTGAACTAACAATAAACAAACTATCAATATTCGCTGCAATAAATTGCTCATTAACCTTAGTGCCCGCAGCTTTACGGCTGATAAGCGATTTTCTTTCTAATAACCTACTGAAACTATACTCAGCGCTTAGCAGCAGCCAATCTCCGACAGTCATTGTCGGTAAGTTCGCTGTGATCGGTAATTTTATTTGTTGCTGTTCAAGTTGAACAATATATTCACTTCTATGATGAGCAACAATTCGTCCACACTGCAGTTCTTCAAAATCTTCTAATGAAAGTTGTTGTTGATAAAAAGATTGCCAACCTAGTTGTTGTAAAGAAATATTTGTATTCATTCTGTGTCTCTAACCAAAACAGCATTTGCTGTTATGCAAGAACATAGGAGTGATGAATATCATGACTCCCGGTTGTTGATTTCACCGGGCAATTAGCTAGCTTTGAACAAGTGTAGGTGCTTTAGTTCTGAGCTTTTACCGGGTGGGTGTGAATTACAATCATTAATTTCTCCTTGGTAGTTTAGTTGTGTATTAATAAACCAGTTCAGTTTAAACCTTTCCTGTTTACTGATAAACACTATAGCTTGAATAATACAGAATAAGTTTAATTTAACCTGTCTGGTATGAGCTACTAAACATAAACTGAACTATTATTGAATGAGTAGCTTTTATGTTGGAGGTGGTTATGCAGGTTATTCGGCCTATTTGTACCGCAGACTTAGACTCGCTGGTTAAAGTTGCACGGGCATCTGGGCATGGTTTCACCTCATTACCCGATGACCAGTTAGTGCTTATGCAACGAATTGAAGACAGTGTTGCGGCAATGGCACTGGCTGCTGACTATCATTTTGGCCAACAAAACCAAAGCTATTTGTTTGTGTTAGAAGACCTAGCAAGCAAACAAATATTGGGTACGAGTGGGATAACTTCTGCAGTTGGGTTAAACGATGCATTTTACCACTACCGTATTAGTAAGGTTGTACACAGCTCACCAACTTTAGGGATTTACAATCCACAAGAGGTGTTAACTTTGTGTAATGACTACACCGGAGCAACCGAAATTGGTAGTTTGTATTTAACTGATCAAGCTCGCGGCTCTGGCCTTGGCATTATTTTATCTAAGTTTAGGTTTTTATTTATTGCTGAAAATAGGCATAGGTTTAACACTAGAATATTTGCCGAAATGCGCGGGGTAACTGACGACAACGGGCATTCTCCATTTTGGCATTGGTTAGAAAAACATTTTTTTCAGCTCGATTTTCCGACAGCAGACTATTTAACTGGCATAGGTAAAAAAAGTTTTATCGCCGAATTAATGCCGCGTTTTCCAATTTATATATGTTTGTTGGACAAACATGCTCGCAAAGCCATTGGACAGGTTCATCCCAATACAGAGCCTGCGTTAGCTATGCTAAAACGCGAAGGTTTTAGTTACACAGGTTACGTAGATATTTTTGACGCAGGGCCAACAGTTGAAGCCGAGCTCAAACAAATAGCCTGTGTAAAAGCCAGCCAGAAATTATCAGTGGCTATTTGTACGCGCAATAATGATGAATCTGTCCCGCTCAAATCGGCACTGGTTTGCAATACCAAGGTTTCTGAATTTAGAGCAGCCAAAATAGAGTGCTGGATAGACGATATTGCAAATCGTTTAATGCTAACGACAAAACAAGCTAAGGCGTTAAATGTTGCGCAAGATGACTCAGTTAGAATTTTGGTTATCCAGAGTTAAGGTTGGTTATGTAACACTCTGAGTATCGCGGAGGTGGTATGCAAAATAAAGTTCAGTGTATCAAGCATCAATGGGTTGTTGGTGAGGGTAGAGCGTTTGAGAAAACCGACCCTACCAAAGGGCAGCAGGTTTGGTATGGCGCTGCTGCCAGTGCCGAGCAAGTCGACCAAGCTGTGGCCGCAGCGCAACAGCAACTGCGTTCCTGGATGCAAACCCAATTTAAACAGCGGTTGAATATTTGCCGTCAATTCGCCACGTTAGTTGGCGAGTATAAAACCATTCTCGCGCATACAATTTCATCCGAAACAGGTAAACCCATTTGGGAGGCTGAAACCGAAGTCGCGGCGGTTATCGGTAAAATCGAAATATCTCGCAGAGCTTATCACCAGCGAACAGGCAATTCGCGTCAGCAAATTGGAGCAAATCAAGCCAGCTTAACCCACAAAGCTCGAGGCGTGTGTGCTGTGCTGGGGCCGTTTAATTTTCCTGCGCATTTACCTAATGGTCATATAGTGCCAGCACTTTTGGCGGGTAATACCATAGTTTTTAAACCCAGCGAGCAAGCACCCAAAACGGCTGATTTAATGCTGCGATTATGGATTAAAGCGGGTTTACCTGCAGGTGTGATTAATTTAGTTCAAGGGGATAAATCTACCAGCCAAACTTTAGTTCAGCACCCAGATGTTGTTGGGGTATTTTTTACTGGCAGTTCACAAACCGGTATTGCCATTCAGCGTGCTTGTTTAGACTATCCGTACAAGGTGTTAGCTTTAGAAATGGGCGGCAATAATCCTTTGGTGGTTGATTCTGATGTAGATATTAATGCAGCGGTTTATCACATTATACAATCTGCTTATATCACTGCGGGGCAAAGGTGCACATGTGCGCGACGCTTGTTACTGCCTTCCGACAATGCTTTTAGCCAGCAATTGATTGATGCCTTGGTCGCGCAACTCAAACAGCTAAAAGTTGCACATTATGATGCTAAACCAGCAGGGTTTTATGGCTCTGTTGTATCGGTAAATGCGGCAAACCAGTTATTAATGTCGCAGCAAAATTTAGTCAATGCTGGCGCTAAACAGTTATTAACTATGCAACATATTGAGCCTGAAACGGGATTGTTGTCGCCTGGTTTATTAGATGTGAGTCAAGTGTCATCTGCTGATATGCCAGATGAAGAAGACTTTGGCCCACTGTTAAAGGTGCAATTTTACCAAGATTTTGACCATGCAATTCAGTTGGCTAATCAAACTCGCTACGGTTTGTCTGCGGGTTTATTATCTAATGATTCACGTAAGTTTAAGTTGTTTTTGCAATTGAGTCGGGCGGGAATCGTTAACTGGAATTTACCAACGACAGGGGCCAGCGGTAGTGCGCCATTTGGCGGTGTTGGCTTAAGTGGTAACGCTCGGCCTAGTGCGTTTTATGCAGCAGATTATTGTGCGTATCCAGTCGCGAGTATGCAGGCAAAACAATTAGTTTTACCTGCACAATTACCACAAGGGTACAAACAAATTAACCTTAGTTAATGTTTTTCATCACAACAACTGTCGTGTTGATGGGTGCCAACCGCAGTATTGTCAGTGGTGCAGACTGGTTTTTTGTTACCCGTACCCACCAGTTGCGCATTTGCCTCTTTAATCACTTTGCCCGCAGATTGAATTACAATCAAAGCGATCACCGCGGCAATAAACCAATCAGGCCAAGCTGAGTTTACAATGGGCACCAGTAATGCAGCTACTATTACACCACAGTTGGCTAATATATCATTGCGTGAACAAATCCAGCTAGCGCGCAAGTTTACGTCGCCTTGTCTAAACTGATATAAAATTATAAAGCAGGTTAAATTTACCGCCAGCGCCAGCGCTGCTATCCAAGTCATAATAAATTCATCGGGCGTTGCTTGAGTATAAATCTTCCAAACAATATGCGCTAACACAAATACACCTAAACTTAACTGCAAGTAACCGTTAACCAAAGCCGAGCGCGCTTTTTGTTGCATGCTTTTACCGACAGCGTATAAGCTCAGTGTATACACGACTGCGTCGGCAAGCATATCAAGCGAATCGGCCATCAGTGAGGTGGAGTTAGCAATCCAGCCGGCAATAAATTCGACAAAAAACATAGTGGCGTTTAACACCAATACAATCCACAATAACTTTCGTTCTTTTTTGTTCTTCACTTCAGTTGCGCAACAGCCTGACATCTGCGTCCCCTCTAATTCTCTAATCGGTTTAAGTATACGCTGCATTTGTATGCCTTTAAAGCGGTTAAAAATAGGGTTATAAAGCTTGTTATAGTTGGTATGATTTTTTATCTTGGGTGTTGAGAATGTTTACATTTGGGTGCTATCTTTGGCCTTTATCTTTTATTCGTTTAAATACCTTATGCCAACACGTAGACAATTCATTCAAACCAGTGCCGCGACGGCGGTTGTTGCAACATCGCTAGCCAGTTGCACAAAGGAAAATCAAATGACACTCCCTGAAATTTCGCATACTGTGTTTTTTTGGCTGAAAAATCCACAGTCGCAGCAAGATAAAAACAAGCTGATTGAAGGGCTAAAAACGCTTGGTCAAATTGAACAGGTGAAAGCCATTCATATTGGCGTACCTGCAAGCACAAAACAGCGTGATGTTGTGGTTAACAGTTACCAAGTGTCTGAATTATTGATGTTTGAAAACGTCGAAGACGAAAAAGCCTATCAATCACATCCTATTCACCAAGCATTTGTTGAAAACTACAGCCACCTTTGGCAAAAAGTAGAAGTGTACGATTCGGTTGCTGTTTAACAATTGTTATTTTGACCAATCCAAAATAACCATTCTAACGTATTACTTTGTGTAGTTAGTGCATAGCTACACAACATGGATTGTGGTTCTGCTTTTAGCCTGCTTGATAAGCAGGCTTTTTTTATGAACGAGTGAGTATTAAATGAATGGTTTTAAAGGTAACAAACAATTCCTGCCCATTAAAATTTGCCCTGTCTGTTTACAAGAGTTTACCTGGCGAAAAAAGTGGGCGAATAACTGGTTGGTAGTGAAGTATTGTTCTAAACGTTGTCGTATTGAGGCTAGGGCATGAGTCGCTTAAATCTGCCTGCCGACAACAGCACAAAAACAGTGCGGTTAGTATTAGGTGACCAACTAAACGCGAATCACTCTTGGTACAAACAAAAAGATCATTCTGTACTGTATGTTATTGCTGAGCTCAAGCAGGAAACAGAATATGTGGTTCATCATGTGCAAAAGGTTTGTGCCTTTTTCGCCGCGATGGAAAATTTAGCCAGTGCTTTGAATAAGGCTGGGCATAAGGTTTTATATTTAACCTTAGATCAAACCCGCCATTTCACGAACTTAAATCAACTAATTACTGATTTAGTTAACCACTATCAATCGGACAAATTTGAGTATCAATTGCCTGACGAATTTAGGTTAAGGCAACAGTTACAGCAGATAGCAAAACAGTTGCCTTGTGTAACAAGTTGCGCACAAACAGAACATTTTTTTCTAGCAGATGACGAATTAGGCCGCTATTTTACTGCGGGCAAATCGCACCGCATGGAAGCTTTCTATCGCAAGATGCGTAAACGATTTGCAATCTTAATGGAAGGAGACGAGCCCGTTGGCGGCAAATGGAATTTTGATGCTAACAACCGCAATAAGTTAAAAGCGCGAGATTTAGCTGATATACCGCAGCCACTGATGTTTGCCAACCCTGTCGCAGATATTCTCGCTAGGCTAAAGCGTCATGAAATTAAAACCTTAGGTCAGGCGCAAGAACAACTATTGTGGCCGGTAAACCGCCAGCAAGCACTCGAGTTGCTGGAATATTTTTGCCAACAGTGTTTGCCTAAGTTTGGCTATTTTCAAGATGCGATGACCTGCCAAGCTGACACTTTAATTGATAAAAAACAGTGGAGTTTGTATCACTCTCGCTTATCTTTTGCGTTAAATACTAAAATGCTCAGCCCACGCTTGGTCATAGACAAGGCGCTGGCAGCTTATAACCACGCAGATATTAGTATTGCACAAATAGAGGGGTTTATTCGTCAAATTTTAGGCTGGCGTGAATTTGTCCGAGGTGTTTATTGGGCAAATATGCCGAGCTACCAAAATATGAATTTTCTTCAGGCGAATAATCAATTACCCGAGTGGTTTTGGCACGGGCAAACCAAAATGAACTGCATGCGCCATGCAATTGAGCAATCATTAGAATACGCATACGCGCATCATATTCAAAGGCTGATGGTGACAGGTAACTTTTGTTTAATCGCTGGTATTCACCCTGACCAAGTTGATGCTTGGTATCTAGGGATTTATATTGATGCCATTGAGTGGGTTGAACTGCCCAATACTCGTGGTATGAGCCAGTTTGCTGACGGCGGCATAGTGGGTTCAAAAGCGTATGCAGCTAGTGGTAACTATATTAATAAAATGACTGACTACTGCAAAAGTTGTCATTACCAAGTTAAAGAATCTATTGGTGAAAATGCCTGCCCACTCAACGCCTTATATTGGCATTTTATGTTAACCCATCAACAAAACTTTAGTTCAAACCCGCGCAATAAAATGGTTTACGCAAATTGGCATAAAACTGCAGAGGATAAACGCCAGCAAATTATTGCTCGAGCGCAGGCTTTGTTAACCGATTTAAATGATATTTAATTACTGTATTCATAGGTGGATGTCATGTCATTAACCCCAAAAAACATTGTTGTATTTGGTGCCTCTGGTGCATTAGGTCAGGCGTTTGTTCAACTATTCAAGACGCATTATCCAGCAGCCCAGGTCTATCCATTTTCAAGGCAAAGCGCTCAATATAGAGTTGATTATGAAAGTGAACAATCTATTGCGAATGCAGCCGAAATCGCTGCACAAAATGGCTCGATAGATTTAGTTGTCGTCGCGACAGGTATATTGCACACTGAGGATATTTCCCCAGAAAAATCGCTTAAAAACCTCTCGGCTGAAAGCTTAACCCAGATTTTTCAGGCAAACACGGTAACGCCTGCTCTGATCGCTAAACATTTTTTACCTAAGCTCAATAAACACCAACCTTCCATCTTTGCCGTTTTGTCTGCTCGAGTCGGCAGTATTTCTGACAATAGGTTGGGTGGTTGGTATGCGTATAGGGCGTCTAAAGCAGCGCTCAATATGCTCGTTAAAACAGCGTCAATTGAAATGGCCCGCACACACAAGCATGCAATGGTATTAGGATTGCACCCGGGTACAGTAGACAGTGTACTTTCTAAGCCTTTTCAAAAAAATGTCGCGCCAGAAAAATTATTTTCAGCGCAATTCTCAGTGGAAAAACTTTGGCAAGTGTTGCAGCAGCAAACCCCACACGACAGTGGTAAGTGCCTTGCTTGGGATGGCCAGCAAATATTACCTTAGCTTTGAAGTTGCTCTGCAATAAAATAGTGCGACATATTCAAATAAGCTTGACTTATATGTTCGACCAGACGTTTTATTTTAGTAGGTTGGTGTTTGGTAAATGGGTAGACTGCATAAACGCCCAAGGTTTTGCCGACCAAATTGGGGAATAGTTCGATGAGTTTACCATTTGAAAGATCAGGGTAAACTAAACACCTAGGTACATAAGCAATACCGTGTCCAGCCATGACAGCTTTACGTAATGCGCTGGCATTATTGGTTGAAAATGCACCGTCAACATGAACAAAATAATGACCATTATCAGACTTAAACTCCCATTCACTGGCTCCAGTTGTTTGGTAGCTATACCTTAAACAATTATGCTGCTGCAATTGTTGTGGTGTTTTGGGCGCACCATACTGTTTTATGTACTGTCGAGAAGTACATACAACCCATTGTGAATCGATAATATGTTTAGCTATTAGGCTAGAGTCTTCAAGTTTGCCTGTGCGAATAGCCAAGTCATACCTATCATTAATTAAATCAACAAAATGATTATCCATCGACATGTGTATCGACAGTTTGGAGTTTTGAGCGCAAAACTCAGACACAGCTTGGGCTAGCAACAACTCACCAGAGATGGTTGGTACCGACATTTTTATATGGCCAGTCACTTCTTCACCAATGCCAGTGACCGAGTTTAGTGCCTCTGTTGTGGCTTGACTAACCGTTTTGGCTCTGACAGCTAAAATGCTGCCAGCCTCAGTAACTGTGAGTTTGCGAGTGGTTCTGTACAAAAGCTGTACACCTAAGTCGGCTTCTAAGCGGGCAATACGTTTGCTTACCACAGAATTGGTTAAATTGTTTTGCTCGGCCGCTTTGCTAAAGCTACCAAGCTCTACCACTTGAGAGAATAAGATTAAATCGTCAGCTTGCATATTGTGTTATTTTTGGAAATAGACTTTTTCATTATTTCTATTTATTGGTAAAAGATAAAGGGATAAATTAGATTTTATTTTAAACAGTTTGTAATAGGACCAGCTGAATGATTATTTCATCACCTAGTGATTACCGCAAAGCCGCAGAATCTAAGCTACCACCTTTTTTATTTCATTATATTGATGGTGGCTCGTATCGAGAGCATACATTACAGAAAAACTGCGATGATTTAGCCGACATTGCATTAAAGCAGCGCGTTTTAAACAATATGTCTAAGCTAGATTTAAGCACAGAAATATTTGGTGAAAAACTCAATTTACCGATTGCTTTAGCCCCGGTAGGATTAACAGGCATGTATGCTCGTCGAGGTGAAGTTCAAGCCGCAAAAGCAGCTGACAACAAGGGATTACCTTTTACCATGTCAACTGTGTCTGTTTGTCCAATTGAAGAGGTAACTCCTGCGATAAATCGACCTATGTGGTTTCAACTCTATGTATTAAAAGACCGCGGTTTTATGCGTAATGTATTGGAACGTGCAAAGGCAGCAGGCGTGACTACCCTGGTATTCACTGTGGATATGCCAGTGCCAGGCGCTCGCTATCGTGATATGCATTCGGGCATGAGTGGGCAATTTGCCGCAGCTCGACGAATTCTGCAAGCCATGACTCATCCTCAATGGGCGTTTGATGTAGGTTTATTTGGTAAACCGCATGATCTTGGCAACATATCAACATATCGTGGTACCCCGACTAAGTTAGAGGATTATATTGGTTGGTTAGGTGCTAACTTTGATCCATCTATCTCGTGGAAAGACCTAGAGTGGATCCGTGACTTTTGGGACGGCCCAATGGTTATCAAAGGTATTTTAGATGTCGATGATGCCAAAGACGCGGTTAAATTTGGTGCCGATGGAATCATTGTTTCTAATCACGGTGGCCGGCAACTCGATGGCGTGATGTCATCAGCCAAAGCTTTACCTTTGATTGCCGATGCGGTTAAAGGAGACATCAAACTTATGGTTGATTCGGGTATTCGTTCAGGGCTTGATGTTGTGCGCATGTTAGCTTTGGGTGCAGACTTAACTTTACTTGGTCGTTCGTTTATTTATGCACTGGCCGCTGATGGTCAAAATGGTGTTGAAAATTTAATCGACCTGTATGAAAAAGAAATGCGAGTTGCGATGACGCTTACCGGTGCAAAAAATATTCAAGCATTAAACCGAGATTCTCTCATTTAACCTCCTTGCTGAATTTTGTTGTTTGCCCACTAAATTTTTGCTGGGCAAACGGCTAAATTTTAATTCCCGTCTATACTTAGCGTTCCACTTGTGAGAGATATCTCAAAGAATACTGGGTAATATCTTGAAATAAACCGAGTAAGTGGAATGGTTTCTATCTAACTAATTGATATTTAATTGATATTTTTAATTTCAGCCAGTAAAAGATTAATACAAATCAATCTGTGACCCAGTACTCAGCTTCAACTGGTATTTGGGTTAGTATAGCCCAATACGTTTAAATCGACACGGGGGTGCTTATGTTAGTAAGCCGCCAAAATATGACCACATCACGAGCTGCAAATATCGTGATAGTTGATGATGAAATTACCAGTGTGTTGATTCTTGAAAATGCGGTACAAGAATTAGGTCATGTGACATATACCACTGACCCTGCAGAGGCCGTCGGCCTGATCACTGATCTGCAACCAGATCTCGTTTTAATGGATATTGAAATGGGCGACTACAATGGGGTCGAGCTGTGCAAAAAACTTAAAGACAATCCACATACTGCCAATATAGCGGTGATATTTGTAACAGCACATGACAACCCAGACATTGAGTTTTTTTCTCTGGACTCGGGTGGTATCGACTTTATTACCAAGCCAATTAATCGCAAGGTATGTAAATTGCGAGTGGCGAATCAGCTGGCGTTGCGTCACTATGCTGAAGATCTCGAGGTTGCCCAACGTGCGTTATTTAGTGAGAAAGAGCATTTTAGGGCAACGCTAAATTCAATAGGCGATGGTGTGATAGCGACAGACGCACACGGAATCGTCACTTTTTTAAACCCAATTGCTCAGCATATGACAGGTATGACAGAAGCAGAAGCTATCGGCCAGCATATTGAAAATGTGATGAACTTAAAAGATGCGACGACACATCACAAATCAATTAATCCCGCTGTGGTTGCCCTGTATGAACAAAGGGTTGTTGGCATGGCTTTGAATTGCCAGTTATATAGCCATACAGGTAACATTTACCGTGTGGAAGACTCCGCAGCCCCAATTGTCGATGCTCACGGCAATATCACAGGTTCAATTGTGGTTTTTCACGACATTAGCGAATCGATCGCGATGGCGGTAAAAATGAATCATTTGGCCAACAATGACCAATTAACAGGTCTACCTAATCGTATTTTATTACATGATAGATTGGAACAAGCTATCAAAGTTTCGCAACAAAACCGCCTTAAAACAGCATTAATGCTGGTAGATATCGACAATTTTAAATACTTAAATGATAGTTTAGGCCATCATATTGGCGATATGCTGATTAAACAAGTTGCAAAAAGACTCGAATTTGTAATGGACGCAAATTGCACTCTTGCCAGAATTGGTGGAGATGAATTTGTATTGCTCGTTCCTAATGTTAAAGAAGTGCGCCAACTAAACCTTATTGCTGCTGATATTCAAGAAATCATCCAAAAGCCATTTGTAATCGACAATCAAGAATATAGTTTGTCTGTCAGTGTTGGGATTAGTGTAAACCCGACTGATGCTGAAACAGAAGGGCATATGATGCGCAATGCTGACGTCGCGATGTACAGGGCTAAACAGCAAGGCAAGCAGCAATCATGCTTTTTCTCGCAAGGTTTAGAAAACGATTTAAACGAACGCATGGAGCTAGAACAAGTATTGCGTGAAGCGATTGATAAAAACAGCATTGAGGTTGTGTTTCAACCGCAAATTGATCTGGCCAGTCAGCAAGTTATTGCAGCTGAAGCATTGGCAAGACTGAAAGGTAAAGATGGCGATTATATTCCACCACCCAAATTTATCAGTTTGGCTGAGGAGCTTGGGTTGATCACAAAATTAGGCGAGCAAATATTGCGGAAAAGCTGTTTTGCCGCAAAAGATTGGTATGACCAAGGCAAGCCTATTCGCGTATGCGTCAATGTGTCAGCATTACAATTTTGTAGTGAGGGGTATTTTGACCAGGTGTTTGCTGTATTGGAGGATACTAATCTAAAAACATCATTGTTAGAGTTAGAAGTGACAGAGAGCTTACTGATGCAGGATGTTGACCTAGTTGAGGGAATTTTAAGAGATTTATCATTGACGGGCATCTTTATTGCGATCGATGATTTTGGTACTGGCTACTCAAGCTTATCTTACCTAAAACGTCTACCTGTTGATGTACTTAAAATTGACCAATCTTTTGTGCGCGAAATGTTGGATGACAAGCAAAGCATGGACATCGTTAGGACAATTTCTGATTTAGGTCATTCAATGCAATTGAAACTAGTTGGTGAGGGAATAGAAACTGCTGAACATGAACAAATTTTAAAATCGTTTGGCTGCCAAATGGGGCAAGGGTATTTGTACCACAAGCCTTTACACAAAGCCGACTTTGATAGGTTGGTCATACAGGGCGCGTTAATTTCTTAGCTGCTGGTTGCGCTAAACGGTCTAAGATATAAAGTATATTAAATTAGCCTTTTATATATCAATTGATCTCAGGTAATATAACTCTAATCTAATAAAAATTATTTGAATCATGAGGCTAACTACAAATGGAGAGCAACAGCAAAAAATATTCTGCTCCGGCCCTAGAAAAGGGCTTGGATATTTTAGAGTTATTGTCAAAAGATAATTCTGTACTCAATAAAGTCAGCGTCGCAGAACGCTTGGGCCGTTCAAGTGCTGAAATATACCGTATGTTACTCGTTTTAGAAGAGCGCGGTTACATCGAAAAGGACGAAGAAGCGGAAGGTTACCGAATTTCTCGAAAACTATTGCAATTAGGCACAGAGCAAGAGCCAATCAAAGAGTTATTGGAATTTTCTGCGCCTATTATGCGTAATCTTTGCCTTGAAACGACCATGTCTTGCCATATTGCGGTACAGTCGAATGAACAATTAGTCGTTATTTCGCGTTCAGAAGCGCCAAGCGTTTTATCTTATTCAGTGCGAGTGGGTTATAGAAAACCACTTATTGAAACAGCTTCAGGCAGAGTTTTATTTGCTTACCAAGAATCAGTAATTAAAGAACGCTGGTTAGATATGTTTAGCAAAGAAAACAGCGAAGATGAAATTAAAAGCTTTATTGCTGATAGTAAAAAAATAGCTAAACAAGGCTATTGGAAAGGGCCAAGTTCATTTGTTGAAGGTGTGACGGATTTATCTGCGCCTATTTTAGATGGAGATACAGCAATCGCAACCTTATCTGTTCCGCATATTCAACGTAGACCTGAAGAGGTTTCGGTTAAAAAGTGCATTGAGTTATTACAATCAGCTTCAGAGAAGATATCTAAAGCAATTACTTTAGGTATAGTGAAAACTTTTTAACGAGAAATATTTAGTTAGGTTACTGAATACTATATTCGAGATATGTTGGACGATAAGCAGAGTATGGACACTGTAAAAACTATTTCCGATTTAGGCCGCTCATTGCAGCTGTATTTAGTCGGAGATGGAATTGAAACTCAAGAGCATGAAGCTGTATTAAAACCTTTTGGCTGCAATTAGCCAAGGTTATATGTACAACAAACCTTTGGCCAAAAAAGAGTTTGATACTTTGATTTATAATTTGCTTTGGATGAAAACTAACTGCCCTGAGCTGAAATTAGCTTAGGGCGTTAGAGTTGTGTTTATTTCAGCTTTTGTCTTCAACTAGCAAACTAAAATTTGTAGGTTAGCTGAAGATATCCAAAGCGAGTAGTTTCATTTGGCAGCGCTTGGGCGGTGCGCATGTTTTTTAAATACTCGCCAGGGGTAAACAATGAAGCACCAACTTCAAAAATCCATTCTTTTTTACCCAACCAATATTGAACGCGAGCGTCAATCGCATGGCCCAAAAAGTCACCACTTTGGCCTGTTTCATCTCGATATTTTGCGGTTTTAAATATATCAGTTTTAGATTGTAAGTATGCAGCAGAGTAGTGAATTCTAGCATCCCAATTTGCTTTTGGCCGTAGTTCTAATCTAATCCCCGTTGCGGATAAATTAACAGGTGCCAAAGGCCCATGGATAGAGGTATGATTTAAGTCTGTACGTCGGCCACCAAACAATGATTCATATTGCTCGAACTGGCTATCATCAGGATTGTTGTCGCCACTTGCATGGTAATGTTGAAAGGCTATATTTGGGTTTAAACTATGCTCAAAAGTATAACCAACTCTGAATAACAACATATCCGCATTTACTTTTAGGTCGATGTTGTCGTTGGGGTTGCTGGTTGCGTGTCGACTTCCGTACCTATATGCCGCTTCTATATCGAAGTTCCATATATTTGGTGCCCATTTTCTAAAAAGTCGTGCGCTGATTGTCGTGTAATGACGATTGTTTGTTGGGTTGCTAATGGTGTCTTTTTCATCTAACCCATATACAAAAGCCTCTGCCGCAATAGATTGATTTGGATTATTTAAAATGTCGGCCCAACGATATGACAAACCCCAAAGTCGGCGTTGCCATTGTTCTTTATCTAGTTTGTGATGATTGTTGCGAACTTGGTTAGAGTCGTTAGGCAATGGTTTTACTGGCACCAAATAAAACGCGTGTAGTTCATCTTTGTTGTTAAAGGTTGTTTTGCTATAAATGCCGGTAAAGCTTTTTATTACGTTAGCATACCCGACTCTTTGGATGTGGCGTTTGGAGCCCACGGTTAGAGTTTGCCTACCGATAACCAATTCAGATTTTTGACTGCTGGGGATAAATTCTGCAAGGTTATTAAATTTTATGTAAGCTTGTAGTAAATCGCTCACGTTAGTAAAACTGCTGGACAGTGGTGTATTTTCATCCCCTAAATAGGTTCTGCTGTCTTGTAGCTCTATGCCAAATGTCATGCTTTGAGTCTGGTGTTTAGCATGCAGTAAACTTCTAAATAGTAAAAGTTGGTCACTACCAGATTTTTCTGTTCTGAATTGACCTGTTAAACTTTCGTAACGAGCTCGAAGTTCACCGTTTACAGATAAGTTATTGGCATAAGCTAGGTTTACGGCTAGGCAGAGCAATACAAGGATATAACGATACATTCTGATTCCCACTAGAACATTCTTTAGGCTAGTTTAGTTAATTTAAGATAGGGGAAATGTTATCTACAGAAGCGCGAGCTTTAATGACAGATTTGTGAAAATTTGGGTGGCAACCTTGCCAGCGACACCTCGGCACATGAGTCATCCGCTGTGGCTGCTACCTTCCGGTCCTGACCAGGTTCACGAACTATCATTGCGAGGGAACCAACAAGGTTACCATAATGAGACGCTGTGCATTATCCACATTCGTCAGGGTTTCGCAAGCCTTGTCGGCCAATTTTAGCTTTTTGTCGTTTGAATGCTGTTTTATTCAACAAATTCATGGTTTTTAGTTCAGGGTTAAATCGCATTCATGCTGAATACTGGGTATAATCTTGACAGTTTTATAAGTTTATTAGATAAGAGCAGAGTTGATGGAAAGCTTAACAGTTGCACCTATTACCGCAGTTGACGGTGAAGTGACCATTCCAGGTTCTAAGAGTTTGTCGAACCGAATTTTATTATTGGCAGCGTTAGCAAAAGGCGAAACGCATATTACTAACTTGTTGGACAGTGACGATATTCGCCACATGTTAACTGCACTTAAACAATTGGGTGTAAGTTATGAGTTATCTGCAGACAAAACTGAATGTAAAGTAACAGGGTTAGCGGGTCCAATTAATTTTGCTGGCAGTGCTGAGTTATTTTTAGGCAATGCTGGTACGGCAATGCGCCCATTGGCCGCAGCCTTATGTTTGGGCCAAGGCGAGTTTGTATTGACTGGCGAGCCGCGAATGTTCGAGCGTCCTATCGGTCATTTAGTTGATGCGTTGCGTCAAGTTGGTGCTGATATTGAATATTTAAAAGATACTGATTTTCCACCATTAAAAATTAATGCGACTGGATTAAAAGGCGGCCGCGTTGAAATTAAAGGTAGTATTTCTAGCCAGTTCTTAACTGCATTATTAATGGCTGCGCCTTTGGCCCAACAAGATTTAGAAATTGTCGTGATTGATGAGTTAGTTTCTAAACCTTACATTGAAATTACTTTGAGTTTAATGAAGCAGTTTGGTGTGGAAGTTGAAAACCAAAACTATCAAGTATTTAAAGTCAAAGCGGGTCAAACTTATCAGTCTCCAGGTCGTATTTTAGTCGAAGGTGATGCGTCTTCTGCTTCATACTTTTTGGCCGCGGCAGCGATTAAAGGTGGTACGGTTAAAGTCAATGGTGTGGGGACTAAGAGTGTGCAAGGTGATGCGCGTTTCGCTGAAGTTTTAGAGCAAATGGGCGCTATTGTTGAGTGGGGTGAAGAGTACATTTCTGTGACCAAAAATGGTCCTTTACGTGCGGTGGATGTTGACTTAAACCATATCCCAGATGCAGCTATGACTATTGCTACTGCCGCTTTATTTGCTGAAGGTACTACGGCTATTCGAAATATTTACAACTGGCGTGTTAAAGAAACGGACCGTTTGTCTGCTATGGCGATTGAATTGCGTAAAGTTGGTGCTACGGTAGAAGAGGGTGAAGATTATATTATTGTAACTCCACCAGCTGAGGTGCAAACTGCGGCAATTGATACTTATAACGATCACCGTATGGCGATGTGTTTTAGTTTAGCGGCTATGGGTAAAAACCCTATGATCATTAATGATCCTAAGTGTACTGCGAAAACTTTCCCGAATTATTTTGAATTATTTGAGTCGGTTGTAAGTCACTAGATTTAAGCTCGGGCGCTGGGTGTCATGCTGGTAGCGATATTTTTCGCAAAATCGCTGCAAGGCCATCCATGGCCCGCTCTCAAACGGTGTCCCTACCGATTGGAAGTTTTGCGAAAAACACCCGCTACCACCATTCCTGACACCTATATTGCTGCCCTTTCTTCGCAATAAAAATGCTCGATAAAAGCCTAACTGAATGCTGATTTTCTAAAACTTCACAAGGCAGGGAAGCCTTGTGAGAGCGACCATGGAAGGTGTATAGCGTTTTTAGAAAATCATGCTTCAGCTGGCTTGTAGCCAATTAAATTAAAGCAACTAAATCGACTTCATATATTCAACAATTTGCCATCTCTGTTTGTCTGTCAATGCTGGTAAAACCTGACCATTTGGCAATTGAATATCTTTAGTCCCATATTCGTGGCCTGCATTGCTGTTACCTACTTTTGAAGTATCAAATACAAAGCCATCATAGCCTTCGCTGATAAAGCCTACTTTTACAGGGTCGAACAGCCGGCTTCCGACAACAAACTTTTCGGGGCGACACTTTTCGCCTGCTTGTTGTTGCTGGGCATTGCATTTAGGTAGTAGTAAGTCGTACAAAGTCGGTACCGAGCCATTGTGTAAGTATGGGGCGGTTGCCCATACACCATTCATAGGTCGAGCTTTATAAGCCAATAAAGACGCCCACGGGTTAGCGGTTGTATCAGGGTTGTAGTTACCACGTTTTATCGATTGTTTTATGTCATTGTCGAAAAAGGTAACGGCTAGGTTATATAACCAATCAAACCAGTTCGTTAACCAGCCTTTGTCTGGATCGGGTGTCGCAACGACATTGCGGGTGGCGGCTGTTAAAATAGCAGCGACAGGTGCTTGTTCTTGTAGCAAGATATCACCCACATCTGTGCCCAAATAAATCCCCTGCAAAATGCCAGTTTGACCTGTGTAGCTAACACTGTTGGTTGCCATCTTGTCATCGGTTTGAATTTCTTCTAGCTTTGACATTTGGGCGATAACTTTGCGCCTAGGGTTGGTAGATTCAATCGGTAAGTGACAGTTTGCACAATGTTGTTCAAATAGTAATTGGCCCGCTTTGACATCCGCCCATTTTATTCTGCCTAATACTTCTTCTGGCCAGATTGGGCTGGTTAAATCTCTTAATTGCGATTCGATTAGGCGTAAGTTGGTAAAATCAACCGAGGATTTAAAATGGGTATATTTGCCATTGTCGTTTTTTGGTTGGTCACCTAAAAATGTTGAGAGGTTGGCACTTTTAGATTCGTACCAGTCTAGTGTTGCAAATACTCCCATGACTTCGCCGGTATTTCGGCCAACAGCGCCAACCCCAGCATTGGCGGCAATGCCGTTCCATTGTACATAATCGTGCTGGGCAATGTCCCACAAAAACGGATAGCTGACAGGTGCATCGGGTGCGTTAAATAGTTTTTCTTTTAGTTGTTTTAGTTGCGCCATGTTTGCAACTAAGTCTGCTGAGTCAGGGTCGAGGTTAAATTGGCCTACCAAGCGGTCAAATACCCGAGGTAGTTGATCATTGGCAATTAAACCATTGTTTAGATCTTTTAGTAACTTGGTTGCAGTTTGACCGTCAAATGTATCGGCAATGGATTGTTGGAGCTGCTTTTTATTCAGGGTATGTTGCAGTACTCGATTAAAAATACGGCCAAATGCATCTAATCGGGCGTAGCCATATTCGGTGGGACTGTGGTTGATATAGTTATACAAAGAAACTTGCAGCATATATTTGTGTAAGTCGGCTTCAATGTTTTGTTCGTCTTCGTAGTTGACCTGTCCCAGAATGCCTTGTTGTAAATTGTGATTCAAAACATTGTTGATAAATCTACGTTTTTTGCGTTTGTCTTGCAATGTCTCGGATAGGGCTGCTTCTAGCTCGCGCATAAACATATCCATATTGGCCATAGCTGGGCCGCCATCAATCCGAATAGCTGTGTTGTTATAGACCACTTGGCTAGTATGGCAAGCTGCACAGGTTAAACCCAAATATGTCTTGCCTAAATATTCATCTTTGACAAAACCAAGTGGCAGTCCGTCAGGATTAGCTTCAGTTGGTTTTTGCACTATGTAACGAAAGCGGTCGATATTTTTTTCGCTGCGAAAAAGCTCGCTTGAGTTATGCTGTTCTAAAAATAAAAAGAAGTCGTACGGCAGTAAATCAGAACCTTGGGTGGTATTGTAGTACCACATGCTTTGGCTGGCATTCCAGCCTTGCCATTTTCCGTTGATTTCAGAATTGGGGAATTGTGGGCTTGGGTAAATTTTATCAAAACCGTCCATAAACTGGCTGTTTTGAATATATTGTGCGCCGCGATAAGGGCTATTGTCGCTGTAACGACTTTGGTGTTTCCAGTAAACACCTAAACCACTTATTAGGATTAGCAAACTAAAAAACACTAAACCTAATTTAGTTATTATTTTTATTTTTCCGTTAAGTATCATCCGTATTTTCCTTTTAACCGCATACGGACAGTTCTGCTACACAAATCCGTATGTGTTTGTTAATTATAATTGTATTTTTTGTGGTGGATACTTTAACAGAAACGGATTTTTATCCAACAGCTTGCATAAACGAAATTACATTTTTTGCAACTTCATCGATACGCTGTGAGTTGTCCATCGCCATTTTTCGCAGTGTTTGATACGCTTGGTCTTCAGTCAGACCTTTAGTATTCATCAGTAGTCCTTTTGCTTTGTCAATCCATTTGCGTCCTTCTAATTTTCGTTTTGTTTCTGAGAGCTCATCTTTAAGCGACTGAACTTCTTTAAATCGCGCAATGGCTATTTGCACTGTTGGTCCAACATGGTGGGGAAGTTTATCACCAACGATATACGCGTTAATTCTGGATTTGAGCACGCGGTCGATCATTTCCTCATCGGAAAACTCGGTAAAAATCACCATAGGCCGAGGGTCTATCTGATTTAAAATATGCAGGCTATGTATGTTGTCTGTGGTTAACCTATCGACGTCTAATACAATAACGCTCGGATCAACATTATCCACCATCTTTAAGATATGGCTTGAAGTTAATGCCGGGTAGACGTCATACCCACAGGTTAGTAGAGCATTTTTTAAATCACGATCAAAATCTTCGGATTCTACGAGTAACAAAGCTCTCAATCCGATGCTACGGTGCGATTCATACTTACTTTGCATAGTTTTCTAAAACTGCTTTGTTGAGGAAGAACATTCTCAACAAAGCAATATGTAGACCAAATTGTGTGATTGACCCTAAGTAATTGATAAGTATATATTAAATTTGTTTTTGTTGGTTGCTATACCTGCGTTATTGATTGGCAGAATACAAAATATTTGCACCGAAAATGCGCATGCTCGCGCCTAAAAATAGCATTTTTACTCACTATGGCGTTTATTGATCTAGCGCAAAAAACTTTGCTTATTGTTGCTTTAGTATTGCAGTTATGGTGAACAGAGAGTTCAGTGATGTTGAGCTCAGACGCAAACTGTCCACCTTAATTTTCTAGACTCATCAACGAAGGTGACGCAAATGCAAACTGAAAAAAAGCGAGAGCTGAAAGTCTTTCTTTTTATAACCGTGGTGTTGTTTCCGCTTTTAAGTATCGCGCTAGTTGGTGCTTATGGATTCTCTATTTGGATATATCAACTGTTATTCGCTCCACGAGTATTTTAAGGAACCCTCATGAATACCGAATGGCATATCGCCAGCTTTATTATTCGAGTCCAGCCTGACTTAGTCGACCGAGCCATCTCTGAATTAAATCAAATCGAACACTGTGAACTGCACGGGCAAGATGATGTCGGTCAGCTTGTCGTGACGTTAGAAGCACCAAGCGCAAAATCGATGGCTAATTCTGCGGAGCAATTTCAGCAATTAACGGGTTTACTGCACGCTGTGCCTGTGTATCACGAATATTTAGACAACGATTTAAACAACGAATTAAACGAACAAAGTTAGTGGGGATATTATGAAACTTTCTAGGCGAGACTTTGTAAAAGCAAGCGCCGCTCAAGCCGCGGCAGGGGTCGCTGGTGTGCCATTGACAGGTTATGCCAGTAATTTAATTACTGATTCTTCAGCAACAAAACTGCATTGGGATAAAGCACCATGCCGATTTTGTGGTACTGGTTGTAGTATTAATGTCGCAACTAAAGACGGCAAAGTGGTGGCAACACATGGTGATATTAAGTCACCGGTAAACCGAGGTTTAAACTGCGTTAAAGGCTACTTTTTGTCGAAAATTATGTATGGCAAAGATAGATTAACACAGCCAATGTTGCGTATGACTAATGGCCGCTATGATAAGAACGGTGAGTTTACCGCTATTTCTTGGCAGCAAGCTTTTGAAGTCATGGCTGATAAATATACCAGCGCGATTAAAAACCATGGTCCTGAATCTGTTGGTATGTTTGGTTCTGGTCAATGGACTGTTATGGAAGGCTATACCGCGGTTAAACTAATGAAAGCTGGTTTCCGCTCTAACAATATTGATCCTAATGCACGCCACTGTATGGCTTCAGCGGTTGGCGGCTTTATGCGCACCTTTGGCATTGACGAACCCATGGGTTGTTATGACGATATTGAAGCGGCTGATGCCTTTGTGCTTTGGGGTTCTAACATGGCGGAAATGCATCCAATTTTATGGACGCGATTAACCGACCGACGATTAAGCCATCCACATGTCAAAGTTGCGGTATTGTCCACTTACAAACATCGTAGTTATGATTTGGCTGATATGCCAATGATATTCACCCCGCAGACTGACTTGGCTATTTTGAACTTTATTGCTAATTACATAATTGAGAATGATAAAGTTGATTGGGAGTTTGTTAAAAAGCATACTCGCTTCAAGCAAGGCGAAACCGATATAGGGTATGGGTTACGCGCTGACCATCCTTTGCAGCAAAGCGCCAAAAATGCCGACAAAGCGGGTGCAGCCAAAGACATTGACTTTAAAACTTTCAAAGCATTTGTGAGCGAATACACCGCCGAAAAAGTAAGCGAGTTATCAGGCGTGAGTGTCAAAGACCTAAATGCATTGGCTGAGTTGTATGCAGATCCTACAACCAAAGTGACTTCATTCTGGACCATGGGCTTTAACCAGCATACTCGTGGTGTTTGGTGCAACAACCTAATTTATAACATTCACCTGCTAACGGGCAAAATATCGACGCCAGGCAACAGCCCATTTTCATTAACTGGCCAGCCATCAGCCTGTGGTACGGCACGCGAAGTAGGTACTTTTAGCCACAGGTTACCAGCAGACATGGTGGTTAAAAATCCTAAACATCGAGCGTACGCTGAAAAAATTTGGAAGTTACCTAAAGGCACTGTGCCAGCAAAACCTGGTTTACATGCAGTAGAACACAACCGCGCATTAAAAGACGGTAAATTAAAAGTTTATTGGGTGCAGTGTAATAACAACATGCAAGCTGCGGCCAATATTAACGAAGAAGGCTATCCCGGTTATCGCAATCCCGAAGCTTTTGTGATTGTCTCTGATGCGTATCCAACTGTGACCGCTCAATGTGCTGACTTAATTCTACCAGCGGCAATGTGGGTTGAAAAAGAGGGGGCGTATGGTAATGCAGAGCGTCGTACACAAGCTTGGTATCAGCAAGTTAAAGCACCTGGTTCAGCACAATCTGATTTATGGCAAATGGTTGAATTTAGCCGCTATTTAAAACTAACCGACTTTTGGCCCGCCGAACTGGCAAGCCAAATGCCACATGCAAATGAATTAACTTTATTTGATGTATTGTTTAAAAACGGCAATGTTGACAAGTATAGCTTGCGTGAAGTACCTGCAGAGCGCCTAAATGATGAAGCGCGCCATTTTGGTTTTTACATTCAAAAAGGTTTGTTTGAAGAATACGCTGCTTTTGGGCGTGATCATGGTCACGATTTGGCACCGTACGACAGATACCACGAAGTGCGCGGGTTACGTTGGCCTGTAGTTGACGGTAAAGAAACTTTGTGGCGCTATCGCGAAGGTGCAGACCCATATGTAAAAGCGGGTAAAGGTTTTGAGTTTTATGGTAAACCAGACGGTAAAGCAATTATTTTTGCCTTGCCATACGAGCCGCCTGCTGAAGCACCAGATGATGAATACGACTTGTGGTTATCTACTGGGCGTGTTTTAGAACACTGGCACAGTGGCTCAATGACCAATAGAGTTCCAGAGTTACATAGAGCTGTGCCTTATGCACTGTGCTATATGCATCCTGATGATGCGAAAAAGCGCGGTTTACGCCGAGGTGATGAAGTGAATTTGATTTCTCGTCGAGGTTCAATTCGCATTCGAGTGGAAACACGTGGACGCAATCAACCACCAGAAGGTTTGGTGTTTGTGCCTTGGTTTGACGCTGGTCGTTTGATTAATAAAGTGACGCTGGATGCAACTGATCCTATTTCAAAACAGACCGACTTTAAAAAGTGTGCTGTGAAAATAGAGAAAGTTTAGGAGAGTCACTATGAATAAGTTAATGAAAACTATCCGTATCGCCAGTGCCTTAGTATGTGCCATTGTTGTCGCGAGTGTTCAAGCGAATGACGCTTTTAATCCAATATTAAAAGCGGAAGTGACAGATGATGTTGCAGCCCCTGCGATTCCAAAAGTTATAAAAAATGATGTTAAACAAAAGCGTAACTACCCAATGCAACCACCGGTTATTCCGCATAATACTCGTGGTTATGAGGTCAATACGCGGGTGAATAAGTGTATGTCTTGCCACAGTCGTGACAGGGTAGAAGAAAGCCAAGCGCCTATGGTTTCAGTCACACACTTTATGGATCGTGATGGCAACTTTTTAGCAGAGATTTCACCTCGACGTTATTTTTGTAATCAGTGTCATGTTACCCAGTCAGATGTAGAACCTGTAATAGAAAATACTTTTACCGATTCTAAACATTTGATGAAACTGAGCAATCAGTAAGGAAGGTTTATATGAAGTGGCTAAAGTTAGTTTGGCAAACCTTTAAAAAACCAAGTGTTCACTACAGCCTAGGGTTTTTAACCTTAGGCGGCTTTTTAGCGGGTGTGATATTTTGGGGTGGATTTAACACTGCACTTGAAGCAACCAATACCGAAGAGTTTTGTATTGGTTGTCATGAAATGGAAAACAACGTGTATGAGGAACTCAAAACGACCATTCACTATACTAATCGTTCTGGCGTACGTGCAACTTGTCCTGACTGTCATGTTCCACATGAGTGGACAGACAAAATTGCACGTAAGATGGCTGCGTCTAAAGAGGTGTGGGGGAAAATTTTTGGCACAATTAACACACGAGAGAAGTTTAATGAAAAACGCCGTCAGTTAGCTGAAAATGAATGGGCACGATTAAAAGCAAATGATTCATTAGAGTGTCGAAACTGTCATGATTTTGATTCAATGGACTTCACCTTGCAAAACCCGAGAGCGGTGGAAATGCATAGTACTGCGCTGGCGTCAGGCGAAAAAACCTGCATTGATTGCCACAAAGGGATAGCCCACCAATTGCCGGATATGCATGGTGTTCCTGGTTGGTAAACTAGCGGGATTTAGGAACTTTAAAACAAGCGGCTAAGCCGCTTGTTTTTTCTACATAGAGAATTTTTAAAAATTATAAACGAGCGTGATACGATTTTGTTTGTCGTTGCTCAATACACCAGAGCTGGAATTTTTCTTGTTTTTTACTGATGCTTTAACCGCCAAAGAGCCATTTACTTGCATAGTTATACTTGCTTCAAATTCTGACTTTCTATTGAAATCACCGTCCTCTATAGAGTACGCAGATTTAAATTTTATTTGGTCAGTTATTTTACGCTGATAGGTCGCCGCAGCACGCCAAATCAGTTGGTTTCGGTTCTCTTCATCACCGGTTATGGGATTTCCATTATTATCGGTTATAACATTGCCACTACCATCAACTTGTTGATTTTGTTCGTTGACTTTAACGATTAACGAATCAAAACTGTAACCTGGGCCTAGGGATAGATCTAAAAAACCGGTTGACGAATCAAGCACTCGTGTGTTGTAACCAGTCGCGATAGACGCTTGATAGTGGAAGGCTGAAAATCGATTTGTCTCGTACGAAGCAAACGCTAATATTGCATCACCTTCGTCATTCACTTTGTAGTTAGTTTGCGCAGATGCTGCATATTGCTCTTTGGATGTTTTTTTGATGGTTCGTTTTTCGCCATTTTTGACTATTTCAATCTCATCTTCTTTAAATAATGAATCAAAAGAAAATTGATTACGAAAAGATTCTGTTTCGTTGCCGATGTCTGTTTTGACAATTATTGAAGTCGACTCTGTATTACCAGAGGTCATAATATAACCGAGCTCTACTGAAGCAACAAATTTACCGAACTTGTCGTCTGTTTTTTTACTAGCTGCTACAGAGTTAGTCGCTAGCGCAAAACCAATTGCTAAGATAGATGTTGATACCTGGATATATTTCATTCAATTAAGCCAATTTACCGATTAATAATGCTTACCCAAACTAATTGAAAACTCCACTCCTTGATCTGTACTTTAGCTTCGGCAATAAACGCGCCATTCTAGTCGTTTAGAAAAAAAGTTCAATAATAAACTAGCATGACGATTTATCTGTTTAGACTTGGTAATATTTTCGATACCAAGCAACAAACTTTTCGACACCTTTTTCCACTGATACTTGTGGTTTGTGGCCAGTGACTTTTTCTAAATCTTCAGTGTCAGCCCAAGTCTTATATACATCACCTGGTTGCATCGGCATAAAATTCTTCTTAGCTTCAATACCAATGGCTTTTTCAATGGCTTTAACAAAGTCCATTAACTGTACAGGGGAGCCATTACCTATGTTGTAAACCCGATAAGGTGCCGAGCTATCTTTTGCTGAGCCTTGTTCTGGTGTCCATTCTGAATTTGCTTCCGGTATTTTACTGGCTACGCGTAAAATGCCCTCTACTATATCGTCAATGTAGGTGAAATCACGGGCTAAATCGCCATTGTTGTATATGTCGATTGGCTCGCCATTAATAATGGCTTTGGTAAATTTAAACAAGGCCATATCAGGGCGACCCCAAGGACCATATACAGTAAAGAAGCGTAATCCCGATGTTGGAATTTGATAGAGATGAGAATAAGTATGACTCATCAACTCATTGGCTTTTTTGGTAGCTGCATATAACGAAACTGGATGGTCAACTGAGTCTTCAGTTGCAAATGGCATTTTGCTGTTTAAGCCATACACTGAACTTGAAGATGCATAAACCAAATGTTTTACCTTGTTATGGCGACAGCCTTCTAAAATAGATAAGTGGCCAATAAGGTTTGAATCTGCATATGCAAATGGATTCTCTAAAGAATAGCGAACACCAGCTTGAGCGGCCAAGTGAATAACCACATCAAAGCCGTGTTCTTCGAATAATTGCGCCATACCGTCACGGTCAGCTAGGTCCATTTTAACAAAACTAAAATGTTCAAAAGGTTCTAACTCTTTTAGCCTGTCTTCTTTCAATTGTACTTGGTAGTAGCTATTTAAATTATCTATACCAACTACTTGATGACCTGCTTTTAATAACCTTTGTGCCGTAAAAAAACCGATAAAACCGGCTGCACCAGTGACTAAGTATTTCACGTTTTATCCTTTACCTTTGAGCGTTTGCTCTAACTATTTTTATACCCATTTGGGTTTTGGCTTTGCCAGCGCCAGCTGTCTTGGCACATACGGTCTAAACCAAATTTTGCTTCCCAATTAAGGTCTGATTTTGCGGCTGTTGCATCTGCATAACATGCTGCTACATCACCTGGACGACGGTCTACTAGTTGGTATTTTATGGTTTTATCTGACGCTTTTTCAAACGCTTTTACCATATCTAATACTGAGTAGCCTGTTCCTGTACCCAGATTATACGTGAAAACACCTGAATCTTTTTGAATTTTTTCTAACGCACGCAAGTGGCCTAACGCTAAATCAACAACGTGGATATAGTCACGTACGCCTGTACCATCGTGTGTATCGTAATCGTTACCAAAAACAGCTAGTTGTTCACGACGGCCTACTGCTACTTGGGTGATAAATGGCATTAGGTTGTTTGGAATGCCGTTAGGATCTTCGCCGATGCGGCCTGATTCATGCGCACCAATTGGGTTGAAGTAGCGTAATAACACGATACGCCATTCTGGGTCTGATTCAGATAAATCACGCAAAATTTCTTCAATCATTAATTTTGAATGACCATAAGCATTAGTTGGTATACCAGTTGGCATGCTTTCAACTAATGGTAATGCTTGTGGATCGCCATATACAGTTGCCGATGAGCTAAATACTATTGATTTAACCCCGTGTTTTGCCATTACTTGGCAAAGGTTAATCGTGCCTGTTACATTGTTGTGGTAGTAGGTTAGTGGAATTTGAGTACTTTCACCTACAGCTTTTAAGCCTGCAAAATGAATAACCGCATCAATTTGGTGCTTGGCGAATATTTCATCTAATGCAGCTGTGTCTAGGATATCTGCTTGGTAGAAAGTGAGGTCTTTGCCTGTAATGTCTTTTACGCGAGCAAGTGCTTCTTCTGATGCGTTGGCTAGGTTGTCAACCACAATTACTTGGTCGTCTTGGTTTAATAGTTCTAATACAGTGTGGCTGCCGATGTGGCTGCCGATGTAACCCGCGCCACCAGTTACTAAGATTGTAGAGCTCATAGTCTAGTACCGTTTTCCGTTAGTCTTTTTTAATTTCCACTGGATTTTGTCCAGTGTAACGAATTTATTTGCAGATAGCGATGCGATCTTAGCTGTTTTTGCTAATTAAGTAAAACGTTTTCCCTGTTGGTTTTTTGTTCAGCTTGCTCGCAGCCCATCGGTTCACTAGCTTTAATATTTTTATTGCTGGTTAGCTTTAGTTAACGGCCACTTGGTAGTGAGATAAAATAGTGCCTTTTTGTTTATGGTAGTTAACTAATGAAATGTAATAGCTTGTTAAAGCATCTACTTTTCTGCGCTGAGCATTGGCTAATCGGCTTTGCATATCCAATATGTAAAAGCTGTTGCTTCTACCCACTGACATCTTTTTCTCTTCCGCATCCAGTGAAGCTTGAGTTAACGCCACTGCTTGCTCTGCTGCTTGTAAACGTCGCCAATTACCAGCTAGCGCATATGCGGCTGTGTCAAGCGCAAGCAAAATATTTTGTGCTGTCTGCTCTAGTTTAAGTTCATCTTGCTGCAAGGCTATATTACTTTGTGACAAACGACTCTTACTGCTTTGCATCGAGAGTGGCATGGAAAAGTTAATTCCAATGTACCCTGAATTTAATCCAGTACTTTGATAGCTTTCAAAAGCTGCACCGAAGTCATTTTGTTCAGCTATGCCAATTTTCTGGTAACGAACAACTAAATCTAAGTTGGGATTATGTTGCTGTTGATCTCGCTTCACTCTAATTTTTTGTTGGCTGACAGTTAGCTTTGCTTCTAAATATTCGGGCCGATTATTCAGAGCTTCTTGAAAGTCTTGTGCAACATTCGGATTCAATTGTTCAGCTTCCGGTAAACCGACAGCGTGCAGTTCTAGTGACAACAGCCCAGCGCTGCTATCAGCAATTAACGACTTTAGCGTGTTCTGCTTAAACCTTAACTCTTGCTCAGCAATTAGCACAGCATCTTCACGATTTGCCAAACTGACCTCAGGTCGCAGCGTTGCAGAATCGGCACTTTTGCCAATAACTACACGTTTTTGTTCTGCTTCTAGGGTTTTTTCTGCCAGCATTCGGTTTGCTTGAGCAACTTCTAAATTGAGTTGAGCCGCATATAAGCTGGTGTAAGCATTAACGATTTGCTGTACAAGCGACATGAGTTGTTGGCTAAAGCGCATTCGCTCTATTTCTGTACGTTTTTGCGCTAAAACAACATTACTGTAGTTAGGCTCAAGTCCAAAATTTTTCAACAAGGGTTGAGTCACCTCTATGACACTGCTGAAATTGGCCGAATTATTTAATTCGTTTTTATTGGCTTCTATCGCAAGTTTATAACGTGTACCCCAAGGCGCAATGCCTTGTAAACCAACCGATGAGGTAGTGCTTGCGTAACGATTGTTTTGTGTTAATGAATTAAAACGTTCGCTTTGACTTTGTTGGTAGCTGGCAAAAACATTAGGTTCGAAATCACCTTGCTCAATAGCAATGTTTAGTGCGGTAAACTGTGGATTCAGCCGATTTATTTTTATCCCATAGTTTTTAGCAACCCCTAATAAAATAGCTTGATGAACATCTAGCTCTAGTAGAGGCGACGTTTGCTGAAAATTTGTTTGCGCTGACGCTGCTGCTGTGGTTAACCATAGCATAATTGCTAACAATAACTTTTGAGTTGTAAATGATGAATTTTTCATAGATAAAAGAAGCCAGACAGCTAACTGTCTGGCATATATAGTTAGGCCTGACGTAAGGTTTGGTTGGGGGAGAGGTTGGCTGCCCGCCACGAAGGTGGAAAAATTGCACTAATTAAAACCAATAATACAATGCAAGCTGCAACAGGAAACACAAACCACAGCTCAGAAAATATCTCAGAATTTGATAGGCCAACACTGCTAAGCAATATATTGGTTAGGGCAAAGCCTATACTCACGCCAAGTATCAAACCGATAGCCACTTGTAGGCGCATGGTTTTGCTGACTAGGGTTATAATATTGCGGCGTTTTGCGCCTAAAGCACGGCGAATACCAAACTCTCGGGATTGCTGCTCTGTGGTCAATGCCGCTAACCCGTATAAACCTATGGTAGCCATTAGCAGCGTAAATATGGCAAAACCTGTCACAAATTGACTGATGAGTTTACTGAAAATGTCTCTAGCATCAAATAAGTCTTGTAGTGTGCGGTAAGCGGAATAAGACGCAGTAGACTTTGAGGTGTCTGCAAAGGTTTTAGCAACATGTTTAGCATAATGTTTCACTTCACCTTGTCCACGTAGCATTAAATACATATTGCGCGCTGGCCACTGGGTATGAGGAATGTATACGCGTATATAACGGTTAAAATCTCCTAATTTTTTGGCCTCATTCAAATTTTTTTCACTGTTAATGTTAGGTGTAACGCCAATTATAGTGAGCCATTGAGTCCAAGGTGTTTCCCTTCTTTTATTTTGCTCTTCCCATGCTTCACCTGGCCCTTTAATTCTAATTCTTTTGCCAATCGGGTTTTCATTGGGAAAATAAGCTTCAACAAAACTTTGATTTACCACAGTTACATGTGCGGCTTGCTCTGTATCAATATTAGAAAAAAATCGCCCTTGTAGCTGTGGTTGTTCAAAGAAATCAAAGTAGTCTAACGTGACAATTTCAGTTGGTACAACTATAGGTTTATCTTCTTTATTTTGCGGTTTGCTTTCAATTTCAATTGTTCGGCTATCCGTTTTGTAGTCAGTAAAACCTGATGAAAAAACCACATCTTCTACACCAGGTAGCAGAGCTAACTTTTGCTTCATTGTTTGATAAAACTTAACAACAGCTTCGTTTGATACAAACTCTCGAGATGTTGCAAAATACCGGTTAACAAGAATAGAAGCCGGATCATATTTGAGCTGGCGATCAAGCTGCTCTTGTAGGGTTATTACAAAAGTACCAGCACAACATAACAGGGCGGTGGTAAGGGTAATTTGCACACCAACTAACCATTTACCTGTTTGGCCAACTGCCAAATTGCTGGTGGTTCTTGCATTGTCTTTTAACATTTCGGCGTTATAGCGGCGCGTGGTTTTTAATATAGGTGATATGGCTGACGCAACCAAAGTAAACAACAACATAAATAGCGCAAACAGTAATACTTTGCCATCTATATCCATATTCCACCAATAAGGCATATTAGTGTAATGAGTTTCAAATAAATGCCATATGCCTCTGCAAGACCAACTGGCCAATAATAAAGCGAATAGTGTGGCGAAAAATGCTATTAACAGGGCGTCGAGCAAAACTTGTAACGCAATCTCTAAGCGGCTTGCACCGAGAACATGGCGCATGGCAAGCTCGAACTGGCGTTTACTCGATTTAGCCAATAATAAATTTGACACATTCGCGCAAGCGACAATCAAAACAATAAATGAACCGATGATTAATGCATACAAAATGGCTTTAAAGGATTCACTTTGGTTATCACCAGAGCCATATTCTTCTAGCCGAATATGCGTAAGCCATTTGCTATCTTTAGGATAAAAAGTTTTTATGGTTTCAACTAGGTTTACCAGCTCAAGCTCCGCCTGAACCATGCTCACATTTGGTTTTAAAACCCCTGCAACCCATTGTTTAAGCGCCCCTTTTTTTCTGCCGTATTGCTTTTGTGATTGCCAGTGATAAGGTTCCCAAAATAATTGATTCCCTGGAAACTTAAATGCGGCAGGTAATACACCTATTACAATAGCTTGTTTACCGTTTAGCAGTACGGTTTTACCAATAACCTGTGGGTCTGAATTAAACTTGTCGTGCCACAATTCTTCATTAATTACTATGGTTGCTGGAGTGCTTGCTAATGCATCATCTGGTGTGGGTAACCTGCCTAATATTGGTTTTACATTGAATAATTCAAAAAAATTATCGTGCACCCAAGCACCTAAAACGCTAGATACCTCTGCATTATCTCCGTCAACAAAAAAAGCCTGTTTAACAAATTTATAAGTAGTTAAATATTCAAAGCTTTGGCTGTTTTTTTCTAACACCTCAAAATCAGCATAATTGAATATGCTAGAACCTCTTCTACCTTCTCTACTCGGTGCCCAACTAAAAGAAACAATGGGTTGTCCTTCTCTTAATTCAGGACTATTCCATAAATAGTTTTTGGCTAGGGTATACATGGTTATGGCCATTGCTAAGCCAATCGCCAGCACCACTATACCTAAAGTGCTGGAGCCTATGTCGCGGTAAAATAAGCGCAGTGCAAATTTTAAGTTAGCGAAAATATTCATTTGTTGTCATCCTTGTTTGCTTATGCAATGTCGGCTAATTTTGCTTTTTCTTCTACTATGCTGCCGTCAAATAAGTTAATAATGCGGGTCGCGTAACTGTTGTATCTATCATCGTGTGTCACCATGCAAATAGTGGTGCCTTGCGCGTGTAATTCGGCGAGTAATTCCATGGCTTTTTCACCGTTGTGTGAGTCCAAATTGCCAGTTGGTTCATCTGCTAACAATATTTGGGGTTTGCCTGCAAGTGCGCGCGCTATAGCAACGCGCTGTTGTTGTCCGCCAGACAGTTGATTGGGTAAATGTTTAATGCGATGCGACATTTGTACTTGCTCAAGTACTTCAAGTACACGTTGTTTGCGCTCGTTTTTTGCCATGCCGCTGTACACCAGCGGTAACTCGACGTTTTCAAAAACATTCATATCTGCAATTAGATTAAAACTTTGGAAAATAAAACCGACTGCTTTATTGCGGATTGATGTTTGTTGTTGTTGAGTTAATTTCGATACATCTTGTTCAGCTAACCAGTATTCACCGTCCGTTGGGTTATCTAATAGTCCCATAATCGACAATAAGGTTGATTTTCCGCAGCCTGACGGGCCTGCAATAGAAACAAACTCACCTTGTTGAATGGTTAAATTAATATTGGTCAACGCGTGAGTTTCTAATTCGTTAGTTAGGTAAACTTTTTTGATACCTTTCATGCGGATAACGTCTTGTTTCATTGTAATGTGTCCTTAATTAATGACTATTTTTTGATGTTTGGCCCATTCGGAGGTATCCGACAGGATAATTCGGTCACCAGCTGTCAGGCCTTCAATAATTTCAATTTTATCGATTGAAGTGCGCCCGTAAGATACTTTTACTCGCTCGGCAATATTGCTGTCGGCTGCCAGTTTAAATACCTCTACTTGAGTGTTGGCTTCCGAAAAAATGGGGCGGCTGACATAAGTGGTGTTGTCAATTCGGCTGATTTCAATGCTTGCTTCTATGGTTGAATTTGGGCGAGCACCAGCTGGTAAGTCATGGGTTATGGTTACGTCAACAATGACATTGCCAGCTTCAACATTTGGGTCAATTCGCGCTACCTGCCCATAAGTTGTGCCGTTTGAGGTATCTATTTGAGCGTGCAAGCCAATGGATAATAATTGTGCTTGATGTTCAGAAATGAGTATTCTGGCTTTTAAGCTATTCGGGTTAACCACTTGCGCTAAACTTTGCCCAAGGGTAACCCGTTCCCCTTCTTTTAAATTTTGTTTTTGCAATAATCCTGAGTATCCCGCTTTTACAGCTAAGCCTTCAACTTGGGATGTTAATAATTTTAACCGAGCTTTTGATTGCGCCAATCGAGTTTGCTCCGCTGTTATCTCGGCTTGGGTTGAGGTTTTAGCAAATTCAAAACGTTGTTTTTCAAGTTCAAGTTGAGTGGCTAATTGTTTGGCGCGTAGGCTAGAGCGTTGACTGGTTTGAATGGATTCTAACCCTTGCTCAAGTAGTTGTTTGTCAATTTCAGCATTTAATTTAGCTTGTTGGTAATCTGATTCAAGCCGAGTAAGATCTGATTGATTCTGTAACAAACTGCTCTCTAAACGAGCTTTGCGAACAGTAAAATTGGCTTGGTCGGTTTCAACCTGCAATTGTGCATTTTGCTTTTGCTGCATAAGTTCGGGATTGCTTAACTCTACTATTATTGTGTCAGGTTCCACAGGCGCGCCAGCTAGTACAAAGACTCGCTCAACTCTGCCTGACGTGGCTGCGGATACCCAGCGAATCTCAGCAGCTTCAAGCACGCCAACGCCACCAATTTGTTGCAACATTTCTCCTTGCTTTACTTCGCCAATAAAAACGAGATCTTTATCAACCTGATATGGACCTGGTCTATAAAACAAGAGAAAACTAACAATGCTTAACAGTGCAACTAAACCAGCAATTGCCACGATTAGTGTTTTATTTTTGTGTTTTTTGGCTAGATCTGGCCTTGCTATATCCATGTTTGCATTTGAATTAATATTGAAAATTTGAGACTTGCATTGAAAGCATCATGCCAGTTTTTCAAGTGTAATTTATGTGGTTGATTTTGTTTGTTTATTTTTATTAGTGATGGAATTTGAGTTTTGCTGTGGCGTGGATGGTGTCGATATTGGGACTTGAATAGTTGCGAAAATGGGATTTTGCATCCCATTTTCGCTCTAGATCGGTAATGTTATCTTAGCTCGACAGCCACTTGTATTTTGATGATTTTCTAGCGTTAGGCTACCACCATGAGCTTCGACTATTTGCCTAGACAATACTAAACCTATGCCGTTGCCTGATGATTTGGTGGTGAAGTAGGGGACAAAGATGTTGTTAGGGTTTTCAATACCAATACCATGATCATCAACTTGTATGCTGAGTTTATTTAGCTCTTCATTGGCCGAAACAACAATTGGTTGGTTGCTGACGTTCGCTTCTATGGCATTTTTAATTAAATTTACCAGCACTTGCTCAATTTGGCATTCATCAATGTTCAGTTGTATGTTTGTTGGGCTGATAAGCTCTACGCCCTGCGTTTGGTAAATTGCACAAATTCGTTGGAGCAATGCTTGAATATCAACTGCTTGTTTAATTGGTTCTGGTTGTTTCGCCAGTTGAGTATAACTGTTAACCAGCCTATTTAAATTGTTGATGCGGTTGTCGATAATGTCTAATCCTTCTGAAAAGTCATTTTGCCATCCATCATAAAGCTCTGGTTTAGCTAATGTGCGATTCATACTGCCAACTGTGGTTTTCAGCGGCGTTAACGCATTATTGATTTCGTGGGATAGAATTCGAATTAATTTTCGCCATGCTTCAAGTTCTTCCTCTCTTAGGTTGTTGCCAATGTCAGCGAGTAATATTAATTGATAAGGTAAACCTTGTTGACGGTAGCTTGAGTGTTTAACTAACCAGCGACTTTTTTTGCGTGGAAAGGCAATTTCTTGGCTGCTGGCATGCGCGGTTAATTTTGCGAAGTTAAGTTGTAGTGTGTTTTGGTCACAGCCTATCAGTTGTTTTATCGATTTATTGTAAAGATTTGCCGCGTAGCGGTTGCAAACAACCAGTTGATCATGTTGATCAAAAGCAAGTACAGCTACATCTACTTCTGACAATACTCTGGCCAATAATTTCTCTGCTTGTGCAGCATTGAGGCGGTTTGTATTTAATTGTTCAGAAATAAAATTAAGTTCGTTCAGCACTATGTTGATTACATCATCTTTATCCGTCACTTTTGCACGCAAGCTATAATCTTGTTCCCGAAACGACATCAAGATACTTGCCACCGACTGCCACGGACGTAATGCACTGAAATAGTAAGCGGTAATAATTAATAACCAAGGAAAGAATACCAGCGCGAATATGGTTGTGCTTTCCAACATATCGTAATTACCGGCGTATAATAAAGTACCTAGTGCGATAAAAGCGGGCAGTGAGCTAAATAGTGCCAATAACCAACTACGCTTAAACCCTGCTAGTTGCCACAAATTTAGATTGGTTGTTTTGTTATTCATGTTAGATCAAAGCCGTATTTTGCTAGTTTACGGTAAAAGGCGCTGCGGCTAATCCCCAAAGATTTTGCTGCTTCGTCAGGCTTACGCACATATTTTATCAAAGCTTGATCTAACATCTGATATTCAATTTCAGCTAAGGTTTTGCCCTCATAATTGACTATATTTGTGTTTGTTTGGGGGGATGTTGTTGCTGTAGTTAAAGCACTATATGTGTCGGCTGTTAAGCCTAAGTTTTCTGGTTGTATTTGTTTTTCTGAACTTAACAAAATTGCGCGCTCAATACAGTGTTGCAGCTCGCGGACATTCCCTGGCCATGAGTACATTAGTAACGCTTGTTTGCTACTTTGTGTTAAGGATATATCTTTACGCTGATATTTGTTTGAGTACTTTTGAATAAAGTGTTCGGCAAGTTTAACAATATCTTCACGTCGAGCTATCAGTGGCGGTACTACGATGGGCACTGTGTTTATACGATAGAATAAATCTTGTCTAAAAGTACCTTCATCGACTTTTTGTTGTAAATTTGCATTGGTTGCACAAATTACGCGCACGTCTGCTTTAAGTGTTTTTGAAGATCCTACACGCTCGAACTCTCCAGTTTCCAATAACCGTAATAAAGCTGCTTGTTGCTTTTCGTTAATGTTGGCTATCTCGTCTAAAAATAAAGTGCCACCATCAGCTAATTCAAAACGGCCAATGCGTTGGTTATCAGCTCCAGTAAATGCACCTTTTTGGTGGCCGAACATTTCGCTTTCGAATACAGATTCAGCCAACGCGCCCATGTTAATTGAGATAAATGGTTGATTATGCCGACTCGATAGTTGATGGCACATATGCGCCAGCTGTGTTTTTCCTGTGCCGTTTTCTCCAGTAATCAATACATTGGTATCTGAGTGTGCAATGCGTTTGAAGGTCTCAATAATTTGCTGCATGGCGGCAGATTGGCATACGAGTTCTGAATTATGCTCACTACGTAAAATTCGGTTTTCACTTTCTAATTTTTGTTGCTTTAACTTTGTTTGAGCCAGCTCAACTTGAGTAGCGATAATACTTAATAAACGCTCTACGTCCCAAGGTTTAGTAATAAAGTCGTTTGCACCCAATTTCATTGCGTTTACTGCTATATCAACAGATGCCCAAGCTGTCATTACGATAATTGGCACATGCGCATTTTGTTGGCGGATGTTTTTGATTAATGTTAAGCCTTCTTTTCCAGAGGTTGTGTCTGATTGATAGTTTAAATCAACTAGCAATAGGTCAAAGTCGTGATCAGCTATTTGCGCTAAAACTTGTGTTGGCTTTGTGCAACAGACCACGTTAAACCCTTCAGATTTAAACAAAATTTCGGCAGAACGCAGAATGTCCGTTTGGTCGTCAGCAACTAAGATGTTTAATTTTTTATTGGCCATTTGCTTGAGTACGCTGGTGTTTATCCTTTGTGGGCGCTAAGCATAAAGCAGAGGTGTTTTAAGCGCAACTCGTTGACGTTACGTGCAATATGGTCAAAGCACTAGAGCATAACTATCGCATAACCGCCATTCTAGGTTCAAACAAACCTTGAGCCGACTATTCATCCTTGAAGGGCAGGCCCTGTCGCCCTCCTTGGCTCCACCTCATCAGACTGCGAAGCGGTGCTTCGGTTCTGATTCGCCCCTGAAAAAGAAATTTTGCTCCTAGTTATCGCTCTAGTGCTTATAGGAAAGGAACTGCTGCTAATATTGTGAATGGCTGCCAATGTCCATAGCGATCAAGCGCTGAAAGATAGTGTATGGATGGGTTGCGAACAAAACTTCACAAAACAGGGACGTTTTGTGCGAGCGCTACAAGGATGTACTTGCAGCGTTTTTGCGAGCAATTCTCCATATACTATCTTGGACATGATGCACTAAACTAGCAGCGACTTTTGCTACTTATTAAAACTCTGATCAGGTGTGCCTTTAAAACAGGCGAGCACATATGGGTAATTGTCGGTAATGTAATAGCCGTATACGCCATTAACTGTCATACCATTACACTCATCTAAATCACCACTACCTTGTACAAACTCATAATCATCTCTAAACGCACCGTCATAATTGCCACCAGGGTTACCATCACCACTTGGACGGCTACCTTGTTTTAATTGATAACTCGATAAAGCTTTGCGAATTATCCCATTGTCGTCAAAATAAGAACCAAATATCGGAAAACCGTCGGCGGCAAACCCAATAACAGGTGAGGCGACATCTCCTTTATCATCAAACAAAGCAAATGGCGAACCATGGTAGTGATAAGTGCCATCAGGTTGGGCATGCGCATTGTGGCTATCTACTCTAAAACCGTTGGCTGGATGCATAGGGTCATAGCGCCAAGGTTGATTGTCATCATTACAGCCAACTTTGCCATTACCTATGCCATAACAACCGGCAGCGAGTAGGTCGACTTTAACGCCGTTTAACAAAATAGCGTTATCAATCCGTAAACTTAATGCTGTGGTTTGAGTTGCGAAAGCTGGTGATGCAGTCACGCTGAATTGATCGTTTTGTTCTGATACGTCATTTGGAAAACTAGTACCGCCATCGTTGAAATCGTGGTTTGGAATTGCATTGGTGGCAAAAATACAGCTATCGCCCGACACTGTTATGGTTAAATCACCAACAAAGTTTTTATTGTTATTAATGTCAGTGACATTTGACGTGTACCCTGCTACATAGTCAGCGCAGTTAGCGGTTTTTCTAGTTAAAATTGCATCCGTGATATCAATCACAGAGCCATCATCACCTAACAACTCATTGGCGTAATTTTGCAACTGAGCTAATGCTGCTTGGTCATCGGCACTCGGGTTATCAATGAGGTTGTTCGTTTCATTAAAGTTATCTGTAAGACTGTAGAGCTGTTGACTGCTATCTTCAAATTGCACCAATTTGTGCGTTTGATTTCGCACAGTCCAACCAGTAACGTTGTCAGATTCAAATTCTGAAAAAGCATAGGCATCTTGCACTGCATCATTATGGCTTAATAAAGCCGCAAAACTTGTACTGTCATTTATTTGTGTAGCTGTATTGCCTGCAAGTTCTGATATGGTGGCAAACAAATCTACGCCTTCTATTAATGCATCTTCTCGTTCACCTTGGCGCGTGACCGCTGCACCAGAAACGATTAGCGGCACTGCAATACCACCTTGATATAAGGTGCCTTTGGCATGGCTTACTCTAAAATAGTCTTGGTCAATTACCGCTTTTGGTGAACCATTGTCACCAACAAATATAATGGTGGTATTGGCTTTGGTTTGTTCATCCATAGAATTTATTAAACGACCAATTTCACTGTCCATAGCTTCAATTGCGGCAAGAAAATAATCGCGTTTATTATTGTTGATATCATCTTGATTGCCGGTTAAATCTGTACGGCTATGTAAATTCGCGGGTGGCAAATGAAAAGGTGAGTGCGGTGCTGAATATGCAACCCAAGCAAACCAAGGGTTCGTTTGCCCTGATATCCAGTCTATGGCTAAATCGGTAATTTTACTTGTATGGTATTCAGTTGATTGTGACTGTACACCGTTTATGGTGAGTGTCCAGTTATAGTAATCACCAGGGTTAGATAAATTACCAGCGTAATAATTTACCCCCATATCATTTGGGTGGTTAGCATCAGGATTGCCACCACCGATATGCCACTTGCCAAAAACACCTGAGACATAGTTTTTAGATGCCTCAGAGTTTGCTAAGTATTTTTGAATGCTAGTGTGTGCACTAGAAAGAGGCGCGGGTACGTAGGTGACACCTGATTTATGCCCATGTTTGCCCGTGATAATAGCTGCACGAGTAGTGGTACAAGCTGGTGTCACCCAAGCATTATCAAAGGTTAAGCCCTTATTTGCTAGTGAGTTGAGTGTTGGGGTATTGGGTAAATCTGTTGAATAGCTATATTGTGCAGAGGCATCCAAACCTTGATCGTCTGAAATTATCAGTAAAATGTTCTGTTGCGTTTCGTTGACAGTTTCTTCATCTTTGGGCTGCTCGTCGCTTGTGCCAGCATCTATATTTACTTTGGTATCTTGTCCACCACATGCTGTGAGTTGCAGTGCAGCCGTTAGAGCTGTAATTAATAGCCAATTATTCTTCATATATCGCCTCTTAGGTTTGCTGTGTTTATTCTCTGGTGGGCCGTTAGACTCTAGTGCATTAATTAATCTATAACGAATACATTCGCAAAAGGGTTGCAAGGCAAACGAACTATTTTGTTTAATTTGGTAAAAATAGCATGTATTTGCGCACTATTTTGGGGATAGGTGAGCGTGTAAGTTAATCTTTTAAATACCTGTTTTTATTAAGTCTTTGTTATTTAAGGTTTATTTAATTCTGGCACAGCAATTGTATTTACTAAGACAACGCACAGCAAACCAATCACAAAGAAGTGCAGGTTAGCTGGCAAACAATTTGATTAGGCGATGAAGCCCACTCCCGCAAAGCTTTTTTAAAGGCTAAGCAGGAGTGGGTTTTTTTTGGGAAATTTTGGAGATATACATGAAATTTAATACGTCTGTTATTAAAGCAAGTATCAAAACTTTAGCGGCATCGGTGTCGATTGCTGCAACTTTATTCACTGCACAAACAAATGCTGCTGATGTCGGTTGGCCAGAGAAAGAAGAATTAAAATTTGGTTTTATTAAATTAACCGATATGGCGCCTTTAGCTATTGCTTATGAGAAGGGTTACTTCGAAGACGAAGGTTTGTATGTAACTTTAGAAGCTCAAGCAAACTGGAAAGTTTTATTAGACCGCGTAATTGACGGGCAGTTAGACGGTGCACATATGTTGGCAGGCCAGCCTTTAGGTGCAACTATAGGCTTTGGTACTAAAGCAGATATCATTACGGCCTTTAGCATGGACTTAAATGGTAACGGTATTACGGTATCAAATGATATCTGGAAACAGATGAAGAAAAACATTCCACACGAGAATGGCAAACCAGTTCATCCAATTAAAGCTGACTACTTAAAACCCGTTGTTGACAAGTACCGCGCAGAAGGTAAGCCATTCAACATGGGTATGGTATTCCCAGTGTCTACTCATAACTACGAGTTACGTTACTGGTTAGCTGCGGGTGGTATCCACCCAGGTTATTATGCACCACATAAAGGTGACACGAGCGGCAACATTCAAGCTGAAGCACTATTAAGTGTAACCCCACCACCACAAATGCCAGCGACATTAGAAGCCGGTACAATTTATGGGTACTGTGTAGGTGAGCCATGGAACCAACAAGCCGTATTTAAAGGTATTGGTGTACCAGTTATCACTGACTACGAGATTTGGAAAGACAACCCTGAAAAAGTATTTGGCGTATCAAAAACCTGGGCTGAGAAATACCCTAACACCCATGTACGTGTAGTTAAAGCTATGATTCGTGCAGCAATGTGGTTAGATGCAAACAACAATGCTAACCGCCCTGAAGCTGTGAAAATTTTATCTAAGAGCCAATATGTTGGTGCGGATTACGACGTTATAGCTAACTCTATGACAGGTACTTTTGAATACGAAAAAGGTGACAAACGTGATGTACCTGATTTCAACGTATTCTTCCGTTACAACGCAACTTATCCTTACTACTCAGATGCTGTTTGGTACTTAACGCAAATGCGTCGTTGGGGTCAAATCGAAGAAGCTAAGCCTGATAGCTGGTACTTGGATATTGCGAAGAAAGTATACCGTCCTGACATTTATTCAATTGCAGCTCAAGCATTGATTAAAGAAGGCAAAGCTGATGCGAAAGACTTCCCTAACTTCAAAACTGAAACTGGCTTTAAACCACCACAAAAAGAATTTATCGACAAAGTTGTGTACGACGGTACTAAACCAAATGCATACCTTGAGAAATTCAAAATTGGTTTGAAAGGCGACACTAAACTTTAATCGCTCTCTAGAACAGGCGGTGGCAGAGCTGTCGCCGCCAAACAAACAGCGTAGTTAGTAGGAGACATTATGAAAGAAGCAACCATGAATAAAGTAAGCGTGCTAGAGCTAAAAAAGACCATTAGCAGTTTTGGCAATGAAAAAAGCAAACAAATCGTCATGGCGATGTTGTTGCCTTTTATCGGTTTGATTGTATTTTTACTATTGTGGAGTGCCACAGCAAAAAATATTGATACCTCATTGGGTCAATTCCCTGGCCCTGCACAAGTGTATGAACAGACTACCACACTAGTCAGCGAGCACTTTACTGAACGTGAAAAAGCTGAAAAATTCTACGAGCGCCAACAAAAAAGAAACGAAGCGCGTATGAAAGTGGATCCTAGTTACGAGGCAAAAATTCGCCCTTATACAGGCAAACCAACTTTCTTCGACCAAATATGGACCAGTTTATATACGGTTATGATTGGTTTCTTAATAGCATCTTTAATAGCTGTACCAATTGGTATCTTGTGTGGTTTAAGTGAAAAAGCTTATGCAGCAATAAACCCGTTAATCCAGATTTTTAAACCTGTATCACCATTAGCATGGTTGCCGCTTGTAACTATGGTGGTGAGTGCAGTTTATGTAACTGACGACCCAATGTTTTCAAAATCGTTTTTAACTTCAGCGTTTACAGTTACTTTATGTTGTTTATGGCCAACTCTGATTAACACAGCTGTTGGTGTATCAAACATCAGCTCTGATTTAGTTAACGTTAGCCGAGTATTACGCTTAAACAAGTTAGACCATGTGTTTAAAATTGTTTTACCTTCATCTATTCCTATGATCTTCACGGGTTTACGTTTATCACTTGGTATAGGCTGGATGGTATTGATTGCAGCAGAAATGCTGGCGCAAAATCCAGGTTTAGGCAAGTTTGTTTGGGATGAATTCCAAAATGGTAGCTCTGATTCGTTAGCTCGAATTATGGTTGCGGTATTAGTGATTGGTGTCATTGGCTTCTTGCTCGACCGCATTATGTTGATGGTTCAAAAGTTTGTTAGTTGGGATAAGAACGCAGTTCTTAGATAAACATTAGAAACGCGGTTCTCAGATAAACACTAACAACACAAATATTGAATTTTAAAGAAACAGATTTTGGAGCAAGAACAATGAATAACCTAGATGCAAAACACTTAGAACTAACAAAAGTTGGTATAGAATTTCCTACACCAAAAGGACCATTTTGTGCGCTACAAGAAGTTGACCTTAAAATAGCCAAAGGTGAATTCGTTTCACTGATTGGCCACTCAGGTTGTGGTAAATCAACTGTACTCAATATCGTAGCGGGTTTGTATCAAGCAACTACTGGTGGTGTGTTACTCGATAATAAAGAAGTAAACGAGCCAGGCCCAGAGCGAGCGGTTGTATTCCAAAACCACTCTTTATTGCCTTGGTTGTCTGCATATGAAAATGTTGAATTAGCTGTTAAACAAGTATTTAAAAACAAAATGAGCAAACAAGAGATGAAAGATTGGGTAAACCATAATCTTGAGCTTGTTCATATGACACACGCTGCGCATAAACGTCCAGATGAGATTTCAGGTGGTATGAAGCAGCGCGTGGGTATTGCACGTGCTTTAGCAATGCAGCCAAAAGTTTTGTTAATGGATGAACCTTTTGGTGCATTGGATGCATTAACGCGTGCCCATTTGCAAGACTCGCTAATGGAAATTCATCAAGAGTTAGGTAATACAGTTATCATGATCACTCATGATGTTGACGAAGCAGTATTATTGTCTGATCGGATTGTGATGATGACTAATGGCCCAGCCGCAACGGTTGGTGAAGTACTGAATGTTGATTTAGAAAGACCGCGTGAGCGCTTAGCCTTAGCAGATAATCCACAGTACAATCATTACCGTCACGAAGTGCTTACTTTCTTGTATGAAAAGCAGAAAAAAGTAGAGTCGGTTGCCACTAAAAAAGCGCCAAGCACCAAAAAAGGTCAGGAAGTGGCATAGTTCCTGCAACAATACCTTCATCACTGTGGGTCATGAAAAGCCGCTTTGTCGGCTTTTCTGCTTTTTATAAGCAGGTTGGAGGAGAGTATTTTGACAACTCAACAAACTTCTAAACAACGTGTCGTTGTTGTTGGTAACGGCATGGTTGGTCATCATTTTGTCGATCAATTAGTAAATCAAACTGAACAAGAATACCAAATTAGCGTATTGTCAGCGGAGCCTAGGTTGGCGTACGACCGAGTGCATTTATCTGAATATTTTGCTGGCAAAAGTGCCGAAGATTTATCTTTAACATCAGAAGCTTACTATCAATCAGTTGGTGTAAATTTTTACACCAATAGTAAAGTTACCAACATAGATAAAATCAATAAAACGGTTACAACTGAACAAGGGATGACCCTTGAGTATGACAAGTTGATTTTAGCGACTGGTTCTTTCCCATTTGTTCCTCCAATTCCAGGTAAAGAGCGTGAAAATTGTTTTGTTTACCGCACAATTGAAGATTTAGATGACATTAAAGCCGCAGCCGAAAAGTGCAAAGTTGGTTTAGTTGTTGGTGGTGGTTTGCTCGGTTTAGAAGCAGCTAATGCACTAAAACAGTTAGGCTTAAAAACTCACGTAATCGAGTTTGCGCCTCAATTAATGCCGACTCAAATTGATATTGGTGGTGGCCGTGCACTAAAAGCAAAAATTGAAGAATTAGGCGTAGAGGTACATACCGAAAAAGCGACTAAACAAATTGTGGACGGTGATACTTGTGTGCATAAACTAGAGTTTGCAGACGGTTCGATTTTAGAAACTGATTTAGTTTTGTTTTCAGCTGGTATTCGCCCGCAAGATCAACTAGCGCGCGACTTTGACATTCAAATTGGCGAACGTGGTGGCATAGTAATTAATGATCATTGTCAAACATCTGATGCAGATATTTATGCAATTGGTGAGTGTGCTTTGTGGCAAAACCGTATTTTTGGCTTAGTTTCACCGGGTTACACCATGGCTCGTGCTGCGGTATCACACATTATCGGCGGTGATTTTACATTTGCTGGTGCAGACATGAGCACCAAACTAAAACTAATGGGGGTCGCCGTTGGTTCAATTGGTGATGCACACGCACGTACACCAAATTCAGTGACTTTCTGTTATGAAAACCCGCAACAGGGTATATACAAGAAAGTGGTAACGGATGCAGATCAAAAGCACCTTATTGGTGCGGTGTTGATCGGTGATACCTCTGAATACGACAATTTACTCCAATTTCACCTTCAACAACTAGAATTGGAAGATACGCCTGAATCATTAATTGTCCCAATGCTCCAAGGTGAGCCAGTTAACCCAGCGCTCAATATGACCGATTCAAGTTTTGTTTGTTTATGTAATATGGTGACTAAAGGTACGATCGCCGAAGCTGTGCGCGACGGTTGTGATACAGTTGAGGCGATTAAAACGAGAACACGTGCAAGTTCAAGCTGTGGTACATGTGTTGGCATGGTGCAAAATGTAATTGACCTTGAGCTTGCAAATTTAGCTGTCGAAGTATAAGTCATTAGGACCTATTTATCTTTTTAATGATTAAAATAGCCTATTGCTGAAAAATAATACAAAGATAAACAGGCCCTAGGGCCTGTTAGCATCTCGAGTAATAACGCAGCCACTGGCTGCGTTTTTGTTGCTAAACTGATTGAATGGCTAGACTAAATTTAGTTTTGCCCTTGGATGGTTCAATCCGCTTAGTTTTATTTGGTAAATATAGTCAAGATTAGTGATTCTTTTTGGTGCATTCGCATTTATAAACACCATATTAAGAATACCAAATTAATGTTTTTTAGAGCGCGTTTCGGATAAAAGCCTTTAAAAACACTGTCTTATAAAGTTGGTATGGGTGTTGCATTTTATAGTGTGTTCCCGATGGCGGGCAGTCATGAAGAACCTATTCTTGAGTGTTTATGTTAAGTGTTCCAATGGCGGAAACTTAACCAAATTTAGGTAAGAATTTGATGAACAAAACAGCAGTAAAATTGAAACAAACCACTTGTCCGTATTGTGGTGTTGGATGCGGTATCGACGTAAAAGTTGATGGGCAGGCGCTAACTCAAGTGACAGGTTCTTCAGAACATCCCGCCAATTATGGGCGTTTATGTGTTAAAGGCTCATCCGTTTTAGAAACGAATGATGTATCTGGGCGATTACTGCAGCCTATGATAGGAGATTCACAAGTTTCTTGGGATGAAGCAATTAACCATGTTGCGAGTGGCTTCAATAAAGTTATTGAAGAATTCGGTCCACAAGCCGTCGCGTTTTATGTGTCAGGTCAGTTATTAACTGAAGACTATTATGTCGCGAATAAATTGATGAAAGGTTACATAGGCAGTGCCAATATAGATACCAACTCTCGTTTGTGTATGTCGTCAGCTGTTGCTGGTTACAAACGTGCATTTGGCTCGGACACTGTTCCGTGTAATTACGAAGATTTAGAAGATACAGATTTATTGGTTTTAACAGGCTCAAATGCCGCTTGGACACACCCTGTGTTGTTCCAGCGTATGGAGCGAGCAAAGCTGTTAAACCCTGATATGAAAGTCGTGGTGATTGATCCTCGCCAAAGTGCAACGACAGAGTTGGCAGACTTACATATTGCAATTAAACCGGGCAGCGATGTTGCCTTGTTTAACGGTTTATTAAACTACTTACATCAACATGATTGTATTGATCAAAATTATGTAAATAGTTTTACCGAAGGTTTTGAAACAGCACTTGCTAATAGCCAACAATGGACGATTGAGCGGGTCGCTGAGTATTGTGATTTGCCACTTGAGCAAGTGACAACTTATTATCAGTGGTTTGCGAAAAGCCCAACTGCAATTACCTTTTATTGCATGGGGGTCAATCAGTCATCGCAAGGCACTGATAAATGTAACGCAATTATTAATTGTCACTTAGCCACTGGTAAAGTTGGTAAAAAAGGCAGTGGTCCATTTTCGATCACGGGTCAACCTAATGCTATGGGTGGCCGTGAAGTTGGTGGTTTAGCGAATATGCTAGCTGCGCATATGGACATTGGCAACCCACAACACCGTGAATATGTGCAAACCTTTTGGCGTTCGCCAAGAATACCAGAGCAAGTCGGTTCAAAAGCGGTTGATATGTTTGCTAAAGTGAAAAGTGGTGAAATTAAAGCCATTTGGATTATGGCAACCAACCCTGTTGTAAGCTTGCCAAACGGTAACGAAGTCGCTCAGGCACTAAAAGATTGTCCATTGGTTGTGGTGTCTGATTGTAATGAAAATACTGATACTTCTGAGTGGGCTAATGTGCGTTTACCAGCAACAGGTTGGTCAGAGAAAAACGGTACAGTAACCAATTCTGAGCGTCGAATTTCTCGCCAACGTGGTATTATGCCACCATCTGGCCAAGCAAAACACGACTGGCAAATTATTTGTGATGTTGCTAAAGCAATGGGTTTTGCGTCAGGGTTTAAATTCGGCCACCCGGCTGAAATCTTTGATGAACATGCGCGTTTATCAGGTTATGAAAATAACGGCAGCCGAGATTTTGATATCACTGGATTGGCTGGGTTATCCGAAGCTGAATACGACAAGTTGCGTCCAATTCAATGGCCAGTCAATCGTGAAAACCCGAACGGCTGTGCGCGTATGTTTGAAAACGGTCGTTTTTATACTAAATCGGGCAAAGCTCAGTTTATTACAACCGAAGCGAAAGCACCGGTACAACAAACTTGTAAAGATTATCCATTTGTCTGTAACTCAGGTCGTGTGCGTGATCAATGGCATACAATGACCCGCACTGGTAAAGCTGCAAAATTGACCGCGCATGTTTCTGAGGCATTTGTGGCAATTCATCCAGCTGATGCTGAAAAGCTCAATTTGGTTGATGGTCAAATTGCCCAGTTAACCTCGAAATTTGGACGTGCACTATTGCGTGTTCAACTTGATGCAGGCCAACGCAAAGGTGACGTTTTTGTGCCCATGCATTGGAACAAGCAGTTTGCGTCGCAAGCGAATATTAACCGTTTATTTGCCCCTGTAGTTGACCCAATTTCAGGTCAACCTGAGCTTAAACACGCAGCCGTCGCTATTGAGGCCTATCAAGCTGATTTTTATGCAGTTGCCTATAGTCGCCACGCTATGCAAGCAAACACTGAATATTGGTCGAAAGCGCCAAACCAAGCGGGTGAGCAGTTGTTGTTTGCTGGTCAAGGAGAGGTAAATGACTGGTTAGATTGGTGCCAAAAACATACTGCAGCTGAAGGCGAGTGGTTGCGGGTTGAAAACAATAACGATAAGTCATTTAAAGTTGTTTGTTATACCCAGGGACAGTTAGAGTTTGTTTGTTATATTCAAGCGACGCCATTTACCGAGGATATGAGTTGGTTAAGTGAAATATTTATGTTGCAGGTGTTTGATCGCGAAGAGCTAAAAGCACTTGTTTCGGGCATACCAACTCCTGAAGTGGCTAAAGGTCGTCAAATTTGTAGCTGTTTTAAAGTGGGTGAGAAACAAATTATCGAAGCTATTGTTGATTATGGTGACGATACTGTTGAGAAGTTGGGTGATCGCTTACAATGCGGCACCAATTGTGGTTCATGTAAAACTGATTTAAGTGGTTTAATTAAAAGCCATTGTAAAAGCTGCTAGTAAACGGTAGTGATATAGCGCAATATTGTTCTGGATATTGCGCTTTAATTTCCTTCCTTTTGTGTTCATACCCTGCTGGTTTTAGTTATTAGGCTAGTTGCTGCAAGTTAGTGCACTTATGCTCAATAAGGTAAATGGGGAATCTCTCGCAAAAACGCTTCAAGGCCGTCCGTGGCTCGCTCGCACAAAACATCCCTGTTTTGTGAAGTTTTGCTCAAGACACACCCATCCACCGTATTTCTGTTCGATGTCGCTACGCAACAGTCATTTTATTTAACCAGATGAAAGTTCGTTTTACACACGCCAACTCAAAACTTAAAAAAGTATTTGCATATGTATTGGCGCGTCTAAGTAAAGTAAAACCTATGTATCGAGACATTATAGCAACTAAAAAACTCGCATATAAGCTCTACTTTTGCACGCCCATTGACGTAAAATAACCAACAAACGCACAGACTTAATTGAGGTTAGCTATGCAAACAGAATTTAAACAATATATAAAAATGGTTGGCCGCGGGCAAAGGGCAGGGGAGATGCTTAACAAAGAACAAGCATTTGATGCCATGCAACAAATGCTAGAAGATAAAGTGAGCCCAGAACAACTTGGCGCATTTTTAATGTTAATGCGTGTGCGTGAAGAAACCGCTGAAGAACTTGCAGGCTTTGTCGAAGCATGCCGCACAACAGTGCAAAGCGAATTCACTGAACTAAATATAGATTTGGACTTAGGCTGTTATGCAGGTAAACGCCGCCATCTACCCTGGTTTTTATTGGCCGTAATGGCATTTGCACAGTCAGGACGCAGAGTATTTATTCATGGCACAGCGGAACCAGAGTCACAGCGCTTGTATATAAAAGAAGCATTGCAGTTTTTTGGTATTGAGCCTGCAACAAATAAACAAAGTGCAGAACAACAGCTAAATCAGTTTGGTTTTTGTTATGTTGAGCTGGCCGATTTAAATAAACCACTAGATAAACTCATTCAATTACGCGCTTTATTTGGTTTGCGCTCAGCTGCTAACACGTTGGCACGAATGTTGAATCCTAGTAAGGCAAAACACAGTTTACATGGCGTGCATCATAGAAACTTTGATATACGTCATGTTGATGCAGCACAAATGTGCAATGATACTAGTGTAGTGTGCTTTCGTGGGGAAGGCGGCGAAGTTGAATTCAATCCTGAACGCGATGCGACACTGCATTATTTCAAACAAGGCAATAAAGGCGAGCTTAAAATGCCAGCCTTGTTGGAAAGCTGGCAAATCAAACCACGAGCGTTAGATTTGGTGCAATTACAACAGGTTTGGTTAAATCAAGTTGATAACAACTATGCAGAGCAAGCTGTAATTGGCACATTAGCAATATTTTTATTAACAACTGATGCAGTAGCAACGGTCGACGAGGCAATACAACAAGCTAAAAATATTTGGCAGCACAGAAGTGCAACTTGGCCACTGGGCTAACACATTCGCAAATCCATACCTAACAAGCGCTGGCCAATAGGTTAGTGCTTGCTTCCTGTTTTTATCCTAAAGATTTGAAAAATAAAGAAAATATTATTTAAAATCTGTTGACAACAATAACTAGGTTAGCTTAATCTAGCTGTGCGTCTGAGCATCCAACATCACTTTCAAGAAACGAATTTTTTATATTGTTATTTGGGAGTGACCTATGGAACTTAAAAAATCTAAACTAGCATTAACTCTAGCATCTGTATTAAGCGCTGGATTTATGTCTACCTCTGCAATGGCTGCAGATTCTTTAGCTGAAGCGTTAAAAGAAGGCAAAGCGTCAGGTGATTTCCGCCTACGTTATGAGTCTAACGACGCGACCGACGGCTCTCTATTATCTTTTAGAACCCGTATCGGCTACAAAACAGCTGACGTTTCTGGCTTATACGGTCATATCGAATTTGAAGATGTGCGTTATGTATTAGGCCAAGACGACGCTGCCGGCATTCCTGATCCAGAAGTAACTGAGCTAGAACAAGGTTACCTTGGTTTTAAATCTGGAGATTTCTCAGCTAAGTTAGGTCGTCAAGTTTTAACTTTAGATGGTCATCGCCATGTCGGTCATGTTGGTTGGAGACAAGATAGACAAACTTTTGATGCCTTAAACCTTCAATATAATTCAGGTGCTTTTGGTGCAAACGTATCTTACGTATATAAGCATAACCGCATTTTCGCAGAAACTGCTGATGTTGATTCAAGCGATATCTTATTAAACCTTTCTTATAAAACAGATTTAGGTAAATTGGTAGCGTACGGTTATCAAATTGACCCGGATCCAGCAGGTCGTGAAGACTTAGATACTTATGGTGTCAGTTTTACTGGTGCAACTGGTACAGACTTTAAAGTTTCTTATATGGCTGAATACGCTATTCAAGATAACAACAAAGGTAATGACACTAGTTACATGGCATTAGAGTTAGGTGCAACAGTTTCAGGCTTCACTTTTAAATTAGGTCAAGAAACTTTGGGCTCGGATGATGGTATGGCTAACTTCGCGACACCTTTAGCGACTTTACATAAATTCAATGGTTTTGCCGATGTATTCTTGGTCCCTACATTTAGTTCTGGTGGTTTAAAAAATGGCTTAGTTGATACCTACGCATTCGCTGGAACCAAGGTAGGTGGTGTAGCAGTTAAAGCTTTCTACCATGACTTTACTTCTGATGAAGGTTCAATCGACTATGGTTCAGAGCTCGACTTAGTTGTTGCAACTAAGATTGCTGGATATGGCACTGGTATTAAATACTCAAGCTATAGTGCTGATGGTTTTGGTGTTGACGTAGACAAACTATGGGTTTGGGTTGAAACCAAGTTCTAAGCATTTACATTAAAGAATTACAATCAAAAACAAGGATTGTTCCTTTTAAACAGCAGCTTCGGCTGCTGTTTTGCTATATGCGGTTTGGTGGTGCACTCCTTTGGTGCTCGCCTAATTGGTATTAATGGTATTGGTTTGGTCTATTTGGGTGCACTTGTAGTGCAACCTGCTTCTAAAAAGGGAAATAGACCCGTAAAACTAAAGGGAATCTAAGTTAGTGTAGCTGAAAAAATTGCTTTATATAGCGAGTGTTGAAATAAAAACCTATATAAATCAGTGGTTAATTAAAAATATTGAATGATTTTTATTGGTTGGCACCCCTCTTGCATTTTAAGGTTATCGATTTAGTTACTCAGCTTGTGCAAAGATGTTTAAGTTAGTAAAACAAGACAGTGGTGTTGGTAAAGTTTCTCTGGTAGGTGCCGGTCCAGGTGACGCAGATCTGCTCACTATTAAGGCACTCAGATGTATTCAAACAGCCGATATTATTTTATACGACCGTTTGGTCAGTGAAGATATTCGCAGTTTGTTTCCTGCCTCTACTCCAGCTTTTTATGTTGGTAAGGCAATGGGCAATCATTGCATTCCTCAAGAAAAGCTCAACGAACTTCTCGTCGAAAAAGCACAAAAAGGCTTTAACATTTGCCGTTTAAAAGGCGGCGACCCGTTTGTATTTGGTCGCGGTGGCGAAGAAATGTTAGTGCTTAAACAAGTTGGAATTGAAGTTGAAGTTGTACCAGGTGTTACCTCAGGTATTGGTGCAGCAAGCTACTCAGGTATTCCAGTCACGCATCGTGGTTTGTCACAAGCTTGTACTTTCGTAACTGCACATGCAGAAAAAACGTTAAACATTGATTGGCAAGCATTAGCTCGTCTTAATCACACATTGGTTTTTTATATGGGATTAAGCAAGTTGCCGGAAATTCACCAGCAGCTTGTTGCTCACGGTTTGGCAGCTGACACACCAGCAGCGCTGATTGAAAATGGTTGCCGCAAAGAGCAAAGGGTATTTACAGGGACAGTGTCTAATTTAGAACAATTGGCTAAGCAATATAAGTTGCAAACTCCTACGTTAGTGGTGGTTGGCCAAGTGGTTGAATTAGCAGAATCGCTTCATTGGTTTGGTTCACTCACCAATGAAAATTCTGAATGGACGCAGTTGTCAGCTTAATAGAGGGTAAATAATGAGCAAGCAAAAAATTATTGTTGTTGGTAATGGTATGGTGGGTCACAAGTTCATCGAAAATATGATTGAACACCCAGATTACGACCAATACGAAGTAGTTACTTTTTCCGAAGAGCCGCGTCTAGCATATGACCGTGTACAGCTTTCATATTACTTTGCTGGTAAAACAGTAGATGAGTTAATGCTGACGTCTCCTGATTATTATGATGAAAACGGCGTTCGTTTTATTGTAAGTGACAAGGTCGTTAACATTGACCACGCTAACAAAAAAGTCGTGACAGAAAGTGGTCGAGAAGAATCTTACGACAAACTAATCTTAGCAACTGGTTCATATCCATTTGTGCCACCAATTCCAGGTAAAGACCAAGAACACTGTTTGGTTTACCGTACCATCGAAGACTTAGAAGGCATGACTGCTTCTGCTAAAGTGAGTAAAGTGGGTGTTGTAGTTGGTGGTGGTTTATTAGGTTTAGAAGCGGCAAACGCCCTTAAAAACTTAGGTTTAGAAACTCACGTTGTTGAGTTTGCACCACGCTTAATGGCTGTTCAGTTAGATGAAGGAGGTGGTCAATTACTTCGTTCTAAAATTGAAGAGTTGGGTGTGAGTGTTCACACAGAGAAAAACACCACTGAGATTGTAGCTGGTGAAACTTGTCGTTACCGCATGAACTTTGCTGATGGTAGCCATATTGAAACGGATATGATCTTATTCTCTGCTGGTATTCGCCCGCAAGACGAATTAGCGCGTCAGTTTGATATCGAAATCGGTCCTCGCGGTGGTATTGTTATTGATAACTATTGCCAAACTTCAGCAAAAGACGTTTACGCAATTGGTGAGTGTGCGCTTTGGGACGGTAAAATATTTGGTCTTGTTGCGCCTGGTTACAATATGGCTAAAGTTGCGGTTTCGCACATAACAGGCGGTGGTTTAGCGTTCGAAGGCGCTGACATGAGTACCAAACTTAAATTGTTAGGTGTTGACGTTGCAAGTATCGGTGATGCGCAAGCTCGTACCCCTGGTTGTTTAAGTTATACCTATGCAGATGGCCATGCGGGTGTGTACAAACGTTTGGTAGTATCTGCTGACAACAAAAAAGTAATTGGCGCTGTATTGGTCGGTGATGTAGAAGCCTACGGTAACTTATTGCAAATGATGTTAGGCGACATCGAAATTCCTGGTTCGCCAGAAGCGTTAATTTTACCCTCTATCGATGGTGCGGCTCCGGCACTAGGTGTAGATGCATTACCTGACAGCGCGCAAATTTGTTCATGTCACGACGTAACAAAAGGCGATATTTTTGAAGCAGTTAAAGGCGGTTGCACTGATTTAGCCGGTATTAAATCATGTACTAAAGCGGTAACGGGTTGTGGTGGTTGTGCCGCGATGACAACTCAAGTTATGAACGCAGCGTTAACCGAAATGGGTGTTGAGGTTGATGACAGCCTTTGTGAGCATTTCTCTTACACTCGTCAAGAAATCTTCGACATTATCCGTGTTAAAGGCATTAAGTCTTTTGATGAATTACTCGAATCGTATGGTCAAGGTCGAGGTTGTGAAATCTGTAAACCTGCAATTGGTTCAATGCTGGCAACACATTGGAACGAATATGTGTTAGATGACAAACACATAGGTTTACAAGACACCAATGATGTTTTCTTAGCGAACATGCAACGTGACGGTACTTACTCTGTTGTTCCGCGTATTGCGGGCGGTGAAATTACCCCTGAGCAATTAATTGTATTAGGTGAAGTAGGCCGTGACTTTGGTCTATATACCAAAATTACCGGTGGTCAGCGTATCGACTTCTTTGGTGCGCAATTACACGAACTTCCGCCAATCTGGGAACGTTTAGTCGAGGCAGGATTCGAAACTGGTCACGCTTACGGTAAATCATTACGTACAGTTAAATCTTGTGTTGGTTCTACTTGGTGTCGTTACGGTATGTTGGACTCTGTTTCAATGGCCGTTAACTTAGAGATGCGTTACAAAGGTTTACGTTCTCCGCATAAATTAAAAATGGCTGTTTCTGGTTGTACCCGTGAATGTGCTGAAGCACAAGGTAAAGATGTTGGTGTAATCGCTACTGATAAAGGTTGGAACTTATACCTATGTGGTAATGGTGGTATGAAACCTCGCCACGCAGATTTATTCGCGCAAGACCTAGATGATGAAACATTACTTAAGTACATCGACCGTTTCTTAATGTTTTATTGCCGTACCGCAGACAAGTTACAACGTACCTCAGTATGGATGGATAACTTAGAAGGTGGTTTAGAGTACTTACACGAAGTTATCGTTGAAGATAAATTAGGTATCTGTGAAGAATTAGAAGCAGATATGCAACGTGTTATCGACACTTACGAGTGTGAGTGGAAGAAAACACTAAATAGCCCTGAGCGCTTAAAACGTTTTGCTCACTTTATTAACTCAGACTTAACCGATGACAACTTAGCTTATGTTGAAATGCGTGGTCAGGCCAAAGGTCGCATCGCGACTGACGAAGAGCGTCAGAAGCAGGCAAAAGGTGTAGAAATCGAAACAGTTGAACTAGTTTAAGGTGACGAACATGAGCGAATGGAAAGATATTTGTAAATTGACTGACTTGGCTGCAAACACGGGTGTTTGTGCATTACATAATGGTGAGCAAGTGGCGATTTTCTTAGACGGGAAAGAGCAAAAAGTACATGCCATTTCAAACTTCGACCCGATTGGTAAAGCAAATGTTTTATCACGCGGCATTATTGGCGACATTAAAGGCAGGCTGGTAGTTGCTTCGCCTTTATACAAACAACACTTCTGTTTAGAAACAGGCGAGTGCTTGGAAGAACCTGAGAACTCGGTTAAAGCATACCAAGTTCGTGTTGAAGGTGATGTTGTCCAGTTACAAGCGTAACCGTTTTTTTGTTACTTACCCTCTAAGTAGTAACAAGCCGACTTTCGGGTCGGCAACCTAATTCTTTTTAAAATTTTGAGGTGTAAACGTGGATAAAGACACTAAGTTTAATATTTTCTCCTTGCAGGGGAAAATGAAAGTACTCCATATGTCATGGATTGCATTCTTTATTACCTTCGTAGTTTGGTTTAACCATGCTCCGTTGTTAGGCGCGATTAAAGATTCTTTGGGTTTAACGGCTTCTCAAGCTAAAACCTTATTGATCTTAAACGTCGCGTTAACCATTCCTGCGCGTATCATTATTGGTATGTTGACAGATAAATTCGGCCCTCGTCGTGTTTATTCTGCTTTATTGTTCACTTGTGCTTTTCCATGTTTTATGTTCGCTTTTTCGACCACTTTCGAAATGGCAGCGTTATCTCGTTTATTACTAGGTTTTATCGGTGCGGGTTTTGTAATCGGTATTCGTATGGTGAGTGAGTGGTTCCCACATAATGAATTAGGTACTGCTGAAGGTATCTATGGTGGTTGGGGTAATTTCGGCTCTGCTGCTGCATCTTTCACTTTGCCTGTATTAGCTTTATGGATTGGTGGTGATGACGGTTGGAGATACGCAATTGCATCTACTGGTGTAATCTGTATTTTCTGGTCTTTTGTTTACTACAATACGGTAAGTGATACGCCTAAGGGGTCAACTTATTTCCGTCCGAAAAATATTGGTGGTATGGAAGTAACCAGCAAAGGTGATTTTGCTTTCTTAATCGTAATGAAGCTTCCTATGTACTTTGCACTAGCATTGTTAACATGGAAACTTTCTCCAAATGGTGTGTCTTTAATCTCTGAAACTGCAGCTGTTTTAGCTTATGTTGGGCTAGTTTTATTGTTTGTTATTGATACATACAAAGCATACGACGTTAACCGCGAAATTTTTGTTAAACCAGTTCCAGAAATTCAACGTTATAAATTTAAACAAGTAGCTGTGTTAAACATCCTATACTTTGCAACTTTCGGTTCTGAATTAGCAGTTATTTCAATGTTGCCGTTATTCTTTGCTGAAACCTTTGGTTTATCCGCTGTTGTTGCAGGTATGGTTGCTTCTGCTTACGCATTCATGAACTTAATGTCTCGCCCAGGTGGTGGTTTAATTTCTGATAAATTTGGCCGCAAGAGAACATTACTTATCTTAACTGCCGGTTTAGCCGTTGGTTATTTCGTAATGAGCTTAATTGACGCAACATGGCCTGTATGGGTAGCAGTTGTTGCTGCTATGGCTTGTTCATTCTTCGTACAAGCGGGTGAAGGTGCGGTATTTGCGGTAGTACCATTAATCAAACGTCGTTTAACTGGCCAAATCGCTGGTATGACAGGTGCTTACGGTAATGTGGGTGCGGTAACTTACTTAACAATTTTCTCAATGGTTGAACCTTCAACTTTCTTCTTGGTAATTGCTGCAACAGCTGTACTTGGTTTTGCAACGCTACTATTGATGGAAGAGCCTTCTGGCCATATGGCTGAAGTACGTGAAGATGGTTCGGTTGAGTTAATTAAAGTTAGCTAATTAAAGCAAACGAAAACAGTTTTAATAAAAACCGTTTAAGCGAAGTTCTGTACGCAGGCTTCGCTTTTTTCATATTTGTCATTTACTTAGCTAGGCTAGATAAGTAACCTCATTTTTTAAATATGCACTGTTTTGACAAAATAGTGAGCAAACAAAGAATAATAGAGTTGAGAGACGGCACGATGAAGACGCAACTAAAAGTCGCAATAGGTGGGGCAACAAGCGCAGGAATTAAACCCGTGAATCAAGATGCTTTTGCGGCACAAACACCCAAAGGGCAAGCTCTAGAATTTAAAGGCGTGGTGTTGGCAATCGCAGATGGTATTAGTAGTAGTGAACGTTCGCAAGAAGCGGCGCAACTTTCTGTTACTCAGTTTATTAGTGACTACTATGCAACACCTGATACTTGGAATGTTAATAAATCTGCAGCTCGAATCTTAACCGCACTCAACTCTTGGTTATACAACGAAAATAATAAAAAAACCAGCCAAGATGGATTGGTGTGTACACTTTCAACCATTGTCATTAAGTCTTGTACGGCGCATCTTTTTCATGTTGGTGATAGCCGAATTCATCGTTTGCATGATGGTGAATTTACCTGTTTAACCCGTGACCATGTACATGGCACTCGTTCTGAAAACTTCTTAACCCGAGCGATGGGAATAGATAGTCATCTAGAAGTGGATTATCAGACCGTTGGTGATTTGAAAGTTGGCGATTGTTTTGTTCTTACCACTGATGGTGTACATACCTTTGTTTCAAACGATGCGATTCAAGCTGCACTCGCCAACGAGCCTGATGTCAATAAATGTGCAGAAAACCTCGTGCAGCTGGCGATTGAAAATGGCAGTGATGACAATGTGACTTGCACTATTATGCGAGTGGAAGAATTGCCACACGAAGATGTAGAAGAGGCACACAGGCGTTTAAGCAAGCTGGTTATTCCTCCTGTATTGGAAGTCGGACAAAGTATTGATGGTTTTACTGTTCGGCGAGTTCTATTTAGTGGGACACGAAGTCACGTGTACTTAGTGGAAGACAAAGATAAAAAACAGTACGCGCTTAAGATGCCGTCACATAGTTTTAGAGAGGAGCCTGAATACTTAGATGGCTTTTTGCGCGAGGAATGGATAGGTACACGCTTAAACCATAGAAATGTTATGCGTATACATGCGCGCCCCGAAAATAGCCCTTTTATGTATCATTTATGTGAGTACCTAGGTGGTCAAAATTTACGACAATGGATGGCTGACAATCCTAAACCAAGTCTTGATGAAGTTCGCAAAATTATTACCGAAGTGGTTCATGCAATGCGATACTTTCAACGTAATGGCATGGTACACAGAGATTTAAAACCTGAGAATGTCATTATCGATAAATTTGGCCAAATTAAGGTTATTGACTTTGGGACAGTTTCAGTAGAAGGGTTAGAAGATATTAAGAATCCAATTCAGGAGACGTGCCCCGTCGGTTCGGTTGACTATATTGCACCTGAGTATTTAATGGGTGAGAAGGGCACCTTCCAAGCCGATTTATATTCAATTGCTGTGATGTTTTACGAAATGTATGCTGGCAAACTACCGTTTGAGATCGGTAATTTACGCAACAATATCCCAGATACGTATCAATATTGGGTTTATAAGTCTGCCAAATTACATCGGCAAGAAGTTCCGAAATGGCTCGATATAGCGCTGGAAAAAGCAACTTCGCCAAATCCTGCTTATCGTCATCAAGCGTTTTCGGAATTTTTGGCTGATATTACAACACCTAACCAAACCTTGATGTACAAGCACGAAGCGCGTCCTTTGGTTGAAAGAGACCCAGTTAAATTTTGGCAACTCAGTTGTGCCATATTGGTTCTTACAAACCTATTAACTGTATATTGGGCTTTTAATTAATTTAAGGCTAGAAAAAAAGACATTTCTAGCCTGAGTGTACTTTTACAGCGCTGTTGATATGAGCTTGCTAACGTCTAGCTCTGGTTCGATAAAGTTGTCTATGCTTGCTGGTTTGGCGATGTGATAGCCTTGGGCGTAGTCCACGCCTAATTCAATCAACAGGTTTAATGTTTCTTGGTCTTCGACAAATTCAGCAACAGATACTTTGTTGAGTGACTTAGCAATATCATGAATTGCCCTAACTAAGGCTAAATCTATTGGGTCAGTGGTGATATCTTTCACAAAAGAACCATCGATTTTGACACTTTTGGCAGGTAACTGTTTCAGATAAGTGAAGGTACTAAACCCAGTACCGAAGTCATCGATTGAAAAGTCACAGCCAATTTGCGTTAACCTTTCAATCATTCTGACTGTTCCAGCTAAGTTGGTTAAACTGGCGCTTTCAGTTAGCTCAAAAATGATCCGTTTGGGGTTAACCCTATATTGGCGAATTTTATGCTCAATTAGCGGTGTTAATTTTTCATCACTAAAAGCATGTGCCGATAAGTTAATTGCCATTCTGGGGATTTGAGGATACTCCGCCAGATATTTTATTGCTTTGCCAACAACTTGATGGTCAAGTAATTTGATGTCGTCTGCTCGTTCGAGTGCAGGAATAAAACTACCTGGATAAATGAGTTTGTCATCAATATTCAGACGTACCAGCGCTTCATAGTAGGCAACTTTGCCCGTTTTACAATGAATCACTGGCTGAAAGTGCAAAATAATTTGGTCGTTAGCAATAGCTTGTTGTAACTGGTGGATCCACTCTATGGTATCGCGCAGGTCTTCACTGTCGCGATCTTTTTCTGAATACACATGAACCAGATCACGACCACGGCGTTTAGCAACATATAAAGCGATATCAGCTTGTTTTAGATATTCATGACCATCTTTAGCGTTGCCATTGATGCTTGCAACACCAACACTACAGCTCAGCTTATACACTTGACCATCAAACTGATAATGACCAGACTTCACCGTGTCACATATTTGTTCAGCTAACTCGTGCGCCGCTAACATGCTGGAATGCGACAACAACAAGGCAAATTCATCTCCACCAATACGACACAATAAATCAGAACGACGGATTTTCGATTTAATTGCGTTCGCGACTTCTTTTAACACCATATCGCCTTGGTGGTGACCCTGTGAGTCGTTGATGACTTTGAAGTGGTCTAAATCGATATACAGTAATGCGTGTGGGCCTTCGCCTCTGGAAGCTAGAATGCTTAAGCGATTTAATTCGTTATCAAAATAGTAGCGATTATGTAAATTGGTTAAAGTGTCGTGCAACGCCAAGTGTTCAAGTTTAAATTCAGCTTGTTTGCGCTTGGTTATGTCGTCAATTGTTGCGGTGATTAACCAATTTTGTTTTTGGTCTTGGGTGGCCGCAAAGCGTCCTTCAACCCAGATGTCGATATCATCTTGGTGTTTTAATTTAAACTCTAAGGTACAACTTTGTACCTTGCCAGCAAGAATGTCGGTTAACGTATCCTCAACTATGCCTTGTTCGGCTTCAAACTTAGGACAAATAAATTCGATAAATGGCTGACTGATGGTTGAATCTACTGGATGGCCAGTCAGTTCGGTCCATGCTTTATTTAAGAAGTTGATTTCACCTTTGTGGCTAATTTCAATCACCACAGTTGTCATATTATCTAATAACTGTTGGTGGGCATGGGAAATATCTCGGTAAGCTTTTTCGCGCTCTCGCAACTCTTTAACTTTGTCAGCAAATTGGCGGTTGCTGATCATAAAATCTTCGCGGCGAGAAGCAATTTCGCAAACTCGCCGTAATTGTTCAGCTCTAAAAGGTTTGGTAATAAAGTCGGCAGCCCCTTGAATGATCATGGTTTCTGCCATGTCTATTGTGCCATGTGCTGTCATGATAATAACAGCTTGAGATGGGCTCTTGGCCATTATGTACTCTAAAACTTTTTCACCAGATAAGCCTGGTAACATAACGTCTAGCAGTACAATGTCATAACTGTTGCGATCCCATAGCTCAATGCCGCGCTCACCAGTTTCGGCGATAGTTACATCAAACCTATGTTGGAGGATACGTTCAACTATTTCTTGGATAGACTCATTGTCTTCAACAACCAACATTGAGACTTTATCTGAGGTCGTGCGTGCTCCGCTTAGTGCTTGATCTAACACCGCATTGACTTGAGATATGTCTTCGTATGGGAGCAGCTTGTTGATGCCAAACTCGCGCGCGGTCGTTTCTGCTATATGTTCACACCATGTAGCGGCTAACACTACAATTGGAATATCGGCAGCGCAGCGAAAAATGCCAGAACGAACCATTCGAGACAAGCGCCAGCCATCTAGACCTTCGATATCAATGTCGGTAACGACAGCATGGATTGTTTGACGTCGCAAACATTGAATCGCTTCAGTACCACTTTCGGCACATATAACATCAAACTTACCTGCTGACTCAATTGTTTGCTGTATTTCTATGCAATTATCTTTATTGCTATTAACCAGTAGCAACTTCATTAGATTGCTCTTCCTAATTTGTTATCTTTTATTATATTTAGCGAGCGGTCTAACCCAAAAGGAGGGTAACTGATATACATTCATTTACTCCGTTGGCGTTAAATGCGTTTCACTGAGTATATGATACAAAGCTATATTTCCCCGCTGTATCTAGCCAGAAATAGCAAAACTACTAATCAGGTTAGCAAAAAAATATTCGCTGAGCGACACATTTTTTTTACCTCTGAAGAATAAATGGTGAATTAATTACCAGAAATGGTGATATCTCGAATTTTTGTAAAAAAGATTAAACTTATGTCACTGTTGGTACGCTCTTTGCCTTTTTGACCTAAACAGCTCAATTAAACAATTAAGTGGACACAAACGTCAGTTTTTTGACTTGAGTTAATTAAAGCGTGATAGGTCAAATATGAAAATGATTAAATCCCAGCTTTGCTTGTTGCAAGCGGCGCTTATCCTAATGGTCAGTTGTTTGTTATCAAGTTGCTCAGGCTCGCTGAGTTCCGATAGCAACGATTCTGACGAACAGCAAGTATTGTCAGTTGATATTGGCAGTGACTTTGAAATAGCCATTGGTACAGAGCCTTTTACAATTAATAGTGTTGTCAAAGGTGACAAAGGCCCATTTGTGTACAATTGGCGCACTCAGCCAGCCAATTTCGCTGAAGAGGCGTTATCTGCCACAGATACAGCGTCGGTAGATTTTGAGATCCCAGAAGAGCTAAACACTCGAACGGACGTATTGTTATCACTGACGGTAAATGATGCTGCGGGTAATGCGGTATCTGATCAAATTATAATCACGTTAAAACCCGTCAACACCTTGCCGATTATCAACTTAACTGTGGATGATATCGATAAAGTGGTCGATTCAGGCCAAGGGTTTAATTTTACCGCATCATGGGTCGATGCCGAAGATGGCGAAAATGTGGCAAGTGCGAGAATTTTAGTTCAGCAGCTATCCGGCATTGCGCTAGAAAATTTACCAGTCGATGGCATATTGGTGAATTTTCCATTATCGGATGATGCATCCCCAGTCGGTGCTGCTGTAGCGGATGGACAATTTGTGAATGCGTCTAGCCAAAGTGCGAGTATACGATTTACCCTTGAAGTAACAGACAAAACAGGTGGTGTTGAAACTCAATCGGTTGATGTCGAAATACTACCAAATGCAGAATCAGCACCAGTGGTTAATGCTGGCAACAATCAAGTTGTGTATGTTGGTCAGCAAGTTACTTTATCAGCATCAACCGCTTCAACTGCGAATACCCAATATAATTGGCAGCAGGTTGATGGTGAGCAACCGATTGAACTGTCTGCTAGCCAAAATCCAATTGTTCAGTTTAGCGCGCCAGATGTTACAAGTTCGACTGTATTTGAATTTCAGGTAGTTGTAACAAACACCGCGACTAATCGGCGTAACTCCGATTTTGTTAGAGTAACAGTGCTGCCAATATCCGCTTTTGATGGCATTAATGATACAGGGATCACGACTTGTGCTGACGGTACAGGCAATGAATTAAACTGTGGGTTAACTAACTATCCCCGCCAAGACGCCGAACGTGGCCGAGATCCGGCACAAATCAATACAGGTTTAGAAAAAGCTGGGAGTGGTGAGTTAGGTTTTGATTTCACCCTGCTAGATGCTGATGGAGAAGAGATTTTTGCTGGTACGCCTAGTTGTATTCGAGACAATGTTACAGGTTTGATTTGGGAAATAAAAACGACCACTGGTTTACGCGCGCACACCCATACTTTTACTTGGTTTGATGAAAGTGATTTAAATGGTGCAATAGAAGGAACCGAAACATCAACCGCTGCCAGCTGTTTCTTAGGTAGTAACATGAATAATTGTAATACCCAAGAATATATCAGTGCTGTCAACACTTCGGGGATGTGTGGTGGCCATGACTGGCGTTTGCCTACGGTTAATGAGCTTGTTTCAATACTCAATTATGGCCAGGTAGAAGATAAATTAGCACTGGGCGGCGACAATACCCAACTGTGGCCAAATCACGCCAAAACGTCCACCGCATATTGGACCAGCTTGTCAGCAGTTTTTGGGGTGGCTGATAGCACGAGTCCAGAAGCGATGTCGGCTTGGGTCGTCAACCTTGCTACTGGCGACGAGCGAGCGATTCTCAAATCAAATGTCGCTCATATATTGTTAGTGAGGTAGATCAAAAATGCTTAAGAACTTTAACCTTATTATATTGTCAACTCTGTTAATGGTTCCAATTACCAGTTGGGCATTTTGTTCAGAGGATGTTGCGACGACCGTTGATGTGACTCAATACGCAGTTGATAGCGAAAATGGTTTGGCAACAGATCCCTCAACAGGTCTGATGTGGCAAATGTGTAACTATGGTGAAACGTGGCAAGCGAGCGGGGCGCGCTGCGATGGTGTTGCTAAGAGTTTAGATTGGCAACAAGCATTACAAGCTTCAGAACAAGTTAGCATAGCAGGATACGACGACTGGCGTTTACCCAACATTAAAGAATTGATGCAAATTATTGAGCGAAGCTGTGCTGAGCCTGCGACACAAACGGCATTGTTTCCATCGATGAAAAATGAAGTTTATTGGAGCAGCACGCCTGTATTTAATAACGGGGCAGACAATTTAGTTTGGACGGTGCATTTTAAAGAGGGATCGAATGCACAAAAACAGAAAAATAATTTTAACTTTGTTCGCTTAGTCCGTAAAGTGACGCAATAGTGCCCAAAGTGGTAATTTTAAGATACAATTAGAGGTATAAATGAAGGAGAACGAGCTCGCTACTCGTATTGTAGCCGTGGAGGGTCCTATGGTAAGTGAAGACAAAAACAAAGGTCAAAGGCATGCGAAAATGTCTCCACTTGCTTGGTTGATAGTTATCAGTGTTGCTTTGCTGCCATTGTTGGTTGCGTTTGTTTTACCGTTAATTGGTGTTGCAAATGGCTCTGTAACAGTGCTGACAATTATCACCGTGTTAATTGCAGTATTGGTTATTCAATTAATTTGGGCGCATAAAAATAACCAAAAAAAATAAATGGTTAACGCAGTGGTTATTTGATCAAGTAATTAGGAATTTTGATATCTAAGTTTGAATCGGCATCACTGCTAAATAGCACTTTTGGCGTGTAATTTATCCAGTCAACTTGTTTGTGTATTTTACCATCTTGATTGAAAGTTAGGTGCATACTCATTCTCCAAGGGCCAAACTTCAACCCATCGTAGTTAAATGGCATAAAGTAACCACTGACAACCGCCGTGTTTTCGAATACATGGATGTCTTCAACCACAACCGCACTGACTGACGACCCCAATGATAACTTGGGATCATCCCAGTTAAAAAGCTGTCGGATTTGTGTTTTGCCCCGTGCCTTTTTGCCTCGCACAACATCTTCCACAGTGGCATTTTCGGCATAAAAGCTTAAAAAGTATTCGAAGTCTTCGTGCAGTGCATATGCCGTCATATACTGTTTTACGACGTCTTCAACCTTAACATTTGTTTGCTTGGTATCAGCCGTCTTGCTACTTTTATCAGTCAACTGACATGCACTTAATAACAGGCATAACAATGATATAAAACAATATTTATTCGTCGTCGATAAATAATTCAAGTAGTTCATTTAAATACCTATGTCCTTTTGCACTGACTGTCCAATGGTGTTGGCTCTCGTCGATTAAGTGTAATTGTTTGGCCCGCGCAAAAATATTTGACAGCTCTGTTAGTTCAAGGCCCGTGTAGTCAGCAAACTCTTTTTTTGGGCAGGCTTCAAATAAGCGAAAACGATTCATAAAATATTCAAATATTCGCTCATCTCTGTCAACAAATCTTTGTTTGTAGGTGTAATCAATTGCGCTGATATAGCCACTTGGGTGCTTGATCTTCTCAAATCTGAGTATTTTGTTGTGTTCTGGCAAGGAGATTTTTGCATGAGCACCACAGCCAATTGCGAGATAATCACCAAATCGCCAATAATTTAAATTGTGTTTGCTTTGATAGCCATCTTTGGCATAGGCACTAATCTCGTATTGAGTGTAACCGTGTTGCGCCAGCAGTGCCTGTCCTTGTTGTTGAATATCCCACAATACATCGTCATCGGGTAAAGTTGGTGGTTTAGACGCAAACAGAGTATTGGGTTCGATCGTGAGTTGGTACCAAGAGATATGCTGTGGATCACACGCAATAGCTTGCTCTAAGTCATAGAGTGCATTTTCAACCGATTGGTTTGGCAAGCCATGCATTAAGTCTAAGTTAAAACTCTTTAGGCCAATGCGGCTAGCCAGTTTCGCAGCTTCAATAGCCTGCGCTGGATTATGAATGCGCCCCAGCTGCTGCAGTTTATCAGCTTGAAAGCTTTGCACGCCAATAGAAAATCTATTCACGCCAGCTTGCTTAAACCCGATAAATTTTTGATTGTCTAATGTGCCTGGGTTGGCTTCTAATGTGATTTCGCAATCTTTAGCGAGCTGAATTTTCGATTGGACGCCTTGCAATATTTGCGCGATAGCTTCTGCGCTCATAATGCTCGGTGTGCCACCGCCGAAAAAAATACTGCTTAGTGAGCGATTTTGCACATACTTCAGCTGGCTGTCTAAATCATTGAGCAAAGCTTTAATGTACGACTGCTCATCAATTTTTGTTTTGAGCGTATGCGAATTAAAATCGCAATACGGACACTTTTGAATACACCAAGGTATATGAATGTACAAGCTAAGTGGTGGCAGTTGCATTAAACCAACTGCTCCAATTTTTGCACAAGTTGTGCTAGAGCTTGTGCTCTGTGGCTTATTTTATTTTTGTCTTGTTTATCTAGTTCAGCTGAAGTGCAATTGCGCTCGGGAACATAAAATATTGGATCGTAACCAAAACCATTTTCACCACTGGCTTGCTGCGTGATTATACCTTGCCAGCTGCCTTGGCAAACAATTGGCGTTGGGTCATTTTCATGGCGTAAATACACCAACACACACTGAAAACGTGCAGTTCTTTGTGCTTGAGGAACACCTTCTAATGCGCTTAATAGCTTTTCTAAGTTGTCTTTATCTGAAGCATTTGCCCCTGCATAGCGCGCAGAATAAATACCTGGAGCGCCCTGTAAATAATCAACTTCAATGCCCGAGTCATCAGCAATTGCAGGTAAACCTGTATGTTTAGCTGCATTACGCGCTTTTAAAATCGCATTTTCAATAAAAGTTAAACCCGTTTCTTCAGCTTCGGGTACATTAAATTCTTTTTGTGCGGTGAATGTTAACCCGAACTTGCTAAACATTTGATTAAATTCAGCAACTTTTCCTGGATTGCCTGTCGCTAACACAATTTGTTTATTGGTAGACATAAATATCGTTATTTCGAAGTGGAAGGAATTTGGTAGCTTAAAATCTATTTAAACTACCAATCAAACTCATAATGAGTTCATTAAGATGGATTAGCCGCAGCAGCTACCACCGTCTGAATCTGATTTATCGCCACTACAACAGCTGTCCGCTTTATGTACATGGCCATGCTCTAATTCTTCGTCAGTTGCCGCACGAACTTCGATAACTTCAACATCAAATTCAAGCGCTACACCAGCCAAAGGATGGTTGCCATCTACTGTGACAAAATCATCTTCAATCTTGGTGATGATCACAGATTGTTGGCCTTGGTCTGTATCTGCACGTAAGTGCATACCTTCATGAATTTCTTCAATGTGATCAAATACATCGATTGGCAATTTTTGTGCAAGTGCATCATGGTATTCGCCGTATGCATCAGCGGCTTCAATTTTACAGTTAAATGCTGCACCCGCTTCTTTATCTGCTAATTGTTGCTCTAAACCTTTAATTAAAAAACCACGGCCGTATAAAAACGCAAGTGGCTCTCCGTTTTTTGAGGTATCAATTAATTGACCGTCTTTAGCACTTTTAACTGAATAGTGCATGGCTACAACTGTATTTTCTGCTATTTTCATTTTGTTTCCTCGTATTCAAGAGAGTAGGGTTGAGCGGACAGTTGAACCTGACGTTGACTATCATCTTTTACTCTATAATTTGCTTGTATATCTGAATCTAATGCCAAAACTGCAATGCCTTGGCATTGGCCGGATGAGTTATCGGCGGTTGATTGGATTATTTCACCAGCTCGACGCCAATTTTCACCAAGCTGTACTTCAATTGTTTCACCGATTTGCAGTGTTTGCTCACTTGCAATGGCGAAACAACCACGTTTATTACCACCACGATAGCGCATGCGAGCAACCGTTTCTTGGCCCATGTAACAGCCTTTTTTAAAACTGATAGCATTCAATGCATGAGCGTTAATTGCTTGCGGTACGAATTCGCCTTGGTGTTGTTGAGTAATAAATGGTATTAAGTTATCAGACAAAGCTGCAACAAAAGCGGCATCATCACTTTGTGAGGCGCTGCTCACAAACAGTCGAATGTTTGGCGACATTTGCACACTTGTTTGCGCTGAATCGATAACTTGATGTAATGCTGATTCTGTTTCAGTGCGTTGGAAAGAAAAATCGAAATCACATTGTGAAAATTCAATTTTTGCAAAAACACCGAACTTTTTAAGTTCAGCGAGTGATTTTTCAATGGTTGATTTATGTTGAAATAACAACAAATTATCTTTAAAGGGGATGATGTAGCTTAATGCCCAAACTTTACCTTTTGCATCACAATGGCAGGCAAAACAAGCTTGGTTTGCTGCTAAACTGGTTAAATCAGCTGTTAATTGGCTGTTTAAATATGTGTATTTGTCTTCTCCGCTAATTTGAATAGCAGACCAGTCGTTTAATTGGTAAGTCGTTGTCGACATGCAGAAAATCCACGGATGATTAATTAAAATTGAAACTGTAACCTATATGGCGCCATTGTAGCAAAATTCAAGTTGGCGATCTTTAGTTTAGCCTGTTTATACCTTTAATTCGCCACTTTAATAGTATAGCCACTGGCTGAACGAGAATAAGCCAAGTATACTCAAACAAATTGATAAAATTTATTATTGAGGCAACAGCCATTATGCAAAGTGAAGCGAGAACTCGGTGGGCATGCCGCCGCGGAATGTTAGAATTAGACGTTATTTTTATGCCGTTTATGGACAATCACTATGCGAATTTACCGGAATCGGAACAACTCATCTTTCAACGTTTGTTGGAGGGGGATGACCCTGAGTTATATGCTTGGTTTATGGGGCATGAAAAGTGTGAAGACGCTGAATTAGCCGCAATGGTCAAAAAAATCCATAAACTAAATGGCGCACTCGTCTAACAATAGATTGAACGTTAAAGAAAAGGACTTCTGTGCAACATCAAATTTCGCTGACGCCGAATCGGGTGATTATCCTGCCTGTTTTTGCCATTTCTGCTGGCTACTTCACCTTGCTGAACTACAGCTTATTCAACTTAACAACAGCCGCAAAAATTATCGTATTCTGCAGCTGTGTCGTGCTGGCGATATTGTTGTATCGGTGGGTTTATAAAAATATCCCTAAATCTTTTTTAATCACACAATCAGGCAAAATTTTGTATCAACAAATAGCCTACACGCCCAATTTGATTATGGATAACTTTCTTGGTTGGTTTTGCTTAAAGCTTACAAGCTCAAGTGGGGCAGAGCATCTTTGGCTGTTACATATCAGCATGTTAACAAGCAAAGATGCATCAAGGTTTAGGCGATTATTGCGGTGATAGAATGGTTGGCTTAGCTTCTTCCTTGCTGTTTGGATAATCTAAGTTGTAGTGCAAACCACGACTTTCATCCCGTTGCATTGCACAGCGAACAATTAATTCGGCAACATCAAGTAAATTTCGCAACTCCAACAAATTATTACTGACTCGGAAGTTTGCGTAATAATCTTTTACTTCTTGCTGCAACAGTTCAATACGGCGGATCGCGCGTTCTAATCGCTTATTTGTTCGAACAATGCCAACGTAATCCCACATCAACAAGCGCAGTTCGTGCCAGTTATGTTGAATCACAACTTCTTCATCACTATCACACACTTGGCTTTCATCCCAACTTGGAATAACAGGATAATGGGAAATATCAAAACCACTGTTTATTATCTGTTTTGCTGCGGCTTCGGCAAAAACTAAACACTCTAACAAAGAGTTACTTGCCATACGATTTGCACCGTGCAAGCCAGTGTAGGCAACTTCACCAACGGCATATAAATTTTCGATATCGGTTTGACCATTTAAATCTGTCATTACGCCACCACAAGTGTAGTGCGCGGCAGGTACAACCGGAATGGGATGTTTACTGATGTTAAGACCAAATTTTTTGCATTTTTTGTAAATATTTGGGAAATGCTGTTTGATAAAGTCTTTTGGTTTATGGCTGATGTCTAGGTACATGCAATCAGCGCCTAAACGTTTCATCTCGTAGTCAATTGCCCGTGCGACAATATCGCGCGGTGCAAGCTCTGCTCGGTCGTCAAATTCAGGCATAAAACGGCTGCCATCTGGGCGGCGCAAGTAAGCCCCTTCACCACGCAGCGCTTCAGTCAACAAAAAGTTTTTTGCATCAGGGTGATACAAGCAGGTTGGATGGAATTGGTTAAACTCCATATTGGCAACGCGGCAGCCCGCACGCCAAGCCATTGCAATGCCATCACCGCTGGCAATATCTGGGTTAGAGGTATATTGATATACTTTACTCGCACCACCTGTTGCCAACACAACTTTGGCTGCTTTAATAACTTCAACTCGCTCGCTGGTGCGGTTCCAAACATAAGCACCATAAACTTTCTTACCTGTTTGTTTTATTTTTTTGTCGGTAATTAAATCAACAGCGTTGTAACTTTCGAATATGCGGATGTTTTGGTGCATTTGTGCGGTGCGAATTAAGGTTTTCTGCACCGCCTTACCTGTTGCATCGGCTGCGTGCAAAATTCGTCGGTGACTGTGGCCCCCTTCGCGAGTAAGATGGTATTTTTCATGGCCATCTGCTGTTGTCACAGTATCAAACGGAACACCATAAGAAATTAACGTTTCTAGGCTGCGCCGCGCATTTTCGGCGGTAAAGCGCACAGCGGGTTCATCGCATAAACCAGCACCTGCAACTAGGGTATCTTGCACATGCGATTCAATGCTGTCGTTTTTATCAAATACAGCTGCGATGCCACCTTGGGCATAATAAGTTGAACCTTCTTTTAGTTTTGACTTACTAAGTACAATAACATTTGCAGTTGACGCTAAACGTAACGCCAAAGTTAAGCCAGCGGCACCGGCGCCGATGACTAGCACGTCACATTTATGCTCAAGCGGAGTTTGATTAGTCATGTTTATATTTCACAATCCGTATATTCTAGGTAGATTGTAACCTTAAAAAAATTTTTTAGAACTTTTTCTAGTTTATAGTGTCTATCAACACATACTAGCGAAAATAAACGATTCGCAAAAATAATTAGTGAAGTAAAGCAGGAGTACAGGCACATATTATGAAGCCGGAAGTTACCGACCAACAATTGGTTGAACGTGTACAGCGCGGTGATAAGCAAGCATTCAACTTGTTGGTGCAAAAGTATCAACATAAGGTGACTAGCTTGGTATCGCGTTATGTTAAGCACCCGGGCGATATTGCTGATGTAGCACAAGAAGCTTTTATTAAAGCCTACAGAGCCATTCCAGGTTTTAGAGGTGAAAGTGCTTTTTATACTTGGCTTTATCGAATTGCCGTTAACAGTGCTAAAAACTATATTGCTTCGCAAGCTCGAAAAGTGGCTGTGAATGATATAGATGTAGCTGATGCAGAATTTATCGATAGTGCAGATGCACTTCGAGTGAACAGCTCGCCAGAGCAGTTGATGATGTCAGATCAAGTTAAACAAGTTGTTTTTAAAACCATTGATGGTTTACCTGACGACTTAAAAACAGCTATCACCTTACGAGAGATAGATGGATTGAGTTATGAAGAAATTGCAGATGTAATGGAGTGTCCAGTAGGGACAGTTCGCTCACGGATTTTTAGAGCTCGTGAAGCGATAGATACAAATTTACAGCCTCTTTTAGCAAGATAGATTCTAGTTGGAAAAGTGAAGTGACTATGAGTTCAAAAAGTAAAGAAAACATTTCGGCTTTCGTTGATGGACAGCAAGATAACCCACAAGTTATCGACAAAATGAAGCAAGATCCTAAGTTAGCAGAATGTTTTGGTCGTTATCATATGATAGGTGATGCCATGCGTAATGAGTTGCCCAGTCAACTTAACCTAGGTATTGCAGATAGTGTAATGCAGGCTATCGACAAAGAACCTGTTGTACTGGCTCCAAACGCTAGACAAACTGCCAATCAAGCAGAACAAGCGGCTAAAAGTAAATCGACCACTTCAAGTAAAGTTGTGCAGTTGTTTAAACCCGCGCTACAATACGGCTTAGCAGCATCGTTTGCGGCTGCGCTTGTTGTTGGATTCCAAATTGAGCAAAACAATACATCGGTTGAAGTACCGCAACCCGTATTACAAACATTTCCAATTGGTGGTTCGTTAGATCCAGTGAGCATGCAGCAAGTGCAAAGTGTACAGTCAGTGAGCTCATATGATGCAATGCAACAAAGGCAACGTATTAACGCTTATATTATGGATCATGCGCAGCAACTGAAAACACGCCAGCATGAACCTATGGCCGCAAAGCCGACTAAAACCCAATTAGAGCAACACAAAGGTGATTCGTCTGAAACTACTCAATAACTTGACGAATACTCAGCCATACCAGAGCGCAAATACGCGCTCTAGCAGCCACCAAAACCTTTCGGCTTGGTGGTTTGTTTTTTTTAGGGCGAGTATTTTTGGTCTACTGTTAGTCCATTTTGGTTTAAAAGCCAATACGGATGACGCGCACGAATGGCTATTGCGAATGCAAGAAAGCTCACAAACCCTTAACTACGAAATTTCATTTGTGGTCGTAAATGGCAATAAGGCAGACCCTTGGCGCTGGTTTCATGGCACGGTTGGCGACAATGAATTAGAAATCTTAACTGCGCTTAATGGCCCAGGCCAACAACTGATCCGTAAAAACCAAGTGATTACCTACTTGCAGCCAGAGCAGCCCGCATACAGTATTAAAGATACCATTACCGATGGGCCAATTCCTGAATTGGTAAGGGCAAATATCGAGCAAATATCGCTGAGTTATGACTTTCACTTAGTCGGTAAAAGCCGAGTGGCAGGATTACCGGCGAGGTTAGTTCGCATTATAGCTAAAGATAACCATAGGTATAATTATTGGTTATGGTTGCACGAAGACACTGGCTTATTGTTAAAATCAGCGATTGTTTCTGAAAATGGCGAAGCGCTAGAGCAGTTGCAGGTATCAAACGTGCAAGTATTTAGTGAGCCAAGTGAAATCATCACTGAGGTCGATAAAGCAGATTTACCCGAAGCTGTGATGATTAAAAACAGTGCGCCAATGCAAAATATGAATTGGCAAATTGGCTGGGTACCACCTGGATTTGAGCCAGTTAAAGTTGACCGACATTATTTGTATGGCACCAATAAAGAATTGGTTGACTATGTAATGTTGTCTGATGGGGTTGTGTGGTTTTCAATTTATTTAAGACAAATGGAATCTGGTGAAACAGTTAAGCCAGTGGCGTTTAATTCAGGCGCTAATAGTTATTTAACTCAACAAATTCAACAAGCCGAAGTGACGGTTATAGGTAAAATACCAGCAGAAACAGCACAGCGAGTTGTTAATGCGATTAGTTGGAAAGAGTAACTCACAGCATGATGTATGAAAAAGCCGTAGTTGCACAGCGCTACAACCAACAACTTATATGGGTTGAAAGCCAAGTTAAAACAACCTGCGGCACATGCCAACACAACAAAAACTGTGGCACAGGGGTGTTGGCAAGCATGATGGCAAAAAAAACCAATAGAGTTCTGGTTGAATGCGTTGAGCATGTTGAAGTAGGTCAAGAAGTGACAGTTGCCATCCCAGAACACAACCTATTGGCTGCATCTTGGCTATTATACGGCTTGCCGCTTATTAGTTTTATGTTAACCCTGATGGTTGCACAACTATTTAATTGGCATGAGTTGTTAGTGTTGTTAGCAAGCTCAACAGTAATGGCCATTGCATTTAGCTCGGTTAAAGGCCTACAAAAACGCTTTAAATCTACTCAAATTTTACCCCATGTTGTGCAATCAGTTGGTGGCATTCAATATCAATGCAGTGACAATTAAACTTTATAAGTAAGCTGAACTCTTCTCCCTCCGATACATCCTCTCAGATTTTGTTAATGACCATCAGCTTGTTTGAGTTGTTTGGCTTTTATGTGTGATAAATTCAAACATATTATGTTTGTGGTGTTGGTGATTCAGTTAAACTTACTTGTTTATTCAATATAGATGCTGCATTCCCATTTATAGTGTTGAGAGGCAACAATGATATTTAAAAAAATAGAAAAGAAATTAACCGGTTGGCAAGCTGTTTTATTAATAATCAGCCCAGTGTTTTTATTAGTTTCAAGCATTTGGATTTATGCTGGTTATCAATTAGATGAAGATATGAAGGTTGTGAATACCGTGAAGGGCGAGTTAGTGTACTACCGTGACCCTACAGGCAAAGGCACCAGTACATATGTCTATTTGCATATTCGCCGATTCGATTCAGGTGAGCTTTTGAAATTGACTGCTTATATTAAACCAAAGTTGAAGCAATTGCTTCAACAATACAAGGGACCAATAAAAGCGAATGTTTTTGGACCATTGGACGGTAGGTTTGTACTGGTGTCTCATGCGCATACCCGCGACTTTTACACCATCACAACTGAGCATGAAGACTATCGTAAACAGCAAGAAATTATATGTGCATTTCACCCAAAATATATATCGCAAGAGATACCTAGGTGCACATCAGACTTAAGACCTTTTTTGAACCAAGCCAATTATGCTCGGTAAATTAGGAGCATGCTTGTTTTACTGTTTGTTGGATTTAAAACTAGGTAAATTTTAACGTTTGTTACCAAACCAATATTAATTATTGATTTTTATATATATGGTATTTTTTGCCCACTTTTACTCGCTTGCTTTAGTCGTTCGGCTTTTTGTTTGAGCTCTTGGTGCGTGCCGCTCCATTCTTTGCTGGCGTTGGATGGCATTTTACAGCCATCAATGGCAAACATGTTATGACCAATTAAATTCTCTTGCTCACAAATCATTAAAACTTGGGTAAACAATGGCTCTATGTTGGTGTTCATATTCGCGACAAAGCTGACAATAGAGGTAGTTATCAACAATATGGCTTAAGGCATATTCG